>CAZGMJ010000036.1:0-55350 GCA_964526785.1 uncultured Pirellulales bacterium
CTTCCTTTGCGTCCGCGTGTTGCTGCGCACCACAGGCAGGGCCGACCCATCACCGGGTATCTGCGCATCGCCGGGGCGCGTCTTTGAGACTGGTGCATGATTCAGGGATGATTGGCATGATATAGGATGGCGTTGCGGGCCGGGCGGCCCTTTTGCGATCAGGGAGGTGGGCCGTTCTCGATGCAGGCATCTGCGACAGCCCTCTCTCTCCCGATCGCTTGCATGAACGACATGCAGGCAACGCCGGGGCAAGGGGCCTTCCTTTGCGTCCGCGTGTTGCTGCGCACCACAGGCAGGGCCGACCCATCACCGGGTATCTGCGCATCGCCGGGGCGCGTCTTTGAGACTGGTGCATGATTCAGGGATGATTGGCAGGATATAGGATGGCGTTGCGGGCCGGGCGGCCCTTTTGCGATCCGAGAGGCGGGCCATTCTCGATGCAGGCATCTGCGACAGCCCTCTCTCTCCCGATCGCTTGCATGAACGACATGCAGGCAACGCCGGGGCAAGGGCCGGCCTTTGCGGCCGCGTGCTGCTGCGCATCACGGAGTGGCCGAGGCGTGAATGATTTGGGGGCAGATGGTGCACGGGGGCGACGAGATTTGCGAGATTGAAAGGATTGGGGTGAAAGGGCAAGGTTTTCCGGCCGCAGAGGGCACCGAGGACACAGAGGAGAGAACATTCTTTGACAGGATTAACAAGATTCACAGGATTTCGTTGGAGGAGGTTTTGTTCGTGGGATCGGTCGGCCGGGCGTTCGCATTGGAGGGTTTCTTCTCGATGCGAGCATCTTCAGAAACCTTCCCTGCGTCCGCTGTGGCATTGGCATGCCACATTGTAAGGCCGACCTCAGACAATATCGGGAGCACATGGCAAACTCGGAAGTGGGAGATTTACGTGATTTAAAGGGCAAGCCCCGGCGTGCGGGGATAAGAGGCCTTGTTGCGTCCGCTGTGATATTTGCATATCACTGTAAGGGGCCGACCTGGGCGCATTCGGGGTGGGGACTTTGGCCTTGTGGATGATTTACATGATAGATGGGGAATGGAGGCCATTTTCTGAGAAAAGGATTGGCGGGGAGCGAAATGAGAATGGAGAATCGAGATTCGAGAGTTGAAACGAGTTGAAGTTTTTGGGGAAATCGTGGTTTGCGGTTTTGGGGGGAAATGGTAGAATGGGGGAGTAAGCGTTACGGAGTTTTCTGAAGGTTTTTGTGGTTCGTCGGCGGCAGGTGTCGTATCAGGCTGTGTCTGAAAACTCGATCTGGCTTCGAGCGGCTTGTTTCCCGTCTGGACGGCGTCCGGCTGCATCGACGATATATCCAATATCGCCTGTTTCGCCGTCCTTGCCAGACGAAAAACCGCTCGCTCTCGGGCCGACGACGGAGTCTTCAGACAAAGCCTGGCCCCGGCGAGAGGTGCTGCAATGGGACGATCAGGGCGAGTATAAGAGTTGTATTCTTTGGCGTCGATGGATTGTGCGCACAAGAGCATTTGGGCCATAAGGAGGTAAAAAGGACGATGATCTATGCGTATGTTCTGAGCCGTGGAGGCCTGGGTGTTCGAAGTCCAATATGGAATTAACTATGGTGTCCCCGGAATTACCGGAATTAGCTTGTGAAGTATCCGGAGGCGCCGGCCGGAGGTATGTCTCGTTGATGCCCAGGGCGTGAAGCCACATGATCGGAACTGCAGAAACAACATTTGTAGTATTGACTGGATAGCCTATGTCTGACAGCAATGAGGCCATGCCGAAAGAAGAGGAGAGCCCGCGCAAGCCGCGTAAACGTCTGAAGAGGGTCCTTCTGGTCGTACTCATAGTGATCCTGGCGGGTCTTGCCGCAGCGGCCTACGGTCCGATCAGAACTATGGCATCGCTGGAGAAAGTCGATGATTACCCCCTGTTCGTAATGCACTATCGCGGTCCGTACTTCACGGATCAGGTGGCGGAAGTGGGTATGGACTGGGAACCTCTCCGTAAGGTATACACACGGGTTAATCCGGATGCATGCACCAGTTTCGCTGCTCTGAGCCCGGAAGGAGACTCATTCTTCGGGCGGAACTTCGATTGGCGACACCGCTCATCCCTGCTGCTATTCACCGAACCGGCCGGAGGATATGCATCGGTTTCCATGGTCGATCTCTACTACCTGCAGCTCGAAGGAATGCAGCATATTCCGTGGTCCAAACGATTCACTCTTCTGGCTGCGCCGCACGCTATTGTCGAAGGCATGAATGCCTGTGGAGTCGCCATTGCGGTCAACGCCGTGCCCGAGAGGAAGGTTCCCAGGGACCCCAACAGGCCAACGCTCATCCAGAGCCAGGTGATGCGTCTGGTACTCGACCACGCCGCGGACGTTAATGAGGCGTTGCAGATTATCGGCGAGTACAACATCGATTTCCTGCTGCCCGGACATTTTCACATAGCCGATGCATATGGCGGTTCGGCGATCGTCGAATTCACGGGCGGAAAAATGCAGGTCGTTCGAAATGATGTGCCATGGCAGGTATCAACCAACTATCTCCTATCTGAGCCAATACAGCCGGACTGCTGGAGATACAACGCGGCAAATGAATCCCTCGTCGCGGCCGGGGGACACATGTCCGCCAAGGGAGCAATGAACATATTGGAGGCCACCAAGCAGAATCACACTGTCTGGTCCGTCGTGTACAACCTTCATACGGGCGAGATACACATTGCGATGGGCAAGAACTACGACAAGGTGCACACGTTCAAGCTGAAGATGAGGCTGCGACCAGTCAGGGTTGGTCGTGTAACGCAGACTGCCGGCGTCACTTTGATGCGGCGTGCATCGTGAGTGTTGCTTTGATGAGCTTGTGAAGGAGATGGCAGATGAGGGAAGGACTCAGATATCAGATCACAAGAGTTGGATTGGGACTGGCGTGTACTCTAATGCTCGCCGCGACCGGGTGCATATCCAGCAACTGCACGGTCAGCTAGGGGCCGCAGGGACCGCCTGTCGAGAAGAGCACGCTCAGGAAGTGCCCCGCCCGATCCCGATGGTCTGTGGATACATAAGACAGTCGCTGAAGCTCTCAACGCCAAAGAAGCCGAAGAAATGCGACAGGGATTCCATACGGGCATATTCAATTCACGCGGAGTTGTAACCGTTGTTCCTTCAGGTGCGCCAGAGGACGAGTTGGCTGAGAAATACAAGGCAAAGGCTGATGAGGTCGAAGCAGAGGGATTTCATCGCGTAGCAGTCACAATGCGTTCTCTGGCTGAGACATATTCTCGGGAAGCGGAGCGAATCCGAAAGAAACACTGCTTTAAAGAACAAACCGAAGCAGAAGATGAGGCCCAACAACAGGATGCAGCCTACGAGGAATAGCGCGTCGCTCTGTGTCATTCCATTCCAGTGATCCTCTACATTGGTGAGCTGCGCAGCGGACAGGCGGTAAGAGGAGTCGAGAATAGAGAAGTAAGAAAAAGGGCTGGAAGGCGGCAATTGAAGGGTCTGGATTCGGCGCCCGTTCGACTTCGCTCAGGGCAGGCTCTTCGCGGGAATGACAGGGTCGTGACGGCCGCTGGTCAGGCTGTGAGGGGGCAAAAAGAAGTCGAGAAATGGAGAGGAAAAGATATGGCGGAGAATCTTTACCAGGTTGCTTCGGAGTATGTTAAGATTCTGGAAAGAATCGAAACGACAGATGATGTCAGCAAGCTGCAGAGGCTGGAAGAACGAAGGGTCGAGCTTCATTGGCGGTTTATCGAGTTGCTAAAGCAGCAGGGTATTGAATACAAAGACCGAGATCATGCTACGAGGATTGCAATTAGGATAGCGAAGGAGGAACTATGACGCTATTGGAGATTGCTCGGGTTTATACGGATTTGGTTAATGCTGACGGTGAGATTCCGGAGCAAGAGTGCCGGGCTAAAGATATCATCGGGGCGTTGAGGACCAAATACCACAACCTGCTGATGGATCAGATGCAGGCGGAGGGGATCGAGTTTGTCGATCGCTTTGACGCGGGGCGTATGGCTTTTGAAATGGTGAACAGAGAAGGGGTTCATACGCGATAGCTGTGATGGCGGGTTCAGAGAGAAGTCGAGATTCGAGGGTGGAGAATTGATGCGGGAGGAGGCGCTGGTGTGCAGGGTTTCTGGCACAGGGGAGCATGTCGGTTCTTTTCGTTGGATGTTGAGGTCCCGGCTCGTTGGCCGGGATGACAGGGGGAAATGAAAATGGAAAGTCGAGATTTGAAATTGGATGACAGGATAGGCGCCAGGATGCATGGTTTCTGCCCGACGGGGGCGCGTCGTTTTTTTCGTGGGATGTTGATGTCCCGGCGTCGCGGGACTCACTTCGGTCGAGATGACACTATGCGCGGCGGTGAGGGGGTCGGTTCGGAGGGGATTGCCATTGTGGAGGAAGCGACACGGGGCCGGGCGGTGTCTTAGATGAGCGTGGCGCTGGTATGCAGGGTTTCTGAGGCAGGGGTTCGCGTCGGTTGTTTTCGCTGGTTGTTGAGGTCGCGGCGGGGGGCCGGGATGACAGGGGGAAATGAAAATGGAAAGTCGAGATTTGAAATTGGATGACAGGATAGGCGCCAGGATGCATGGTTTCTGCCCGACGGGGGCGCGTCGGTTTTTTCGTGGGATGTTGATGTCCCGGCTCGGGGGACTCACTTCGGTCGAGATGACACTATGCACGGCGGTGAGGGGGGTCGGTTCGGAGGGGACTTCGCGGGATGTGATTAAGGGCTTGTTCGGGTAGCAGATTTCTCGACTGCGCTTCGCCCCTAAGGGGCGAGCTCCGCTCGAAATGACAGGCGGCGCGGGACGTGCCGAGTTTCTGGCTTTCCGGGGCGCGTCGGTTCTATGCGTGGGATGTTGAGGTCCCGGCTCGGGGGCCGGGATGACAGGGAGAGAAGAGGAGTTCAGGAGGCGGTGGGGGGGGTATTTTTTTGGGAAAAGGGGTTGTCGGGATGCGGGGTGGTGTGTATAATTCGCGGTTTGGATTCCCTGTCGCACGGGGTAGCCAGGCTCTGAAGGGGCGTTTTTGGGCGTTTTTTCGGGGTTTTGGGGTCGGCAGTATCACGGCGTGGTCGGCTCAAGCCTCCGGCGGGGACAAGTCGGATCCGGCATCGATGTCGGATTTCCGTGACAGCTTTTGATGAAACACCGGAAGGCCGGGCGGCGGTTCTGGTTTAAGGGCCGCGTATTGTGCGTTTTTCGCAGGTTTGCGGGTTTTATTACCCGGTGGTGTAATTGGCAACACATGGGCTTTTGGTGCCCATATTCCTGGTTCGAGTCCAGGCCGGGTAGGTGCCGGTGAATGGCCGGCGGAGTTGTCGGGCGGTTGCGGCCGGGCGTTTGGCGTTTGGCTGAGCTGCTGTCGAGTGGTTCATTGCGTTGGAATCAGGACACGTGGTTTTGAGTTGTTGTTATGAGTGAACGAGTTGCAATCATACTGGCGGCGGGCGTGAGCAGCCGGATGAACACGCAGATGGCGAAGGTGCTGCACGAGGTTTGCGGGCGGCCGATGCTGGCGTACGTGCTGGATGCGTGCCGGAGTGCGGGGGTGAGCAAGATTTTCGTGGTGATCGGGTACGGCGGGGATCAGGTGATCAAGCGTTTCGGCGAGGCCGAGGATATCGTGTGGGTCGAGCAGAAGGAGCAGAAGGGTACGGCGCACGCGGTTCTGTGCTGCAAGGAGCATCTGGAGGATTTCGACGGCGAGACGATGGTGCTTTGCGGCGACGGGCCGTTGATTCGAGGCGAGACGCTGAAGATTCTGACGGAGAAGCACCACGCCGAGCAGGCTTCGGTGACGCTGGCGACGGCGCTGATGGACGATCCGACGGGTTACGGGCGCATCGTTCGGGACGTGTACGGCAACATTCAGGGGATCGTGGAGGACAGCGACTGCACGCGAGAGCAGCTCGGGATCAAGGAGGTTAATCCGAGCTACTATCTGTTCAACAATCGGGCGTTGTTCGAGGCTCTGGCGAATATCAAGCCGGACAACGTCAAGGGCGAGTATTATCTGACCGATGCGCTGGCGCTGCTGATTGCGGGCGGGCGGAAGGTGGTTGCGATTACGGCGGTGCGGCCGGAGGATGCGATGGGAGTGAACAGCCGGGGGCAGCTCAGCACGGCCAGCAAGATCATGCAGCGGCGTATTCAGCATGCGATGATGGAGAACGGCGTGACGATCGTCGATCCGGGCAATACGTGGATCGATGCGCGGGCGAAGATCGGGCAGGATACGGTGGTCGAGCCGTTTACGTATATTCACGGCGAGGTGGTGATCGGGCAGAACTGCCGGATCGGGCCGTTTGCGTTTTTGCGGCACGGGACGGTGATGCGGGATGACGTGGTCGTGGGGGTGTTTGCGGAGTTGAAGAACACGACGCTCGACGAGGGGGCCCGCGTGCGGCATCACAGCTATCTGGGGGATGCGACGGTCGGGCGGCACGTGAACGTCGGGGCCGGGTCGCTGACGGCGAATTACGACGGGGAGAATGTCAATCATACGAAGGTGGGGGATGACTGCTATATTGGTTCCGGTGCGGTGCTGGTGGCGCCTCTGGTGATCGAGGACGGTTCGCATATCAGTGCCGGGATGGTGGTATCGCAACAGGATGTGGAGAACCTGAGGGGAAAAGGATAGTGCAGATGTTTCTTGGTGAAAGCGTCAAAGTATTTTCCGGTACGAGCAATCCCGCATTGACGGCGGCGGTGTGCAAGCATCTGGGCATTCCGGTCGGCGGGGCGAAGATCGATCGTTTTCCGGACGGTGAGAAGTGGATCAAGCTCGAGGACGACGTGCGGGGCAGGGACTGTTTTGTGGTGCAGTCGACGTGCCGGCCGGTGGACGAGCACCTGATGGAGTTGCTGATTTTTCTGGACTGCCTGCGGCGGGCCAGCGCGATGCGGATAACGGCGGTGATTCCGTATTTCGGGTATGCGCGGCAGGACCGCAAGGACGAGGGTCGGGTTCCGATCACGGCCAAGCTGGTGGCCAACGTCATCACGGCGGGGGGGGCGGACCGGGTTCTGACGCTGGATCTGCACGCCCCGCAGTTGCAGGGCTTTTTCGATATTCCGGTGGACAATCTGACGGGCGAGCTGGTTCTGGCGAGGTATTTTCGGAACAAGCGAATCGACAATTTGACGGTGGTATCGCCGGACGTGGGCAACATCAAGATGGCGGCTCGTTACGCGGGGCATCTCGGCGGCGATCTTGCGATCGTGCACAAGAAGCGTGTCAGCGGCAGCAAGGTCGAGGCGTCGGAGATCATCGGCGAGGTGAAGGACCGGAACATTCTGATGTGCGACGACATTATTGCGACGGCGGGTACGGCGTGCAGCGCGATCAAGATGATCAAGGATCGCGGGGCCAGGAAGGTTTATCTGGGGGCGACGCACGGGGTATTCGCGGGGCCGGCGCTGGAGCGGCTGGCCGAGACGCCGATCGACGAAGTGGTGGTGACCGACACGATACCGCCGTCGGAACAGATACAGAGCATGGAGCAGATCACGGTTCTGAGCGTTGCGACGATGCTGGGCGAAGTGATCAAGCGAACGCACCGGAACGAGTCGGTGAGCAGTTTGTTTAACAACATGTAATTAGATCGATGATATCTTTGAAGTGAGACAGGTATGGCAAAGACACTGCTTTTGAAAGCGGAAGTACGGGAGCACATAGGTTCGAAGCACGCCGCACAAGTGCGGGCCCAGGGGATGATTCCGGCTATTGTGTACGGCCACAAGAAGGCACCCGAAGCGATCGCCGTGAACGCACACGATTTCATTGAGGGTCTGCATCACGGGCACCGGTTGATGGACGTGCAGGTCGGCAAGAAGAAGGAGAAGATGCTTGTCAAGGATCTGCAGTACGATCATCTTGGCAGGGACATTATTCACGCCGATCTGGTGCGTGTGGACGTGACGGAAGTTGTGAGGGTGTCGGTGGCGCTGGAACTGAAGGGCACGCCGAAGGGAGCCGAGGAGGGCGGTATTCTGGACGCTCATGCGGATTCTCTGGAAGTGGAATGCCGCGTGACCGAGATACCCGACGGCATCGTTATGTCGGTCAAGGAGATGGAGGTTGGCGATGCCCTGTACGCCAGGGACGCCGAACTGCCGGAAGGTGTGAAGCTTGCAAGCGACCCTGATATGTTGCTGGCGGCCTGCCACGTCGTGACCGAGGCTCCGACGACGGAAGAGGTGGAAGCCGAGGAACCGGCTGCGCCCGAGGTGATCGGTGAGGCCGGCGAGGAAGAGGAAGGCGAAGGCGGGCAGGAGTCCGAAGAGCAGGAGTGAGCGACGACGAAGCACAGAAGGATATGAGCCGAATGAGAATGGTTGTCGGGCTTGGTAATCCCGGCAGCGAGTATGCCCGGACCCGGCACAATATGGGTTTTATGGTGATCGACGCACTCGGCGGATTGCTGGGTATCGACACGCGAGGGCAAAAATTCGGGGCCCGATTCGGATCGGGCGTTTACAGAGACGACAAGTTAATACTCTTGAAGCCGTGGCAGTACATGAATCGCAGCGGTCAGGCGGTGGCGACGGCGATGGGTTTCTACAAGCTCTCGCCGGAGGATTTGCTGGTGGTGACCGACGATATGGCGCTGGAGCCGGGGCGGATTCGCATTCGGCCCCGGGGTTCGGCGGGCGGGCACAACGGCCTGGCGGACATTATTGCCAGGCTGGGCAGCAGCGATTTTGCGCGTCTGCGTATCGGTATCGGTCCATGCGGCCGGCAGGACGCGGCCGATTATGTGTTGAGCAGGCCGAGCGAAGAGGAGTGGCCCGTGTTGGAGCGGGCGGTCGAAGCGTCGCGGGAGGCGGTTATGTGCTGGCTGCAAGAGGGCATTGACATAGCAATGAATCGGTACAACCCCGGACGGCCGGAGCAGTAGCGGTTCACGATTTGAATGACGCATTGTTGAAAGAAATGATTCGATATATGACATGCTGTAAAGCTGGAGGTAACTGATTTGGCAACTGCTACAAAGAAGCTATACGAAGGGATGTTCCTGGTCGATACGGCGGTGGCCGCAGCCGACTGGAAGGACGTGACCGGCAGGATCGAGACGATTCTCAAACGGGTCGGGGCGGAGATCATCTCGCTGCGCAAGTGGGACGACCGCAAGCTGGCCTACGATTTTAAGAAGATCAGCCGCGGGACGTACATTTTGACATACTTCCGCTGCGAGGGCGAGGGGATCAGTGAAATCGAGAAGGCGGTGCGTCTTTCCGAGCAGATCATGCGGGTGCTGATACTCAATGCCGAGCACATGACACAGGAAGATATTGAAAAGGAGACGCCTGCGACGCAGATCGAGCGGGAAAAGGAAGAGCGGGAAGCTGCTGCGAAGGAGCGGGCAGAAGAGAAGGAGGCTGCGGAAGAGGCGCCCGCGAAAGCTGAGAGTGCGGCTGGAACCGAGGTTGAGAAGCAGGCGGAACCGGAGGCCGAAGCGACAAAGGATGCGGCCGAGTCCGGGGATGAGGCATCGGCGGCTGAGTCGAAGGACGAGCAGGCAGAGGCGTCGGCTGATGAAACGACCCCGGAGGAGCCCAAGACCGCCGAGTAGTTTTTGTCGGTGCAAAGCTGAAACGGGTTGTAAGGCCGGCTCGGCAGGCGAGGGGGCCTTCAACGCCAAGACGGAAAAGAGACGACTATGGCAAGTTTCAACAAGATATTTTTGATGGGCAATTTGACGCGGGATCCGCAGTTGTCTTATACGCCGAGCCAGACGCCGGTTGTTGATTTCGGCGTTGCGACGAATCGGCGATGGACGGCCCAGGACGGCAACCAGCGGGAAGAGACGTGTTTCGTGGATTGTCGGGCATTCGGCCGGATGGCAGAGAACATCAACAAGTACCTCAGCAAGGGGCGGCCGGTGTTTCTGGAAGGGCGGCTTACGTTTGACAGTTGGACCGCACAGGACGGCAGCAAACGGAGCAAGCATCGTGTGACTGTGGAGAACTTCCAGTTCCTTCCGGGCGGCGGAGGAGGAGGCGGTTCGGGCTCGCAGGCATCCTCCCGCGGCGGCTACGATGATGGTCCGCCGGCGAGCGACGATGATATACCGTTCTAACGATCGTGATATGACAGGATCAGTGCAGACTACAGGCAAAGAAAAGATCGATATTTCAACGAATAGGAAAAGATATGGCAGACAGACGCAGTAGAAGATCGGGTGGCGGGCGTTCGAGGAAGCCGGCTTTCGCCGGGGCCCGCGATCAAACGCAGTGCCGTTTTTGCAGGCGGGGCGTGAAGTACATCGATTACAAGGACGTCGATACACTTGGCAAGCTTCTGACCAATCGGGGCAAGATATATTCGCGCAAGCGCAGCGGCAATTGTGCGGCCTGCCAGCGGAAAGCGAAGAAGGCGATCAAGCGTGCAAGATACATGGCGCTGCTGCCGTACACCGCCTGACGTGCCCCGATTTTCGGGCATGATTGTGTGGTGTCGGTCGAGCGTTTGAAACGGCGACAGATGAGGTGTTAGATATGAAGGTTTTGCTTTGTGAAGATATACGGTCGTTGGGCTGGCTCGGCGACGTGGTGGACGTGAAAGAGGGGTATGCGCGTAACTATTTGCTGCCGCAGGGTTTGGCGAAAGTCGCCACGGAGAACAACATCCGGGCGATAGCGGATGAGAAGGCCCGACGGGCGGAACAGCGTTTGCGGGAGCAGAAGCGTCTGGAGCGTGCGTCCGAGGCGGTGGAAGGTGCTGAGGCGGTCCTGGCGGCCAAGGCCAACGAGCAGGGGCATCTGTTCGGTTCGGTGACGGCCCGTCAGATTGCCGAGAATCTTCGGGCACAGGGCTTCGAAGTTGCGGATGAGGTGGTGCAATTACCGGATCACATCAAGGATCTGGGCACGCATACCGTGACGTTGCGGTTCGGTCCGGACTTGAAGGCGCGGATCAGCGTTGTGGTGGTTCCGGAGCGCGAGGACGGGCTTGTGATCAAGCCGGAAGAACCGGTTGCGGAAGAGGCCGAGGGTGAGGCCGGAGCAGAGGCTGATACTGCGGCGGAAGCTGACGAGACCGAGGCGACTGCATCCTAACGGATTGCGAGTGCCGGCGTACGTGGACTGACCTGCGGGAAACGTGGCTATGTTGCCGCGGCACTTGCGCGTATTGGAGTGCGTGCGGACTGGCTGGTGTGGTCCGGAGCGGAGCTTGTGCATATATCGGCTGACGGGTCAATCAGGCGGTATAATTGTCCTTGCAATGTGTCTGCGGGCGATCTTACAGGACAGAGGGCCGGCGGGGAGAATATGTCAACAAGTGTTTGACGGGCAGATTTGGCAGCGTTACAATGCGGCGCTACTATTCTGCGCGAAATGAGGCCGGACGTGGGCAAAGAACAAGGGAATACGTATAAGGGCCAAGACGGTTTCGGCGGCAAGCGGACCGAGGCGGGGGGGCTGACGGTGCGCAGCATGCCGGAATCGCTGGCGGCCGAAGCGGCTGTGCTGGGGTGTATGGTTATTGACCCACCGTGCATCGGACGGGTTATCGAGCTTCTGGACTGCGACGCCTTCTATCGGCCCGAGCATCAGAACATCTACGAGGCATTGGTTCGGCTATACGACAAGAACAGGGGCGAGGGTGTGGACGGCCTGCTGTTGCGGGAGGAACTGGAGCGGTGCGGCCAGCTGGAAGTTGTCGGCGGCGTGGAGTATCTGCAGCGGATTATCGACAGCGTGCCGTCTTCTGCGAGTTATGAGTATTACGTCGAGATCGTGCGCGACAAGATGCTTATGCGTACGGTGATTCAGGCGGCCAGCGAGATCATGGATCTTGCTTATGAGGAGACGGGCGATCCCAACGAGAAGCTCGATTTGGCCGAACGCAAGATATTTGCGGTCACGGACCGCAAGATCAGCAACAACGCTGAGGGTTTGCAGGACCTGGTCACCCAGGCGTACGAGTTGATCGAGAAGCGCCAGGGCGCTCACGTTACGGGGCTCGCGACGGGGTATCACGAACTGGACGATATGACGTGCGGGCTTCAGAACGGCGAGATGATTATTGTGGCCGGTCGTCCGAGCATGGGCAAGACGAGTCTTGTTCTGAATATGGCCGAGCATATTGCGATGGAGCAGAAGGCTGCTGTAGCGATATTTTCGCTGGAAATGGGCAAACAGCAGTTGGCGGAGCGATTTCTGTGCAGTGTCAGCGGGGTCGATGCGCAACTGGTTCGCAAGGGGGTTCTGAGCACCGAGCATTATCGCCAACTTGTTGATGCCTGCGGAATATTGGCGAATGTGCCGATATACATAGATGACAGTGCTGCCCTGAGCCCGCTTGAGATGCGAGCGAAGGCCAGACGACTGAAGAGCGCATACGACATTCGCTGTGTTATGGTTGACTATCTGCAACTGATGCATCTTGGTGCGGGCCGGGTTGAGTCCCGGCAGCAGGAAATAACGGCGATTTCGCGTTATCTCAAGGGGCTTGCTCGGGAGCTGGCGGTACCTGTAGTGGTTTTGAGCCAGTTGAATCGAGCGGCGGAAGGTCGCGAAGGGCACCGGCCGCGAATGAGTGATTTGCGTGAAAGCGGCAGTATCGAGCAGGATGCTGATGTGGTGATGCTGCTACACCGGGAGGATTACTATCACCGCGGCGAATCGGACTACGAGCAGAACAACACGGCCGAGTTGATTATTGCCAAGCAGCGGAACGGACCGACCGGCATCGTGCCGCTGATATTCAGAGAGAAGCTCACTCGTTTCGAGAACGCCTCCCACATCGAGCAGGAAGTTGCGCCTTTTTAGGAACGCGAGCATTGAAGAGCAACGAATCGTACGACATCGCATCCGGGGGACCGAGGCTTAGCCGTTTCTTATTGATAGCGGCGGCGGTTCTGGGGCTGATATCGCCATTGTTCGGGCAGGGCGGTGCGGAAACGGGCACCGAGGGGATGACGAACGTTCGCGAGATCGTGTTCGTGGGCAACTACACGTTCAGCGACAAGGAACTTGCCAAGAAGATCGGTTTTTCGGTCGGCGACTATCTCGATCCAATCCTGGCTGAGACGGGCCGGCGGACGATCATGGACTACTATCAGAAGAAGGGCTTTCCGTACGCCAAAGTTACGCTCAACAGCGTGGCTCTTTCCGAGGGGAAGGTTATTTACATTATCGAACAGGGGCCGCGGGTCCGCATTCGCTCGATAACGTTCAAAGGCAACGAAAAGATCAAGACGGGCGATCTGAGAGCCGCTATTGACACCAAGACACGCAGTTGGCTGGTCCGGCCGGTCTATTACAACAAGGAGAAGATAGACAGGGACGTCGAGAAACTTCGCAAGATTTACTATCGCGAGGGATTTCTGGACCATCGCATCAAGGTGCTGGGCGAGAGCCACATTACATTCGTCATCGAAGAAGGGCCGCAGTATCGCGTCGGGCAGATCAAGGTGGAGGGCAACGAGGAGTTCGATGATGCGACGCTTCTGGAAGGTCTGGAACTGGAGACGGGGGACGTATATCATCGGCAGAAGGCCGAGTCTCAAGTCAAGCGGGTCTTGAAGCGGTATCGGGAGAGCGGTTTTATCGACGCCCGTGTAGAGCAGCATCCGGAATACACCGGGGGGGTGCGGAACGACGTGGTGAATCTGATCTTCGAGGTCAGCGAGGGCTTGCAGTTTCGTATCGGGCGGGTGGACATAACGGGCAATATCAACACGCAGGACCGAGTCATTCGCCGTATTCTGGACGAATACGATTTCACGCCCGGCAAACTGTACGATGCGGATATGGCGCCGCCCGAGGGCGATGGAACGCTGGAGCAGTATGTTCGGCGCATGACGCTTGCCGACCAGGTGCTGATCCGGCCGGCGGCTTCGGACGAACCGGTCGGCGACCGCAAGGACGTCAGCGTGGACGTGCAGGAGGGTCTGACGGGCATGTGGAACCCGGGCATCGGGTTTGGGAGCGACAGCGGCTTCATCGGGCGACTGGTTTATCAGCAGCGTAACTTCGACATTACGGATACGCCTGAAACGCTGGGCGATTTCTTTTCGATGAATTCTTTTCGCGGGGCGGGTCAGACGCTGCGAGTGGCGCTGGAACCTGGTACGCGGGTGAGCCAGTATTCGGTTGCGTTTACGGAGCCGTATTTCAACGACAAACCCACGTCGCTGGACGTTGTCGGGACGAGCTACGAGCGATGGCGGCGCAGTCACGATGAGAATCGGCTGCGCGGTCTGCTGGGATTCGAGCAACGGCTGGAGGACGACTGGCGGAGGAGTATTGCGTTTCGGGCTGAGAACGTTGATATCGACAGCATCGATCTCGACGCTCCGCAGGAGATATACGACGTCGAAGGCAGCAATTACATGTACGGCGTGAAGGTTGGTACGGGTCGGAACGTTACCGACAACCGGTATCTGCCCACGACGGGATACACATTCGACACCAGCTACGAGCAGGTTACGGGCGACAAGACCTTCGGCATTTTGACCGGGGGATACGTGCGGTACACGACGCTGCACGAGGATTTGCTCGAGCGCAAGACCGTGCTGGCGACGAAGATACGAGCCGGGACCACTGTCGGCGACGCGCCGCCTTTTGAGAAGTTCTATGCGGGCGGCACCGGCATCCACGGTATTCGCGGTTTTGAGTACTACGGCGTCAGTCCGCGGGGTTTGCAGACCAACGTGGCGCGCCCTGAGCGTAAAGACCCGATCGGCAGCGACTGGATCTTTCTGGCCAGCGGCGAGGTTACAGTGCCGTTGGTGGGAGAGAGTCTTTCGGGCCTGTTCTTCATTGACAGTGGTACGGTTGAGACGGGTGGTTATCGTGCATCGGTCGGAACGGGTCTTCAGATCATGATTCCTCAGTGGTTCGGCCCGGTGCCGATGCGGTTCGAGGTAGCTTTCCCGTTCCTGAAAGACGGCGAGGACGAAACACAGGCGTTCAGCTTTTCGATGGGCGGCCATTTGTTCTGATCGGGCATCAGGCGCATTTCCACGCCGGGGGCGGTGGGTCTGGCTTCATTCGGGGATGTATATGTGGTACAATTCGTGGGAATGGGCACTCGTCCCGGCGGACGAATGCCAGTTGAAGCAGGTGCAGGAATTATGACCGGAAAGGGTAGACTATGAAGAACAAGACCACGGCTTTGTGTATTCTGGTGGCGGGATTCTCCTTGATCGCGGGTTATCAGTACGTTACGGCGCAGCCTAATGCGATGACGTTTTCACGTATTGGGGTTGTCTCGGTCCGCAAGGTGTTTCGGGACTGCCAGTTGAACGCGAAGTATCGGGCCAAATCGATCGCCGAGCAGAGCAGGGCCAAGTCGGCGGAAGAAAGACTGGCCGAAGAGATTCAGGCCGAGGAGCAGGGGCTCAAGGCACTGAAGATCGGGAGCGAGGATTATCTTACGCAGGCGGACCAGCTTTTCCAGAAGAAGGCCAGGCTGGAGGCGATGCGCCAGTTCAATCAGCAGAAGCAGGCTCTTCAGGATCAGCGGTGGACCGAGCGTCTTTACGAGGAGGTTCTGGGGATCGTGAAGGAAATGTCCGAAGAAAAAGGGCTAAATCTCGTGCTTGACGTTGACGAGCCGGAGTTTCCCGTTCAGAATCCGGATGAACTGATGATGTCGCTGCAGACCCACAAGGTTCTGTACGACGGCGGATGCATGGATTTGACGGCCGAGGTGATGGCAGAACTCGACAAGAGGGCGTCGAAGTTCGGTCTTTAGCGTAACGGTTTGCGCATTGGCGGCAGCGGTGTGTGGAAGCGCACCGAGACGTGCCCGGCCGTATCTGTTGCGGTGCCAGCATGGACTATACGATTCGACAATTAGCTCAGCGCATCGGTGCGGAGATCGCACAGCCCGGGACACAGGGGGATGTGCATATTGAAGCGGTCGCACCAATCGCTACGGCCGGTCAGGCGGATGTGACTTTTGCGATGGACGAAAAACATCGCAGTGTTGCGGCCGGTACGGGGGCGGCGGCTATTATCGTTTCGTCGCCTATCGAAGGGCTTGAAAAACCCCAGTTGATCGTCGGGGACGTCAATGCCGCTTTGATTGAGGCGCTGAAGGCCCTTGCTCCGGAGTTGAAGCCGGCTTGTGGCGGCGTTGATGCGAGTGCAAAGATCGGGCGGAATGTCCAGATCGATGCCAGCGCGTCGGTCGGGGCGTACGTGGTGGTGGAGGACGGTGCGGAGATCGGGGCGGGGACGGTGATCGGCAGCGGCTGCAAAATCGGAGAGAATTCGGTCGTCGGCGAGGATTGCAGGCTGGACAGCAACGTTGTGGTGTATCATAACTGTCGGATCGGGAGCCACGTTATCATCCAGGCGAACACGACGATCGGCTCGACGGGTTTCGGGTATTCCACGGTTGACGGAACGCCGCACCTCATTCCGCACAACGGCGGGGTGATTATCGAGGATTACGTGGAAATCGGCGCCAATTGCTGCGTGGACAGGGCCAAGTTCGGCAGTACGATTGTCGGCGCGGGCACGAAAGTAGACAACCTGGTGCAAATCGCTCACAACGTGGTGATAGGCAAGTGTTGTCTGATTGCGGCGCTGGTCGGGGTATCGGGCAGTTGCCGGCTGGGCGACGGGGTCGTGCTTGCGGGTCAGGTCGGGCTGGCGGACAATATCGAAATCGGCGACGGCGTGCAGGTTGGGGCTCAATCGGGGGTTCTGGACAGCGTGCCGGCGGGCAAGCAACTGGCCTGGACGCCGGCCATTGACAAGAGAGAGGCGCTGCGTGTGGTGGGCCTTGCTTTGCGTTTGCCCAAGATGGCCAGTCAAGTGAAACAACTGAGCAAGAGAGTCGAGCATCTTGAAGCTTCAGAAGACGATAAGAAATGAGGGTAAGGTATCGGGCAAGGGCCTGTTCGGGGGAAAGGATGCGAAGGTTGTTTTTCGTCCGGCTCCGGTGGAATCCGGCATAACCTTCGTCCGGTCGGATGTTGCCGAGCCGGTGCGCATTCGGGCAATCGCGCCGAACATTGCCGAGCGGAGCCGACGGACGACTCTCAAGAACGGTACGGTGAGCATCGAGACGATCGAACATTGTCTTGCTGCGATTTCGGCCCTCGAGATTGACAATGTGGTGGTGGACGTGTCGGGGCCCGAGCTTCCTTCGCCGGACTGCAGCAGCGCCGAATACTTCAGGGTGCTCAAGCGGGTCGGTCTTATGGAACAGGACGCGGGTCGTAAGGAATTCACGATTCGCGAGCCCATAACGATAGCTTCGGGCGAAGCTTCTATTTACGCGCTGCCCAGCAGCGAGCCGGGGCTGAGCATTACCTACGATCTGGACTACGGCAGGCATACGGGCATCGGCAGGCAGATATACAGTTGCCACCTGACGCCGGAGGCATTCGAGAAGCACCTCGCGCCGGCCCGGACGTTCCTTCTCGAAGCGGAAGCGAAGCAGTTTCGCGCCCGTGGGATGGGGGTGCACATCAGTCCGCGGGATCTGCTGGTGATCAATTCGGACGGTCCGATCAAGAACAGCTACCGGTTTCCGGACGAGTGCGTTCGTCACAAGATCGTAGATTTGGTCGGCGATCTGGCGCTGGTCGGGCGTCCGCTTCAGGGGCGCATCGTTGCTTATAGAAGCGGGCACGCGCTGAACCAGGAACTGGCTCGAAAGCTGCACGAGCAGGCCCAGCGTCGCGAGCGAATCGATCGATTCGGCACGGACGCGATTCTGGATATTCGGCGAATCGCGAAGATTCTGCCTCATCGGTATCCCTTCCTGCTTGTGGACAAAGTGGTGGAAATCGAAGGCGACAAGCGGATCAAAGCCGTGAAGAACGTTACGTTCAACGAACAGTTTTTCCAGGGACATTTTCCGGGCGTGCCCATCATGCCGGGCGTTTTGATCGTCGAGGCGATGGCGCAGGTTTCCGGGCTGCTTTTTGCGCAACGGCTGGAACACACGGGGCGGCTGGCGATGCTGTTGAGTATGGACCGGGTGAAGCTTCGCAAGGCGGTCGTGCCCGGCGATCAGCTATGTCTGACTGCGGAGACGGTTCGACTTCGCAAGCGAACGGCGCAGTGCAGATGCCGGGCGATGGTGGGCGAGGCGGTGGTGGCGGAGGCGGAAATACGCTTTATGCTCGTTGATGACGAACGCGTGTAGTTTACGGGTTCAATGTATAAAGGATATGGGTTTACAAATGGCTGAAATACATCCGAGTGCGATTGTTGATAAGGATGTGCAACTGGGCGACGGGGTTACTATCGGGGCCTATTGTGTGGTAAAGCGCGGGGTGGTGCTGGGGGATGAAACCGTTCTCGAACCGAATGTGGTGATCGAGAAGGACGTTCAGGTCGGCAAAGGCAATCATTTCTTCTCCGGTTGTGTAATCGGAGCCTGGCCTCAGATTCTGGGGCTGACGAAGGACCAGCCGATTGGAAGACTGGTCATCGGTGACGGCAACACTTTTCACGAACACGTGACGATTCATCCGAGCATGCACGAGGGTCACAACACGCAGATCGGCAGCGAGAACTTCATCATGGTTGGTGCGCACGTGGGGCACGATTCGGTGCTGGGCGACAGAATTGTTTTGAGCAACAGCGTGCAGATCAGCGGGCACTGCAAATTGGGCGACGGCGTATGGTTCAGCGGGATGGCGGGCGTACACCAGTTCGTCACGGTCGGGCGGTGGGTTTACATTGCGGGTCTGGCGGGGGTCAACAAGGACGTTCCCCCATTTCTTACCGTCAGCGGCCACTACCCGCCGCAGGTCCGTGGAGTGAACAAGCGGGGGTTGCGCCGCGGGGGTTTTGACGAGCAGCAGCAGGAGCGCATCATTGCGGCGTACAGGAGGCTCTACCGGGAAGGGGGGAGTCTGCTGGAAAACGCGGCAGCGATGCGGCAGGAGGACGGATTGGACAAGAACGTCAAAGAGATGGTGGACGCCATTGAGAAGAGCGGCCAGCATCGTTACGGCAGGTATCTGGAACAGTTCCGACATTGATTCGATGCGGTCGGCAGGTTGGTGCGACCGCAAGGATGGTGACAGGTGGAAATACGGAAGGCAAGCATAAGGATGGAATATGGAGAAGGATAGAGTGCGGACGGCGGTTGTGGGGGCGGGAAAGATGGGTTCGATTCACGCCAAGGTGTACGACCAGTTGCCGCAGAGCGAACTGGTCGCCGTGGTGGATACCGATGGCGACAGGGCTCGCAAAGTAGCCGATCGCTACGGCTGCCAGGCGTTTACGGAGTGCGATCAGTTGCTGGATCGCGTCGATGCGGTTACGATCGCAACGCCTACCGTGAGCCACCTGGAACTGGCCAAGGTTTTCGTGCGAAACGGGGTTGCGGCGCTCATTGAGAAGCCGCTGGCTGCGAATGTCCGGGAGGGTAAGAAGATCGTTTCGCTGGCGAAGAAGACGCACAGCGTGGTGGCGGTTGGGCATTCCGAGCGGTGCAATCCGGTGGCTCAGGCAATGAAGCGTTTCGACATCGAGCCGCGTTTCATCGAGGCGAATCGCATCAGCCCGTATCCGTTTCGCTCGACCGATGTAGGTGTTGTGCTGGACGTGATGATCCATGACATCGACATCATCCTGTCGCTGGCGGCGAGCAAGATCAAGCGGATCGACGCGGTGGGCGTGAACGTGATCGGGGATAACGAGGATATCTGCAACGCCCGGATCGTTTTTGAGAACGGATGCATCGCCAACGTGACGGCCTCGAGGCTGGCGCTGAAGACCGAACGGAAAGTGCGGGTCTTCAGCAAGCAGGCGTATCTGAGCATGGACTACTTCAAAAAGAGCGGGATCGTTATTAAGGCGGATCCGAACATCAACGTGGTCAAATGGATCCAGGAGCACCGGCAGGCCGGTGACTTCGACTGGACGAGCGTGAACTGGCCGGACCTGCTGCACATCGAACAGTTGGAAATCGACTCCAAAGAACCCGTGCGTCTGCAGCAGGAGGCGTTTCTGCGTGCGGTCGTCGATCCTCAGTATATGCCGGAAGTCAGTGCGGAAGAGGGTTTGGCGGCGCTGGAATGCGCCCAGAAGATTCTGGCATCGGTACGGAAGCACAAATGGGGCGAGCAGATCGAATACGGCGAATGACCCTCTGTTGCCTCTTTTAACCATGGACACACAACGGAGACGGCGAACAGGCTGTCTGAAGAAGGAGATGACGATGGTCAAACTGCAAACGAACAAGGGCGATGTCATTCTCGATCTGTATGCAGAGGCTGCTCCGGTGACGGTGCGGAACTTCCTCGGGTATGTTCGGGAGGGGCATTTCGACGGAACGATATTTCATCGTGTGATACCGGATTTCATGATCCAGGGGGGCGGCTTCACCGCAGATATGGAGCGCAAGTCCACAGGCGATCCGATTGTCAATGAAGCGGACAACGGTTTGAAGAACGAACGCGGCACGGTGGCAATGGCCCGCACGAACGATCCGAACAGCGCGACGGCCCAGTTCTTCATCAACCATGCGGACAACGACTTTCTCGATTACAAGGGGCCGTCCAATCCGGGCTACGCGGTTTTCGGCAAGGCGGTCGAGGGGATGGACGTAGTGGACGCCATCGCGGGAGTGGAGACGACGTCGAAGATGGGTATGGACGATGTGCCGGTCGAGCCGGTTGTGATCGAATCGGCGAGCATCGTCGAAGAGTGACGTGTTCATCGGAGGGATTGAAGGAGCTCGGCGCTATGAAGTATGTATCGGCAGCGGTTGTTTTGTTTTGCTTTTGCGCACTGTTGGGGGCGAAGGAGGTCCAACCGCCTCTCAGGCCGGAGGTTGACGGGCAGTGGTGGTCGGTAGCGGGCGATCCCGACCTGGGCGAGTATACGAATCCCAAACAGCAGCCGGTGGATTTCGGCATCTGGCAGGCGCGGGACGGCTCCTGGCAGCTCTGGTCGTGCATTCGGAACACCAAGTGCGGCGGGAACACGCGGTTGTTCTATCGTTGGGAAGGCGGCAAACTGACGGACGAGGACTGGAAGCCGATGGGGATTGCGATGGAGGCCGATCCGAAATTCGGCGAGCAGAAGGGCGGCTTGCAGGCGCCTCACGTTATCGAGATAGACCAAACGTACTACATGATTTACGGCGGGTGGGCGAGTATATGTCTGGCCAGGAGTGCGGACGGCAAGGCTTTCGAGCGAGTATTGAACGATCAGGGCCAGGCGACGTTGTTCTCAGGTCCGTACGACAACACGCGGGACCCGATGGTTTTGATCCTGGACGGGCTTTACTACTGCTATTACATGGGCCACAAGAAGAACGCGGAGTACGACTCGGCGATTTTCTGCAGGGTTTCGCACGATCTGCGTTACTGGAGCGAGCCTGTGATGGTCTCGGCCGGCGGCAGCGTAGCGGACAAATCGAACTGGTACGGCGGGGATGCCGAATGTCCATTTGTGGTGCACAAGGACGGCGTGTTCTATCTGTTTCGCAATCAGCTCTACGGGCGCAACAACCTCAACACGCAGTACGCTTCGCCGAATCCATTGTGTTTCGGCGTGGGCGACGATCGGTTTACGATCGGGCAGTTGGCGGTTGCGGCCCCGGAGATCATTCATCATGAGGGGCAGTGGTATATCGCCGCCCTCAAGCCGTCGCTGAAGGGGATTCGCATTGCGAGGCTTAAGTGGGTTCCTGCTGAGGATTAGGCCGGGGGAGTTTCGGACCGGCAGGCGTTTGATGTGCGGTGCCGGCTTTTAGAGTTCCTTCTTGAGTCTCGATACCAATTGATGCGCCAGACGCGTCGGTTCGGGGAGGCGATAGCGCGTCGCACAGGCGAGGGTCATTTCGACAGCGTCATCCAGAGTGCATTTGTGCCCGACCGAGACGAACAACGGTTTGACGCTGGTTCGTGTTCGCACTACCGCCCCGATGGTCTCGGGCTCCCGGGATTCGCCGCAAGCGGGTTTATCCCGAAGCGGGGTATACGATCCTTTTTCGGCGGCGGGCTCATCGAAGGTGCCCGTCAGGCGGCTTTTTGCGCAGCCGACGGTGGGGCGATCGAGAAAGAGTCCGAGGTGGGCAGCCAGGCCGAGTCTGCGGGGATGGGCGATGCCCTGGCCATCGACGAGAAAGAGTTCGGGCCGGGATTCGAGCTTCTCGGCTGCTGCGATGCATGCGGGCGCTTCGCGAAATGAGAGGAGTCCGGGGATATATGGGAACCGCGTTTTCTGAACCACATGGGCGGTTTCAATCAGTTCGAATTGGCGGTTTTTGCCCGTCTCCGGCGGTTTTTCGGCGGCCGGTTTGCGTTCGAGTACGACGGCGACCGCGATGATGCGCTTGCCTTTGTCCAGAAAGGCACAGTCAAATCCGGCGATTAGGCGGGGGCGACGCGGCAGGGGGGCATGCTCTACTTTGGCGGCCAGACGCGTCTGGAGTTCTCGCGCCTCGGCGTACGAAAGATTCCAGTGGTGCAAATGCTTTGTTCTTGTCATCGTCCCGTTTCGTCCTATTTCAGCGTGCAATTTGATTTTACCTTGTGTGGGCATTGTGGTACACTCACAAGTTTCCGTAGGCAGCGATTTTCGAAGTACACCATCTTGGAGCATCACGGACAATATGGCCAAGCGAGGAGGCAAGTCGATAGAGATTGTCGGCGCATCAGAGCACAATCTCAAGAATATCAGCCTGAGCATTCCGCGGGACAAGCTCGTGGTTATTACGGGCATCAGCGGCTCGGGGAAGAGTTCGCTCGCATTCGATACGATTTACGCCGAGGGGCGGCGGAAGTACGTCGAATCGCTGAGCACGTACGCCCGGCAGTTCCTCGAACAGATGCAGAAGCCTGCGGTTTCCGAGATCAGCGGTTTGCCGCCGACGATCGCGATAGAACAGCGCAGCGCCAGCAGCAATCCGCGCTCGACGGTGGCGACGACGACGGAGATTTACGACTATTTTCGCGTGCTTTTCGCTCGGGCCGGTACGCCGCACTGCTGGATCTGCGGGCGGGAGATCACCAGCCAGCACGCCACGCAGATCGTCGATTCGATCATGTCGCGGCCGGAGGGGACGAAGATACAGGTGTGCGCGCCGCTGATTCGGGGCAAGAAGGGCGAGCATCGTGAGATTTTCGCGGATATTCAGCGAGAGGGATTCGTTCGCGCGCGGGTCGATGGCGACGTGGTGGATGTCTCGGCCCGAGGCGAGGCTCCGGCGCTGAGCAAGAACAAGAAGCATGATATCGCAGCGGTGGTCGACAGGCTTATCGTCAAGCCTGCGGTTCGCACGCGCCTGGCTGATTCGGTGGAAACTGCTTTGAAGCTGGCCGACGGAGTTATTCAGGTGCTGGTTCAGGAGCCCGAAGCGGACAAGAAGAACGGCGGAGGCGGCGGTTGGCAGGAGGTTGTATACAGCGAAAAGTTCGCTTGTTCGGACCATCCGCAGGCCAGTCTGGAGGAGCTGTCTCCGCGGCTGTTCAGCTTTAACAGCCCGTACGGTGCGTGCAAGAGTTGCGACGGCCTGGGGACGATTCTGGAATTCGATCCGGATCTGATTGTGCCCGACAAGACCATCTCTCTGGAGAATGGGGCGATCGAGGCATGGCGCAAGGGCGGCAAGCGAATGAACATCTACTACAACCGTCTGGTCAAGCGATTCTGCCGGAGTGTTGGAATCAGCAAAGCCGAGCCTTTCGAGCGCATACCGAAGGAATACAGGCGGATGCTGATGTACGGAACGACGGCTGCGGATTCGCGCAAACACAGTTTGCATTTCGAGGGGGTGATTCCGAATCTTACGCGGCGGTGGAAGAACACGACCAGCGAGTACGTCAAGGCTCGCCTGCACGGCTATCTCTCGGAGCAGCCCTGTCAAAGCTGCGGCGGCGCGCGGCTGCGGCCCCAGGCGATTGCGGTGACCGTGGGGGGCGAGAGCATCAACGAGCTGGTTGCTCTGAGCATTGAGAAGGCCCAGGTTTTTTTCGGCAGACTCAAGCTCGACAAGGAGAAGACCGTTATCGCGTCGGCGGTGCTCAAGGAGATCAACGCGAGGTTGAAGTTCATGGTGGACGTGGGTTTGGGTTATCTGACGCTCGATCGTATGAGCAGTACGCTGGCGGGCGGCGAGGCGCAGCGGATACGGCTGGCTACCCAGGTCGGCAGCGGGCTGGTCGGCGTATGCTACGTGCTGGACGAGCCGACGATCGGTCTGCACAAGCGCGACAACGACCGGCTGTTGAGCATTCTGCAACGGTTGACGCGGATTGGCAACACGGTTCTCGTGGTCGAACATGACGAAGACATTATCGCCGCGGCGGATCATATTGTGGATATCGGTCCGGCGGCGGGTGCGCACGGCGGCGAGGTCGTGGTCCAGGGTTCACTCAAGGAGGTGGGGGAGTGTCAGCGGTCGATGACGGGCCAGTACATGAGCGGCAGCCGGAGCATTGAGTTGCCGGTCAAGCGGAGAAGGTACAGTTTGCGGAGATGCATCGAAGTCAAGAAGGCCGCACAGAATAACCTCAAGGAGATCGATGTGAAGTTCCCGCTTGGGTGCTTCATTTGCGTCACAGGGGTTTCGGGTTCGGGCAAGAGCACGCTTGTCAGTCAGATTCTGCTGCGGGCGTTGAAACGGAGGCTCTATCACTCGCGCGAGAAGCCCGGCAGGCACAAGAACATTCTGGGTACGGCGCAGATCGACAAAGTTATCGAGATCGACCAGTCTCCGATCGGCAAGACGCCGCGGAGCAATCCGGCTACGTATACGGGGGTTTTCGACCTGATTCGCAAGCTGTTTTCGGTTACGCGGGAGGCCAAGATTCGCGGGTACAAGCCCGGGCGATTCAGCTTTAACGTCAAGGGCGGCCGGTGCGAGCACTGCAAGGGGCAGGGCACGAAGAAGATCGAGATGCATTTTCTGCCGGACGTGTATGTGACCTGCCAGAACTGCAAAGGTACGCGGTTCAATGCCGAGACGCTGCAGATTACGTATAAGGGCAGGAATATTGCGGATGTGCTGGAGATGCGCATCGACGCGGCTCTGGATTTCTTCACGAATTTCCCGAAGATCGTGCAGATTCTTCGAACGCTCCGCGACGTCGGGCTCGGGTATATGCAGTTGGGGCAGGCTTCGACAACGCTGTCGGGCGGCGAGGCCCAGCGGGTCAAGCTGTCGGCGGAGTTGAGCAAGGCCGCGACCGGCCATACCTTTTACATCCTCGATGAACCGACAACCGGACTGCATTTCGCCGACATTCATCATTTGCTGAACGTTCTGCAGCGGCTGTGTGATATGGGGAACACGGTTGTTGTGATCGAACACAATCTTGATGTTGTCAAGATGGCCGATTATATAATAGACCTTGGTCCGGAAGGCGGCGACGGCGGCGGTCAGGTCGTTGTTGCGGGCCCGCCGGAGCAGATAATCAAGAACGAAACGAGCTACACCGCAAAATATCTGAAAGAAAGACTGGCCGGTACATGAGGCTCACCCGTTCGGAGTCCTATTCCTGAATGGGGGCGATATTGTGCCTGCTACATTGAGGGAACGTCCGCATGTGGCAATTTCGACTCGGCAGCATAGACGATTTACAGAAGATGAACAGCGAACTCGGGCTTTCGGTTGACGCTGTTGAGGATGTCTCGATTCTGAGCGAGCCGGTGCGGAAAGAGGGGGTGGACATACCGAACTCACTCGCGGTTCAGCCGATGGAGGGTTGTGATGGGGACAGCGAAGGGCAGCCGAGCGAATTGACGCTCAGACGGTACCGGCGCTTTGCGGCAGGTGGGGCGGGCTTGATCTGGGCTGAGGCGACGGCCGTGGCGCCCGAGGGGCGGGCCAATCCGAGGCAGTTGTGGCTGCACGAGGGCAGCAAGGATGCGTTCGCTGCCATGGCGGGGATGATGCGCCGGACAGCAGGCGAGTCGATGGGGGCGGGACACAGGCCTTTTCTTGTTCTTCAGTTGACGCACTCGGGCCGATACAGCAAGCCCAAGGGGGTGTCTGAGCCGATCATCGCGCAGCGCGATCCGTATCGGGATCCGATGGTTCCCCAGCATCCGCCCAGTCCGGACCGCGAGAGCCGGATACCGGATGATCGGCCGCTGGTGAGCGATGCGTATCTGGATCAATTGGTGGGGGCTTATGTCAATGCGGCACGGCTGGCGATGGAGGCGGGTTTCGATGCGGTCGATGTCAAGTCCTGTCACGGCTATCTCATCAACGAGCTGTTTGCGTGTTACAACCGCGAAGGCAAATACGGCGGTTCCTTTGAGAATCGCACGCGGTTCATGCTCGACGTGGTCGACGCCATTGGCAACGAACTGGGGGACAGAATTCAGGTTGTCACGCGGCTGGGGATTTACGATGCGATCCCATATCCTTACGGCTGGGCGGTGGACAAGGAAGATTACCGCAAGCCCGACCTGGCCGAGCCGAAGCAACTGATCGGTCTGCTGCAGGAT
This sequence comes from uncultured Pirellulales bacterium, assembly GCA_964526785.1. GTDB lineage: Bacteria > Planctomycetota > Phycisphaerae > Sedimentisphaerales > Anaerobacaceae > CAZGMJ01. Next base: position 26,389 of record CAZGMJ010000036.1, read on the forward strand.
CGCGGCGTGCGGCTGATCGACATCACGGTGGCCAATCCGTATTACAATCCGCACGTCGGCCGGCCGTTCAACGAACCGATTGTGGGCGGTTACGGCGAGCCCGAGCATCCGCTGGTCGGCGTCGATCGGATGCTGAATGTCACTGCTGAGGTTCAAAAGGCCTTTCCGGATATCGCGCTGGTGGGCACGGGTTACAGTTGGCTTCGGACGCTGTTTGCCAACGTTGGCGCGGCCCAGAAGGCGGCGGGCCGGGTGACACTGGTCGGGGCCGGGCGTATGGGTTTTGCGTATCCCGACTTCGCCAGGGACATTCTCACGAAAGGGCGCATGTTCCCGGAGAAGGTGTGCGTTGCGTGCAGCGCGTGCACGCAGATTATGCGCGACGGCGGTCGGACGGGCTGCGTGGTGCGGGACAACGGCGTGTACGGACCAATCTTCGAGCACGGCCGCATGAGCGACCGGGAGAACCTCGCCCGGCTGGCTGCTGCGTGCCGCGAGTGCCAGGAGCCGACGTGTCAACTGGCGTGCCCGGCGGGCATTGACATTCCCGCCTTCATCAAGCTGTTTCTCGACGGCATGGAGCAGCAGGCGTACGAGGTGCTCCGGCGGTCGAACATCTTTCCGGAGGTCTGCGCGTGGCTGTGTCCGGTCGAACAGCAATGCCAGGGCAATTGTCTGCAGAAGTTCATCGGCGACGGGCCTTTGCCGATTGCGGACATTCAGCGGTATCTCGCGGAACAGGCGAACAAGCAGGGGTGGTCGCGCCTGGATCTGCCGGAGGAATCTACGGGCAAGCGGGTTGCTGTGCTGGGTGCGGGGCCGGGCGGTCTGGCGTGTGCGGCGGTGCTTCTTGAGGCGGGCCACGAGGTGAGCGTGTTTGACAAGGGCGGCCAAGCGGGCGGCATGATCGAATCGGTGATTCCGGCCGACAGGCAGGGCGTCTCGCTGCGCAACGAGGTCGAGGCGATCTTCGCCGACGTGCCGGCCGAGAGATTGCAGTGGAGGCTGGGGACGGAAATCAACGCCGGTTTTACGCTCGATGATATCTGCGCCGAGGGTTTCGATGCGGTGTTTATCGGGATGGGGCTTCCTGCGGCAACGGGCATCAGCGAGAACAAGCTGGACGGGCTGTGGGATGCGCTGACGTTTCTGGCGAAGGCCAAAGAGAAGGGCGGGCCGGAGCTTGCGGGCAAACGGGTCGGCGTCATCGGCGGGGGCAATACGGCGATGGATGTTGCGACGACGGCGGCGCACCTGGGTGCGCGGGATGTGTATCTGATATATCGGCGGTCCTTCAAGGAGATGCCCGCATGGAGCGGCGAGCGGGATCGCGCGATGGCCAAAGGGGTGCACTTTATCATTCTGACCCAGCCGCTCGGCTACAACTCGAAGAACGGGCGGCTGACGGGGATTCGCGTATGCCCGACGCAGTTGGGCGAGCCGGACGGATCGGGACGCTGTCGTCCGGTGCCGGTCGAGTCCAGTGCGTATGATCTGGAGATGGACATCGTTGTCGAAGCAATCGGGCAGAAGGCTTCCGAAGGGCTGGAGGAAGCGTTGCCGGGGGTGCGAACGGACAAGGGGCTGATCGTGGTACAGGATAACTCGTATGCGACTTGCCGCGAGGGGGTGTTCGCGGGCGGCGATCTCGTGCGGGGGCCGTCGACGGTTGTGGCGGCCGTGGCCGATGGTATGCGGGCGGCGCGGGAGATTAATGATTTTCTGACCAAGACTGTGGAAAGGGTATAAGATGCCGGACAGACCGGTGGCGATAGTGACAGGGGCGAGTCGGGGGATCGGCAGGGCGGTTGCGCTGGAATTGGCGCGGCTGGGGTTCGATCTGGTGGTCAATCGCGTGCAGAACGAGGCGCCCCAGACGAAAGAGGAGGCCGAATCGCTTGGCGTGCGGTGCGCGTTCGTTCAGGGCAATATCGGGGACAGCGACGATCGCAAGAGGCTTGTTGCCGAGACGAAGGAACGTTTGGGGCGCTGCGATATGCTGGTGAACAATGCCGGTGCGGCACCGCTCAAGCGGCTGGATATCCTCGATGCTACCGAGGAGAGTTTCGACCGTGTGACTGGAATCAACCTCAAGGGGCCGTACTTTCTGACGCAGCAGGTGGCAAACTGGATGATCGAGCAGAAGCGGGAGCACCCGGATCGTGCGATGCGAATTGTAAGTATCGGGTCGATCAGCGCGTATACCAGTTCGCCATCTCGCGGCGAGTATTGCATCAGCAAGGCGGGCATCCGGATGATGACCAAGCTGTATGCGGATCGGCTGGCGGAGTACGGCATCGGAGTGTACGAAGTGAGCCCGGGGATTATCGAGACGGACATGACCAGCGGGGTCAAGGACAAGTATGACAAGCTCATCGGCGGGGGTCTGACACCCATCCGGCGATGGGGGCAGCCCGATGACGTGGCCAAAGCGGTCGGGGCGATTGCGCGCGGGGACTTCGACTTCTCGACCGGCTGCGTATTCGACGTCGACGGAGGCTTTCATCTGCACAGGCTGTAACGTCTTCACCGGAAAAGCAGGGAGCGTGTGTATGAACATCAAGGATACGATTGCAACGCTGTTGCGCGACGGATTTGTTCTGGTCTTCAATCAGGACAAGCTGGACATCGTTCGAACGGCGGGGGCGCTGATTGAGGCGGGCGTTTACAATATGGAGGTGACGTGCCGGATCAGCAGGCCGCTGGAGAAGCTGGAGCGTCTGCGGCGGGAGTTGCCCGAGTTCGTTGCGGGTTCGGCCAGCCTGATTGACTGGCCCGAGATGCTGGGTGTTTACAACGCCGTGCATCGTGAAGATCCACTGCCGAGTTTGCAGCAGGTGGTGGATGTCGGTGCGTGTTATCTTGTTTCGGCCGTGAACTTCAGCGACGCCGGCTATGAGAAGTTCGGGGGAAAGATCCCGATGATTCCGGGTTGCGGCAGCGCGACCGAGGTGGTGACGCAGTTCGCCAGAGGAGCGAACCTCTGCAAGATCTTTCCGGCCAAGCAACTTGGCGGACCGGCATACGTCAAGGCCATCGATCCGGCCATCCACAAGACGATCAGTCTGGTGCCGACGGGCGGCACGAATGCGAGCAACATCCCGGATTATATCGATGCAGGGGTACTGGTGCTCGGGGCGTCTTTCAGTATGATCGACAAGGCGACGATGGGTAAGATCGTCGACGAACAGGATTACGATCTGCTGGCGAGGGAACTGGCGGCGATCAAGCGGATGGTGGACGAGAGGCGACAGGACAAGCTGCCGGAGATGGATTTCGGCGCCGCCACAATCGAGCAGATCACCAAGGCCACCGGCAGACAATTCAACATATAGCGCAACTGTGTATGGCGGGCTGTGGATGTTTTCGGCCGCGGCGCATCATCGACATTCGGTATCGCAGTGATTGGAGATCGAGACGGTTATGAGGCAATCAAACAGACGTATGGCAGGTCTTTCAGTGACGGCGGCGTTCATTTTTGCATGTATGGCCGCGTCGAGGTGCGGTTCAGAAAGTTCCGTGGAGGCGGGCCGGCTGACACTGAACCGCAAGGATACGGGCTATCGGGGCATCTGGTACATGAATCAGCCTTCCGGCGATGAGTACGTGTACAAATACAGCGGGGGGCTGGGGACGTACTGTGCCAAGCACAAGCCGTTTGCGGTATATTGCGAGGAGGTGGACAAGACCTTCTTCTGCTACGGCGGCACGACTACAGAGAGCAATCGCCAACTGCTGCATATGGTGTCTTACTACGACCATACAACCGGCAAGGTGCCCCGTCCGACGATTCTGCTGGACAAGAACACCAGCGATGCGCACGACAATCCCGTGATATCCGTCGACGACGAAGGCTACATATGGATTTTCTCCACGTCGCACGGCCGCAGCCGGCCTTCCTATGTGCACAGGAGTTCCCGGCCCCACGACGTCAATGCGTTCGAACTGGTGCCGGTGACAAAAGTGGAGGACGGCAACGATGTGCCGATGACCAATTTCTCGTATATGCAACCCTGGTATCTGCCGGGCCGCGGTTTCGTGTGCTTTTTCACGCGGTACAATTATCCGGCCGCCCGGACCATCTGTTTCATGACCAGTCGAGACGGTCGCACCTGGTCTTCCTGGCAGCGGCTCGGGGCCATCGACAAGGGACACTATCAGATCAGTGCGGCCAACGACGAAAAGGCGGGTACGGCGTTCAACTACCATCCCGATCCGAAGGGGCTCAACTGGCGGACGAATCTGTACTACATGGAGACCGCCGATTTCGGGAGGACCTGGCGGAGCGTTGACGGGAGGAAGGTGGGGCTTGCTCTGAAAGATGCCGCCAATCCTGCGCTTGTGCACGAGTACGAATCCGCGGGGCTGAACGTCTATCTCAAGGACATTCGCTTCGACGGCGCGGGCCGGCCGGTCATTCTGTACATCACGAGCAGAGGCTATGAATCCGGGCCGAAGAACAATCCGCGAACCTGGACGACGGCGCAATGGACCGGCGAGAAATGGCTCATTCGGCCTGTCACCACGTCCGACAACAACTACGACATGGGCTCGCTATATCTCGAATCTGACGGGACGTGGAGGATCATCGGGCCTACGGAGACGGGTCCGCAGCCGTACAATCCGGGCGGAGAGGTTGCGATGTGGGTCAGCACAGACCAGGGCAAATCGTGGCGGAAGGTGCGGCAATTAACCCGTGACAGCGAACGCAACCATACATACGTGCGGCGACCGGTCAACGCGCATCCCGATTTCTACGGCCTGTGGGCGGATGGGCACGGCAGGCAGCCTTCGGAGTCGCAGTTGTATTTCTGCGACAAGCAGGGCAATGTTTATCTGTTGCCGCGAGAGATGAATTCGGACTTCGCCAGGCCGGCGTTGCTCAAATAGGAAGCAGGGGTTAGTCCACCGAGGTACGCAGTGGCTCAGAGACAGATACACGGGCGAAAGGTCGGATTTCACCACTACAACACGGTGATCGTGGGCGCGGGCGCAGCGGGGATGAACTGTGCCGTGCATCTCTATGAGTTCATGGATCGGGCGGGAATCCGGAATCCGCAGGAGAGAATCGTTGTGGTTACCGGCGGGTTGCCTCTCGGGGCCTCGCGGATGAGCGGTTCGGACAAGCAGACGTATTACAAGATGGGCACGAGTCCGGACGTTGCCGACAGCGCCGAGTCCTTCGCTTCGACATTGACGGCGGGGGGGTGTTGTCATGAGGATCTGGCGATGGCCGAAGCGATCGGTTCACTTCGCGAATTCTATCATCTGGTCCGGGCGGGCGTGCCCTTTCCGACCGATTCGTTCGGCACGTTTGTCGGCTACAAGACCGACCACGATCCGGCCGAACGTGCGACGTCCGCCGGTCCCAAGACCAGCAAGTTCATGAGCGAATGCCTGCAGAAGCAGGTCGAGCGTTACGGCATTGCCATTGTCGATCAGCAGGAAGTGGCACATCTTCTGACAGGCGGCGATGGCGACGAGAATCGCATCATCGGCGTGGTGACAATCGACAAGAAGAGCACGCGTGATTCGGATTACGTCCTGAACGTCTATCGGGGGCAGAACATCGTTCTGGCGGCGGGCGGTCCGGGTGCGCTGTATCAGACCAGCGTCTATCCCAAGGGTCAGATCGGTATCCACGGTCTGGCGTTCAAAGCCGGGCTGATCGGAGCGAATCTGACCGAGTCGCAGTTCGGACTGGCGAGCACGAAGTTCCGGTGGAACGTTTCGGGCACGTACATGCAGGCGATCCCGCGCATTTTCAGCACGGACGCCGACGGCGGCGATGAGTGGGAGTTCCTTGTCGACTTTTTTCCGTCGATGAGCAAGATGGCCAGCGACATCTTTCTCAAGGGCTACCAATGGCCTTTCGATCCACAGCGGATTGCGAATCATCAGTCGTCGTTGATCGATGTGTTGGTCTTTAATGAAACGCAGAGCGGGCGGCGGGTCTTCATGGATTTTCGGCAGAATCCCGTCGGTAGCGAACCCTTCGATCTGGAGGGGCTTGAACCTGAGGCGTATGATTACCTCAAGGCGGCCGGGGCGTTTCAGGCCATACCCATCGAGCGCCTGGCTCACATGAACCCTCCGGCCATCGACATTTACAAGGAAAACGGCATAGACCTTCGCACGGAACCGCTCGAAATCGCGGTTTGTGCGCAGCACAACAACGGCGGTTTTGCGGTCAACAAGTGGTGGGAATCGAATGTTCGGCATACATTTGTGATCGGCGAGATGGCGGGAACGCACGGCGTGAAGCGGCCGGGCGGTTCGGCTTTGAATGCGGGCCAGGCGGGCGGTTTGCGTGCAGCCGAGTATATTGTCAATGCCTATGGCACGGATGTCGTCTCGGAACAGAGCGATACGGATGCAGAAGAGACGCAGTTGGCTGAACTGATCGATCGCCTGGATAGCTGGGGGGAGGCGGCGGGTCCGGCACCAGCGGAGGTGATTTTGCGTGTACAGGCGACGATGACGGAATCGGGCGGGCATATAAGGCAGACAGCAGACGCCCGAGGCGCGCTGGATGAGATGCTCGCTCTGTATCGACGAGTTTGTCACGAGGGTCTGGGGGTCGGCGGTGGAAGAGATTTGGTCGAGGCTGTTCGGGCCGAGCATCTGGTACTGGCGGCCGCGGCGTATTTGAAAGCTATCGTGGAGCTGCTCGGGCAGGGAAGCGGTTCGCGCGGGTCGCATCTGGTGCTCGATGGCGACGGCGTGGAAGTGCATCCGGATGTTGTGGATCGCAGGACCGGCGAGCCGCTGCGGTACAAGCCGGAGAACGAGTCGCTGCGAGAGGAGATTCTGGAGGTTCGTTACGACGCGGGTGCGGCGGATCTGTTCTCTTGTCCGAGTGTTCCGCTTCGGCCCGCGCCAACTGAGCGGCAGGCTTTCGAACCCGCCTGGCGGGACTACCGCGAGAAACGTATTTACGAATGAAGGCAGATTACGAGGAGTGCTTCATGTCACTGATCGATATCAAACCGAGTTCGCAATGCAGGTACGACATCGTGTCGCTTGGAGAGATCATGATCCGTCTGGATCCCGGCTCGGAGCGGATTCACACGACGCGGCACTTTCGGGCGTGGGAAGGCGGGGGCGAATACAACGTCGCCCGCGGTTTGAAGCGCTGCTTCGGCAAGCGGGCCGCGGTCGTTACCGCCATTGTGGACAATCCGGTCGGCAGGCTGCTTGAGGATTTGATTCTTCAGGGCGGCGTCCGCATGGAGTATGTGAAATGGATGCCGTACGACGGTATCGGCCGGAAGGTACGCGTGGGGTTGAATTTTACGGAGCGAGGTTTCGGCGTTCGTGCGGCGGTGGGGTGTTCGGATCGTGCCAACAGCGCCGCGTCGCAACTCAAGAAGGGCGATATCGACTGGCAGCGCATATTCGGCGCCGACGGCTCGTGCTGGTTCCATACGGGTGGCATTTATGCGGGCCTTTCGGAGACTACGCCGGAGGTTATCATCGAGGCGGTGAAGGCGGCAAAACAGCACGGGACCATCGTCTCGTACGACCTGAATTTTCGCAATTCGCTCTGGAAGGACATTGGCGGCCGGGAGAAGGCCATGGAGGTTAACCGCGAGATTGCTCCGTACGTTGACGTTATGCTGGGCAACGAGGAGGATTTTTCGGCGGCTCTGGGTTTTGAGGTGAAGGGGGTGGATAAGGGGTTTTCGAAGCTGGATCCGGGGAACTTCAAAGAGATGATCGGCCGGGTGGTCGAAGCGTTTCCGAACCTGCAGGCCGTGGCCACGACGCTTCGCAACGCCAAGACCGCTTCGGTTAACGGTTGGGGTGCGATTCTCTACATCGGCGGACAATTCCATGAAGCGACGCTGCGGCCGGACCTGGAGATATACGATCGCGTGGGCGGGGGCGACAGTTTTGCCTCGGGGCTAATATATGGCTTTATGGAAAGCGATTCGGCCGCCGAGGCGGTCAATTATGGTGCGGCCCATGGCGCGCTGGCGATGACCACGCCCGGTGACACGACAACGGCGAGCCTGCAGGAAGTTCGGCGGGTAATGGCCGGTGGCGGCGCCCGCGTTGACAGATAGATCACAAGTGTGAAGGGAATTCGATGATTGTGCAGGCAGTGAAATGGATCGGCGGCATCGACGGTTCTCTCGAACTGATCGACCAGCGTTTGTTGCCGGGCCGGTTTGCGAAGCTCAAGTGCCATGATGTCGATCAGTTGCACCATGCGATACGGACGCTGGCTGTTCGGGGTGCGCCGGCAATTGGTGTTGCGGCGGCGTATGGGGCGGTTCTTGGAGTTCAAGGGGTGGACGATGAGGATTCGATCCAGGAGGCGCTGAGCGAGTTGTCGGATACGTGCGAGTATCTCGCCACGTCGCGGCCGACCGCGGTGAATCTGTTCTGGGCGCTGAGCCGGATGAAGCTTTGCGGCCAGTCGAGTGCGGCGGTTTCGGCCTCGGTTAGCGCTCTGCGGGAAGCACTGCTGGATGAGGCCAACGCTGTGTACCATGAAGATGTCGAGATGTGCCGCCGGATAGGCGCCAACGGGGAGGGGTTTATAGAGGACGGCGCGGGTGTTCTGACGCACTGCAACGCCGGGGCGCTGGCGACAGCGGGTCAGGGAACCGCTTTGTCGGTTCTGTTCGAGGCGCACAAGAACGGCAAGCGATTCAAAGTGTACGCGGATGAGACGAGGCCTTTACTTCAGGGCGCGCGCCTGACGGCGTGGGAGTTACAGCAGGCCGGGATTGATGTGACCGTCATCTGCGATAATATGGCCGGCTGGCTGATGAAGCAGGGCATGGTGGGGGCGGTGATTACGGGGGCGGACCGCATCGCCGCCAATGGGGATACGGCGAACAAAATCGGGACGTACAGCCTGAGTATTCTCGCACGCAAGCACGGCATTCCTTTCTACGTCGCCGCGCCTTCGAGTACGTTCGATCTGAGCATTGCCGACGGTTCGGAGATACCCATCGAGCTTCGTTCGGAAGAAGAGGTTGCGCGGCCGTGTGATGCGGATCTGGTAATTGCGCCGGAGGGCGTGGGTGTATGGAATCCGGCTTTCGATGTCACTGATGCGGCGGATATCACGGCTATCATCACCGAACGCGGCGTGGTGGAGAGTCCGGACGCAGAGCGCATTGCAGCGCATCTTGGGCGATAGGGTTACCTTGTCCGCACCCGCGACCGAAGTTTTCTTCCGATCGGGGGCTGATACGCTCATTGCGGGGCCGCAAGGCGGTTTATCAGCTTACCGCAACGACTTCCTTGACCTCGGGCAACCTTTCCTTCAGGATTCGCTCGATACCCATTTTCATGGTCATTGTGGCGCCGGGGCAGCCCTGGCAGGCACCCTGAAGCCGGACCTTTACGGTATTGTCGTCATCGACGCCGACCAGTTCAACGTCGCCGCCGTGGCCCTGAAGGCTTGGGCGAATCATCTCGATAACGTCGCCTACCTGGTCCTTGAAAGACTTGTCGTTTTGTTCTTTTTCGCTGCCGCAACCGCACTGATCACACATTATGCATTCTCCTTGTGATGCTCACATTCGATGAAGGCCGACGAGCGAGGCATATATGCCGAACACCCTGAGAGCCTTGTATTGCCGTTTTTCGTTATTCATTTCAAACTGCGGGCATCCGCGCAGCGTCTCAATGAAGGTCAACTGCCGGATTGCCACACGCTTACGTACGCATTATATCGGGCCGGCGTTCAATAGCCAGCCATTTCTTTCTGTCGCGGCGTAGAGGCGTTGCGGGGGGCGGGAGCAGGGGAAAATCTCAGGTTATGCGAGGAATTTGCCGAAACAAAGTTGACAAGAGCATTCGGGATTGTTATACTCTTGGCGTATTTGCGTGAAATCCACGCATATACGACCCTGAGACATCCCTCGTTGGGATGATTTTGGTGTTACGGCGGGGTCGTGATCTTCGGCTGATGCAGTCGTTTTCGAGGCAAGAAAACGGCGGCCTGTCGAGGGTGGCCCGCAGAGCCGTAACCGACCGGGATAATCAGAGGCTGATATTATCGGCTCAGACGCAGCCGAGACGGCCTCGCAGCAGTTTATCAGGAAAGGAGATTTTGCATGACAGCGAAAGCACGCACTTCGGCCGTCTCGGCCGGTCCATCCACCGTCAAAGCGGGCGCCCAGATTATCGTCGATACGCTCATCGAGCAGGGTGTCGATACGATGTTCGGCTATACCGGCGGGGTGGTTCTACCTCTGTTTGACAGGCTTTACGACGCTCCTATCAACTTCATCGTTCCGCGTCACGAGCAGGGCGGATGCCACATGGCGGACGCATACGCCCGCGCCAGCGGCAAAGTCGGCGTGGTCGTCGCCACGAGCGGGCCGGGGGCCTGCAACCTCGTGACCGGACTGGCGACCGCGATGATGGATTCGATTCCGATTGTTGCTCTGACGGGGCAGGTTCGCACCGAGTTGATCGGCAACGACGCATTTCAGGAAGCCGATACGACGGGCATTACGCGGCCGGTTACGAAACACAATTGCATCGTTAAAGACGTCAAGGACGTGGCGCGAACGCTCAAGGAGGCGTTTCACATCGCCTCTACGGGCAGGCCGGGACCGGTTCTGATCGATATCCCCGTCGATGTCGAGGTCAATAAGTGCAAGCACGATAGTGCGGTTGATATGAAGTTGCCCGGCTATAAGATCCGCTATCGGGGGCATGCCCGGCAGGTATCGACTGCCGCCAAGGCCATCAATAAATCCGAGCGGCCCGTTCTGTACGTCGGGGGCGGGATCATCAGCGCCAACGCGAGTGCCGAACTGAGGGAGTTCGCGGAAAAGGCGCACTTGCCTGTTACCATGACGCTGCTGGGTCTTGGCACCTACGATCAGCGCAAGAGCGAATCGCTCGACATGCCCGGCATGCACGGGTCGGCGTACGCCAACTACGCGATTCAGGAATGCGACCTGCTCATCGCGGTCGGGGCGCGTTTCGATGACAGAGTCACCGGCAAGCTGACGACTTTCGCGCCGCATGCGAAGATCGTCCATGTCGATATCGACCCGGCGAGCATATCCAAGAACGTCCACGTGGATATTCCGGTCGTTGGCGGGGCGAAGGAGATACTCTCGGCGCTGACGAAGGAGGTCGAATACAAGGAACGCACCGAGTGGTTTGACAAAATTGCCAAGTGGAAGAAGCAGTTTCCGTTCAGCTTCGACCGCAACTCTGCGAAGATCAAGCCGCAGCATGTTATCGACGAGGTCTGCAAACAGACCAAGAACGAAGCGGTTGTTGCGACAGGGGTCGGCCAGCACCAGATGTGGGCCGCTCAGTTCTACAAGTTCATCCATCCGCGGCAGTTCATTACTTCCGGCGGTCTGGGAACGATGGGCTTCGGGCTGCCGGCTGCGATAGGTGCTCAGGTTGCCAGGCCGGAGGCGGTGGTTGTCGATTTTGACGGCGATCACAGCTTCAACATGACGATGACTGAACTGAGCACGGCGGTCGAGCACAAGCTGCCGATCAAGGTGTGCATCCTGAACAACGGATACATGGGAATGGTTCGCCAGTGGCAGGAGTTGTTCTACGGACGGCGCTATTCGAAGAGTTATCTGCAGAATCCTGATTACGAGGGCGTTGCCAAAGCGATGGGTGCGGCAGGCATGACGGTTGAGAAGAAGGAAGACGTCCCCAAAGCGGTCAAGCAGATGCTGGCGGAAAAGAAGCCATGCGTGGTGGATTTTCGCGTCGAACAGGAAGAGAACGTCTGGCCTATGGTGCCGGCGGGCAAGAGCCTCAATGAAATGGACGGGCTCGACATCCTGGAAAGCATGGCTTGAGCATCTGCGCAAGTACAACCGCCAATGACCTCTTGATACGCGAGGAAAAGAAAATGAAGCACATCATCAGTGCCTTAGTCGAGAATAAGCCGGGCGTTCTGGCCCACGTTGCAGGGATGTTCGCCGCCAGGGCATTCAATATCGATTCGCTTGTCGTCGGACGCACCGAGGAGCCGGAACTTAGCCGCATGACGATTGTCGTCATAGGCGACGACCGCGTCGTCGAGCAGGTTCGCAAGCAGCTCGCTCGCATCGTGCCGGTTGTGAAGGTCCAGGATTTCGTAGGCCAGTCGGTTGTTGCGAGGGACCTGATGCTGATATCGGTTGCCGCACCGCCGGAGAAGCGGCCGGAGATCATGTCGCTGATCGACATGTTCAGGGGCAAGGTTGTTGATATAGGTCAAAAGACGCTGATGATCGAGATCAGCGGGCCGGAGTCCAAAATCGAGGCATTCATCAACGTCTGCAAGCCGTACGGCATTAAGAGTGTGGCACGAACGGGAACCATCGCCATGCCCAGGCAGTCCAAGATAGACTGACGTTGCAGTTGTGTGCGCGGCGGGCGGCAAATTATGCGTGGTGCCGTCCACAGACCTCTGATGCTGTCGGAAGGGGGCTACATCCGTCAGTGTGCTCGGGGCACATAAATTGTTTGCCGATCGAGTGGTTTTCACTATAATGTCGGTTCGTGTGATTCGGCGGCAGAGTGCTTTGTGGTCCATGCGGGCAATGCGGGACACGCCGTCGTTGATGGCATATTGAAACGGCACGCTTATTCCGGAGTGCAGGACTGTGAGACGGGCTTATTGGTTGTACGGTTTGGCCGCGCTGCTTGTTATGGCGGGTGTTTGCGCCGGGGCCGGCGTGCACGGCCATAAGGCGGATAGACGCATACGGCTGATTATTCGAGCGGACGATATCGGGTCGTCACACGCGGCCAATGTGGCCTGCATTCGTTCCTACCGGGAGGGTATCGCCCGTTCGGTCGAGGTGATGGTCTGTGCGCCATGGTTCAACGAAGCGGTGACGATGTTGAATGAAAATCCTGGATATGACGTAGGAGTGCATCTGACACTGACCAGTGAATGGGAGACGATCAAATGGGGGCCGCTTACGCAGGCGCCCTCGCTGGTGGACGAGCAGGGGCATTTCTTTCCGATGACCAGTCAGCGCAAGGACTTTCCGCCGAATACCGGTTTTTTGCAGTGCGGGTGGAAGATCGATGAAGTCGAACGCGAATTACGGGCCCAGATCGAGCTGGCCCGGGCGAAGATCAAGAATGTTACGCATCTCAGCGCGCACATGGGCACGGCGACGTGCACGCCCGAACTGCGCGAACTTGTGAAGCGGTTGGCGGCGGAGTACGATCTGCCGATTGAGACGCCCGGGGTTAAACGGACACCACGATGGGGTTCGGGCGATATGGAGCCGGGGCAGCGGGCCGATGCGCTGGCGGAGATGCTGGGGAAACTCGAGCCGGGAACATACCTGCTGGTCGAGCATCCGGGGCTGGATTGTGACGAGATGCGGGCGATCGGACACAAGGGATACTGGAACGTTGCGAAGCATCGCGAGGGTGTAACGCGGGCGTTTACATCAGCAAGAGTCAAGAAAGCAATAGAAGAACGTGGAATCGAACTCATAAGTTATCACGACTTATGGGAAGCCATTGGAAAGGAGAATTGAGAATGCCGGCAAAGATGTATTACGAAGCTGATGCACCTATCGATGCACTTAAAGACAAGAAGGTTGCGGTGATCGGCTACGGAAGCCAGGGGCACGCACACAGTCAGAATCTGCGAGACAGCGGCATCGAGGTTGCGGTGGCCGAACTGGAAGGCAGCGACAACTACAAGCTGGCGGTCGAGCACGGTTTTTCGCCGAGCGATATCGCCACGGCTGTCGACGGTGCGGCGCTGATCATTGTCACGGTTCCCGACGAGATTCAGAGCAAGGTATACGAAAGCGGTATTGCTCCGAACCTCAAGGCGGGCCAGACGCTGGGTTTCTGCCACGGCTTCAACATCCACTTCAAATACATCGTTCCGCCCGAGGACGTCAATATCGTCATGATCGCTCCCAAGGGGCCGGGACATCTGGTTCGGAGCGAGTACGAGAAAGGCGGGGGCGTGCCGTGTCTGGTGGCGGTCGAGCAGGATGCCACGGGAGACGCCAAGGCGATTGCGCTGGCCTGGGCCAACGGTATCGGCGGCGCGCGGGCCGGGATTATCGAGACCACGTACAAAGAAGAGACGGAGACCGATCTGTTCGGCGAGCAGGTGGTTCTGTGCGGCGGTTTGTCCGCGCTGATCAAGGCCGGATTCGAGACGCTCGTCGAAGCGGGTTATCAGCCGGAGATCGCGTATTTCGAGTGCATGCACGAGGTCAAGCTGATCGTCGATTTGATGTACCAGGGCGGTCTGAGCTACATGCGGTACAGCATCAGCAATACGGCCGAGTACGGCGATCTGAGCCGCGGGCCGCGTGTCATCACCGACGAAACGCGAGCCGAAATGAAGAAGATCCTCGGCGAGATCACATCGGGAGAATTCGCGAAGGAATGGGTCAACGAGTACAAGTCGGGCCTGAAGAACTTCAACGAGCTGTACGACAAGGATCACGGCAGCCAGTTGGAGCAGGTTGGGCGCAGGCTGCGCAAGATGATGAATTGGATCGACGCCAAGGAAGTCTAATTGGGAATATTGCCATGGGTACAGGGACGTCAGGCTCGACGGTTTCGCGGGGGATTGTGCACGTTGTGTTGGGTGTTGCGCTGATGGTTCTGGCTGCGTCGCTGGCGGGCTGTGAGGCGATGGACGAGTATGGTCCGGCCTGGGGCGGCCCCGATGTGCCGGCGTATCAGAGCCTCTCCGATACGTACGAGCAGATCGAGATCAGCAAGAGCCTGACGCTGGACGTGTTGCCGAAGATGGACGCGCTGAGCGGCGAGGTGAAGGTTCAGAGCGAGAGCGCGGTTGCCTCTATCGGTCAGAGCGAGGACGGTCAGCGAAGTTGGTACACGCTGGTTGCGTTCCATCAGTACAATCTGTCGGTGATTCGCAAGTATTTCTATCTGATCGACGAGAAGGCGAGGTCCAGGTCGCGGCGCGGACTGAAATTCGACTGCGAGATACTGCTGGATCCCAAGTTAGCCGGTGCGGTTGACGATACGACTACGCAGCGACTGGCGATACTGACCTCGGTTCTGCCGTCCCTGCGCCGGGACATAGCAAATCTAAGCGGTGCGGTGGGAGCGCAGGGAAGCGCGAGCGAGACGTTCGACCTGAGTCTTGTGGTTCTCAATCAGGCCTTCAAGCTTGCGATGCTGAAGCTCAATGCATCGCCGGCGCTGGTCAGCCGATTGGATGACAGTGGTGGTGTCGAGTTCTCCCATATGAGTTTCGGGACCGGCCGCATCGGGCTGGTCGTCGAAAACGGCGTGGGCACGCTGAAGCTTCGGCTCGGCGGTCTGGCCGATCGATTTGAAGAATAGGCGGTTATTTCAGCGGCTGCGCCGCTTTGCCACTGGTCCGGATTCGGCACGGAGGGGCTTTCCGGCAACAGCGGTGGCTCGCAAGCTTTTCGTCGGGTTTCCGAGTTGATTTCATTTGCGAGGCCGCCGGTGAAGGCGTGCGGCCGGTTAGACAGCAAAATAGAGTGGGTCTGTAAGCCGAGTTCTGTTTCCACCGTGGGTGGACGACGATCATTTATCTGGACCGACCGTTGCCGGTGCGGCTCTCCCGATTGCTCGGGAAGCGACCTACCCGCCGACCGGCGAGCGAACCCGCCAGGGCCCGGGCCGGGCACAATCGGCTGCTTGGTCTTGCAGGCGGTGGGGTTTACCATGCCGGGATTGTCGCCAATCCCGCGGTGCGCTCTTACCGCACCATTTCACCATTGCCTGTGCCGCGTGCGGCCATCGGCTGTGTGTTTTCTGTGGCACTTTCCCTGAGGTTGCCCTCGGTGGCCGTTAGCCACCACCGTTGCCCTGTCCTGCTCGGACTTTCCTCCCGCCTGCGGTCAGGCGAGCGACCGTCCGACCCACTCTACTGAATGACTACGTCAGCGGTTGCCGTCTGGTTGGCGTATTTTAGTATTCGAGCCGTAGAATGCAAAGCTTTTTGCGCACCGGCGTTATGTTGGTTTTCGCTTCATTGGGCTTGCTTTGCGTCGGATGTCCTGACCGACAGGCGGCTATGTGTCTCGCGACAGGTCGATATGTCTTGCGAACTTCTTGTCGTTCTTTTTCGGGAAATCGCGGCGGAAATGGACTCCCCGGCTTTCCGTCCGGCTGTGCGCGGCCTGGGCCATCAGTAACGAGACGGTGAGCATGTTCTGGCATTCCCAGCCTTCGGGCGAATCGAGGGTCTTATCCATGACGTAGCGCTGCCAGAAGCGGATGATTTCCTGTGCTTCGCTGAGGGCCTTGCTGATGCGGGTGATACCGACGTTGCGCCACATGAGGGCTCTGAGCGAGTTGCGGACGTCCGATGCGTCGAGTCGGGTGCGGTCCGACTCGGGCACGTGATATGTCATGATGGGACGTTCGATATGCGCAGCGGATTCAGGGGATTCGGCGATCTGCTCTCCGACGATTCGGCCGAAGACCAGGCCTTCGAG
This sequence comes from uncultured Pirellulales bacterium, assembly GCA_964526785.1. Lineage (GTDB taxonomy): Bacteria > Planctomycetota > Phycisphaerae > Sedimentisphaerales > Anaerobacaceae > CAZGMJ01. The sequence continues at coordinate 42,819 of CAZGMJ010000036.1, forward strand.
CAGCGAGTTGCTGCCGAGGCGGTTGGCGCCGTGCAGGCCGGTTGATGCGACCTCGCCGCAAGCAAAGAGATTGGCGATAGTCGTTTTGCCGGAAAGGTCGGTCTTGACGCCGCCGATCATGTAGTGGGCGCTGGGTCGGACGGGGATCAAGTCATGGGCGATGTCGATGTCGAAGCTTTCGAGCAGGTCGCTTATCAACGGGAAGCGGTTGGCGAAGTGCTCTTTGTCGAAGTGGCGGACATCGAGGAAGACGTGTGTGGATTCGGTCTTGCGCATGCGCGCAAGAATGGCTCTGCTGACCACGTCGCGCGGGGCCAGTTCGGCGGCTTCGTGATATTCGGGCATGAAGCGTTTGGCTTTGGAATCGAGCAGGACGGCGCCCTCGCCTCGGAGGGCTTCGGTGATCAGGGCTCGTGATGCGCCGGCGATGTAGAGCGTTGTCGGGTGAAACTGAAGGAATTCGAGGTCCCTGAGAACGGCTCCGGCGCGGTAGGCCATTGCGATTCCATCTCCTGTGGCGACGGGGGGATTAGTCGTTTCGCGATAGACTCTGCCGAGGCCGCCGCTGGCGAGAACGGTGTTGACCGCCCAGATGATCTGCAGCGGCCTTTTGGAGTTGTGGAGGTCCTGGCCGACGATGCCAACACATGCATCATCTTCGTCGGTGAGCAGATCGATGGTGAAGAAATGTTCCATGACGCGGATGTTGGGGTGGTTGCGTACTTTCTGGATGAGTGCTTCTGAGATCATGCGACCGGTCTCGTCGCCGTGGGCGTGTGCGACGCGTGGGAAGCTGTGGCCGCCTTCGAGGGTTGTGGCGATCCGGCCGTTTTCGAGGTCGAATTCAGCGCCCCATTCGAGCAGTTGACGGACGAGGTCCGGCCCCCGGCGGACAACCATCTCGACGACCTCCCGGTCGCAGATGCCGCAGCCGGCTTTGATGGTGTCTGCGATGTGTGATTCGAACTTGTCGGCCTTGTCGAGGACCGAAGCGATGCCGCCCTGGGCCTTGTTGGTATTGCTTTCGTCGAGGGCGGCTTTGCAGACGACGATGACTTTGCGATTCTCCGCGGCTTCCAGGGCGGCCCGCATGCCGGCGATTCCCGCTCCGACGATCAGGCAGTCGGTGAAGAGCTGGTTGGCGGAGATCGAGTCGATGTTTACGAGGTAGCGTCTAAAATCGGATTTTGCGGCCATTTGGCGTCCTTCGCAGCACTTTGACGTACAGATTCAGTCGCTTTGCTATTACCCGCGGACTTGGCAACGGTCAGTCAGGAATCGCAAGGCATGCGGATTATATCCCATTGCAGAAGGGGCTTAAAGTGATAAATAGGCCTGCGATGTTGCTGCGAGGATCGATTGGAGTACCGCCGAAGCACTGAGTTGACGGTCCGCGGGTCGAACTGAAGGTAGTTCTATGAGGGTTCGTTGTTGAGAAAAGCGATGAGTTCTTCCGGCACGTAGCCATCGGCGAAGTCCAGAAGATCGTGAATGTCGTCATCCGCTAGCGGCCGGTTTAACCGGGCGTGGTATATCAGGGCGTTGACGATGATGCCGAAACGCAGGATGCGGCCCGGTGTCTTGGCGTTCGGCGGCCCGGACTGGCGAAGATGCGTCGGTTTGATCTCCAGCGAGACGTTCTTATCGCCCAGCGAGAGGTCCATGTGCAGGCGGATATTCCTGGCGTTGCTGCGCCACGACTCGTTCTTGAGAGTGCTGGCGATGATTTGCAGCGAATCGGTCTGGTCGGTATCAAACACGAATTCGTTGGCCACATCGAGCCGGCGTACGTCGTGAGTGGGAAAAAGCTCCTGGAACTGCTGCAACGCCGTTCGGAAGGCCTGGTCTTTTTCGGGCACATGCAGGTTCTGTATCTGATCGACGAACAGCCGCTGGGGAAAAGTGAAGAGCAGGCCGCGGGGCGTAAGGGCGAAGGTCGGCATATCCGCCCGTTTGCCGTTGGCCAGTGCGAATCGCTTCTGCACGAGGAATCGATCCGGTCCGGACAACAGCGTTTCGAACGCCTGGGGGTATTGTTCGATCAGCCAGTTGGCGTAGTTCTGCAGGGCCGGCCGATCATCCCTGAGCGTTAATTGAGGCTGGATGTTCAGACCGAACTTGACGATGTGCTGCGAGATGCGTTCGAGAGCAAATTGGTAGTTCATGGCTGTTCCTAAACCGATATTGTGCGGCGACTGGTCTGTGGAGCATAGTTTACACGCACGGCTTTGCGGAGTCAAAACGAACGTGGCCAAACGCGGGCATTCGCGGTGGCGTCAGTAGCGCCGGCAAATGGTTCGATGCGTATTTCGGAGGTTGACGAAGAAGTACCGCAGGGCGTCGATGGCATGGTCGTATACGCCATCCTTGAGAGGCAGTTCGCTTGACGCTGAGCGGGAGGCATCGGGGTAGTGGTAGCATTGCAGTGCTTCGATGAGTCTGCGGCAGCGTGGAGCAATGATGAGCGATCGTTTGCCGTCGCCTGCCCGGATTGCCCTGCGGATCAATTCGATGCCTTCGAGGATCGAGCTGCGGCGGAAGCGCGTTGCGATACCGGCCTGGCGCAATTCCCGGATGGTGCTGGTGCCGGTGATGTCATTGACACCCGCGCCGGCCGGATCGCAGAAAGTGGCCGTTACCTGTTCTTCGGCGAGCGGTGTGCGGACTTTGATTTCGGCGGCGTGTACGTCGATGGTGGCTCGGCTGCGGACGTACTCATCGACCACGCGGACGGCGCCATCGTGGTCGACCTGGATCCAGAGGCAGACGAAGGGGTTGACGAATCCGAAGTCGAGAGAGCGGTAGAGAGGCAGATTCGGATCGAAATCGACGGGGCGGACGTGTACGGCCGGGTCGAATTCGTCGAAGACGATATTCTCGAGCGACGGGCGCAGACAGAGCATTTCTGCTTCCCAGCCCGCCCGGCTGGCGCGGCGCATCTGCGTGATGCAGTCGTCAATTTTGAGATAGCCGACCGCGTTCTTTGCTTTGCCCTGGCAGTCGGGCCAGAGGGGACACTGAGAACACGTACGGTCCCTGCATCTCTCGATAGTCTCCCAGAGACACCACTTGAAGATTGGCGTGCCATCCTTCCGGGCGGCGGCGACGGACTGCTGCATGAGGCCGTATGGCCGGTGCATGGTGCTGATAAGTTCCATTGCCGCGACGATTCCGCGGGTGCTTTGCGTGGTGAATTTGGCGGCGGCAAAGACGCTGTCGTCGAAGAGTTCGACCTCGTCGCAGCGGAGTTTGTGGATATGCTGACCTCGAACGCTGGTGGCGGACTGGGTCAGGACTTCGACAGCGGAGCCCGTGCGAAAGCGGGATCTGGTCTTGAGGGCGGGGCCGACGAGCCACCGGTCGAAACCGTCGCGCAGAAAACCGGTCAGGTAGTCGTACATGCGGCCGGATTGTTCGCCGGAACCGCCGAGGATGCGGATCTGGCAGTTGTGCTTGAAGACGCAGTCGAGCAGGGTGGCGACGGCTGCCAGTTCGGTTTTGCCGCCGGCGCGGTTGGCCCAGACAATTGCGTCGGCATTGGGGCCGGAGCCTGAGCGGAAGTCCACACTGAAAGCGTGCCAGAGGTAATCCATCGGGCTGCTGTGGCCGGGACATATTCTTTTGTGCGGTATGTTCATGCCCAGGAAGATACGGATATAGTTCTTCAAATCGCGCCGGGTTTGCGGTCGCATGCGGCGAAGTTGCTCGTAAAGAGCGGTTGCTTGTGTGGAGTCGGTGACTTGATGCAGCGGGGTGATTGGTGTCATGTGGACCTCCATAGACAGGGTGATAGTGGATAATGGGCGAATGCGGCATTATTGATTCGTGGAAATGCCCGGGAGTCTCTGCGGGCGATGTCGGCGCATCGTCCGATGTGTACGCAAGCGGTGGCGGCCTGGAGCGCGCCTGCAGTTTATCAGCAACAGGCTGTGCAGATCTACTTGATGACGAGATGTTTCTGTTCGTCGGCCTTTAGTTCGATCTCGATGCCGGCGGCCAGTTGGGAGCCTTTATGCTGCTGTCTGGATTTGGACTGCCAGTCGATGAGCGTGTAATCCGCATCGGCGGCGACGGTGAACCATTCGGGGAATTGATTGATTCGCGGCCAGTCGAGCGGCATTTGCATCACAGTTTCATGGCGAGGCGTGTCGAAGATGAGTTTGCCTTTCCACGGCTTGTCCGCGTGCAGCGAGATTTTCAGTATGTCACCATCGCGGACCGCGCCGACTGTGAGATCGTCGCGCCAGGGGCGGACTGTAAGTCCCTGAGTCTTCCACAGGCAGTACATAATGGTTGTGCGGGCGAAATTACCGTCTCCGTGCCAGCCTTCGACGATGCCGTCCTCTTTCTGGATAGTCCACATGCGTTGTGTCTCGCTGTCGATCCAGTCGGCGGCCGACGGGACGGGGTAGCGGTTGTACAGGTTCAGGGCGCTTTCGATCGAATCAGCGTAGCCGTCGGCGCTGCTGCCTTCCCAGCGGTAATCGGTGTAGTGTTTCCTGATATTGCTGAGGGCCTTGACGGCGGCCGACTGGTATGCCCCGACGTCGTCAATGAGGTAGACCGTATAGAAGCCGTTGAGGTTGTAGCCCCATGTGTCGGCCAGGCCTTTGTCATGTTCGCCCGTCCGGGGATTGACCCAGTTGTAGAACATGCCGTGCTTATTGGTGCCGACCTCGAGGATGCGGTCGAGCATCTGGTGAACGGGCTGGGTGTAGGCTTTTTGTTTTTCGGGCATGGCGAAATGGACCGTGGCGTACAGTTCGCACAGGCCGGAGACGATTTCACAGCCGTGGTCCCGCAGTCGCAGTCGCGATTCGTCGCGGGTTGGGTGATGTTCGCCCAGCAGGTAGTAGTCGCCCAGTCGGAGGGCCCAATCGAGGTACTTCCTGTCGCCGGTCATCCAGTAGATGCGGGAGAGCGTCTGGAGCATCTCGCCGTTGACTTCCTGGCTCGTTGAAAGGATTGGGCCAAAGGGCGTCTCGATTGGTGCGCGTTGCCACATGTCGTCGAGGATATCGATCATGCGTTGGGACCAGGGGCTTTGGCCCAGCCATTCGGTCAGCGGCAGCAGGCCGTCCTTGATGTACTCGGACGAGCCGAAGATAATACTGCCGAGGTTGACGTCCTGGTTGGCAAAAGCCTGTTTGGAGAATGAGTACGTGTCGGGCATGGCGCCGATGCGGGAAGTCAGCTTTGTCTCGGTGGCGAGCATATCGCGCATGCGGCCATCGAACATTTCCCGATCGGTTATGGCAGCGGTCAGCACCATGAACGGGTAGTTGTCAGCCGCGCTGTCCTGGGCGTTCCAGATGTCCTTGTTGCGGTTGATATTGCGAGGGATCAGACCCGTCCCGGGATCGGCATGCCTGAGCCAGCCGTTGACGAAGCGGCGGCATCGCTCGAACCCTTCGGAAGCGGCTTTGCCGTTGTCGAGCGCCCTGGCAAAATCTTTCTCATGCGAGCGGCCGACGCCCTCGGTGGCCAGTTCCTTCAACTCGTCAAGATGCTCTTCGTATACGCCCCGCGGCGTTGTATTATGCTCGGCGCACAGAGATGCAGCCATGCCCACCAGTTCGCCCATCATGCCGGTCGTGCGCATCACGCGGACGGTGCCGAGGGCGACGTGCGTGACACTGATGTTTCGGCCGGCCATGAACAGATTGTCGATGTTGCGGGAATACAGGGTGCGGTAGGGGATCGGATACGGCTTGATGCGTTTATGTTTGGCGATCGAGCGGAATTCGCGTCCGGGGAAGAACTTCGTGTTTTCCGGGTGCGGGTAGTGCAGGTCGATGGTCCATGTGGTGGTGACAAACGCGTCGGGGAATTTGCGGAATTCCACGATGTCCTGCTCTTTGAGGATGATGTCACCGAGCAGTCTGCGGGATTCGCGTTTGCCCGCGACGAATGCGACCCATTCGAGTTCGCGGTTGGCATACTGCTCGGACTTTTCGCTGTGGTTCTTCAGGTAGGCCCAATTGCCGAAGACGGCACGGAGGCCGTAGTCGCGAATGCGTTCGAATTCGGTGATCTGGTCGCGGTTCATTCCCGTTTCCCAGTTCCAGTCGCCGCGGGTCAGGTAGTGGCAGCTTTGTTCGGTGAACTGAATGGCCCAGGGGCATTCGGGGAAGCTCGAGGGTTCGTCCGTCTGTCGCGAATACCACTGGACCGAAGCGCCCATCGTCATTTTATCGGGTTCTTCGGGGGCGAGTGATTCACCGGTCTGGGCTTTGCTTTCGCGTCCCATGCGGTAGTCGGCACCGGCCAGGTGACCGAGGCTGCCGTCGCCCGTACAGTCGGCGAAGAAGTCCGCGTTGAACCGCATTTCGCGGCCGTCTTCTATGTGTCTGGCGAGGACGGCTTTGATCCGGCTGCCGTCCATTTCCACGTCGCAGGCGTGCATGTTCAGGAACAGGTGCAGTTTCTCTTCGGCTCCGACGACGCGGAGTTTGAGCTGATCGTCGTAGTGGTGGGCCGGCTGGGCGTTGCCGCGGAGGCCGGTATCCAGTTCGCGGACGACGTCGCCGAGACGCGGATAAGGCGGCTGGTTGATTTGGCCGTTGAGGTGGACGCGTACTTCCGAGCTGTTGTTGCCGCCAAGGACGGGGCGGTTCTGGATCAAGGCCACGTCGAGGCCGAGCCTTGCGGCTGAGAGCGCGGTGCACGTGCCGGCGATTCCGCCTCCGACAACTACGAGATCGAACGTGCCGGCGTCCTGCGGGCCGTCGGTCAGGCCGAGTTGTTCTCTGCGAAAGGCGGCCAGTTCATTGAATTCGTTGGGCGGGCGAAAGTCCGGCTCATCGGTCAGTATGATCGCGTCGCAGCGGCCGTTGAATCCCGTCAGGTCGTGCAATGCGAGCGTTACGCGGCTGTGCTCGATACGGACATTGCCGCCGTCCTGCCATCGCCACTGTGCGTCCTTCGTGCCGAAAGCGGCCGCCAGCGGCGCGCCGTCGACCAGAAGCTGAAACCGGCCCGGGGACTCGGAAGCGTTCCAGGGAGCGGCCCAATCGCGCGTGCGAACCCAGATGCGGTATGTGCCCGCCCGCGGCAAGTCGAGCGTGGTGGAAGCGTCTTTTACGGGGCGGCCCAGACCGTGGGCGAGCAAGAAGGGCGACCCCATCTGGTCCATGAACTGCTGATCGACGACCCATCCTCCGTGGTTGGTAAAGGCTTCCGCTTCGACGAAGATCGTCTCGCCTGCCGTGAGGGTCGGCAGTAGCAGCAGGAGGACGGCTGTGAATTTACGTATCGTTGATGACTTTGGCCATGCAGGTTGAGAGAGAAGGCTTCTGATGTGCATTGTGATACCCCATGTAACACTTGATTGTCGGACCGGCGACTCGCCACTCCGGGCGGTTTATCGCGGCCACTCCACATACAGGTTTTAGCGGCTGAGGCCCGCATTTGTCAAGACGGAAGGTGGTGCTGCGCCGGCTACTGGAAGAGAAGTTGGAGCATTTTGTCGGGCAGTTGGAACGTGAATTCCTTGTTCTTGTTTTCGCGGCCGGCGATTTGATATTCGACGGATTCAATTGTTGGCGGAGAGGGCTGCGTATTCGGCGCACTATCCCATTGGGGTCGATAGCGAACCTCGAAGCGTACGACTGAGCTGGTGGGAACGCAGAAGCAAGGCATGGCGTTGTTATCCGTAATCACTTTCTGTCGAGCTCGGCCGGAACCGTCTATGCGAGCCCGGGCCTGTATTGCCACACCTTCAGGGGGACCGCCATCGGCATTCAGCAGACGGACTGTGCGGACCGGCGGGGCCGCTGACTTTCGGCTGCGCGGCGATGTCGCGCAGTCGCTGCCATCGATTGGAACTGAGGTCTATGTAGTGTAATCCGAGCATCTCGAGATTGACAAAACGACCGCGCCTTCAATGGGTTTACCCGTAACGGCCTGCACGACATTTCCGCGATATTCTCATTCTTCTATTGGTCTGGTGCGAAACACAATGTGCTCCGGACTGTCCTCTGTGATTTCGACCGGCTCGAAGACAGTCTCTGTGTCGGCCCTCCGATAAGCGAAATAGGTCCCAGTCGGAAACATCCCGCCATTCTTCCATTTATCATAGTGCAGAACCAACGTCTGGCCAGGGGGCCCGGAACCGGGGCTCTTGACGTGCAGAGTCATCGTGCGCAGAGTCTTGCTGTCGGCGATACAACCGTCCCGGTCCTCGAAAGAGAATGTGTGAAATGCCTTTCGGCGTGGGACTATGTGCTCAAGAGCAATTGTTGATTCGATACCGGACTTGATGTTAACGTAGTGTTTCTTCAAAGACCGTTCTTTCGGAGGCTTGACAACCAGCGAATATGTAGATGCCAGCGGGACAATCTTGATGTCATTCTGGTCGTGTTGTTCTAACGGTGCGTACAAGGAGAACGATCCTCCATCATCGGTGATCGTCTTGTAGCGGTGGATTACCGGCCGGACTATCATTGAGCCACCACCCGGAGTTGTTATTGCCTGCAATTCAATTACGGCATCAGGTACGGGCCGGGCTTGCGGGTCGACGACCGTGCCCCAGATCGAACGGGCCTGAGCTTCTGTGCCGATCTTGACTAAAGGGACAATACAGGTCTTGAGGAATTCCTCGGGACCTCTGTTCTGCGGTTGATTAGCTATGGCGGTGCCATAATCCGGGTGCGAAACCACAAAGCACGAAGCTACGAGGCGTGCATCGGAAAACGGCGGCTTGAGGCGCCCTTCCGAGTCAAGCTGCGACATAATCGGGTTGGGATAGGCGCGATCTTCAAATGTCAGACCCCGGTAGATCGCGACGGTTGCGTTGGGCATGGGCCGGCCAAGTGCGTCGACAAAAGTGGTCCATTTGTCCCTGGGAAGTGCCGAGATACGCATGCGTCTGTATCCCTCTCGAGTATACGAGGCTGGGAAGGCAGGGACCGGGCCGCAGTCGGCGTGTATTACGTAGTAGGTTATGTGCAAGTCGATTGCGGCGATAATCGGCAAGTCGGCGCGGCCTTCCGCATCGAGCATTATCGTGCAGGCCATGATATGCGGTTCCGTCGGCGTCATTCCCTCCATTGCCTGCGTGTGATGCCGATTGCTTCCAAACCTAATTTGGACGGGGGTATTTGCCACGGGTTGACCGTACGCATCGACGAACACGAACGGCTTTTGTCGTTCTCTCCTGGCGGTATTGGTCCAGAGGAATAAGCCATCTTTGATATTCTGATAATGCTTTATGGCGATATAATCGACGAGCACTCCGTCTGTCTGATCGGCGGGGGAAATGAGGATGGTGACGGACTTGAGTTTTTCATCCAGTCCTTCTGCGATGGCCGTAATTGTCGTGCGCAGGCGATTGTAGTTAAGGAGCACCACATTGATGGTCTGGCGCAATTGCAGAAGGCACCGCGTGACTTTGTGGCTTGACAAGATCAATGTATATGCATGTGTGTAGGCCGCCCGGTCTGTTTCGTCATATGCGGCGGACTGTAATGCGCGGACCTTCTGAAGCAGCGAAGTGAAGCTGCCGTCCATTTCATGCAATTTGGACTTGAGACAGTCCACGGAATTATGTATTTGCTCGGCGACAAGAAGTACTTCGGCCAGATTGCTGCGGCTGGAAGCCAGTTTCGACGTTTCGCTTGCTATTGTTTCGGCGGCTTCGGGAATTGGGTTGAGCGCTTCTTGAAGATACGAGAATGTGCTTTTACTGCGTGACAGGAGAGAAACGATGCGTGACGCTTGTTGAGACGGCTTCGTGCGTGAATGATTCGCTGCAGTCTGGCTATTGATTACCTGTTCCAGCGAAGCCGCAACCTGCTGGGCTTCGTCCAGAGCCAACCGCAAATCCGTAACGGATTCGATCACTTCCTGTAAGATGTCCTCGATCCGATTACAATAGTCTTCTACTTGCTCTATCGGCATCTCGACGGCATTGGCGAATTCGGGAGCGTGTGCGCATGCAGCTCGAATATAGGCGCGTTTGAGATGCAGATTCGTGATTGGGACATGGCTAAGCGTATATTGATTGGGGTCCTTTTCGTAGTTCGGATAAACTCGAATGTGGACTTTTCTACCTATGAGTTGGTCTTCTGCACGCGCTTTTGCAGGGTCTTTCGTCGGCCCTACGGGCGTCGCCAGGGTTGCGCATGTTATCAAGTTCGCCAACAGAATTGCTTGCATCAGTCGTTTCGAGTTCATGGGCATCTCCTCGATCCCGGCGTCACACCTTACTGCTTAAGCAACGCTCTTACCATTTTGTCGGACAGTTGGAACGTGAATTCCTTGTTCTTGTCTTCGCGGCCGGCGATTTGATATTCGACGGATTCGGTATATGCATCCGTTCGTCCACCATATGTGATTCCTGCCGGATCGAGTATCGAGAATTGAACGACGGCGTTCGGAAATACGGTTGTCGATGCCTTTCCGTCGGCATTCGTTACGGCCGGAACGCGTGCGGGTATTTGCAGTTGCTGCTCCAGAATCCTTTTGACACGGATTTTAACTCCCGATAGAGGATTTCCACGTGTGTCAGTGACTTGTACGACTACAGGCATAGCCGGTTCCAAAGACACCTGGCCGAGATGCAGCGTTTGGTCCGCTGTGACCCGGACATGTCCTATAGATATCGGAGCAAATTCGCATGTGCGAACTTCGCTCAATTTCAGGTCCAGGGTTATGCCGGCCGGGAGTAAGATGATCTGTGGCGTATTTGCGCGCAACGTGTAGTCCCGAAGCAGAGTCGCTTTGGTCAGATGGTCCGCCCACGGAACGATTTGACCGGGAACAACATCGAAGCGGCTTCGGATCTCGGGCTTTGTTTTTATGCCTTGCTCGATCAGATTGGCTTGTATGGCGATTCGGCCGGCGGGATATATCCTCAGCGGCGGCACTTCGATGTTCTCATGGTGTCTGAGTTGCAGGCGACCGGGGGGCAGAGCGGGAAATGAGACGTTCCATCGGTGACCGATCATATTCCTGCGAATGGTTCCGACCCCCATGCCCATGATTGAATCAAAAGGCTCAATGGCGATTCTGTACCGTCCCTGCGTATCCGTTCTTGTGATTTTGACAAAGTCAAATGCCCGACGCAAGGGCACAAGAGCGGGATCATTCTCATTCCAGTCTCGGCCGATTGCCTCGGCGGCGTCCCAATGCTCGGGCGTCAGATGTGATGCGTCGATGCTGCAGGCGGCCGACAATATCATTACGAACGCACCCGGTTCCGGCGCGCCGGTTATTCCGTTGAGGACCTGGCCGGAGAATACAAATTCGCCGGACAGTTGCAGAGTGAGTTGTTCGCGCTGATCTTCGGCACCACCGACCTGCCAGGGCACAGACCAGTTTCTCTCAATCAGGGGGAAGTCCGATACGCGGTATACGAACCGGCCTTGCGAATGGGTCGGGACACCGATCGAGACCAGGCCGTTTGAATCGGTTGACGAAGTTCGGCGACTGTCGCGACCGTCAATTTCGCACGTTAAGCCCACGCCCGGCACAGGGCGGCCGTCATCTCGGACGACTTTCACCGTAAGCGTGACTTCGGACGGCGGTTCGAAGACGACCTTGCCGAGCCTGACGGTCTGCCCCGCACTGAGTCGAATACCTTTCAAGGTGACAGGGGCAAGTTCACCGTCTCTGCAGACGGCGGCGAACGTCAGGTCACAGGTGACGTCGGCAGGCACTGAGAATCGTAGTAGCATGCGCGATGTCTTTGCATCGATGCCCTTGCGGCCGGTCTGCAGAATAACCGGATGTTCGATATGTTCTGTCTGACCGTTCGGGATTATATCCCAGGAGACCTTTGCAGTTCCGTTCCAGGTATCAACGGTTGAGGACGGTTCGATTATGACGGTTGCGACGGGGTAGACGTATATGGGCGGCACATCGATCACGCCATTGACTGCGGCGCGATTCGTGTAAAGCCTGGCAAAAGAGGACAGATGGTCCGGATGCATCGCTCTGAAATAGTTGAGTTTGGTCAAATCGCCTCCGCTGAGGAATGTGAATTCGTAGAACCCCTCTTCGTCAGTCCGTACCGCTCTGCCCCGCTGACTGTGCAGCCGTTCGGCATTGAGGCCCTCGGATTCGAACGTCAGTGTGTTTTCAAGCAGACTCTCCAATTGCTTCTTCCCAATCATGTGTTCGCCGGCCAGGTGTGGACTCACAGCGACGATGGCGCCCGGCATCGGTCGGCCGGTGGAGCCGTTGATAACGCGGCCCTGGTAGAGCGTCGTTCGACCGGTAACAAGCACGATTTCCTTCGGGCTGTCGGGCGTGACCCTGACAGATTCGAAGCGAATTCGCTCATTATTGTGAAACATCTCTGCGGAGAACTCTCCGGCGGGAAATTGGGCTCCGTCCTTCCATTGATCGTATGTGTATTCCAGCAGAGGCGCACCCCGACGGACCACGCGGACTATAATCCTTTCCAATTCTGCCGGGTCCGTGATCGTGCCATCATAATCCTCGAAGGCGAGTGTGCGAAAATATGTTTCAGGGCTTAGCTCGACTTTTGCCATTTTAGGCTGCTGTAAGATGGAGACAAATTGCATTG
>CAZGMJ010000037.1:0-54015 GCA_964526785.1 uncultured Pirellulales bacterium
CCATAATGCCAGCTCTGCGAAAAGAACTCCTACGCCAAAACTGGGGATGAGTCAGCCAATCCACCCCTTGCATATCATCATAGAATACGGGACAATCGCGTTGCTGCTCGAACAGACAAGTTAGGTATAAAGGACGGACACCATGAACCATCGCTTTGGCATGCGGTTTTTGATCTGCAGTGCGATTCTGACCCTCGGCTTTGCGATTTTCGCGCAGGCGGCAGATACAGACTCCGAAAAGACCCGCCCTAACGTAGTTGTCCTTCTGGCCGATGATCTCGGTTACAAGGATATTGGCTGCTACGATGGCCCGGTCAAGACGCCGACGCTCGACACGTTGGCCGCCTCCGGCACGCGGTTCAGCGATTTCTATTCCGGCTGCGCCGTATGTTCGCCTTCGCGCGCCGCCCTGCTGACCGGGCGGCATCACATTCGCGCCGGCGTTTATAGCTGGATCGCCGATTCCAGCCAGAGATCGCACCTGCTCGAACGCGAAGTGACATTGCCCGAAGTATTGAAGAAGGCGGGCTACGCGACCGCTCACGTCGGCAAGTGGCACCTCGGCCTGCCCACCGCCGGATACGATAAGCCGACGCCGGATCAGCATGGCTTCGATTACTGGTTCGCCACCTGGAACAACGCCTCGCCGAGCCATCGCAATCCAAAGAACTTCATACGCAACGGCAAACCCGTAGGCGAACGCAAAGGGTATTCCTGTCAACTTGTCGTCGACGAGGCCATCACCTGGCTCGAAAAACACCGCGACCCGGACGTCCCGTTCTACCTCAATGTCTGGTTCCATGAGCCGCACGCACCCATCGCCGCACCGGATGATATCGTCTCCGACTACGGCAAGCTCAGCGATAAGGCCGCAGTCTATTCGGGAACGATTGACAACACCGACCGTGCGATTGCACGTCTGGTGAAGAAACTGCACCAGATCGCTCCGCCCCGGGATACGCTTATCATATACGCCTCCGACAACGGCAGTTACCGCAACGATCGCACCGGTAACCTTCGCGGGAGCAAGGGCCAGAACTGGGAGGGCGGAATCCGCGTCCCGGGAATCTTCTACTGGCCCGGCAGGATCAAAGCCGGCGCGCTGGCGTCCGAACCTGCAGGCGTGGTCGATATCCTGCCCACGGTATGCGGACTCTTGGGCCTGGAAAAGCCCGATGGGGTGCATCTCGATGGCAGCGATTTATCCGCCATACTGACCGGAAGGCCGCAGCAATTCAGTCGGCATCAGCCCCTTTTCTGGCATCTGCAGAAATCGAGGCCTATCGTAGCAATGCGTGACGGGAACTACTCGCTGGTAGCGGATCCCGCGTATGAACTGTCCACCAGTAACATGTTCCGTGAAGAGTGGATTCCGACCATCAAGTCCGGCTCGTATACGAATTATCGACTGTTCAACCTCCGCAAGGATCCCGGCCAGCAAAACGACATTGCTTCTGAGCATCCGCAATTGCTGGCGAAGATGAAGAAGCAACTGCTGGCCGTCAATGCGAGCATCATGGCCGATGGAGCCGACTGGCACTTGCCGGATAATTAAGGGTGCACACAGTCGCCGAAAGACGCGAGCACAGAGATGATACGAACACCTGCAGATCAGGAGGTACTGATGAACGCAAGCCGTAGACTACTGCTGACGACCCTGCTGCTCCTGGCCCTTGCCGCCGCGGCCTGTGCCGCGCCGTCTCCGAATATCGTCCTGATCATATCCGATGACCAGGCCTGGACGGACTACGGCTTCATGGGCCACCCGGACATTCAGACACCGCACATTGACAAGCTCTCCGAAGAAGGCGTGCTGTTCAAGCGCGGCTACGTTCCCACCTCGTTATGCCGCCCATCCCTGATGACCCTGGCCACCGGCCACTACGCGCACCAGCACGGCGTGACGGGCAACGACCCTTCGCCCAAATATGCCGACAGAAATTCAGCCCTCTATCGCCGGCGACGCGCCGAGTTGATCGCCAAAATCGACCGCTTCGAAACTTTGCCCGAGTTGCTGGCCGAACGCGGCTACCTGAGCCATCAAAGCGGAAAATGGTGGCAGGGCAGTTATAAACGCGGCGGCTTCACACACGGGATGACCCGGGGCTTTCCACAGCCCGGCGGTCGCCACGGAGACGACGGCCTGCAAATCGGCCGCAAAGGAATCGAGCACATCCGCAAGTTCGTGGACATGGCGGTCTCGCAGGATAAGCCCTTCTTCCTGTGGTACGCCCCTTTCCTTCCGCATACCCCGCACACGCCGCCCGAGCGGCTTCTCAACAAGTACAAGCAAGAAGGCCGTCCGCTGCCGATTGCCCGATATTACGCCATGTGCGAATGGTTCGACGAAACGTGCGGCACGTTGCTGGCCTTTCTGGACGAGAAGGGAATTCGCGATAATACGCTGGTCGTATACGTAACCGACAACGGCTGGATCCAGAATCCCAAAGGCCGGGGCTATGCCCCCCGATCGAAGCAAACGCCGTACGAAGGAGGTGTTCGCACGCCGATTATCTTCTCATGGCCTGAGATGCTGGAGCCCGCGTGCCGGGATGAACTGGTTAGCAGCATCGATCTGTTCCCGACGATTCTCGCGGCCGCCGGGGCGGAACCGCCGGATGGACTCCCCGGCCTCAACCTGCTCCCGCACCTCAAAGACGCTGCGCCAATCGAACGCAGCGCCATCTTCGGCGAGGGTTTCGCCCATGATATCGCCGACATTGATAATCCCGAGGCTTCGCTGCTCTATCGCTGGTGCATCGAAGGACCGTGGAAACTCATATTGACGTACGACGGCGAGGTGAATCGGTACAAGTCCACCCACCCGCGAACTGAAAAGCGGCCGCAGCTCTTCAACCTCCTTGAAGATCCGCATGAGAAGAACAATGTTGCCGCAGACCACCCGGAAATAGTGGCCCGGCTGGCTGAGAAGATCGCTGCCTGGTACCCTCTGGAAGAACGCAAGACCTGTACCGTTTTCAAATAGCTCGCATGTCAACGATGCCGACGGCCGGTTCGACGATGACACGTGCCAGAATGCGAACCGGCGGTGTTCGCGCAGATCAAAAGGTGGTTGACCTGCGCTTCTTGGTACGCTAAAGTGCGCTCGATTCCCGGGCCCGTAGATGTGCGGCCATGGAAAGCAATATGCAGATCACGTGAGTATCATTCCCATAGACAAGAAAGACATGGCTGTTCGATTGTTTCTATTTCTAATCGTCGTAATCGCGACAGTATGGCTCGTCGCCGGCAGGCTTTCGCGCCCGGACGCATCCGCCGCACGCGACGCAAATAGCGCCAGCGCACGGGCGGAGGGCGATTACATCGGCTCAAGAAGCTGTCGCGAGTGCCATGAGGAGTTCTACGAGCTTTGGGCCCCGTCTCACCACGGCCTGGCGATGCAACCCTATACCCGGGAACTCGCCGCAACGAAACTCACCGCCCACAGCGGCCAAATCAGGATCGGTCAGTACACCTACTCTGCCTGTGTCGATGCCAATGAAGGTTACATGCTGGAGAAAGGCCCCGACGCCGAAAGAAAACTCCCGATCGTACACGCGATGGGTGGCAGGAACATCTACTACTTCCTGACTCCGACTCACAAGGGCCGTCTCCAGACCATGCCCCTGGCCTACGACGTCAACCGCAGGCAATGGTACGACACGGCCGAAAGCGCCGTGCGTCACTTCCCCGGAGGTCTGCCGGACGAACCGATCCACTGGACCGACAGCATGTATACGTTTAATACGTCATGCTACGATTGTCACGTCAGTCAGCTTTCGACCAACTACGATCCTGCAACCGACAGCTACAACACTACGTGGGCCGAGCCCGGGATCAACTGCGAGACGTGCCACGGTCCCGCCCAGGAGCACGTCAAAGTCTGCCGGGAGGCGCCGGAAGGACAAGTCCCGGACGACATCAAGATCATCGTAACCGGCGACTTCACCGTCGAACAGACCAACTCCATGTGCGGCTCCTGCCATGCCAAGATGAACCCGGTTAGTTCCTCCTTCCCTCCGGGCGGCCGCTATTACGATCACTTCGGCCTGACAATCCTCGACCACCCCGACTTCTACCCCGACGGCCGCGATCTCGGTGAGAACTACACGTTCACAACCTGGAGCATGAGCCCCTGCGTCAAGAGCGGCAAACTCGACTGCATGCATTGCCATACATCGAGCGGCCGCTACCGATTCGCTGAAGAATCCAGCGCCAACGAAGCCTGCATGCCCTGTCACGAAGAGCGAGTGAACAACTCGGCCGAACACACGCATCACGAAGCCGGCACCGAAGGCGACAGGTGCGTTACATGTCACATGCCGACGACCGAGTTTGCCCGCATGACGCGCAGCGACCACTCCATGCGACCGCCGACCCCAGCCACTACGATCAAATACAAATCCCCCAACGCGTGCAATCTCTGCCACGATGAGCAGGACGCAGAATGGTCGGATCAATACGTCCGCCGCTGGCATGCCGATGACTATCAGAAGCCCGTGCTTGAGCTGGCCGCTCTGATCGATGAAGCCCGCCGATCCGACTGGAAGCGACTGGATGAAATGCTCGCGTACATCGGCCGCAGCGATCGTGACGCCGTGTTCGCTGGTTCGCTGATCAGACTGCTGCGCAACTGCGAGTCTCCGAAGAAATGGCCGGTCATCATCGAGGCGCTGGAAAACGACCCCTCGCCTCTCGTCCGGGCATCGGCCGCACAGGCCCTCGACAGTCCTGTAGACCCCGAAGCTGCGCGTGCGCTGCTTGAAGCGACTCGCGACGAATACAGGCTCGTTCGCGTGGATGCGGCCGCAAGCCTGGCCAGTATCAGTCCGGAACAACTCCAGCCTCCCTACAACCAGACCCTCAAAGCCGCCACGGCCGAGTACATCGACGCCATGCACTCGCGGCAGGACGATTACGTCTCGCACTACAATCTCGGCAACTTCTACATGGCACGACAGAACGGCCAGGCCGCTCGCAAAGCCTTCGAAACCGCCATCGGGCTCAGGCCCGACTTCGTTCCGCCATACGTCAATGTCGCCTTCGTCTACAACGCGCTCGGACAAAACAGCAAGGCCGAAGCCGCCTTCAACAAGGCCATCGAACTGGAACCGAAGAACCTCCCGGCCTATCTGAATCTCGGCATGCTGTTGGGCGAGATGGACCGACCGAATGACGCCGAGAGGACCTTCCGCAAGGCCCTGGAGGTGGACCCTAATTCGGCCACCGCCGCCTACAACCTCGGTGTACTCATCGCGTCGGATAAACCGGATGAGTCGCTGAAATGGTGCCGCAGAGCCTCCGAACTGCAGCCCGACAATCCGCGCTATGCGTATACATACGCATTCTATCTGTTGCAGCAGGGACGAACGCAGCAGGGCCTTGCGATTCTGGAGGCGATGATCGATCGCAAAGCAGCCTCTCTGGAGGCGTACATGCTCCTGGGTGCCACGCTGGAGAAACAAGGCAAGCCGGCAGATGCCGCCGCCGTTTATCGTCGCGGCCGTCAGAACGAGCACCTTTCTCAGCGGGACAGACAGATACTGGCCATGAAACTGCAGCAACTCTCAAAATAGACCCGGCGACGAGATCGTACCATTGGTGCGCCGGCGGAACGGGAGAGAACATGTCTCGTCAGGGAGATCGTCCCCGCCGCAGAGACAGGATCAGCATGTTATCCCAGGCGAAGGAGGTTCCAGCCCGTTTGCGGATCGAGCTTGCGGCCGGCGTCGATATCTTCGATCTCGATGATGGTGACTTCAAGGATAAGGAACGTCTTGGCCCCGCCGCGGGGGCAGCCGACGAGATTCTCGCCGCCTTTGCCGATGGCGGTGTGCATGTGCAGCCGAGGGGCCGAATCGTCCCAGTAGATCGTCCCGACGCCGAGCACCTCGCCCGGTCCCTCGAAGTCCATATGCTGAGGCTCGATCTTCGGCTGCTCGCTTTTGGGCCCGACCACTACGTCCGCCCTGCGGAAGCCGCCGGTGATCAGCACCGAAGCACACTTGACCTCCTGCTCGTCGGCGATCTGCTCGATGCATTCATAGACGTCCTCGCCCTCGAACAGCCTGGCGGCAATAACCCGTCCTGCTTTTCCAACTGCGTATTCCATATAACCTGCTCCCGGTGGATCGCGGACCTTCGGTAGGGCCCCCGCGATGGGTCAGACTTCGTCCCACAGCGTGACATCGAGCGGTTCGGCCAGCATCTCGTCCGCCTTGGCAACAAAATCCTGAAGGTGGGGTTTGTGCAGATGCGCATCGAGGGCGTCCTTGCTCGTCCAGTTCTCGTAGAACAGAAACAGGTGCGGGTCGTCCGCCGACTGGTGGAGGATGTAATCGATGCAGTCGGGCTCGGCGCGCGTCGGCTCGATCAGCGCGACCAGCGCTTCCTTGACCTGTTTGGCCAGTCCGTCTTTGGCTTTGATTCGGGCAACGACTGTAACTTTGTCGGCCATGAGATTCTCCTTTAGGGTGAGTAGTAGTTGTAGCACTGCTTGAGGCGGCGGTAGTTGCGGTCGGCCCAGAGGCGCTTGCGGTTCGGCCGCGGATTCGGTTCTTCGTTGGCGTAGACGTGCAACTCGCTGCCGTTCAGTACGATGATTTCCTCTCGCCAGTCGCCGGTGACGTCCGCGACGTGCAGCCGGTCGGCCTTCTCATCGAATCGCTCGACGAACGTGCCGGTCAGCGGCTCGTAGATACAGACGTCGCCGCTGGTGTGGCGCTCTTTGGCGCAGGCCAGTTGTGCGGGCCCGCCCGTCCAGTCGATCGTGTATATCAGCTCGACGCCGCTGGCGGTCCAGCCGTCCGGGGCCACGTCGTCCATCGCATAGTCGAACACCTTCCTGCCGGCCGAATCGAATACGAAAGGCTTCTGATGCTGATTATAGCGCGAGCGGCACCAGATAAATATCTCGTTGCTGTCGGCCTTGAAGCGGCCCACCGCGGCGTTCTGCGGCTCCTGCTTCTTGAAGTGCGACCGCCAGATCGGACCGCCCAGCCCCACAACCTGCACCTGGTTCGCCCCCTCTTCGAGCATGACCGTTTCGAGCCCCTTTTTGTCCGGCCGGACGTCTGCTACGAATACGCTGTCCATGTGGTAGCGGCCGGGAATTGCGCGGGTAATCAGCTTGCCGTCGGGTGAATAGATCGTTGCCCCGAGCACTTCATCCCGCCGATCGCCGTCGAGATCGGCCAACCGGGCGCCGTTGTGCGCGCAGCTTACGAAGTCATCCGTTCGCCAGAGCGGCTTCTCACCTTTGAGCAGGCCGTCCATGGAATAGGCCGCGAGATACCTGCCCGTGCGATAGCCGTCCTTGTTCGTGGCCTGCAGCAGAATGTCGGCGTCGTCGCCCTTGCCGCGAAAGCACGCGATCATCGCCAGTTCCCATCGCTGCGCGCCTTGGGGCACGGGCGCCTTGGCCGTGGCCTGCTCGCGGCCGGTCTTCCCGTCCACGACGTGCAGAACGGAGTCTTTCGTGAGGAAGACCACCTCGCACTTCCCGTCGCCGTCTACATCACCGGCAGCGACGCCCGGGCCGCAGTGGCCGGGAAGGCCCACACGCTCGCTCGAACCGCCGACGACGATATCCGTCTTTAGTATCCACAGCTTCTTGCCGGTATTGTCATACGCCGCCAAATGGCCGGGGACCGTTACCAGATAGTCCATCGCGCCGTCGTTATTGACGTCCGCGACAATAATCCCGCCCGCCGAATCCTGCGGCGCCGGAATGTCCAGGTTGATTGTGTGCCGATTGCTCTCGTAGCCGTGTGCCGAGGCAAGCGTCAGACACAAAACGGCTGTGATCGCGGCGAGAATGCGTTGTCTGTACATGGCACTGCTTTCCAAAAAGAATGACTGGTTCGTTTCGGGCGATTGTAACGGATCGGGCCGACGATGAAAAGGTGCCGCCTCAAACCACCGATCTGCACAACGGTGCCGACGCATTGATCGTACCGCTTGATGCATTGAGCAGTAGCATGTCTGGCGCAATTCTTGTCTGAACCCGTCGAATCATTAGACTAAAGAGCCCGCCTGACGCATCATATGGGCGATTGAGCGTTGCCGGCGTTGGCGCAACGCATTTTCTGGAAAGTGCCGAGATGTCCGAAGATCGACAACTTATCAGGGCCCTGCGTCGCGGCCGGATCGCCGCGGCCGAGCAGATATACCTGAAATACAAAGACGATCTGTTCGCAGTGGCAATGTCACTCGTCGCCGATACCAATACGGCCGAAGACTGCCTGCAGGATGTATTCGTGCAACTGGCGGCCGACGGGTGCAGGGTCCGAAGCAACCTCAAGGGGTATCTGCTTAGTTGCGTTGTAAATCGGGCGCGCCAACACTTCCGCCAATGCAGCGTTCAGTCGAACGGCATGGCGAAGATCCCGCCGCGGAAACTCGGCGCATCGGACCCGGCTGAGATTCTGTCCGAACGGGACGAAATCAGGGTCGTCATGCGGGCGATGGCGAAACTTTCGCCCGAACAGCGGGAAGTCATCGCACTGCACCTGCAGGGCGATATGAGGTTCCGCCAGATCGCACGCATGCTCGGCATGTCGATCAACACAGTGCAAAGCCGATACCGGTACGGCATGGAAAGAATGCGGCAGCTTCTAAACAAGAAGGAGGCGATATGATGCCGTCGGAAGAACTTGAAGATGTGATTCGTAACATACGACCAACGACCACTGCGGCCGCGGATGAGCGGATCATGACCGTCGTCAGGACCGCAATGGAAGAACGTCAGAAACAACGCTCCGCTTCGGCCGGCGCCGTCGGAGCTGTAAGGAGAACAATCATGAGCAATAACTGGACCAAACTCGCAACAGCCGCCGCGATTGTGATTGCGGCAGCCCTCGGAATGTACGCCCTGACAGGCTCGATTGACGGAGCCTCGATCACGCTGGCCCAGGTCAGACAGGCCATGCAGAATGTCGACTGGATGAAAATCATCAACGCCGGAGGCGATGAGAATCAGAACCCCCACGCTCCCGAAGTGGACTGGTTCTCGTTCGACTCCAGAGTGCACATAACCGTTATTGAAGGCAGAATCCGTTACAGGGATTTCAACGCGGGCAGAATACTCCGCTGGAGCCCCGGCGACGCGAACATCATCGAAACCACTATCGATCCGGGCGAGCAGTTTGCGTACGGTGCAGCCGGCCCCTTCGAGATGATCGACAAGACCCTCCGCCTGAACCGGGCCGAGCACGACGCCAAAGTCAGCAAAACCATCGGCAGCTACGAAGGCCGACAAGTGCAAGTGTGGAAGGCCGTCTGGAACGCCGCAAAGCAGCCGGGCGCCGGTCGAACGCTCACCGTGTACATTGACTCGGAGAAGAGACTCCCTATCGCGGCTACCTTCGAACACGGCCGACCCGACGGCAAAGTCACCGAAAGCAACATCGAGTTCAGATACCCCGAGACCGGCCCGGCCGATATATACGAGGCCGGCGCGCCAGGCTCGGTACAGATCAAGCCATCGTCAGAGCAGTGACATTCCTTGAGCCGTAAACGCACATTGGAATCCCCCGACTTTACGCTCGGGGGATTTCATTCTGCGCATGAATCATAGCCAACGACAGCCCGCCACCCAGCCAGGTGCGGGATCAGACCTGTGCGGAAAGGCCGACTCGGAAGATCGCGCCGGTCGGTCGGGCGTTTAGAATCTGAACGAAGCCGTCGTGGGCTTCGGCGAATCGTTTCACCAGCGCCAGGCCCAGTCCGGTGCCCGTGGTCTCGCGCGTGGATTCCGAGCCGATGCGGTAGAACTCGTCGAATATCTTCTTCTTCTGCCGATGCGGCACGCCGGGCCCGTGATCCTCCACTTCGATCAGCACGTATCCGTCGTCGGTCAGCGTTCGCACGATGACCGTCTTGTCGGCCGCTTGTTTCGCGTATTTGATCGCATTGTCCACGAGATTGACGACGATCTGCGTCACCGCGTCGCTGTCGAACGGCGCCGGCCGCACGTCCGACAACTCCGTCCGGACCGTGAAACCATGCTGAGCGGCATACGGCTTCATCATCTCCGCCACGCTCTCAACCGTCTGGTTGATGTCGCCGACGTGGAAGGAATATCGCTTGCGGCCGCGCTGAATCCGTGAAAAATCCAGCACGTTCTCGATCAGCCGGCTCAGCCGCTCGCTCTCCTGCCGCATGTTCCTGTAATACTCGCCGACCTTCTCCTTCGACCGGACCCAGTTATTCTCCAGCATCTCCGAGTACATGCGAATGGATGTCAACGGTGTTCGCAATTCGTGCGAGACCGCCGAGATGAAGTCGTCCTTCTTCTGTGCAAGCCGCAGTTGTGCTATCGCATTCTGCCAGAGAGCCGCCAGCGCCAGAATCACCGCCGTCAGCACAACCGTGATAATGCCGAAGTACACGTTCTTGAGCTGGCCGACGCGCTTGATCATTACGTCCGGATCCGCCTCGATCAGATTCAGCAGCAGATGGCCGAAACCGAAATCCAGGACGGCCGTATATGCACAGCCGTCGTTTCGCGCCTGGTCCAGTTCGAATTTCATCCCGTCGCGCACCAGCCGCCCGGCCGATTCCTTTACCTCTTCGATCAGTTTCTCTTCGTTCAAAAGAAAGCCCTGACGAAGCGTCTTGTCTTCGATCCGCACCTTACGGACCATGAAAACCTGCCCGCCGAAGATCGAGCCCTGCGAATCCGGCGTCGGAGCGACAATCGGCTCGAACGGCTCGATGCGAATCTCCACGGTGTCGCTTTCTTGCTGCCGAGCGCCGCTGAATCGCTGCACATCGCTCGGAGACTGCTGAGCCGTTGGGACCGCCGGCTGGGCTTGTTGATACTCGCTATAGGTATCCTGGCGACCGTAATGTCTGCCTGCTGAAGATTCCGGCTGTTCCATCTGAGACTGGGCAAGGCGGTTGCGGAGCGTAGGCGAAGAGCGGTCCTGTTGCGCGTAGGCGGACTCGTTATCGCGCAGTTGCTGTGTTTCAATTCGCTGCGCTTCCTGAGGTGCGGGCGGCTGCTGATATGCAGAGTCCGCCGATTGGTTCGATTCGCTGAGCGCCTCGAGTTGCTCTTGCAATGATACGATTCGCTTCTCCAACTCTGTGCTGCTCTGCTGCACATCGGCCTGTTCCGAGTCGGCCTCCTTTCGGCTGCCGGCTGCTTCCACCTTCTTTTCCAGCAAAGCAATCTGTTCGGTCAGCTTCTGTTGCCTCTCGGTCTGCATCTGCCGTTCGACCTGAGCTTGTGCCGTCTCGCTGATCTCAGCCTCGATCGCAGCGTTGGCACCCTGCGTTTGCTGATCCATCGCTATGCTTTGATTCGCCTCGGCCCGGCCGGACTCTGTCCCTGCCGGCATCTGAGAACCCATCTGCATCTGCTGCTGCATTTGTCCGCTCTGTGTCGAATTCGACGCAACCAGAGCGCGGGACTGACGGATTACCTTGGCCTGCTCATCACGCTTCTGCAGGCTCTCAATATAGAGATTGCTCCCATAGTCCTGCGGAATCTTCGAGCCTTTGGCGGCAAAGGTGTCCGCCTTCGACTTGGCCGTGGAGACCCGTTGCTTCTGCCGCCTGCTTTGTCTGGCCGCCTGTTCGGCATTGGCCTTCTGGTCGCTGCCCATATTGACTTGTGCAGGCAAATCCGCATCGATGCCATCCAGCATCGGAAGCAGATTGTCTTCCACGTTCTTGTAGTTGAGCAGGGCCTCGCGATGTAACTCGCGGTCGACGTTGACGGTCTGCTGCACTTGCTGCGTCTCGATGCTCAGCATTGCATTGGGCGTTGTGATATCGCCGTCGGACTCGACCTGGAAGTTGTAGTACGCCAGGCCGTGCTCGAGCGTGCCCGCCAGGGGCGAGCGAACGATCGGCAGCGCCTGCTGCTGAGCAGGCTGTGCCGCCGGTTGCGCCGTCAGAGCGCTTTCGGGTACGTAGTAGTATTGGTAATCCGTGTAGGGCCGGTTCTGCTCCTTTTCCATGAATGCGTCGAGCTTGCGTTCGACGTCGCGCTGGATCTGCTCGGCCACCTCGGCAAATTCGCTCAGCCGCGTGCCCGCCATGCCCTCGGTCCAGATGCTGATCGAGTGATGCCCGAGCCAGGTCAGGCCGCCCAGCACGACCAGAATGAGTATCGAAAATATAGTCAGTCGTCTATACATGTCGTCCGCTCATGCCCGGTTCGCGGATGGGCCGGGCGCTTCATACTTGTACCCCGCGCCCCGAACCGTCGTGATCGTCTTCGGCTCGGCCGGGTCCTTTTCTATCTTGCTGCGCAGCTTGGCGATATGCATGTCCGTCGTCCGCGTGCCAAGATCGGTCATCGTCTCGCCCCAGACCTCCTTGTAGAGTTCCTCCCGGCTGATGATCCGATTCGGATTGGCCGCGAAGTACTGAATGATCGCCGCCTCGCGCTTGCTGATTTCGATCGTCCTGGCGTCCCGCGTCACTCGCAGTCCGGGTACGTCCACCTCCATCTCGCCGAAGTGGAACCGCCTGCCCACCGACCGCGCCGGATCCGTTCGACGCAGCACCGCCTGTATCCGCGCCAGCAACTCCTCCAGCGAGAACGGCTTGGTGATGTAATCATCCGCCCCGATGTTCAGACCCGCGATGCGCTCCTTCTCCTGCCCCTTGGCCGTCAGCATGATAATCGGCGTCTGCAGGTCCTCCCGCCGCCACTTCTCACAAAGCTGCTCGCCGCTGATCTTCGGCAGCATCAAATCCAGCAGAATCAGGTCGAACCGCCGCTCGGCCACCGCCCGCTCGGCTTCCAGTCCGTCAACTGCCTGGAAGACCCCGAAGTTGTGAAACTCCAGAAAATCCGCCAGCGCAGAACGAATCGCCTGCTCGTCTTCGACAACCAAAATGGACTGTTTCTGTTCCATAGTCATACTGCTCCCTGCCTATAGTATAGGTCAAAACGCCCCGGCGTGTTTGTAAATCATTTGTAAAAACAACCGCCGCCGATTTTACAGCCTATTTACGCCACCAACAACGGCTGTTGTCGTAATATGAAAGTGGCATTGAAACATGATTATAGACCGCTATGGAAAGGAGAACGAATGCTCAGACGAGTCGAACTTCTGTTACGCAATCTGATTGCACTCGCCGCCATATTGCTGAGCCTCTCAGTAGCACCACTTCAGATTACCGGCGCAGCTCCTGCGGCCCGCTCGCCGGCTCAGGCGCCTGTTGCGGACAAGAGTCTCGCCGTTTCGTGCCATGTTGTTGTGGACAAGAAGGCGTGGGCGGTCTATGAAGTTCCTCGATTCAAGGTCTATGTCCGCCATGGCGGCTCTGAGAGAATAGAGCTGGTTACGAACCCGGATCTGGGATGTATGGTTGAGGTCGATGGCAGGTGGTACGCTTATGCGGAGCCGCAGTGGGTGGATGGGTTCGATAGGTATTCCACCGACTGGATTGCAGAGAACGGCGGGTATCTGAGATCTTTCCTCGATCCGATCAACTTGAAAGACATTGAGAACGGCCAGAGGCTGAAGCTTGCACCCGGCAAGCATAAGGTTTGCTTTGCCTGGGCTGAATATGAAAGAGAGCAACCGCCACGGTTAATCAGTAAGGCGGTGACTATCGCTATCGAAAAGCCGGGTCCGTCATCACGACCGGGTGTGGAGTACGCGCGGGAGCGCCAGGTCCGTGAAATCTTCGCAGCTTATGTGGCTCAGCGCGAGAAGAACTCGGAGCAACTCAGATTCGATATTCAGCTTCATTCGCAGTGGCGGCCGAGGTTCGTATGGTCCGACATCCCGACCCTGCTGAAGCTCGCTGAGAACGGGCACATAATGAAACGAAACATTCCGAGTCGTATGATCTCGTCTTACGCGGCGATGGAGTGTACTGAAGGGATGGTGGCCCTGTGGCTGATCGAAGGCCTGCGCCGCAGGCAACTGGATCTGTTGGCACGGGAAAGAGGCGTTCAGTCGTATCCCGGCTTCCACGCGCGGTGGTACTACAATCTGCCGTTTAATCCAATTGGCAGGATCGAGGGCCTCACCATGCGTGAATGCGAGGCATCGCCGGAGGTTCACAGGCGGGCAGTCCGGGCATACGACGTGTGGTGGAAGAAAGTCGGCTCTCTGACGCCGCGCGAGGCGGCTGCTGTCAATCCGCTGGCCGACACGGCAGTGATGTGGTCCAGCAGATTGCATCCGATGGACAAGGCTATTCTGGAAGACAACGCAAGCGAGCGACCTTGAGAAGAAGTCGAAACGAATGGTGGATTGATATTAAGGAGCACGAAAATGAAGAGAATGACGAAATCCATGATTGTGATTGCAATAGCGATGATGGTGTCACAGGTCTTGTTTGCGGCCCCTGTCTCGGTGACGGGGACGATCACGAAGGTGACGGTCTATCGGGGCCAGGCGCTGGTGTCGCGGACCATCGACGCGGAGCTGCCTCGCGGGACGTCGGAGCTGATCGTGGGGAACCTGCCCCCGAACATCATTCCCGAGAGCATCTACGCCCAGACGTCCGGTGGGGTGAAGGTACTCAGCGTGCGCTATCGGCAGCGGGCGGTCCGCGAAGATACCCGGGATGAAGTCCGGCAGCTCGACGATCAGATCGAGCAGGTCAAGCACGATCTCAAATACGCCGAGAGCGAGCACGCGCACCACGTCGCGCAGTGGGAGATGTTCGACGGCCTCAAAGACTTCACGCTCGACGCGGAAAAACACGATCTCAACCGCGGCCTGCTCGCCTACGATCCGGTCAAAAGCCTCACCGGCCTGATCGAGGACAAGGGCGTCGAATACCTCGAACGCCGGCTCAAACTCGAAGATGCCGTCGCCGAACTCAAGGAGCAGCTCGACCTGCTCAATCGCAAACGGCAGAACCTCGTCGCGGGCCAGTCGCGGACCGAGCGTGAAGCCCTGATCTTCACCGCCGGCGGCTCCGGCCGCACCGTATCAATCGATCTGAGCTATCTCGTCACCGGCGCCAACTGGCAGCAGCAGTACAACCTGCGCGCCAACCCGGGCGACCAAAGCGTCCTGATCGAGTACAACGCAGTCGTCAATCAAGCCAGCGGTGAGAACTGGAACGGCGTGGCCCTGAGCCTCTCGACCGCCGAACCTACCATGGTTTCAGCCGCACCCGTACTCGAACCGATGCTCGTGGGCCTCTCCAGCCGCCACATGCAGCAGGCACAGCAGATGGCCCAGCCGCCCGCAAAGCAGGAAGAGCAAATGAAGCTCGTCCAGCGGCGCAGAGAGAACATCAAGAAGGGCATCGCCGCCAACAGCGAACTCAACGAACTGGCCCTGGAGAATCAGCTCCTCTTCCTGAATGTCAGCCAGCGGGAAGCCCAGCAATTCCAGCAGCAGATGGCCGAGATCGCCCGTATCGAAGGCGTCAGCGTCACCTACGATCTTCCGGGCCGGCTCACGCTGCCCAGCCGCAGCGATCAGCAGCTCGTCAGCATTGCCGCCGTCAAGGCCGAGGCCGATTTCACCCTCGTCGCCACGCCGCTCCTGACCGACCACGTCTATCTCCAGGCGGACGTCCTCAACGACAGCGAGACGACCTTCCTGCCCGGCCCGGCAAGCATGTTCCGCAACGGCCAGTTCGTCGGACGCAGTGAAGTGCCGCTGGTGACGATGGGCGAGCAGTTCACCGCCGGCTTCGGCATCGATTCGCAGGTCCAGGTCGTCCACGAACTCGAGGATAAGACCACGCATATCCAGGGCGGCAACCGCATAGACAGGTATGATTACCGCGTCGCCCTGAGCAACTACAAGAATGCCCCGGTCGAACTGAGACTGCTCGACCGCCTGCCCTATACCGAGGACTCCTCGATCAAGATCGAACTCGACAAGACCGAGCCGGCCCTCAGCAGCGATCCGGAATATCTCCGCTCGCTGCGCAAAAAGGGCATCCTGCGCTGGGACCTCGAACTGTCGCCCAACACGGTCGCCGATAAGGCAACCATCGTCAAATACACCTACACGATGGAATACGACCGCAACATGCAGATACAACCTCGCCGGACCAACACCCAATAAACCCCACAAACGGCGAGCCGGTGCCCGGACCACGCAACTCCACCCTCTCACGGTCCGGGCACTTCTTTGCGCGCTGCACGGATGCGTTTGACAGCCCCCGGCTGCCGCGTTACCATTAACGCAGATTTGATTCGCGGGCCCTCGCCCGCCAGGACGCAACGATCCGCAACCAACCCGGAGCATGAAAATGAAACGCATCAATCGCCGCAGCTTCCTCAAAGCAGCAACCGCATTGCCCCTCGCTTGGCCCGGTGCTCTCGCCTGTACGGTGCCGTTCGCCCGCGTCCGCGGTGCGAACAACGACATCCGCGTCGGCGTGGTCGGATTTCGCGGACACGGCAAGACCCATATCAACGCCTATCGCGAGATGCGCGGTGTGCGCGTCGCCGGACTGTGCGACGTGGACATGAATATCCTGCAGCGCGGCGTCGGCGAGTTCAGAAACCGCAACGAGAACGTCTCTGCGTACGTGGACGTCCGCCAGATGCTCGACGACAAAAGCATCGATGCGGTCTCGACCGCCACCCCCAACCACTGGCACGCACTGGTAACGGTCTGGGCCTGCCAGGCGGGCAAAGACGTCTGCGTCGAAAAGCCCGTCTCGCACAACATCTGGGAGGGCCGCAAGATGGTCGAGGCCGCTCGCAGATACAATCGCATGGTCCAGGCGGACCTGGACCTTCGCTCGAACGACGGCTTGCGCCAAGCCGTCGAATACGTCCAGCGGGGCAGTCTCGGCAAGATCCTCGTCGTCCACGGTTTCTGCTACAAACGCCGCAGAAGCATGGGCAAGGTCGCCGGTCCGCAACGAATCCCCGCGTGGGTGAACTACGATCTGTGGTGCGGTCCGGCCCCGATGGGACCGCTGATGCGCGAAAACCTCCACTACGACTGGCACTGGGTCTGGGACACCGGCTGCGGCGAACTCGGCAACAACGGCCCGCACCAGCTCGATATCTGCCGCTGGGTCCTGAACCAGGAGGAACTGCCCAGGCGGGTCATGAGCGTCGGCGGCCGCTTCGGCTACGACGACGACGGCCAGACGCCCAATACGCAGATCGCCCTGTATGAGTACGACAACGCCCCGATTATCTACGAAGTCCGCGGCCTGCCCGCCGAAAGCGGTTCGTCCGACATGGACATCTTCCATTGCAAGGGACTCAACGACGTCACCATGAGGGCCGGTAGTCCGGGCCGCGGCCCCAATACCGGTGTCGTCGTCCAGTGCGAGGACGGGTACATCGACCTGACCGGCCGGGTCGCCTGCGACAACGAAAGCAGGATAATCAAACGATTCGCATCCGACACGCTCGGCCCGCAGCCGAATTTCATCAAAGCCGTTCGCAGCCGCCGGCGCAGCGACCTGCGCACCGACATACTGGAAGGGCACCTCTCGACGTGCCTGTCGCATATGGGCAACATCTCGCACCGCATCGGCCGCGAATCGTCGCCCGAAGAGATCGCCGAGTCGCTCAAAGACGTCAAAGGCGCCGGCGAAACCATCGACCGATTTGAAGAGCACCTGGAGAGAAACAGCATCTCCCTGAAATCGAACCGGGCCGTCCGCGGACCCTGGCTTCAGATGGATTCGGTGCACGAGCGATTCACGGGCCAGTTCGGCCATCGGGCGAATGAACTGCTCAGCAGAGAGTACCGACCGCCGTTCATCGTGCCCGACGTCGTGTAGAATCGACGCAGCCCAGGGCTCTGCTACAGGCCGGGCGACGGAGCCGCCGCCTCCCAGTTATTCGGATCGTTGCCGTAGCGCTGGTCATCCACGCGATGGAGAGACATTCCGTATCCGTCGGCTGCCGCCGGCCACAGGTCCGCTTCGCCCGGGCAATCCTCCGGATGCGAGCCGTCGCTGTACGCGACGCGGTCCACGCGTATGTAGTGCTGCACCCCATACTTGTCTAAGTCACCCGGCAATGAAAGCTCGATGCGCTCGCCGTCGTTCTGCAGACTGCCGCTGTACGGCCCGAACACCCGTTCGGCCGGGACATCCGCATGCCGCCACAGGAACGCCTCCGGATTGCGTGCAATCACAATCGACCCGCCGGCCGGTATCGTCACTTCACCGGGAACGTCGGGGAAGGTGAAGTCAACGCCGTCGGTGAACTTCCACGGTGCGTTCTTTTCATAGCGATACAGGGTTGTCGCCGCAGCGCTGATGTTCTTCAGTTCGATGTATTCATACTGATCGTTCGTGTACGTCCCGAACGCGGGCCAGTCCGGGTGGTACATGATTTCACTGATGACAATCGGCCCGACTTTCGGATAGGCATTTGCCAGCCAGGGCGTCGGCGCGCTCATCGCAACGAAGTTGAAGTTGCCGGTGCTCGTCTTGTGATATCGACCGAAGGATACGCCCGTCTCCGAGGCGCCGAAATCCTCCGATTCGCGATAACCGGTCAGTGTCCCGCCGACCGCAGAAGTCAAATACACGGTCTCGCCGTTCTCGCTCAGGGCAAACGGATCGTTCGCCCCGGGATCGGCGCTGTCGGCGCCGAAATTCGCCCCCTCGTGCAGCACGAGATACTGCCCCGCTGCGAGCAGCGTACCGTCGGCGATTCTGTATTTGGTCCGATTCGAGCCGCTGTCGCTGAGGTACCAGCCGCTGATGTCAATGCTGTTGCCGGTCGTGTTGTACAACTCCACCCAGTCCGCCGCCTCGTCGTGCGAATGCGCCAGCACTTCATTAATGACGATTGCGCCGGGATTCGGCAGAACGCCGCTGTCGTCGAAACCGGGTGAGCCGCCCGGATAGACGCTCGTTCGCCACGCGTCCTTCTCGCTCCAGCCGTCCGCATCGGACATCGCCGGGTCGATCGCCGTCAGGGAATAGCCGCCGCCGTCGGTGATACCGTACCAGCCGTCCCTGTATCGCACATCCTGGACAAGCCGGCCGGCCGCATCTGCGAGTTGGATGCGCTCGCCCGCATTCGCCAGCCGACCTTCGAACGGGCCTGCCACATTGAGATCGTCACCATAACGTGTCGCAAAGGCTACCGTGTCCTCAACGACAAGGATCCGTTCGCCGCCCGGCAACTCCACATTGCCGAATGTGAACTCGATCCCGTCGGCAAACCGTACCTTGTCCAGATTGAGAACCTCTGAACCGATGTTGAGCAGTTCGATATATTCCAGATTCGGATCGCCCGGCCGCTCCGGCTCGTTTGCATCGTGCGGATGATACATTATCTCCGCAATCCGCAGGTTCTCCGCGACCGGACCGACGGCAAAGCGGGCCTCGCTCAGCGCGCTCCACTGCGTACCAACCAAAACGCGCGATTTCATATGAAGGCTCTTGCTCAGCAGGATCGGGCCCTCGTAGGCGATCGCGCTGCTCGATGTCAGTTCCCCCGTCGCCGTTGTCTCGCCGGCAATCAACTTCGCCGAGATCAGAAAATCGGAACTGGACGAGGAAATATTCAGGCCGTGAATCGCAAGCAGATTCACGCCGGCACGCAGTTCGCTGACAAAGTCCGACGCATCGACGCTTTCCAGGTTGACCGCCGCGCCGTCGCCGTGGCTCTCGCTGGCGCTGGAGTTCCACGCTGGCTGACTGTAGAAATTGCGACGCGCGATTTCCGTGCCGTTGAGATAGGCGACGAATCCGTCGTCATAGCGAATCTGCAACGTCATGAAATTGAGCCCCTCGATGTCCTCGCCGGTGACATCGAACGGAATGCGGATGTAACAGCTTGTATTGCCGCCGGACATCTGCGCCCCGGTGTCGATATCGATGTGCGACTCATATCCCGAGTTGTTCTCGTACCCCACGCCTCCGGTCACACCGCCGCCTGCCCAGGTCGTATCGTCGTACCCGACATCGCTTCGCCACTCGGAGCCGATGTCCATGCTCGGCACGAGGACGCGCTTGACCGCTTCTTCCTCAACCAGAGTCATCCCCTCGACCTCAATTTCAACCGGCACGCGAACGTCGTTGCCGTCAAGGCTGTAGTAGATCGTTCCGCTGGCGTTGGGGTTGACGATCGTCAGTTGATCGCCCGTTTGCGCCTCTCCGCCATGCTGGTACGTGCCGTTAACATGGTATTGCGGGGCGTCAATGCTCGGATAGAGATCGGCTTTTCGCAACTGCTCGAACAGGATGGCGGACCTCCGAGGCGTGTACGTGTGCAGCACCCAGTCTCGCTGGCTTCGCCACTGGCTGATGTTGTAGGGCGATCCGCCCTTGACGTCACCCCATCGGGCCGACTCGCAGATCATCGCTCGTTCGACTGCATCGGCCAGTTCCGCGTATCTCGCCGCGGCTCTGTTGCGTTCGGGATGGGCCGGATCCCAGTCCGGATTGAGCGGATCGACGTACAAGGGCCCATCCGGTTCGACAATGGCCTTCTGCACCTTGTCGCCGAATAACTGGCGGAACTCTTCGTTGTAATTCCGCAGATACGTATAGGGCTTGTTGAGCCAGTTATTGGTCGTCGTGTCGTTGACGCTGTTGTCGTTCAGCCCCGAGCGCATGCCCATCACCCACTCGGCGTCCCAGGTATAGGCCTTCCAACCCGTACTCTCAGGACCGCGCAGACGCCCGGCATACCAGTTGTGGCTGCCCCAGTCGTTGTTGCCACCGTAGAAATTGGCTAGCAGGAACGTGATATACTGTTCGACGTCCAGGTAGTCTTCATAAAACGGATTGTCGGTGCCGTCCGGGTTGTTGCCCTGCAAGCGCTCGTAGGCTGAGTTGCTTGCAAGGTCGGAGTCGCTCATTTGCATCAACATGTTCCATGCGTCGGTCTGACTCTCGCCGGTCGGATGGCCCGAGTTGATGCCGTCCCAGTCGTCTTTGTCGCCGCCGAAGTAGGTAGCCGAGAAAGACTGATCGGGACGCTCGACCGGATTGTACAGACCCCAATACAAACCGTTGACGTAAAGGTGCACGAAGTTGCCGATCCCCGCCCGACCGCCGAGGTCCACCTGCAGACGCCGGATATATTCGTCCCGCACGTACTGTGACGCGCCGCCGCCCCATACGTAAGCGTCGTTGAAATTCGCGCGGAGGATGATTGTGTCGAATTCATCGGCTGCATCGTCGCCGAAGAGAGGATAGCGCAGTTTGGTCGGACCGTACTGTCTCTTGAACAGAAGCCGAAACGTCTTCTTCTGCTCCCGCCGGCCGACGCCGCCGTATATCCGCACGCCGCAGTTGACGCTGAATGCCTCTGAACCGTCCGGGTAGAACATCTCTATCGATCCCGGCCGCTCCCACGCCCTTCCCTGCGAACCCCAGTTCGTGTAAATGCCTTGAGAACCGAACAGATCATCCACCTTCATCACGAGAGACATCGTGGGCAGGGATTTGAGGTCCTCTTTGAGCGTCTGACTGTGAGCGTTGACGATTTGGGGATCCATTTCATAATCCCAGCCGCTCGGAAAGCCCGAAGGATTGCTCGGCTGCGTCAGTATATCGTCGAGGAAAATATATGTGTGCGTATCCACGTTGCTCGATATCCAGCCGGTCTTGAATGCCACCGCGCGCAGACAGGTCGTCTCGCTGATCGAGATCGGTCCGACATACTGCTTGCCGTGCGTCTCGGAAGGCATCGTGCCGTCAACCGTGTAATGGATGGTGGTTCCCGGTGTCTCGGTCGCAATCGTCAGATTGAACGAACTGTCGTAGAATCCGCGGTCGTGGCTGAACTGCGTGTCCGAGACAATGCTCGCGGCCGCCGCACTATTGAATGCCCCCGGCGTCGCCTGCGTGAAGTACTGCATCTTCATCTGATTGCTGGCGGCCGCCAATTCCGGCATAAGCATGAATGATTCGTTGCTCTTGCTGTCGTTGAGTCCGTGGATGGCCAGCACGTTCCGGCCGTCGCGCACTGCGTCCAGATGATTTGACAGGTCGAACTTCGCCGGATCGCCTGCAAGTTCATCCTGACGGTCGCTGTCCGCCGCGGAGTCCCAGGCGGGCACGCCGCTGAAGTTCCGCCGTGCCACCTCAACGCCGTTGAGGTATGCGATGAATCCGTCCTCGTATTGCATTGCCAACTGCATGGACGTGAAGAAGTCGGGCTCTTCAGCTTCAAAACGTACCCGCGCCCAGAGCGAACTGTTCTTCCCCTGCATTTGTTGCTGCACGTCGGTGCCCACGTCGCTGCTCGCGCTGACGACGTACAGACCGCCCCCGGCGATGTCGCCGACCAGATGAAAAGCCCCCGGACTGAACGAGGCATGGCCGCCCTCGGCCGCAAACAATTCCAGTTCCGAACCGCCGCCCCGTTCGAAGTATATCAGCCGCAGTCGATAGAATCCCCACTCGGGAAAGTTGAACGTCGCCAGGGTGTCGCCGGGGCCGCGAGGCTGGGGATACGACATTGTAAATGTGTTGGTCGAGTCGCTGATGCGCAGTGCGAACCCGTCGTCGCTGTTCACGCCGAACGTCCATTCGCCCGCCAGAGGGATGAGCACCATGCCGTTTGCAACCACGACAAAGTCCTCGAAATCCTCTCCAATAGGCATCTCCGGAAACGGATTGTCGCCGGTGAAATGGCCGTTGGTTCCCGTGTTGAAGTAGTTGATTACCATCGCTCGCTCGGTCGCGATTCCGGACTGGAGCGATGAATTGCTGACAACGGATTCGGCCGTCTCGATATCATTCACTGCCGTACTCGCCTTGTATCGGATTACGTCGAAGCCCTGCGACATATTCCCGAAACCGAGTCCCGTAGTACCGAGCAACCACCTGGAGTCGTCGAATCCGGGCAGCGTCCAGTCTGTGTATGGATCCGCCGCTGTCGGCACGTGGTAGCGAACCTGCGTATTCGGGGGGACGAATTTCGTGGCGTATTGGGCCAGGCCGTACGATATGTCGGAAAGCTGTTGCGGGTACTGCGGCGCGAATTCCTGCACGATTGTCCCGTTGGGCCTGGCAAGGGATAGATACTCGCCGTCGGCGTCCAGTTGAAAGTCCGTGTGCAGTTCCTCACCGGCGACGGTTCGATTCTTGCCTGAAGCGAAGACGATCAGAAAGGCGCCGGGATCGAGCACCACTCCGGCCGGAAAACGCCATTGTGCCGGATTGCCCGCACTGTTGGACAGGCACCAGCCCGACAGATCGACCGCCCGGCCGGTTGGGTTGAACAACTCGATCCAGTCCGAAGAATCACCGTCGGCGTCCAGTAATTCGCCCGCTTCCACCGGTGCCGAACTGGCATTGCTCGCCAGGAACTCCGTGATCAGCACGGATTGAGGCTCGATTCCCCAGTTCGCTGCGAGTAGGGCGAAATCGACCGCGTTGACGCCGTTCTGGTTGTCGATATCCGCCGGGCAGTCCGGACCGCTGCAGCCGGCCTCGAGCCACTGTTGGGCCAGAACCTGCACATCCGCCATCGTAACGCCGCCGTCAGCGTTCAAGTCGCCCGCGGGATCTTCATAAGCTATTGCAGTGGATACAGTTACAGCGTGTACGCAAAGCGCCAACAGAAGCATGCAAAGGAATCTGGGCATCTTCAATCCTTCCTCGGCAAGACCCGAAACGCCGGACCAGCATCCTGCTCGCCAACCTGCCGGGTTCCGTGAGTGGCCGGATTGGCGATCATGCTATTACCAATTGCGTTATTATCGGGCTCGGCAATGTGTTTTCAACGTATTGTTTACTCATCTTAACATATATCGGGCAAAACAGTCAAGCTCTGCACCACCAATGTCACCCGTTTGCGGCGTGGCGACAGGGACGATCGGCCGGCATTCGCGCTATTGTGCGAAGAACGCCTGCGAGTCACCTTTCGAGGATTCTACCCTCGCTTGCGCCCGGAAATGGCGGATCGCCCCCGGGTTTCTGCGAGTTGCCCGTCGATCAGCGTTTGAGGGCCGCCTGGTACATGGGTCGGTTGTGCCAGGCCCGTGCCGGTGCCTATTGCGTCCGCCTGAGGATGGCTAATGGTGCCACTGGTGGTCTTCGGCCGCGTCCGGCGGCGGTTTGGCGGGGTTGAAGCAGACCAGCGAGATCAGCACGAGCATCGCCCCGCTGACGTAGAGGATGGTGCGGCGATCTCCCTTGCGGACCCGATGGATCCATTCGGGCATGGGTGGTTCGTTGGGCTCGATCTCGACCTGCTCGGCCACAGCTTCGCGTGCGGCGGCGAGCGCCCGGGCAGTGGCTTTGGGGTAGACGGCGTTGGGATCGATCGGATCGGCGCCGACGCTGGCCGGGGCGATGCGTCGGATGGCGTTGGGGTCTTCCTCGAGCAGTCGGATCAGGGCGTCGTAGTCGTCGTTGAGTTCGCGGAGGCGGTCGTTAAAGCGACGCTGCTGCTGGAGGAGGTGTTTGCTCTGGTAGTGACGAACGAGGTCGTCGAGGAGGATGGCGCCGCCGAGAGCGGTGGCCCCGATGCTGAACATGATGACGAACAGAATGGCCCGGATGACGTTTTGAACGATCATGGCCCAAACATAAGTCACGGCAGGTGCAGTAGCATCCACTCCTTTGGCGTACTGCACCTGCCGGAGCAAATCCGGTAAAAGTTACTTGAGCATGAAGCCTGCGTATTGTGCCACGGAGCCGAGGTCTTCGTGAATCCGCAGGAGCTGGTTATACTTGCAGATGCGGTCGGTTCGGCAGAGCGAGCCGGTCTTTATCTGGCCGACGCCGGAGGCGACCGCGAGATCGGCGATGGTGGCGTCTTCAGTCTCGCCGCTTCGATGGCTGATGACGGCCGTCCAGCCGGCGCGTTTGGCCATGTTGATGGCCTCGAAGGTCTCGGTGAGCGTGCCGATCTGGTTGAGCTTGATCAGAATCGAGTTGGCGCAGTCGAGTTCGATGCCTTTGGCGAGACGCTCGGTATTCGTGACGAACAGATCGTCGCCGACGAGTTGGGTCTTGCCGCCGATCTTCTTGTTGAGCTTGACCCAGCCGTCCCAGTCGTCTTCGGCCAGGCCGTCCTCGATGGAGATGATCGGGTACTTGTCCACCCATTTGGCCCAGTGATTCACCATTGCGTCGGACTTGACCTTTTTCTTCGGGTCGGACTTGAAGAACTTGTAGGTTTTGGTCTTCTCGTCGAACATCTCGGTCGAGGCGGGATCGAGGGCGATGGAGATATCCTTGCCCGGCTTGTAGCCCGCCTTCTTGATGGCGGTCATGACCACTTCGAGGGCCTCTTCGTTGCTCTCGAGGGACGGGGCGAAGCCGCCTTCGTCGCCGACGGAGGTGGAGTAGCCCTTTTTCGAGAGCACCGACTTGAGCGTATGGAAGACTTCTGCGCCCATTCGCAGGGCGGTGGGGAAGTCTTTTGCGCCGAAGGGCATGATCATGAACTCCTGGAAGTCGACGTTGTTGTCGGCGTGCTTTCCGCCGTTGAGGATGTTCATCATGGGCACGGGCAGCATATTGGCGTTGCAGCCGCCGAGGTAGCGATAAAGCGGGATGCCGGCCGAATCGGCGGCGGCTTTGGCGGCGGCGAGCGAGACGCCGAGGATGGCGTTGGCGCCGAGCTTGCCCTTGTTCTTGGTGCCGTCGAGGTCGATCATCAGGGCGTCGAGCTCTTCCTGGCACATGGCGTCCATGCCGAGGACTTCGGGGGCGATCTTTTCGTTGACGTTCTTGACGGCCCCGACCACGCCCTTGCCCATGTAGCGTTTTGCGCGGGTGTCGCGGAGTTCGACGGCCTCGTATGCGCCGGTGCTGGCTCCGGATGGCACGGCGGCCCGGCCGAAGGAGCCGTCTTCAAGCATGACATCCACCTCGACGGTGGGGTTGCCGCGGGAGTCGAGTATCTCCCGGGCTATGACATCGACGATCGTTGTGAACATTGCACGTTCCTTTCACTGCTTGTGGCTGTTTCGTATCTTCTCAATGTGCTCCGGCCGTTCGTCGGCCGTGTCGTTTCCGTTTCTGTTCACTATCCGAGGGTCGGATCGTGCCGAAATCGCGGAAAGACAAAGAAGGAGCACCATACTCCGCCGGAGAGATTACACGGGTCGGCCGCCGGCGTCAAGCGCAGATTGCAAAAGACGCCGAATGCGGCTGGCTTATGCATTTTCGATACCTTGCCTGAATTGACATCGAGCTTGTTTTTCATTCCTGGGTTCAGGCGTGAATCGCACCTGTCGGTTCCTTTCGCTGGTTGTTGAGATACCGGATGGGCAGGTAGTCGAGTAATGTGATCCTCTGTGCGGAAGAGCCAAAACACAGGCTTCAACCCCTGAATTGGCCACGAACCGTTGGCTCCACGTCATCAGAAACGTGTGATGACAATAACCGTGAGCTAAACTGGAAAACGCTTCCGAATAGGAGTATTGTTACACAGTCTCCGTCGGCCGGGATAAACTCGGGATGAATAATAGGGGTTGGACTTGTTCGGAGGATGGTAAAAGCCTGAATCCCCCACCCGAGAGTGCGGTTCAGGGCGAGCGACGGTAGGTGAGGCTTGGGTGATTTGGAGGGCTGGAGGGTGGCGAATGGGGTTGGGATGCGGGTAGAGGTTGAGATGAGGCGGAGGCGTGGCAGTCTTGCCTAATCTGCCAAATAGAGTATCGGAAACCGTCAGTTACCCCGGACAAGAAAAACTATCGAAAAAATCACCACAAAATCTCAGGTTTTCCTTGTAGAGGATAGTTGTGCAGGTGATCATACAGAGAGTACACGCTCATGTTATCCGAACATGACCAACCAGAGATATGAATGCTGTTCGGCACTTCCTGTCAGCATCGTGCGATAATATCGAGCGATTATTGGTCTGGAAGATTGGCTGGCGTGAGAAGCGTTTCTTCACATCGACTGAGATGTGGCCAAGCTGATTCTTCTGTACTATGATGTGCCAGAATGAACGTGTCTACATAATGAGTCCGCAGAGTCATCTTTAGGGGTATAGAGATATGTGCATTCGTAGACTTGTCTCGATTATCTTAGTCTCATTGTTCTTCATCCTGGCACGACCCACATGGGCTCAGGCAACACCGTTCGCGGATGTTCGTAGACAGACTGAGGCTATCACGCGCTTCGACAGTGTGGACGAGTTGAGCCGAGTATTCCTTAACTCGATTTCTTCGGATGCTGGGATTCTGGAGGGGCGGCACGCGGAAAGCCCAATGCCACAACGATACCTTGACTCGGTAAGTCTTGCAGCGGTCTCGCTTGGACGAATCGTCTCATCAAAGAAACTCGACGAACAGTCCCGTCTCGTCATCCGTAATATCGCTGAGGATTTCGCTATCAAACGGACGTATGCACTGTCGAACCCCAAGAAACCCTACGGGCTTACAGTTCAGTTGCGAGCGCCAAGAACATTCACTTCTCAGGATTCTTTTCAGGTTGTGAAGTTTGGGATGCCCGAGAAATGGGTCGATTTTGCGGGCAAAGAAGAATTGCAGTTCGAGGCCGTACCGGGATTGGTCGAGTTTCATCCGGTGGGCCGTACGGACGAGAGCGTACGGATAGCCTTCGATGGCAGAGACGGCGAGGAAGATCAACCGTTTACCATCGACCTCGAACCGGCGTTCGGTAAGGATGCGGCCGCGTATCAGAATCGCGCCGCAGATCTTCTCATCAGGAACGCTGTTGACAGCGTGAGACTCGTTAGCGACATTGAGCCCCACGAATGGCTGATTTTGCTTCGTGGGTACTTGAAGGAGTTTCGCAGTCTTAACACGAAGAAGACCGTTCCAGACGACTACAAGAGCCTTCTAACGAACTATCAACTCCGGTTCAATGACATAGCAAAGGACGGTGCCGTTGATGACATGGAACGCGAAGAACTCAGAGAGCTTATGCTGGAGATCGAGAAACTCGCAAGGGCGGCGAACAAACAAGGTGACTGGCCCGCTCGAATCACTGTCGTTGTGCTCACAAAAGATAACGCCGGGCAGCCTGTAGACAATCTTGAGGTCTGGTT
Organism: uncultured Pirellulales bacterium; assembly: GCA_964526785.1. Taxonomy (GTDB): domain Bacteria; phylum Planctomycetota; class Phycisphaerae; order Sedimentisphaerales; family Anaerobacaceae; genus CAZGMJ01. The sequence continues at coordinate 27,866 of CAZGMJ010000037.1, forward strand.
TGGTGCTCCCGGGTACATTACCGACAAAAGCAAACATAAGCGATTCGAACGGTGGAGTACACCGACGTGGAGAGATCTCATTCCCGTCAGATGGCTGCTCTGGACCCAGAACCCAGAAGACAGCCGTCGCCGCGGACCTGTGACGCCTCTTGACCTATCCGACGTTCGCAAGAAAGCCGAGATTGTCGACCTGCAGGCTCCACGCTGAACGAGGCCATGAGAGGTGACAATGTTAGGAGTCACGTATGACCCATTTGAACCGTTCAGAAGATTCTAGATTCCGTACAGCCTTCGGATACCCGTGGCTAGTCACTGGGTGGGGGATGGGAAATGTGGTAGCGCTTTTTCTTTCAGCTCCGCCTCATGAGGCCTCGTGGGATCGCCTGGCGCAATTCGTAGCGACCGTCATGATCGCACCCATACTGATCTTCTTCTGCCGATTTCGAAACCGCCGGCACGCTCTCAAGTGGTGCATAGTTGCCGCGATCTTGACTGCTGCGTCTTTGCTCCTTTTTATGAAGTACACAGTTGAGTGTGGCAAGTGGACGCGCGAGTATCGCGGCAAGCGATTTGTAATTGGAGATGAATATCAGCAACCGGTACTCGAGTATCTCAAGGAGATGGACAAAGAAAGCGAATCCTCGGTCGATCTGGTGAAGGCCTTTGAGGGCGATCCGGACAAGGTTTGGACACCCGAGTCTCGCGCCAGAATTGCAGTCTGGCTTGGCTGGTTGTATCTCGCGTGCGGTCCACTGGTTTGTAGCGCCCTGGTCTGTATCGCTCATGCAATTAGGATAGGCGTTTCTGGCAAACGTAATAGACTCACCGAATAAGACGATAACGCGGGGTAGCCTTGCTCGGCATACAAGGTAGGCTTTCACGCCTGAGAATCATCAGGTTGCGGGCCAGTATGAGCAGACGAGTTTCGCGAGTCACTCATGGCGGTTCTCCAGGACTGGTATAGCCATGAGTATTCAATACCCGTGAGCGACGTGCGACAAGGATTTGAAACTTATAGGGTTTTGAAGGTTCGGTTGAGTCTATTCCAGGGTCCGTATCCGGGGTTCCCGTCGGTTCTGTTCGGGATTGTTGAGGCCCTGGATCGGAGTCCAGGGGGACAGACTCGGGGCCCAGGGTACTTGGCGAGACAGTGGTAAGGGCATATTCGTGTGGCAGATTCCTCCGTTCGTACGCTCGATCGGAAAGACACGGGGTGGATGTGGCGGCGGATGCAGAGGTTGCCGTCGGTTCTGTGCGGCCAGACGCTTATGGACTGAGGCACAAGTGCTCGACGTTCGGCATCTGGTCCCAGGTTCGACCGTCGAGAATACGTCCGGCCTTCTTCTTGTTGACTCCTCCCCATTGTTTGAAGAAGAACGGCACGCCCTGGGAAATACACTGCTCGCGTACGTTCCTGGCCCAATCGGGATTCATCGGGCGGGCGCCGGGGCCGGACTCTCCGCCGACAATCACCCAGTCTATGCCGGCGAGGTCCAACTGCCCGATATCATCGAGCAACGGCTCGAGCGAGAGAAACCTGATGCCGGCACTGGTCGATCTGAGATGGTCGATTCTCTCCTTATATTGAGAGCTCTCCACCGTTACGCCGATCCAGACATTGTGCGGCAGGTTCAGCTCCGGCGCAAGTATCGCCAGACGCTCGGAGCGCTTTGTGAGTACCTGGAACAGGTGATGGTTGGCCAGATGCATGGTGTCGAAGATACTGCGTATGAAATCTTCTTCGATCTGCTCGTGAAAGAGGTCGCTCATCGAGTTGACAAAGACGATGCGGGGCTTCTTCCAGCGCAGGGGCAGCTCCACAAGCCGCCGATGGCATGTGGGCTCAAAGCCGTTGCGATAGCTCTTCTGGCCCATGGCCTGCAGGCGTCTTGCCATGCGCTCGGCGTAGCAGTTCCTGCAGCCTTCACTTATCTTGGTGCAGCCGGTGACGGGATTCCATGTGGATTCCGTCCACTCGATCTTGCTCTGGCTCATGCGTCGTCCTTGTATCGGATCGTAATCCGCGGATCGTCATTGTTGTAGTGTTTCCACGTAAGATAGAATGCGCCTTTGCGAGCAGGAGCATTCTCATCAACATCCATAACTTGGATTCTATCAGTCTTCTGCAGTTTACGCAGTATTTCTCCGGCGTGCTTTGGCAGAGATCCGCTCTCCAAGCAGAATCGTTATCCTCTCACTGTCGGCGGCTGCTTGTGGTTGCGGATTGTGCGGGCGGGTCGTACAATCGTTTTGCCAATCGAAACCGCAGTTCAGCCGCAGTGAAAGGGGCATGATGATGTCACGATATATGTGTACTTTGGCTCTCGCAGCGAGTTTTCTGTTCGCATCGCCCGGTCCGGGGCAGGAATACGGCTCGCCCGACCGGGATCAACCCGGCGATGAGATGATTCAGCAATATCTGAGCCGGCAGGCCGGGAAACTGCACGCGCGGTTCATGGCGGGTATCGAATCGCTGGAGGATTGGAAGCAGCGGCGCGAGCGATACAAGCGGGAGTACTTCCACATGCTGGGCCTGTGGCCCATGCCCGAGAAGACCGCCGTGGAGGCTACGGTAACGGGGACGCTGGAGGGGGACGGTTACGCGGTGGATATGCTGCACTATCAGAGTATGCCGCGGCTGTACGTGACGGGCAATCTGTATCGGCCGAAGAAGGTACGGCCGGGCGAGCGTCTGCCTGCGGTGCTGTACGTGTGCGGACATTCGTATCGGGGCCGCAACGGCAACAAGACCGCGTATCAGTCGCACGGGATATGGTTCGCGCGGCACGGGTATATCTGTCTGGTGCTGGACAGCCTCCAACTCGGCGAGATCGGAGCGATTCATCACGGGACGTACCGCGAGGGGCGGTGGTGGTGGCATTCGCGGGGCTATACGCCTGCGGGCGTCGAGTGTCTAAACGGGATGCGCGGCATCGATTATCTGATATCCCGGGAGGATGTGGATGCGGAGCGTATTGCGGTCACGGGTATCAGCGGGGGCGGAGCGGCGACGTTCTGGATCGCGGCGGCGGACGAGCGGGCCCGGGTCGCGGTGCCGGTCAGCGGGATGGCGGATCTGCCGTCGTATGTCTCCAATCGTGTGATCAACGGGCATTGCGACTGCATGTTTCTGTACAACACGTTTCAATGGCCGTGGACGCGGATTGCGGGGCTGATTGCGCCGCGGGCGATGCTGTTCGTCAACAGCGATGCGGACCGCATCTTTCCGATGGACGCGAACCGGCGGGTGATCAACCGGCTCGAACGGCTGTACAGTCTCTACGGCGCGGGCGATTTTGTGGACAGCCTGGTGAGCATCGGGGGCCATGCGTATCGCGAGGATATCCGCAAAGGGGCGTACCGGTTTATCAATATGCATCTGAAGAATGACGCCGGCGTTGTGCTCGACAGCGAGGCGGACCTGGTGAGCGGTTCGGGGAACGACCGCGTGTATCCGATTCCGATTGAGAAGCTGCGGGTGTTTCCGGAGGATTCGGATATTCCGGGCGACGAGCTGAATACGACTATCGACCGGCATTTCGTGCCGATGGCGCAGGTCGCTTTGCCGGGGCGGGGGCGGTTCGAAAGCTGGAAGTCGGGACTTGTCGAGCAGCTGCGGCGCGTTTCGTTCAGGAGCTTGCCCGAGCGGATCGAACCGGCCCGGCTGCTGCAAGAGCGGGAAGGCCGCGCCGAATGGCTTGAGACCGAGAGCGGCATACGGGTTCAACTCCGATTGGCCGGGGAGTCCGGGGCTGATGTCGACGCCGAGCGTTTGCTGCTGGTTGTGCAGGACGGTGAATCGGCAGATGGGGCCTCCGACGTGGTGGATCGGGTCAGCAGACCGGGCGACGTTGTTTATACGTGCGCGCCGCGAGGCGTGGGGCCGACGAGATGGACGCAGAAGAATCCGCCGAACTATGTCCAGCGGTCGCACGTGCTGCTCGGACAGACGGCGGACACCGGGCGCGTTCTGGATATTATTGCCGCGGCGAAGTATCTGCGGCGGAAGAATGAATCGGCCGCACCCGTGTACCTGGCGGGGGAAGGGGCCGCGGGCGTTCTGGCGGCGTATGCGGCTTTGTGGGAGGAGGAGATTGCCGGTGTCATTGCAGTTGACCCGCCGATGTCGCATATGGAGGACTCGGCGCCGCAGTTTCTCAATGTGCTGCGCGTTTGCGATGTGCCGGAGGTGTTCGGGATGGCGGCGCCGCGCCCGGTGACGATAGTGGGGGGCGATGCTGCTGCTGTAGGCCGGGCCGCGCGGATATACGAGGCGGCGGGCGCGTCAGGGCAGTTCACGCATGAATCACAATGACGCGGCTGTTGCCGGCCGGTGATGGTCGCCGGATGAGCCGGGACCGAGTTTGTCACGGGGCATGATATGGTGACGTCTTTTGCAGGAGACAGAATGATGAAGTGCGTGCGCAGGAGTGTATTCGCGGTATTGCTGGTGCTTGTCGGCGTTCTTTCGAACGTTGTGCGCGGAGGGGAGTTGACATACGCCGAGCGGCTCGGCTGGCCGGCGGGCACGAAAGCGGTGATCTTCCACGTCGATGACGCCGGGATGTCACACGATTCGAACATGGGAGCGATCAAGGCGCTCGAGCAGGGCGTTGCGACGTCGGTAAGCATCATGATGCCGTGCCCGTGGGTGCCCGAGTTCGCGGCCTACGTCAAGGAGCATCCCGACGTGGACGCGGGACTGCATCTGACGCATACGTCGGAGTGGAAGCATTACCGATGGGGTCCGGTGGCGGGCGGATCGGCGGTGCCGGGTCTGGCGGACGAGCATGGTTATCTGTGGCGCAGCGTCCGGCAGGTCGGCGCGCACGCGACGGCCGATGAGGTGGAAACGGAGATACGGGCGCAGATCGACAAGGCGCTGGCGATGGGTATCCGGCCGACGCATCTGGACAGCCATATGGGGACGTGCTTTCAGCCGGCCTTTATCGAGCGGTATGTCAAGGTCGGGATGGAAAAGCAGATTCCGGTGCTGTTTATGGGCGGGCACATGCAGCATATCGGGGCCGAGGCGGGGGCGATGAAGGAGATGGTGCGGGCGGTGGCCGAGACGTTGTGGGCCGCGGGTCTGCCGGTGATCGACGATCTGGTCACTTCGCCCACGCGGGGGCCGGCGTATGAAAAACGCAGGGCCGAGCTGATCGAACTGCTCGACACCATGCAGCCCGGCATCACGGAGATTATCGTGCACTGCACGGACCCATCGGAAAATTTCTCGCATATCTCAGGTTCCGGCAAGACGCGCAAGGCGGAGATGAACCTCATGACGGACCCCCGGGTCAAATCGTTCATCGAAAAGGAGGGCATCGTCTTGACCACCTGGCGGGAGCTGAAGCAGCGGCGCGACGCGGTGAAGTAGGGGGCTTCTTGCGATTACGCTGTGGGTTTCGCGTACTTATAGGACCGGCACGGTTGCGCGTCGATTGGCGGCGCCGGGGCGGTTGCTTCACGCAAGAGATGTTTGTCATGTGCCCGGCGGGGCTGCGTTTGCATGGCGGGAGGTGACGGATGGAAATCGGGTGGCAAATCGATTGGAACATCTGTACATTGGATGGTCATTTGTGTAGTCTGTAGCGTTTTGTGGCGGCGGGCGGCCGCTGATACGGCTGCCTGGTGCGACGATGATGTTGGTGTGCATAGATCGAGGTTGATACGACGTTGAACAGGAGATTCGGCGAGCTGGTTCTCGGGCTGATCGTTGCGGCGACCCTGCTTCTGCCCGGCTATCCGACTGTCGGCAGGGCGGCGGACGTCAAGGGCGACAAGATCACGCTGCGCATCGCGACCGGCAGCCAGACGGGCGTTTATTACCCGATGGGCCACGGCATCAAGCGGCTGATCGAGAGCACCTATCCCGACGCACTGGAAGTGGAGGTTCTCTCGACGAGCGGCACTCTGGAGAACCTGCAGTTGCTTGACAACGAGCAGGTGGATTTGGCGCTGGTTCAGAACGACACGGCGTATTATTTCAGCACGGGCCGGGCGATGTATACGTTGCCTTCCAGCAAGGCCCAGGCGATTGCGTCGCTGTATACCGAGCTGATCCAGATCGTTGCGACGAAGAAAAGCGAGATTTACCACCTCAACCAGTTGAAGGGCCGGCGGATACGTACCGGCTCGCCTCCGGCGAACATTCCGAACAGCGCCACGCTGATTTTTGCACTGGCCGGCTGGGAGGCGTCGGATTTGACCGACGTGCGATGCAAGTTCTCCGAGGCCCGGCAGATGCTGCTGGACAATTCTCTGGATGCGGCGGTCGTTACCGCCGGCGTGCCGACGCCGCTGCTGACCGATTCGGTCGAGGGTATATCGCTGCAGGACTACGTGAACCTGATTCCCATCGGCGAGAGCCTGGCCAACCGGCTTATGCGCAAGTTCCCGTATTTCGTGTACACCGAAATACCCGCCGACACGTATCGCACACAACACGAGCCGGTCAAGACGGTCGGCGTGCGTGCAATTCTCGTGGCCCGTAAGAACTTCGAGGAAACGAAGATCCGCGGCCGGGAGTTGCCGCCGAACTTCATCAAGACGCTGACTCGGTCCATCTATGAGAAGGCCGACGTTATTCGCGAGCAGCACGGCGTCGAAGGGGCGGACCTGACTAAGTATCGTCTGCCTCTGGACGAAGCGCTGTACGGGATACTCGATCATAAGATGCGCCCGATCATTCCGATTCACCCGGGGGCCCGGGCGTTTTATGCGGAGAAGGGGCTGCTGAAGAAGACCTTCATGGATTATCTGCCCGCGATTCTCTGGAGCGTTGCGTTTCTGATTCTGCTGGGCTACGTCATCAAGTACCGCTCGGCCATTCGGCGGTTCACGCAGAGGCATATGCACGTACGGCTGATTATCGTTTTCGTGTGTCTGTACGTGCTCGGGGCGATGGCCATGTACTTCTTCGAGCGCTACAACAACCGCTCGTTCGAGAGCATCGGCGAGGCCTTCTGGTCGATCACCATCTACGTGCTCAGCGGCTTCGAGGACCGTTACCCCGTCACGCTGGCCGGGCGCGTGACGTCGGTTTTGATATTGATTCTGACCGTATTCTTCTTCGGTGCGGTGGCCGGTCGTTTTGCGGCCGCCTTTTTGAGAAGCGAGGAGATAAAGATGCCCAAGGACTTGCACGATCATATCGTCATCTGCAACTGGAACGAACGCGGAAAGCGGGTTATTTCCGAGTTGCACCATCCGGAAGGAAAACCGAACGCCGACATTGTCATCATCGACAACAAGCAGCTCCAGGAAAAAGAGCTGTCGCGGATGCCGGCGTACAACAAGATCTACTGCATACACGAGGACCCGATCCGCCACGGCACGCTCAAGCGGGCGAAGGTGAGCCTGTCCGATACGGTCATCGTTCTGGCGGACGGCCAGAGCCCCGACCCGGACGCGAAATCCGCGATGATTATCCTGGCCCTGCTCGGCGAGTGCAGGCGACGACAGCCGCATATTATCTCGGAAGTCGTGAACGTGGACAACAGCCAGCATCTGATCGACGCGGGCGCCAACGAGACGATCTGCACATCGGAGATCGGCGTCGGTATTCTGGCGCACTGCGCGTTGAACAAGCAGCTTTCAGTCGTCTACAAGGACCTGCTGACGTACACGTTCGAGGGCAACGAGATATACATCGTGACCAAAGATCGCTACCCCGAAGAGTTCATCGGCAAGTCTTTCGCCGAGTGTGCGCAGATGCTTTATGAGAAGCGCGACAAGAAGAATCCCGTCGTGCTGCTGGGCATACGGCGGGGGGACAAGGTCATTATGAATCCGCGGGAGCACGCCGGCGGTTTCGGCGCCGAAGAGTGCATCGTGGCGCAAGACGATGCGCTGATCGCGATGGCGTTCTCGGCGCCCGATCTCCGGGCGGGGTTTGCCTCGTGACATGCAACTCGCGTTAGCAGCGATTGCGACGCCTTTCATTGTCACGGGCGGTGCCGCGGCCCGCGGATGAGTCGGATGGCTCGCTCACAAACGCAAACGCCGGTCCGGTTCAGCGGAGCCACTGGAGCTTGAGGATGCCGCCGGTATCCTGAGCGATGTAGATGAAGCCGTCGGGATCGACTGCGATACCTTCCTGATTGTCTCCCGGAAAGGCCTGGACGCTGAGCAGTTCGTGCCGGAGGGAGTATTCGAGGATAATGTTGGCGGCGTCGCTGACGACGAGGAGGTGATTGGTTTCGACGTCGTAGTGCAGGCCGGACAGATCGATAATGCCGGGGGCAAAATAATCGACGATTCGGGGTTCGGCCGTCTTCGAACGCAGCGGCAGTTCGACCCTGAACACCGCCGAGATATCCTGCTCGTCGTCGAGCGTGAAGGCTTGATTGGCTACGTAAAAAACGCCGCCTTCGGGGTGCCGCGAATCGGGCACAAAGGTGATCCCCTCAATACCTTCGCCGCCTGCGTTCAGCAGCGTCTTGCCCTGAAAGTCCCTCGGTATCGAAAACTCGCGCAACATCTCAAACGTGTCGGGCCGGATTTCCAGAACGATTTCTTCTTCCTCGATCACGACGTAAAGCAGGCCGGTGGCCGGATCGTGGGTAATTCCCTCCAGGTCGGCGTCGAGAATGTGCTTTTGCCCGACCAGCGCGCCGTCTGCCTTGATTTCGCAGATATCGCCTTCATCGCCCACGACGAAAAGCGTTTTGCGGCTGGTATGCCAGCATATTCCGGACGGTTCGTTGAAGCCAATCTGATCGATATCGCCCACATACTTGTTGGGAAAGTCGATGATCTCCAGAACTTCCTGCGAACCGCAGGCGCATCTGCATCCGTTTGCCAGAAGCAGCCCGGCCAGAATCGATACCAACTGTAAAGCCTTGCATAAACGCATCTTAACCATCTCCTGCCAAACATGAACCGGCGCCGAATCCGTTATTGCAGCGGAGTACATCTGCCGGCTGTCAATCGATCCAAGCGGGAGTGTCACCCGATGTGTCCCCTTATATGCTCAGATGGAAAAGGGGCATGATACTGAGCATGGCGGCGGCTGTAAAATACTTTTTTCTGTTTCGCTCGAGGCGGCCGGGGCCTTAATATTAGTATTGATATCCGCGGTTTGTCCCGGTATATTGGAGGCAGCTTTCGAAGCTGGTACGGTTAGAGTACAATGCAGAGCATGATGATTGAACCGCCTGATGATAATCGTCAGAGCAGAAGACCGGGCGATACGGCCGGCACGAGACCATTGCGGGACCGTGCGAGGCTGTATCGGGCGTCGGCGTTTCTGCGCGGTCGAACGTATCGGCCAATGAAGTCTTCCCGCGGCAGTTGAAGGCTGCATTCGGCATATTCCCCACGGACGGCACTTGTTGATACGGAGATCGTTCAATCGTTGTTGCAGGCCGGGACAAGGGCGCATGGTTGCCAAAAGGACCGATAATGAATCGCCGTCGGCCAGGTACACGAAATTGAGCGAAGGTGGACAAATGAGATACGGTGGTATTGCCAGAGAAAATGCTCAGGAGATAATTCCCATGCGAATCAACACACGCTTTGCCTCGCCAGCCGGAGGGCCGGATGCGGTCTCACGTCGATACCGTGCTTATGGACCGATAATCATCGCTACCGCAGCCCTGTTGTTGGCGACGGTGCTTGCAGGCTGCGCGCCGGAGACCGAGACCACCAGGAGCGTAACGCTCGAAGAGCCGCGGGCGGCCAACGGCGTAATGTTCGAACAAGACGATCCGGAGGATTTGAAGAAACTGACCGAGGCGATCGATGCGATAGACTTCGGACCGACGGCTACGCCCGCCGCCCCGCAGAATAAGCCCGGGCAGGAAGCTCAGGCAAAACCCGCCAATGAGGGGACTGCCCCGGCCAAGAAACCTGCCAACCAGGCCAAGGCCGCGGCCAAGCCGAATGGACAAGCCGAAAAGCCCAAAGCAAACGCAGACAAACCGGCGGACAAGCCGGGCCAGACGCCTCCCAGGGTCAGCGCGGGCCAGGCGGTGCAGATGACTGAAGCGGCCGCCAAGCCGCAAAGCACTACAGCGCTGGTAACGTTGCCCAGGCTCAGCAGGACCGAGATGAGCGAGATCAGCGAGAACCTGGCGCTGCACCTGGAAGCGGAATACGGCTACACCTCGGCCTCGGATGTCGTGGCCGACGCGCTGCCTGCTCCTCCGGCGCAGGTTGCCGGCGGCATGACGCTCGTACGGCCCGTGCCGGACGGGACCGCGGTGCTGCGATTCGGATACCGGCGATTCATCTCGCAGCCGCCCAAGCTGTGGGTGATGGGCGTGGTGGTTGATGAACAGGGCGAACTGACGGCCAGTCCGGACTTGAAGAGCATGGAGCCAAAGGTTAACGAGCTGATCAAATCGCTCAATGAGATGCGGAATAATCTGACAGTCAAGGATCTGGAGAGAAAGCTCGTTCAGCTCAGTTATGTGGATACGGCCACGGCGATGGAGATGCTCAAAGGTCTTGGCATTACCACGATGGCCAAGGCCAGTGCGGTCCCGCCCAAGATCGAATTCGCGAAACTGCCATATGTCGTTGAAATCGGTGATCCAGCGTCTGAATACACCGGACTGGTAGGATCGAAAGAAGCCGGCGGTGGTAGAATGCTCTCAATGGAACCGGGGGCCGCTTCCGACCTGAGCGATAATGCAATCGCATCACCGATGACGCAGCTTATGGTGATTTTTCACCCGGCCCATCCCGAACAGTTCAGCGAGGTCCGCCAGGTCCTCGATACGCTGATTGATCGGCCCGCCAGGCAGATCTTTATCGAAGCGATGGTTCTGGAGGTTAGCGAAACCGGTCTTAACGAGCTTGGAGTCGAATGGAGTTGGACGAAGACGGGTTTGATAGAAGCTACGGCCGGTGACGAGTGGCCCCCCGGAGAATCTCTGGAAGGTCCTGAAACCACATTGGATATTAACCTTAAAACCTTGTCCATTCACGATTTGTTTGACGGAGAGTTCGATTGGGATGCATGGTCGGCCAGGCTCCGCGCTTTGATCCGCACGGGAAAGGCAGAGATTCTCTCGCGTCCCAGCGTACTGACACTGAACAATCGCCAGTCGACGATTCGCGTCGGTCAGGACATCCCGATCGCCAGCAGCCTTCAGGGAAGTTATGGCAGCAAGGTCAGCTTCAGTTTCCAGTATTTGCCCACGGGCATCCTGCTGAACATTCGCCCTCGCATTAACGAAGAGGGCAGAGAAGTAAGCATGCTCATCGATACGATTGTCTCGGCCAAGGTGCCTAATCAGGATCTGGAATTGCGTTCGGCTGATGAGAGCGTCCTGCTGGCTTCGGCGCCGACGGTCTCGACGCGGCGTGTGCAGACCTACGGCCGTATCCCGAACAATACGCCTCTGATCATCGGCGGTCTGGTCGCTCGCGACTTAACTGTAACGCAGGAGAAGATCCCATTGTTGGGCGACATCCCGTTCATAGGCGGCGCGTTCAGAGCAGAAAAGGAAGATCGATTGAAACGCGAGGTGATCATCGTCCTGACGCCCCATGTGCTGCCCGAGGACAGAGAGGCCAGAAGGTCGTATCCGAAGGATGAGGACCACTTCGACAGCTTCGGCAACCAGTTGTTCCGCGATTCGTATCGCATTCGCAGCGACGATGTCTTTGATTTGACGTTCCTGCTGGAGAATCGGCGGATCGCCAATTATCGCGATATGGCGCGGCAGGTGGCCGAGAAGAACTTCCGCCTGGCCGACCGGGAACCGTTCCGCTCGTTCGTGCGGGATGAGGTTCCGGGCGAGTCGATCCTGGTGACGCGTATGATCTACGAAGTGATCAAGCGGCTGGATATTGCAGCACAGATCGACGAAAAACGCGTTATTTACTTCGAGAGCGCCAAGGTCGGCGGGTACGACGTCGAATGGCTCAGGGACCTGATACTGGATGAAACGACGGGCGAGCTGAAGGACTTCGGCGACAAGGCCCTCGCGATCACGTACGACTACGACCGCGATTCGCTCGAAGCGGGCCGTCTGGGGACCGAACCCATTCCGGATGTCCGCCTGATAGACTGCCCCGACCGCGACGTATGGGCGCAGCAGTTGTGGGAACTGAACCAGCCTACGCCGGAAGGACAGAAACGCCATACGATTCTGATCCAGACCGAAGACGACGTCGTGCGTCTGCGCAGGGCGCTGGCGCTTAAGCGCATCGCGGTGCTCAACGGCGATATCGACAAGATGCGTTTGTCGAACTTCAGCGTGGGCAAGACGCTGCTGATGCCGGAACTGAAGGAAGGCCAGGTGCACGTCGTGGACGCCGATACGGCGCGGTTCTTCTTCCACACGGAGCTTTACTACGCTGCGACGCTGGCGGAGATCGAGGAGCAGTTGACCGAATTGGACACGATGCTGCGTCGGCCGGACATCAACGTACTTCTCGATTCCGGTCCGCTGGCGGGCAATCCCGGCGGGAACGGCCGGTAGGACTGCGGCCGACATATAGCGTGAAAAAGATCAGCCCGGATGGTATCATTACACATTCGGGCTGATATTTTTGCACAGGTCGACAAGGGAAAAGGATCATATGCTTGCACTGAGTTTTTACGGCAACAAATTATCGCAGTGGGCACTGGCGGCGCTGATGATTGTTGGGGCCGTCATCGTCGGCAAGATTCTGTACTGGCTGATCGGAAAGACGGTCAAGCAGTTGGCCGCGAAGACGCGGACCCGGCTCGATGACATTCTCGTCGACATGCTCGAAGAGCCGATCGTCTTTGCGGTTGTTATTATCGGCATCTATTACGGCCTGAAATGGCCGCTGAAACTTCCCGGTGCCATTCCCGAGTACATCGATAAAGGCGTGCTGGTCCTTATTATCTTGGATGTGGCCTGGTTGATTACGCGCGTTTTTGATTCGCTCGTCGAAGAGTATCTGATACCGTTTGCGCGGAAGACCGAAAGCGATCTCGACGATCATCTGGTTCCGGTTATCCGCAGGGGGATGCAGATATCCGTCTGGAGTATTGCAATAATTACAGCCATGGATACGGCAGGAGTCAAAGTCTTTTCGCTGCTGGCCGGGCTGGGCATCGGAGGTTTGGCCTTCGCTCTGGCCGCCCAGGAGACCGTGGGAAACTTTTTCGGAAGCATTGCGATCTTTATGGACAAACCCTTCCGCATAGGTGACAGGGTTCAGGTTGAGGGATATGACGGCGTGGTTACGGACATAGGTCTGCGAAGTACGAAAATCCGAACTCGATACGAAGGACGCATAGTCACCATTCCCAATATGCGGGTGGCAAGGGCCGATATCGTTAACGTTGACAGCGAGAACGGACGGCAGATTTTCGCGGTGTACCGCCTTACGCCGGACATGAATGACGAGCAGGTCCAACTGGCGATGGAGATACTCAAGTCGTGCGCCAAGGCCGATGAGGATACGCAGGAAAAGGTGGTTACCGGCTTTTTCGCGATCACGGAATATTCGCGCGACGTGATGCTGCTCTACTGGATCAAGCCCGACGCGTCGAACCTCAAGACGCGAACGCGGATCAACCTCGACATTATCCGCAGGTTCAAGGAGAACAATCTCCAACTGGTCAAGGCGACGCCGGTTCACGCCAAGACCGACGAGGTCGAGCTGGTCTAGCGGTTCGCGCTCGGGCTGCTCAACCGTCCCGGCGCATTCGAACCGTTGACCGCCGGCGTTCCGGATCTTTGAGCGGACTTGCCTTGATCCCGGTCCGCACTTTTTCGGGGCCGCGGGCGATCAGCGTTTTACGCGGGCGTTGCCCTGCCAGATGCTCCATATCTGATCTTCATCGGCCGGCTGCGCGTAATCGGTCAGCAGTGTTGTGACCAACGCTCCGGTGGCCCATCCGAACTGCACCCACTTTTCCGGCTCCCAGCCGCGGAGAATGGCGTAGAGCAGCCCGCCGACGAAACCGTCGCCGCCGCCGATGCGATCGAGCACCGTGATTTGCCGCGGCTCGACGACGTGCCAGTTGTCGCCTTCGGACATGATGGCGCCCCAGAGGTGGCAGTTGGCGCTGACGACCTGCCGGAGCGTCGTGGCGAAGACCGACGCGTTCGGGAACGCTTTCTTTGCGTTGTTGATCATGCCTTTGAATGCGTCGATCTTGTTGCCGAGGTCCTTGCCGCCGGCTTCGGGCCCTTCGATGCCGAGACACAACTGGAAGTCCTCTTCGTTGCCGACCAGCACATCCGAGATCTTTGCGATCTGCGTGAAGATATCGTGCAATTCGGCCTCGCGGCCCTTCCAGAAGGAAGCGCGGTGATTGAGATCGAACGAAATTCGAGTTCCGTGCTTCTTGGCGGCCTTGGCCAGTTCCAGGCAGAAGTTGCCCGTCTCGGGTGAGAGCGCCGCGATCAGGCCCGAAACGTGCACGATCTGCACGCCTTCAGTTCCGAAGAGCCGCTCGAGATCGAAGTCCTTGACGTTGAGCGTGCGGCCGACTTCCCCGGCCCGGTCGTTGTGTACGCGGGGACCGCGCGAGCCGGAGCCGCTGTCTGCGATGTTGAACTGATGGCGATAGCCCCACGGTCCGCCCTGATCGACTTCTTTGGCCTCGACGGCCATGTGGCGACCGGCCAGATCGTCCTTTATGAACCGGGCGATCGGATTGCCTTTGACAAATGTGGTCAGCACTTTGACCGGCAGGCCCAGATGGCTCGATACGCTGGCAACGTTGGATTCTGCGCTGGTGGCCTGGAGAATGAACGTCTTGCTGCAATAGACCGGCTGGCCTGTGATCGGCGTAATGCGGGCCCCCATGCTCGTGGGAACGACCAGCGAATACGTGTAGTCGTTGCGAAATTCGATAGCCATATCAGTATCCTTTCCTCGATGCTGTCATAACATTCTGTCTTTGGCCACGAATCATTGCAGCTAAACCGCTCGATGTCAACCGTTGTTCTGTGCGCAAGAGGGAGCCAGGCCTGCTTGCGGTGCGGCCGGAAGGCATGATCTAAGCAACAGGCCCTGCCTGTCCGCCTTCTGCTGAGCATCTGATACCGCTCCCAACGCACAGACCATATGCCCACAAGGGCGATACGATGTTCCCTCGCCATCCCGGCCCAAATGCGGGACTGCATTGACGGCCAGTCGGAAAAACTGCTAAGATCGCCCGCCCGACAAAGACATGTGAACCGGCGGAGACCGAATCAAGGAGTAACTGCATGACGAAATGTCGACTGAAACACACGAGCAACGCCGTCGGTCGCCTGGCGCTGCTAGCGACGCTCTCGGGGTCAATCCTCTGTGCGCTCTGCACGGCAGTCCAGGCGTCGAATTCGCCCTGGCATGCCGAGGCCGTAGATACATGGCGTTTTCCCGACAGCATGAAGGTGCAAAGCGTCAAAGCCGAATTCGGGGCCGTCGGCGATGGGGTCCATGACGACACCGAAGCGCTCCGGAAAGCCTTCGACCGCCGGGGCGCCTTCGTCTATCTGCCCAACGGTACATATCTCGTGCGCGATCGACTGCAATACACCTCGGGCCCGAGCGTCGGTCCGACCATCGTGGGCGAAAGCCGCGACGGCGTCATCATCAAACTCGCCGCCGATGCCGAAGGCTTCGACGATCCCGACCGACCCCGCGCCGTCGTCCGCCTTATTCGCGACGGCAAAGTCTCAGCCGATTACTTCAAGATCTGCCTGCACAATCTCACGATCGACACCGGCAGACACCGCGGCGCCACGGCCCTGATGTTCTATGCCAACAACAACGGCACCTGCCGCAACGTCCGACTCGTCGGCAAAGGGGCCGTCGGCCTGGATCTGTCATACATGCTCAACGGCCCGCTGCTGGTCAGCAACGTCGAGATCGAAGGCTTCGACATCGGCGTCAAGGCTGCCAGCGGACCCTACAATTCCCAGACGTTCGAACATATTGTCCTCAAAGACCAGCAGCAATGGGGCATTCACAACCAGAGCGAATGCCTCTCCATCCGCAGTCTGCACAGCACAAATGCCTGTCCCGCCGTCTTTGCACGCGGAAACACGGTCCTGCTCGACAGTGAACTGGCCGGCGGCTCCGGTGACAATCCCGCCGTAATCTGTGCCGGCCGGATGTTCGTTCGCAATCTCCGCACCTCCGGCTACGCACACTCGCTCGAACAACGCAGCTATGACCGCGACAGCGGACTTGGCGACCTCGAAAGCAAACCCCTGCCCGCCGGTCGCGTTTCCGAATGGACCAGTTCGCCCGGCCGCAGTCTGTTCGTGCCGCAGCAACCGGCCAAATCCCTGAACCTGCCCGTCGAAGAAGCTCCGTACCAACCCCTTGAAAAGGACCTCACCCGCTGGGTCTGCGTCGACGATTTCGGGGCGGACGGCTTCGACCGGCAGGATGATACCGCTGCAATCAAAAAGGCCATCGAATACGCCGCAAAGAACCACAAAACCGTCCTCTCCTTCGCCGCACAAGGTAAATACATCGCCGGCGGCGAACTGGTCATCAGCGGCAGTATCAACCGCCTCCAGGGCGCCCGATCGTATCTTGTGCCGCCCCGCCGCGGCTCTCTCCGCATCATTGTCAAAGAGGGCCCCGCCGAAGTCGTCACGTTCAGCCTGCTCGACCGTCCGCTCGGCCGCCACGATATCACCATTGAGAACGCTTCGGCGCGCACGCTGGTGATAAACCACTTTCGCACGAAATTCACGGGCTCCGGTCCCGGCAAGACCTTTATCGAAGATGCCTGCTCCAACATCACGGTCACCAACCCAAAGCATCGCGTCTGGGTCCGCCAGCTCAACTCCGAAGGCGGCGATGGCCCCAACAATCACAACAAAGGCGGCGACCTGTGGGTGCTTGGCCTCAAGACCGAACGCGACCAGACCTCCATCCGCACCACCGACGCCGGCAGAACGGAAGTCCTCGGAGGATGGATATACGTCACGAGCCGCGAGGCGCCGTCCGTTCCGCTCTTCGAAGTGATCGACTCGCAGGCTTCCTTTGCCGCAATCCATCAATGGAACTACCGAGGCAATACGTACCCGGTCATGGTCGACGCTGACCGAAACGGCCGGACTGTCCAACTGACCAGGCAGAACAACCAGGGCCGTGCTTCCTTTTGTCTGTGTGCGGTTGAATAGGTATCGCCGGTTTACACATCGCTCGCTTGACGATGTTTCTGTTGGCAACGCCTGCATTGCCTGATAAGATTCAGGCAGACAATGGGGCTCGATGCAATAACGGTTCGTTGGAGGTTCGCAAATGATACTGCCGCGATTCATTCGCAAATGGCTCGCCATACTCCGCGGCGGGGTGGCGCCGCAATTGATATTCCTGTCGGTTATCATGGGTTTCTGGTTCGGCCTGATGCCCGACTGGTCCGGCCTGCACGTATTACTGCTCGCCCTCGCCCTGATCCTAAACGTCCACATCGGACTGTTCCTGATCTTCGCCGGACTCGCGAAAGCCCTGTGTTTCGCCGCAGCTCCGGTCCTGTACCACATCGGTGTGGCGATACACGGCTATGTGCCCGTCATCCCCCGCACGCTCAGCTCCATACCGATCATCGGCCTGAGCGATTTCAGCAAGTATGCAATGGTCGGCGCCGTGATCGCCGGTCCGGCTCTCGGCGCCGTCGCGGGACTGCTGCTGGCGCGCTCGGTCATCGCTTTTCGCAAAAAGCTGCTCAAGCTGGAAGAAGGCAGTGAGCGCTTTAAGAAGTGGTACTCGCATACATGGGTGCGAATCCTCGACCGGCTCCTGATCGGCAAACGCACCAAAGACGCCAAAGCGCTCTTTACGAAAAAGACCAAATACATACGCAAAGCAGGCATCGTTCTCGTCGTGCTGCTGGTGGCCGTCGCCGTCCTGGCCGCGAGTTACGTCAAAGACGGCAAGATCAGGAATTATGCAGCTAATAAGCTGACGAGAGCCAACGGCGCCGAAGTGAACGTCGAGAGCTTCGATCTCTCGCTGCTCGGCAGTTCGGTATCCGCCGCGGGCATCCAGGTCACCGACCGCGAGAATCCTTCGCAAAACCAACTGGCAATCGAAAAGCTCAGCGCAGACGCCAGCCTCTCCGATCTGCTCGTTGGCAAGCTCGTAATGCAGGATCTGCATGTGGCCAACGTCGCATTCGACCAGCCACGCGCAAAACCGGGCGAGGTGGTCGAAAAACCTGCCGGGAAATCCGAACCGTTCGATCCGTGCGACTTCGAAGTCTCCGCTGAGGATATCGAGAAGATCGAAAAGTACATAAAGGACGCCAAAGCCCTCAAAGAAAAGCTGGAAAAGCTGCGAAAATGGCTGCCAAAGCCCGACGAAGAAGCGAAAAAGCCGATCGAGAAGAAGCCCGAGAAGTTCCTGGACTACCTCAAAGCGGCTATACTCAATCCCCCCGCCCCGCGGGTCGTGGCGCAACACGCCCTGATCGAGGGGCTCCAGACATCGTGGAACATGTTCGGCAACAGTAACCTCACGCTCACGAACGTCAATGACGCCCCGCGGGCCGCCGGCCTTCCCGTCGGTGTCGAACTCACATCCAACGAGACCGACGCCATGATCCGGGCTGTCGTCGACTTCAGTTCCCCCGACGGCACGCCCAGAGTATCCGGAACGTTCGAGGGTTTCGACCTGGGCAAGATGCAGTCGGCCCTGAGCCAGAACGCGGGCCTGGCCTTTCAGCAGGGCCTGATGTCCGGCGCCTTCACAGGCACCCTCAATAGTCGTCAGATCGACATGACCGTGCAGGCGAACCTCAGTTCGCTCCAGGCTGCTGCGAGCGGCGACGGCATCCTCGGCATGGATGCGAAGACTACGACCGAAGTCTTCAGCGCGATCAACGAACTCAAGACCACCGTGCGAATCGTCGGCCCCGCCGCCGAACCCCGAATCATCTTCGACGCCAAGGGGTTGACCGAACAATTCAAAGAAGCACTCGTTGAGGCGGGCAAACAGCGCCTCATGAAAGAAGTGGACGACCAACTGGGCGAGCAGATAGACAAAGCCATCGGCGACAACGTCCCCGATGAACTCAAAGACAAACTCAAGAAACCGCAGGAACTGCTCGACGGGCTCGGAGGGTTGTTCAAGAAGGATTGAGCGCTCATACGGCCGGTGGAGAGAAAAATAGAACGGCACCGCGTCCTGCTGAAATAGCTCAGCGGACCCGGTGCCGTTGCAGATCGGGATGTCCCCTTTTGACTACCTGCCGTTCTTCTTGTAGATGACCGTCTTGGCCATCGCATCGGCGAAAGCATTCAGGGGTTTTTTCATCTGCGGCACCGATGGAGTCTTCAAATCCATCTCGCCGCACGTGATATTCCAGACATCCAGCAAGTTCACCGTCGAGGCCCGCATTCGCACACCACCGACCCGGCCCCGTTTGCACTCCACCACACCGTGCTTGCTCAGGGACTGAATGACCTTCTGAAGATATCCCACCGAAAAGTTCAGTGCCTTGGCGATTTCACCCGCCTGCACGTAATCCTCTGTCTTCTTCTTCTTAAGAAAAAGCACTGTCTCAACTGCCATTCCGAAATCTTGATTCAGTTTCACAATCATCTCCTTATATAGTTACGACAACCCGACGGTGCGCTCCGCCGGTTCTAATTTCCCATTATCCTATGGCAACATATTTCGCACGGGCGTGCCTGAGCATATGGATCGCAATGTCTTTTGTGGCCGCCGCCCTCGTATGTTCGCCTCGCCGGCATATAATATCCTCATCTGCGACATGCGTTCTAACGTACCGACCGCGAATCACAATATCACCAATGCTGAACTCGAATCCTGTATGCGGATATATAATGTCCCCGGCCGTTGCTGCATTAGTTGCATCTTCTTCATTAGCAAATCCGAACAACTGCAATCGCCGGTAGTTGTGGCGGGCGCATCGTTGGGCCGTCTCTACACTGCCTGCAGAACAGCCCGGCCTGCATCCTCAAACCCGGGAAACAAAACACCCGCAAACAACTACAACATCAACTACGTTTTTCAACCTCGTTCTTTCCGGCCAAATTGCACTTTGCTGCAACTTGCTCCAAACCGCAATACCCGTATGCTCTCAGGCATAATATCGCACCAGAATACTCCTATTGGCCTGTTAATGCAAGCCCCGTGCTCTTTTTTTTTGGAGCAACATGTGGACATGTAAAACCTTTAACCTTATATATTTACGCCAATGCGCCCTTTGGGTTCATTGGTGAAAATAGAATTCTTCCCTGTTTTTGAGCGCTCTACCCCTACATGGTGTCACCGCCTGTCCCTGCCGGAAACGTTGTACCGTCGCTCCCTTGCGAGGCGCACACAACCCAATAATGCCCGTTCTGCCGCCAGATACCCGAATTATGCCCATTAAAGCGTGGACTGCCGCGTTTCGGGCGCTCATACATCCGCCGTAAGAGCGGTCTTTCGTGGAACCGGAACACACTGCTCATCGGTACGAAGTCCCCGCGATCTGTGGACTTCTTCGCCTCCCTGAGACGGAAACCACAAAGCAGGTCTCTTTTGCTCGCCCGAATGCGCCTTTGGAATGTGCCGAATAGCCATCTGCTGCATGCGCAGGCGGAAATCGCTATGGGTTCCATGCGCCGATTGCTGCCGGAACCACACTGTTTTAGCGGACATTGGAAAACCGGCCGCCAGTGGCTGTATCATCTGCTTCGCCATGCAATATTGGAGACCGCCAAAGTATTAAAAGTATCGATTGAATACCGCCTCTCATACATCGAGCATGATACTCCGCCGGCGCACGCGACGACCGCAGGACGACGCCGCGCAACAATCATCCGGATTCCCCCGGAAAAGCCGGACTAAAAACGGCGTAAATGCTGCTGCATTAAGATTTTACTTGACGCCGACAACGCGGGATGATACAATAGTCCTTGCGATCATGGAGGGCCGGAAGCACTCTCGATAGGGAAATCCACAACGAACCAATGGGGCAGAAATCCCCGCTCAACACCGGGGTAATGACAACTCAATTACCACAGGAGGACGAAACGATGAAGACGTTGCTCACCATTCTCGCAGCACTCGCGATGATCAATACCTGTCAGGCCGCAACCCCTGCCCAGGCACAGCAACTCCACTGGCGGATCCAGGCCCAGCAGGATCGGCTCGACCAGCTTGAAGAAGATATCGAAGCCGAGCGCCGGAGGATCCAACAGTGGTATCAAAGCCAACTGGCGGATCTGCAATTGGCCGCCGAACGAGAGGCCAGAATGCTGCTCGCTCCGGAGAGAGTCCTGATGACTGCCCTATTAACCAAGACCGCTGACGCTCCGCTTCTCGTCCGCCGCCTGAGTGTGTATTCCCCCTCGGACGGCAGGTGGTTCTTCACCCCTTCGGACGGCAGATATGTACCGGAAACGGTGTCGATCTTCCACAGAGGCAGCCATGTCGGCACAAACAAGGGACGCGTCGCACGGAGATTGTTCGACGCCCTGGAACATCGGTATTTTCTCAATTCAATGCGAGCGCTGTTGCTCGATAATCACTTCCGAAAGCTCCTACTGGATATTGCCGATAAGAACGAGGTCAAGGACGTTGACAGCAACCTGCTCCGCGCCGAGGCCCGCCGACTGCTGGCTGTCATGGACACGCTGAGCCGCGAAATGCAGTACATCGAGAAGGTGCGCGACGCGCGGCTCGCTGCGCTGGAAGAAGATAAGCAAACCCGCATGGCGAACGTTCGGCAGGTCATAAGCGAAATCAAGGCCGAACCCGTCGCGGCCGAGACAGGCAGGATCGCAGCCATCTGCCTCAACGATCTGGGCTCATTCTGCATGATCGAGGGAGTCGATGGTCTGGTTCGCAAGGGCTCGACGATCGACGGCCGAATCAAAGTCCAGAACATCGCCGAGGACAAAGTGACCTTCGTCGCAGCCGGCAACAGTTGGCAGCAGAAAGTCGGTCAGGCTCCGAGCGATCGGTGGAACTAAAGGCGGTCGCCCGCGTCAGGAACTGTCGGACAAATCAATCGCAGCCAGCACCCTGCGACACGTGCAGTGGTTGCCTAAGTGACATATTGCCAGCTTCGACGCCGCGATGTCCCGCGGAACGGGAACGACGCCGCACGTGCCGTAGCCGAGCGTAATGTGCGGGAAGAAGTTGTCGAAGCTGGATTGGTCCCTGTAATTGGCGATCCATTGCAGGCTCGATTCCGCGACCTCATCCGGATGCACCAGCATCTCCGGCCAGACGTCGTAGCTCAGCAGCGGTTCGAATCGATCCATGATCGCTTCGTGCAGCGATACGATGTGCGGGTCCCTCTCGATCGCCAGCGACGAGACTTTCCGGCCGTCGCCGTGATGCGCAGTGTATATGCCGATTGCTCGTAGCGTGCCGATTGACTGTTTGGCCGCAACCTCCGCCAGCGCTTCGCCCGCACGACGGATATCTGCCTGGTCCAGACAACCCATCGCCAGCGACACGTGCGGCAGGCAGTTCTGCTTGTCCAGAACGATCTGGCCGGGATCGTCTTCGAGCAGCCGCCGGTTTGCCTGGATGACCGCATCCATCGCCGATTCCTCTGGCAGCAGCACAATGTCTATCGCTATTCTCGACATCTAAGAATCTCCCGCCCCGGAGGGCTGCATATCATAACTGCCGGGCCGTTTGCCCGAGCAGGGGCCATGCGAATATGCGTCGCGGCTCCGGATATTCGAACGCGCCCAGCCGCGGTGATATCCGCAGTTGAACCAGCATCACCTTACCATGGCCGCAGCACCCCGCAAGGCCAAAATACCCGGCAACAAAAACCTTCAGGATTTGTGAAAAACAGCGAACCAAAAAAGCGGCCGGGCGTAGTTTAATATGCATACTCATCCTCCTTCAATAAGGGCAAGAACGGGGGGCGGCGGCAACGCCGTCCCCCATTGTCTTTGCGCCCATATCGCGATTTCAGGGTTTGCCCCGGGCCGCTCCCGCCGCTATAATTGCCATCAAAACCCTCATCCCGGCCTCATAACGCCGCTTGCCTCGGCCCGACCTCGATACGGACAAAGGGCCCCGAACAACCGCGGAAGGCTCGGCAGGTCGCTTAATCGGGAGGACGCAGAATGAGAATCAATCGCAGGCAATTTGTCAGAATCTCAGGTGCCGGCCTGGCTTCCCTGCTGGTTCGGCCGATGTCCAGTCCGGCCGCCCGGCACGACCGGCCCAACATCATGATCGTCATCGGCGACGATATGACCTGGCGCGACTGCCAGCCGTACGGCAACACCGACGTCCGCACGCCCCACATGAGCCGACTCGCACGCGAGGGCATGTGCTTCGATGCCATGTTCACATCGACCGCCATGTGCGCTCCGACCCGCCAGCAGCTCTATACCGGGATGTTCCCCGTTCGCAACGGCGCGTATCCGAATCACAGCAAGGTGTACGACGGCGTCAAGAGCCTGCCGACATATCTCAAGGCGCTTGGCTATCGCGTGGGACTGATCGGCAAGCGGCACTTCGGCCCGGCTGATTCGTATCCCTTCGAGTCTGTCGGCGCTCGGGGCAACAAGAAGGGTGCCTCCAACACCGACGCCATCGCCGAGTTCGTCAATCGCGATACGGAGCAGCCGTATTGCCTGGTCGTGTGCTCGAACGAGCCGCACGGGCCGTGGAGTAAGGGCAACCCCGACGCGTATGACCCCGCCGCGCTAAAGGTCGCGCCCTATATGGTCGACTGCCGGCGTACCCGTGAGGAGCTGGCCAAATACTACGCGGAGATCACCTATCTCGACGGCGAACTCGGCGGGTGCATGGACGTTGTCGATGCCTCCGGACAGAAGGACAATACGATTGTCATCTTTACCAGCGAGCAGGGCTTCCACCTGCCGTTCGGCAAGTGGACCTGTTACGACCTCGGGCTCAAGACGGCGTTCATCGTTCGCTGGCCGGCGAAAGTCGAAGCCGGGTCGCGCAGCAGGGCAATGACGCAGTACGTCGACGTAACGCCCACACTCATCGAGGCGGCCGGCGGCAAGCCGGAGTCCATCGAGACGGGCCGGCCCGATGCCAACGGCGAGAAGGGCTTCGACGGCCGGAGCTTCATGGATGTGCTGCTGGCCCGGGGCGACTCGCATCGCGATTACGTCTACGGGGCACACACCACGCGGGGGATCATACGCGGTTCGGCGTGCTATCCCGTGCGGTCCGTACGATCCGAGCGGTACAAATACATCTGGAACCCCAATTACAGCTCCGTGTTCTACAATGTGACTTCCACCGATCCGAACTCGGTGTACAGCGCCTGGATGGAGTTGGGCGACAACGATCCCGAAATCCGCCGGCGCGTGCGGCGGTATCAGTACAGGCCCGAGGAGGAACTGTACGATCTGGAGCACGATCCGTATGAGATGAAGAATCTCGCCGGCGATCCCGCGTATGCGGATATCAAAGGGCGACTTCGAGCCGAATTGGAGCGCTGGATGAAGCAACAGGGCGACGAAGGCGTCAATACCGAGTTGCGGGCGATCGAGCGTCAGGGCCGGAATCGCCAGTGGAAGCCCTACAGTCCGTATCGCGAATCCAGGCGCAGCAAGACCGCCAGATAGCGGCGACGCCCGCGCTGTGAAAGGGCAATGGCCTGCGGCCGAATCACCAGACGACCACCCAATGGGCGGCTGCGGCCGGGTCGCGCCTCAGCAGCTTTCGAGGCCCTTCTTCCATCGGGCGATGTGCCCGTCCTCGTCGGCCTGGTCCTTTTCGATGACTTTGCGGGTGTCCTCGTCCCAGTCGATGGTTTCGAGCAGTTCGGCGTAGTGGTGCACCGCCTTCGATTCGACCCAGATGCCCGTTTTGAGGATGGCCTTCTTGCCCAGCAGACGCGAGCCGAAGCCAAAGCAGAAGCCCACCATCCAGTAGGCGGCGCGCAGGATGCTCGGGCGCAGGCCGTATTCATAGAGCTTCACCTGGAAGTCCTGGTAGTGCGTCATTTCGTTGCACATCGCCGCGACGAGCTGGCGGTTGAATTCGCTGCGCTCTTTGGTGATCTGGAACTTGTAGATGGTCTGGGCCATCAGCTCCAGCGTGTGCAGGGCGTGCAGGCCCTTCTTTATCGAGGCCAGACGGGCGGGGTCCATGCCCACGCCGCGCATTTTGAAATCCTTGTCCACCGCCTGCGGACGGATGACGGATATGTCGTATGCCGGTTTTGCCTGCGTTTGCTGATCGGCCATTGTCAGACTCCTTACCCGGGATCGGCGGGCGTTATTGTGTGATACTCAGTTCTCCTGCATGACGTGCTCGTCGTATTCCAGCTCGAAACGGAGCTTGTGGTTCGCCTCCTCCTGAGCGAGAGCCCGGAAGAGCTCGCGGCATTCGGCGCTGGTGACCAGGTCAGCCAGTTCGGTGTACATTCTGAAGGCGGCTTTTTCGCGTTTCATCGCCACGATGATCGCGTCCCAGTAGCTCATCTGTTTGCCGGGCTCGACGTCGACGACGTAATCGGCGATCTTGAGATCCTGGACGGGTTTGGTCTCGTCGAACACGGCCATGCCTTCCTGCTTGACCCGTTCCAGCTTCGCTTTATGGCTCAGCTCCTGGGCTGCAAACTCCTCGAAGACCTGTCGCATGTCGTCGTTGTCCATCTGTGCGGCTAGGTCCTTGTAGAACTTGTTGGCGGCGTGTTCGCCTGCGATGGCGAATTCCAGGATATCTTCTACCGTTGTTCTCATACCTGACTGTCCTTTCTACACATCCTTCTCATTTTGCTCTACGGTCGCAGCCGGGCGGGGCTGTTACGGAATGCACCGGGTTGCATGCCATACGTCCGTCGCACGCGGTTGTTTGGCGAAAACATACCATCGACGGAGAAAAAGTATGAAAAAACCGCCCCAATCGGCACGATTCTGCGTTTTCGACCGATTGCGCCGCATCGCAGGCGCTGGTTTCAACACTCCACACGGCCAGGGAATTATCAGCAGCCGGGACGTATGTGTCAAACGCTTTCTCACCGACCGGACACCCCTCCATCCACCCCCACATCCACTCCGCTGTCATGTCGAGCCGAACGAAGTGGAACCGAGATATCCCCCGCCACATCCACTCCGTTGTCATGTCGAGCGGAACGAAGTGGAGCCGAGACATCTGCCACCCGAACACGCCCTTGCCCACGCAGCGCGAATTACCCCTCCGCCCCGACTCTGTCACTACCCGCATCCCCTTTTCTATGCCCTCCCCCGACTCCGTCACCCTGAACCATGCCCTCCCCCGACTCTGTCACC
>CAZGMJ010000038.1:0-52435 GCA_964526785.1 uncultured Pirellulales bacterium
CTCCCATCAAGCCTCCCTGCAAGGCAAATCTGCTTGAAAGAAAACCGCGGGTTTGATACCCTGCGCTCATGACGGACTTTCGACTGGAACCGGACTCCATCGCCCAACTCCTTGCCGAAGTGCAAGAGGCTTTGCGTGCCGGGCATTTCGACAGAGCCGGCAGTTTGCTGCCCCGGCAGGCTCTCGATTCCATGCTGGATGGACTGAATCCGCACCGCTGGGACGAGAAAGTGCTGTTCGAACTGGCGGATGTACTATCCAAAGCAGGCCGGGAAGAACACGCGCTGCGATGCTATCACAAGATGCTGGAGACAAATGTCGATCCTGTCGTCTGCAATAAACTCGGATCGTTGTACTTGTCGCTCGGTCGGCTTTCGCAGGGCGTACATTATCAGCAGATGGCGCTTGAGCAAAGACCGGACAGCCCGGAATTGCTCGCCAATCTGGCCCGCGCCACGATGGAGGCGGGGGAGGTCGAAAAGGGTATCGGACTGCTTCGTGAAGCTGTCGCTCGCATGCCCGACAATGCCCAGGCGCACTCCAACCTCCTGTTTCGAATGCATCACCGGGAACACCTGGATCCTCAGGCACTGTTCGGGGAACACAAACGCTGGGCAAAGCTGCACGCGCCCGCAGAATTGGCGCGCCGCGAACACGCCAACCCGCCGGATCGGAATCGCAGACTTCGTATCGGATACATATCGCCGGACTTCAGACGCCATTCCGTGGCCTATTTTTTCGAGCCGCTGCTGGACGGGCACGATCGCAATGGAGTAGGCGTGTACGGCTACGGGAATGTGGAGTTCCCGGATGAGATCACCGACCGACTCAGGCATAAATTCGACGGCTACAGGGACGTCTTCGCAGTTGATGATGCCCAGGTTGCGTCGATGATCGAGGCCGATCAGATCGACATCCTCGTTGACCTAGCGGGGCACGTGGGGGACAATCGACTGCTCGTAATGGCGCGAAAGCCGGCGCCTGTCCAGGTAACCTACCTCGGGTATCCGGATACCACAGGACTCGCAGCCGTTGACTATCGCTTGACCGACGCATGGGCGGAATCTGCCGACGCACAGCAGTTCTACTGCGAAGAACTCTTTCCACTCTGTGATGGTTTTCTTTGTTACGGGCCGCCGGATTATGCGCCGCCCGTCGAGCCGGCGCCTGCGGAGGCCAACGGTTTTGTGACGTTCGGTTCATTCAACAATAGCTGCAAGCTGAATCCGTTCACTATAGGCCTGTGGGCCACGCTACTTGAAACTGCCTCTGATGCGAAGCTGCTGCTGAAGATCAAAGCCGGTCAGGAGCCTGAGATCGCAGATCGATACCTCAAGCAGTTTGCCCAAAAGGGCGTTGATCCGAATCGCGTAAGGATATGTGGATGGAGGCCTCCTTTGGAGCACTTCGAGACGTACAGCGAGGTGGATATTGCTCTTGATACTTTCCCGTATAACGGCACAACAACGACGTGCGAAGCACTTTGGATGGGTGTGCCGACGATATCTCTTGTCGGACGGTGCCACGCATCGCGCGTCGGGCTGAGTATTCTCAGCAGGCTCGGATTAGAGTTCTTCGCAGCGGCTACGGCCGAGGAATATGTCGCGAAAGCTGCCGCGTTGGCCTCCAGCGTTTCAGCTTTGTCGCGGATGCGGCGTGCGATGCGAGCGCGAATTGCAGTATCGGGTCTTTGTCACGCCAGGGCGTTTGCCCGAAGTGTGGAAGCCGCGTATCGGACCATGTGGAAGCGATGGTGTGATGGTCGCGCATCCGGCAGGGTGGCGGCTTCCGCCAACGCTGCAACCCCGGGTTCGCCGTGAATCATAAACCGGCGCCGTCTTATTCCGCCCCCGGCTCAATACGAGAAACGACAACACGCCCCTCGTGAAGGCCCATTATGGGCTGTGGTGCACGAACTGCGTCGTCTCGGCGAAAACATCAGTTTCGATCGCGATTGAACTGCATTACCGCTTTGACCGCCTGGGCCTGCTCGATGGCTTCAAAAGTCTCTTTCCACTGATCCAGCCCGATGCGATGGCTTATCATCGGCTCCATCCGGATCGTTCCCTGGGAGATCATGCGGATAACGGACTCCCATGTACTCCATGTGTGACTGAATGATCCCTGCAGCCGGGCGCCTTTCGACAGCAGGGGATCGAGACTGAAATCGACAGGTGCGGGGCCCCACCCTAATTTGGTTATCTGCCCGCGACGCGCCACCGTATCAACGGCCAGTTTGAGTGCCTTTGAGTTGCCGGCGGCATCCACAACAAGATGGCATCCCCGGCCATCCGTAGCGTCGAGCACCACTTCCCTGGCGTCCTGCTGCTGGACGTCGACGAGCACATCCGCACCGAGTTGCTTTGCTGCCTCGAAACGGCAGATCGAGGCTCTGCTGGTTCCGGCTACGATAATGGGCCCCGCTGAACAGGCCCTGGCTATCTGAAGACTGAACAATCCGACCGGCCCTGGACCGATGATCAGGAGTGGATTGCCGGGCAGAATCTCGGAAAGCACGATCAGAGCGTTGTACGCCACACACGCAGGTTCGACCAATGACGCGTGATCGAAGCTGACGTTATCCGGCATGTGGTGCAGACAGCCCTGGCGTACCTTGACCAGATCGGTGAACGCACCGTCGACACCGTAGCCGAATCCTTTGCGATTGGGACACACGTTGTA
The DNA here is from genome assembly GCA_964526785.1 of uncultured Pirellulales bacterium. Lineage (GTDB taxonomy): Bacteria > Planctomycetota > Phycisphaerae > Sedimentisphaerales > Anaerobacaceae > CAZGMJ01. Next base: position 2,683 of record CAZGMJ010000038.1, read on the forward strand.
GTTGCCTGTTCTGCAGGAAGGGCACCGGCCGCATACAACTGCCGAAGTCTCGCTGACCACCCTGTCGCCAACCTCAAACCCCGTTACCTGATCTCCGATTTGGCGAACAACACCGCAGAACTCATGGCCCTGGACGACCGGTACGGTAACCGGATTCGCCATGGTGTGCCGCCACATCTCCAGGTCCCAGCCACAGATGCCCGCCGCTTTGGTTTCGAGCAAAACGTCATCGGGCCCGATTTTTGGTTCGGGTACGTCCCGTATTTCGACTTGGCCGTCTTTGTTGCCGTACTTCACCAGTGCTCGCATTGCATTTCCTTTCTGAGTCCCTATGGGACCAGGACAACTTTCATCAGATTCTCTTGTTGGTCGTAGAGCCGCTTGAACCACTTTGCCCCCTCAGCCAAAGGCACCGATGCACTTAAAAGGGGCTCCAAATCCACCGCTTTGCGAGCTATCAGGTCCAAACAGGCCGGATATTCCCCGTTCGAGGCGCAGGAGCCGCGAACCGCCAACTCCCGTGTGACGATAGCCTGCAGAGGCATCTGCACTGTGGGAGAGATGTTCCCCACGACAGTCAGATTCCCGCCTTTGCGCAGGCACATAGCAGCCATGTTTACGCTCGCTTCGATGCCCACCGCCTCGAAGGCAGCGTCGGCTCCGGCCTGCCGGATCGCACGTCTCAGGTCGTCCTTTGCATCCGGACGATCCGCCAGTATTGTCGCATCGGCTCCGACCTTGCTCGCCAGTTCCAGCCGCCAGGGATCGATGTCGACTGCAATGATTCGTCCGCAACCAGCCGATCGCAGCACCTGTACGATGCAAAGACCTATCATGCCTGTGCCCACCACCACGACCGTGTCGTTCAAAGACAGAGGCGTGATTTCCACCGCGTGAACACCGATCGAAAGCGGTTCGACCATTGCCGCGTGCTCGAACGAGACCCCGTCGGGCAACCTGTACACGATGTGTTTGGGCACAGCCACGTACTCCGCCAGCGCTCCGTGCCGACGATAGTCATCGCAGGAGACGCCAAGCACGCGCCGATTGTCGCAGAGGTTAATATGCCCCTTTCGACAGAACCGGCAATGCCCGCAGTAAACTGTCGAATCAAAGGTGACGCGGTCTCCTCTGCTGAGGCCGTCGACCTCGGGGCCTGTCTCCGTGATCACGCCGGATGCTTCATGGCCCATGATGACCGGAGGGATGCGTCGGCCCGTACTGCCGTCCATGCCGTGAACATCGCTGCCGCAGATGCCGCACGCCTTGACCTGCACGAGTACTTCGTGAGCCTTCAGTTCAGGATCGGCCACTTCTTCGTAGACAAGCTCGTTGTATTGTCTCAGCATTAGTGCCTTCATAGATTGCTCCTTGGAACGTTGGCAGTTTCGCAGTCCAGTCTGCGCAGCGACATGCTCTCGTTGTAACGGCACTACGCACACGCCGTCAAGTTTCGGTTCCGCGGGTCGCGAGCGAGACTGGCGAGAAAGACGCGTTTTGGTTTTTCCTGCTATTCAATCACATGGCAGTTCGCCATAAACTCCTCACCGGGTTCGAAGCCCAGCGTCTCCGCAAGCCCTTGGTTCAGATAGGCTTGCGTTTTCTTCCCTCTCGCCACTGGATAACTCTCCGGCCCCTTCCAGTTCCATTCAAGTATGCCCAGCGCCGTCCTGGCCGCCCACTCTCCCTGCTCCGCGGGTGAAGCAATTAAGCCGAACATCGAACAACGGACCATCGAATAATCGCATGTAAATGCCGGCTTGCTGAGGTTTTCAGTGACAAACTTTGCCGCATCGGGCTCATCCCAGTCCCTGAGCCCGTCATGTGCGGGCAGGTAGATCACGTCTGCAGACCGATTCGCTTCCACCAACTGCTTTCTCCACGCCTCATAAGTGTCAACAAAGAGGTACTCCGCCTTCAGTCCGGCCGACCTCCATATCGGATCGAGGTACTTGCGATATCTTCTCCGGCCTGAAGAATCCGGTGATAGTATGGCAACAGAGTCTGCATCCGGATAGTGCTTTCGCAAAAGAGCAATCGCTTGTTCCACGGGCGGGATTTCCAGTATGCCGGTGACGTTCCGGGTAGGCAGTCCATACGCTCTGCACGACCACTTCACGCCGCAAAAAACGCAGGGAATGGGACCGTCTGCGAACCGCTTTGCGACTACATCCCGAACCGCAGCATTACCGTGCGCGACGATGATGTCGGGCTTGATTCGCTCGATTTCCGACATGATTCTATTCGCAATGTGGTGAGCCGATTCGCTGGAGTTGATGTGTCGACTGTCGGCGAAGAATACGTGCAGACGGATGTCTTTCGTCCGCAGGACATCCCGCAGACCGCCAATCACTTGCTCGCTTGGCGGGTAGCAATCGTGGTAGGAGTCCACGTAAAAGACTGTGGGATTGAGCAACAGCGCACAGCCGCCTGCCTGTATACATGCAAATGCGGCGCACAGCAATATGCCCAGCGAACATGCTGCCGGAGCCGGTAGTCTGTCGCTGCGCAAGGCTGCATGCAATAAGCTACGGAAGCCTGTAGGCATTCACCGTCCCATAATGCAGATGAGTGGGGCAATATCGCCGGTATTCAATGTTCCAGCAACCCGGCCCGCCTAAACGATCTGCGCCTCGAAGTTGCACAACTGACAGAAATCCTTCATCCGGTCGGCGTGGTCGCCGTAGAAAAACAACTGGTGGAATCCCGGGAAGCTCAATACCTCCTGATTCCCGTCGAATTTGACTTTCACCGAGACCACGCAACCGCCGCTTGGCGGAACGTCCATGTTCTCCAGCACCGTGCCGGCTGAGATGAGCACCTTCGACGATTCCTCGACGCTCCTGCCGCCGTCCGACGAATCACGCACCTTGCCGGGCAGCAGATCGACGCTCGTGACACGCTGTCCTTTCTTCCAGAGCGTCCTGGGCACTGCGTCCCGATTGCCGTGATGGTGCATCAGATCGAACGGTTCGGGGCTCTTGTCAAATCCGTTGAGTCTGGTCGGGCAGGAGCAGTGGGCCCCGATAATGGAATCATCCGCGGTATCGGCCACGGGGTCCTGCTGAAAACCGGGCCGATCGAACAGATATTGTGTCATGATGTGCGAGGCGACCGCGCCGAGGTCCGCTTCGCAGGCGGCCGGTATGCGGTCGTCGTTCATACGCGACCAGGCGATGCAGGGAAGGCTTACTGGAATCCGCCCCAGTGCCCCGAGGCAATCCATCGTGATGGCGTCGGCCTCTTCGTTCTCCAGAATCTTACCGGCGACGTAGTAGCTCTTGACCCCGTTAAGCACATCCTGCCGCGTTGCCCCTGTTCGCCTGCGTGCCTGGCGCATGTAGCTGTCCGCCATCGCCACCACATCATCATCTTGCTCCATGTCGTTATAGGTATCGATGAAGGTCCTGGCCGGAACGTTGCGCAGCATAATGCCCGTATCCGCCAGTTCGCTGTCATATCGCTTCGCCCCCTTAATGACCACGCAGCGAGTTCGCTGCATGCGGGCCTTTGCGCAGAGCATCTTGAACCCATACGCCGCCTGGCCGAAATCATTGGTGGAGTACACCACGCAGCCGGGCGTATCGGCCAGATGGATCGTATTTGTGGTAAAGGAAGTGCCCAGAGGCGAGTAGATGACAGATGGAATCGCGCTCGCGGCTACCTTCCGCGCCGTGGGCCACGAATGCCTTTGCCGGTCGAGTACGATGAGAAACATGCCGTCGGCGTTGGTTTCCTCGGCCTGTCTTATCCAGTTCTCCGCCTCCTCGATGCTGTAAATGGGCGCATCCCGCAGATCCAGCCTGGCTCCCATATCTTTGGCCGTGGCGATCAGTTTTGTGGTATACATCTTCTTCGCCGCCTCACCATCGTATACAGCCCCGGGCCAGAGCATGCCATACTCCTCTTTGCGCCGAACGAAAGCCGCCCGGACTACAGGCGTGTACGTCGCCGCCGGCCCGCAGGATCGGATACTCCTGTGCCTGGCTACGGGGCCGCCCAGTGCATGCTCAAAACCCGCGAACATTACCGGGGCCGCAAGTACCCCAGCCGAAGTTCGTATGAACTGGCGTCGGCTGACGTTATGATTGCAGTTGCATTTGAGAGGGCATCGTCCCGTTCCCATCGTTGCCTCCTGTGGAATAGTGCATGTTGGTTCTATATAGCCAGTGTATATGACCGATTGGCGCCACATTGGCGCCGCTCAATTCTGACAGTATCTTAGGCGGCGTGCCCGCCCGCTTCAATGCCCGGGCTGCAAATCCGCTGCCCCGATTATGGCCGGGCCTGCTCGGCGCATGCGCCTTGTGCTAAGGCAAGCCTTCGAGATTCTGTCGAACCTGGTCAGCCCAGTAACTGTTGGGATAAAGATTCAGGAATTGGCTGAGAGTAGCCCTCGTGTCGGCCAGCGCCTGCGTCCTCTGTTCTGTCCCAGGCTCCGTTTTTCGCCAAAGGCTGCCCTTGAGCAAGCCCAGTTCATACAGAGCCAGCATGCCGCCGTCGGTTTCAGCAAATCCCTCGTGCAGTTCGGTGAGTTTTTCCGCCCGCAACTGCTCGTCCGGGATCAATTTCGCTTGGGCCAGCAGGATATTGTCTCGCAGGGGATCGTCTTCCTTCGTTTGATTCAGCAGTTCGCTCAGATGTTGAGCGTAATCCGTGCCGTGCGGATTGAGCGTCACAAAACTTGCCAGCCGGTGCGCGTGCTCGGGTTTGTCGATGCCGTTCTCCTTGCTCAACAACGTTCGCAGCAGGTTGATCCGTCTCTGCAGGTCCATCAGTTTGAATGCAGTCATCACCGAATCGGCGGGGGGGCTGAATATCGCAAAGAGGGATTCCTCCTCCGACTTTGTATTCTCCAACTTCTCAAGCCGTTTGACAATCATCGCCTGGGCCTGTTCCAGCAGTTTGTCCGCCTGTTCGAATTTCTCCTGGCCCGCCCAGTCCCACGCAATCCGCCATCGCGCTTCAGCCGATTCCGGACTCTCCGCGAAATACTCGAATAGCCGGTGCCAAACGGGCAGTGCCTTGCGATGAGGGTAGTCTGTGTAAAAACGCAGGGTTTCAGTTTGCTCGAGATGCCGAAGGTCGGGACTGTACTCCAGACAAATGCCCTTGTAGTACAGCGCTATAGGCATTCTCTTGCTGTTCGGACGTTTGGCCAGGAAGGTGTTGTACTCGTCGATGAGCCATTGTCGCTTGTTCTCGTAGTCGAGGTGTTCGGGCAGGACAAACCAGAGCGGCCACTCGTCGGAAGCCAGACTCATGATTATCTGCTCCTTGAGTACCGCCCGCAGGGGGATCGGCTCGGTCGGATAGAATACGATGTCCGCAAGATACTTCCGCGTTGCAGGATCTGTAATAGTCGCATCGAGCGCGTCGGTAATGCTGTGTTCGTGAAACTCGGGAGCCTGCTCCGGATCGTTCTTTGCTACATAAAGCTGGTAGTCGAGTTCATCGAAGCCTATCTGCACCTCGAAGAGCACCACCGCAAGAACCAGCACCGTGAAGGTTGATATCCAGACCAGTCCCGGCCGATATCGAGTGAAATGTCCGACTCCCAGAACGAAGCCGGCAATGATCAGTCCGTCCAGCCACGCACTGATCCACGGTGCAAATGAGAATCCCCACTCCAGCGGTTCGACGCCTCGGGCGCCGCCGAGATATCCCCAGTAAAGCAGCTGCGGAGCAGTGCACAATGCTATGGCGATGAAGCGGGATCGAAAACGTAAAGGTCGACACGCCGCTCCGAAACAACTGATCAGCAGGCAAAGCGCGAAGCCGGGCAGATTCGCAAAGAAAAATACCGCAAGCAGGAACGGTATGCTGTGCCCGAAACTCATCAATTGCGAGATCAGCACCGGCACGATGCCGAGTATTCCCATCAGCAGACCCAACACGATAATCTGCCACGGGTATTCGAATATGCTGACGCCCGTAACGAGGGAACGACCCAACCGCCAGTACTCCCATGAGCCGACGACTTCCAGATCGAACGACCAGAAGGCACCCGAGACGATCTTGGACCAGAGCAGACAGGTCAGAATAAATGCGCCCAAAGCGAGAAGCCAGCATCGCTGCACGTTCAAATGGCTGTAGTGCAGAGTTGGCCCGACGGCGAGGAAGGGCTTTGCCTGCACCTCCGGCTTCTGGGACGCCGAAGCCGCCTGCCCCGATGCAATGGCCTTCTTATCGCTGCCTTTGTCGCCCATATGGCTTCCGGACCAATTCGCAAGCTGTCTTCTTCACGCCAAACGGTGCCCCTGCAAGCGTACTACGTCCCTTCACCACTGCTGGCCAGATACTCCACCTGTTCGGGTGTCAGCTTGTCGATTTTCACCGACATCGATTTCAACTTCAGCGTGCTGACGCGCTTTTCTATCTGCATCGGTACATCGTACACCGCCGCATCCAGTTTGTTCTGCATCTTCACCGCATACTCGGCCGTCAGCGCCTGGGTTGCAAAACTCATATCCATAACCGAGGCGGGATGTCCCTCAGCGGCGGCCAGATTGATTAAACGGCCCTCGGCAAGAAGATACACGCGATTGCCGTTCTTGAGCGTGTACTGATCGACAACTTCGCCGCGAACGTTGCGCGTCACCTTCTTGCTGATCTTTCGCAACCCCGGTATGTCCAGTTCCACATTGAAGTGTCCGCTGTTGGCCACGACCGCACGATCCTTCATAACGCGGAAGTGTTCCGGCCGGATCACGTGCTTGTTGCCCGTCAGTGTCACGAAAAGTTCGCCGACTTTTGCCGCCTCCGACATGGGCATGACCTGGAAACCATCCATAGCCGCTTCCAGCGCTTTGATGGGGTCTATCTCGGTAACGATCACAATCGCCCCCATGCCCCTGGCCCGCATCGCAAAACCGCGGCCGCACCAGCCGTAACCCGCAACGACCACGCGCTTGCCCGCCATCAGAAAGTCGGTGGCGCGAATGACGCCGTCGACGGTTGACTGGCCCGTCCCGTAACGGTTGTCGAACAGGTGCTTGGTCGCCGCATCGTTCACAGCTATCACCGGGAATTTCAGGTGGCCGTGATTGGCCATGGCTCGCAGGCGAATCACACCCGTCGTCGTCTCTTCCATGCTGGCGATAATGCGACCGGCGTCCTTCTTGCGTTTGGTGTGCAGTTCGTTGACCAGGTCCGCTCCGTCGTCGTAAGTGATGACCGGTTCGTGGTCGATCGCTGCATTGATGTGCTGGTAATATGTCTTGCGATTCTCTCCGCAAATACTGAACGTTGCGATGCCGAAGTCTTTGACCAGCGACGCCGCCACGTCGTCCTGCGTGCTCAGCGGATTCGAAGCACACAAAACCAGATTCGCCCCTCCGGCCTTAAGCGTCCGCGCCAGATTCGCCGTCTCAGCGGTAATGTGCAGGCAGGCCGACACGTTCAGACCTGTGAGCGGTTTGCTCTTGGCGAACTTCTCGCGAATCGCCGCCAACACAGGCATATCGTTATCCGCCCACAGAATACGCTTCTTGCCGACGGCGGCCAGAGACATATCAGCTACATCATGTTTCATACCGATACCCTTTCAATACAGGTGCAAGTGGAAAACAAATGATTATACAGCCAGCAGTATGTACCCGCAAACCCTAATTTCTCGTCGACAGAATCCGCCGAACGGTTCTCTTCTGACTGCTGTAGTGGACTCCAGGCGCTGATTTCTTTGTCGCATAGCGCCTGTCCTCGCTTCTGGGACCAAACATGCAGGGGTTCACGGAGGCGGTGTCTCTGATACGCCCGATAGGGTAGCATGCGGATGTCTTGTGCCCAACCCGGCCGCGTGCATCTTCCGAAAGCGCGATTCGGACCGCCGGTATGGCACAAACCATTTGCCCGGTTTCATAAGAAATGGCTTCATTCGCCAACCTGATTTAGATACAATATATAGACGTTCCGGAATCAAGCAGACCTGGTTCATCTGCGATACGACTTGCAGGAGGGTTAGATGCAAGTACTGCGTTCCATATTGCCTGTCTTCGTTGCTTGCTTGCTGTTTCTATTCGTGTCTGTGTCTTATGCCGAGCTGAGTTGTGCACATTTCTCGGTTCGGCTGCAGACGCGCAGCAGTTATCGCAGCGGTATACCTGTTCTGGTCCGCGTCGAGGTAATTGATGAATCCGGCCGTATCGAAAGGGGACTCTGGGACGCGACCGCTATGCTTTTCGTCAACGATCCGAATGTCGCTTTTGCTCCGGCTGAAATCCAACTGTACAACGGTCTGGGCAGCGCACTGGTCACATTTGGGGGCGCCCGGGACTTCGTCCTCACGGCCGAAGTTGCCGGTCTTCAGACAAGCCGCAGTTTTGACAACATCGATGATCAACCGATTGTCGAAGCGCCGCCTATTCTGACAGGTGATCACACTGTCTGGTCCGACACGATCCGCGTCCGAGAGGATCTGATTGTTCCTTCGGGACACGCACTGAGCGTAGAACCCGGGACTATGATTCTCCTGGATGGAGTGGATAACGGAACGAACGGTACGGATATTGACATACAGGGCTCTCTCCAGTCATTGGGCACGGCCGAGCAGCCGGTCACATTTACGGCCTTTCGGGCCGGAGAAAACTGGGGCGAGCTGCATTTTGACGATGCTGAACCATCCGTTTTGCGATATACGAATATTACGCGGGCCGGACATTCTCCGAAGATTGGTCATTCCAATTCAGGCCCGGCCCTTCGTGTCTCCGGTACCACCCTCGTTTTCCAGAACGTCAATTGCAGCGACAATGCAGGAAAAGTCATGCACGCCACATCCGACTCGGACCTGACCTTTGTCCGCTGCCTGCTTGCCCGGTCCGTCATGGGGCCGGAGATCAGTGCGACGGCGTTGCTATTCGAGAACTCCTGGATCATCGGGATGAGTGCGAAAGACGACGCGGATGGCATATATGTGCATTCGCAGATGCAGGACCAAATCTGCATGATGCAGGGCGGGGTCGCTGCCGATATCGTCGACGATGGCATCGATCTTCTCGGTGCCGACATCACAATTCGCAACTTCATCGTCCGGGACTGCGATGACAAAGGCATCAGCGCCTTCAACGGGAATACTACCATCACCAACTGTCTTGTCGTGAACAACAACAGGGCCCCGGAAGACCCCACGGTTGCAAGTATTGCCGCCAAGGCCCGTGAAGGCGTCACAACCACTGTCACGATGGACCGTACGACTGTCGTTACCACCAGAACCCCTGGCGTGGTCGATCACGGGATTCAGTCGCACGAGAAATACGGCTATACGACCGGTGCAATCATCTGGCACGTAACCAACTCCATCATCGACGCCACCGATCCGATTGATACCGAGTTTCCATATCTCGATTCCGATGTCCATGTCAGCCATTCCAACGTGTTCGGCGAATCATGGCCCGGTACCGGCAATATCAATGCAGACCCTCTATTCGTTGATCCCAGCTCCGGCAATTACCGCCTCAAATCTCAGGCCGGCCACTGGAGTTCGCTGGATCGAGCGTGGATCGCTGACGAAGTCACCAGCCCATGCATTGATGCGGGCGATCCGGCCTCTCCCATCGGCGACGAGCCCTTCCCAAACGGCGGCCTTGTCAACATGGGTTTCTACGCCGCCACTGCCGAGGCGAGCAAATCCTGGTTCGACAAACCTGTATGTGAGACTGTTGTCGCCGGCGACATCAACGGAGACTGCGTGGTTGATGTGAGAGACTTTGCCCTGATGTCGTTGCACTGGCTGCGGCGCCGATAGGTCTCATGGCCTGAGCCACATCCCGCGGAAAGTCTTCTTGTACGGGTTGAGCAGGTGCTTGTTCTCACACGTGCCGCTGTCCTCGTCATAGTCATCCTCATCGATGCACTCATGCGGCCCGGCCACCTTGACCTCGATCGAGCCGTCGTCGCTGAGCAGCAGCAGATGCTCCGAATCATCGAAACTGATTACTGCTTCGGGTGTAAAAGTGCCGTCACTGAGATCCCTGACGACCGTCGGTTCATTCGCTTTGTCGCCCGACCATCGATAAAGCCTGAATTCCTCTGTCGTGTCGGGCCTGCCCGCAACAATGAAATATGCCTTGTGATATGACGAATACTCCATACTGCGGATTCCCAACCCGTCGAAATCCCAGAGAATCGGCTCGCCGAAGTCCGGCAATTGACCCTCGCGTACCACAGCCTCGCCATTGAGCAGCGGAATCACCAGAGCCTGCTTGTGGCCCGTTTCCCTGCTTTCAACAAGCGGATTGCGAAAGCCGATATACATCGTTACTCCGTCGGGCGTTGCACACAGCCCCTCGATATTCAGCCCTTCCTCTTTGGGCGCCAACTCTTCTCTTTCATCCTTCGCCAGATCCTGGCCGAGTTTGGTTGCTTCCCATAAACCCAGTTCGCGCGTATTAGAGTGGGCGATAAGGCTTCGAACGAGCGTACGGCAGGGGGTGCCGACCGGTTGCAGGCGGATGCGGGAGTTCTCGGCTTTGATGTCGGTAGCGAAGAAACGATACCGACTCGACCGCAACTTGCCGTCTTTGTTTCTGCCGTGCGACGTGATCCAGTAGATGCGATTGCCGACTCGCGCAGCGCCCTCGATATCCGCCTCCGGCTTATCCGGATCGACGTCCAGAAAGTCGCTCACATCATACGAATACAAGGGCAGGTCGGGCCCGGACGTGGTATATACGCGAAGCACGTTGTTTTCATCGTCGGCGACAACGAACGTGTCCTCGCCTACTGAGACGCCACCGGACGCATCGCTCGCTCCCCTGTATGTCAGCATCTTCGACATGTTGCTGTCCGAACAGCAAACAGTACCGCAAACAGCTACCACCACAAGTAGTGTGCACTTGCTCTTCATTACTTCCTCGAAATATCAAAAACGCGGCCGTTCGGCTCACATGCGTTCAGTTACGTCCGCTCATACCTGCTAACATCCTTCAGCGAGCTTGTCAATGAGGCATCATCATGTTCCGATAATCTCTACTTTCCCGCAGACCGGACGACTATCCGAGAATGTCGCGGAATCACCATTTGCACGCCGTCCATTTGGATTCTTCGATTTATGCCCTATACTTTAATCAGAGAGGAGCAACAAACGCTGTTCCACGTGCAGGGGCTTCGTATCGAAAGAACACACAATTGAGGAGTGGGATCGAGTATGGCATTTCAAAATCTGTCTGGGGATCTTCTTGTAGTCACTCTACCCGAACAGCCGCGACTGGGCAAAGAACTTGAGCATTTGCACCAGGTAGCCGGCGAGCAGTGCGACCGCGACGTTATAATCGACCTCTCGCGAGTCGAGATGTTGACCTCCGAAAGCATCTGCGACCTTATGATCCTCAACACGACGCTTCTTGGATTCAGCCGCAAGCTCATTCTTTGCAATGTGCCCGGCCCCATTCGCAATCTCTTCGACCGAACCGGGCTCAATCAGGTCTTTCATTTTGCCGACAGCAAAGCCGCGGCCATGGAGTTCCTGCAGTTCGTTCAGGCGTAGGCGCCTCGATCAGGCACGGCAACTCCGACTCTATCCGAAGAACACCGCCATCAGAATCCCTGCGCCCGCAACGAACCCGGCCGGCGCCAGCATCCTGACTACGATCTTCGTCACCGAGCAGTCGAAGTAGCTGGCCGACAGGGCAATACACAAATGCACGGGAGTCAGCAGCAAGCCGCAGATTGCCCCGGAAAAGGCGAGCGTCTCCAGGCCGATACGCGCCTCTGGTCCCGTGCCGATAAACGGCTTTAGAAACGGAAACGTCATCGCCACGGTCGGCACCGTTACGCCCGTCAGAAACGCTACCAGAAATGGCAGCGCGAAGATGACCACATATTTCGGGGCGTCGATGCTCTCCAGAAAGTCAACCACCGATCCAACGGCGCCGCCCGCCTGCAAGTTCAGCTTGAAGAGCAGAGCGCCCAGAATGAGCAGGGCGAAATCCAGTTCGAAGCCGGATCGAAAGATGGTCGGCCAGCGACCGACGGGGATGCCGTGCAGCAGAAGAAAGCCCACAAGGGCCAGTAAGAGGCCCACCGCGGGGGGCAGGTTCAGGCCTGCGTAAAGCCCCGCAACCGCGATAATCGGCCACAAAGCATGCAAAAAATCTCGCAGATTCCGTTTGAATGGACCTCTTGAAGCCTTGACGTCCCTCTTTCCCGCCACCGCAGTCATCAGCACGAACAGCACGCCTCCCGTTACGCCGGCCAGCATGATAGCGATATTGTGTGATATCAGCCCGAAAGCCGTAATCCCGAATATGCCCTGAATCAGCGGCACGGATGGGAAAAGCGGCCAGATCGTCTCCCACTGATGGCGAAACAAGAAGTTGATCGCCGCCTGCCGGCTCCTCTCAACTCCCAAATGATCGCCGAGGTCCCGTACCATCGGCGCCGAAAGCATAATGCCGCCCGGTGTCGGCAATAGCCCCATCATCATCGGAATGGCCGCCAGCGCCACCCGCCGACTTCTAAACAGTCCCCGAATCGCCGGTGTCAGACGGGGCGTGATGCCCGCCTGTTGCATCGCGACGCCGAGCACGTTGACCAGACTGACCAGCGCCGTGAGCATAACCCACAGATACCCCGTCGTTTGCGACAACGGCTTGCTGTTCCACTCCGCCGCCACCGTGCTCCAGAACGTACTTGGCGTCACCTTCAGCAGGACCGCCAGCGCGATCGAAGACAGCAGCATGGCCCTGCCGAGTCGCACCTTGAGATGCATCAGCAGCACAAGCAGTCCAAGTGCTATCGCCATGGTCGTCAACGCATACATCTACTTTCCTTTTCGCAAGTCTCCGCCCGCTCGACGCGAAGCGGTAATACAATTTGCCGGCTCAATACGTTCTCATGCACACTAATCTGATATGCGGACGACGACCGTCTGTGATTGTCCATTCCAAACCACTTCCGCCGGCACGCCGTTTACGACCAAATGCTTCGGTTTGCAGGATGCTCTCATGGCGCAGTCGACAAGCGGCTGGCCCTGCAAAACTACATTCATCGCATTTCCGTCTTCCTGGAATATGCAGTAGACTTTCGACAGCGAGTCAAGCACCGCCTCGCCATCTCTTCTCAGGTAGCTGCCGCAAATGACGAAACCACAGTCATAAGCATCGGGATCATCCGCATTGTCTATCGTACGAGTCGTCCCAAAAATGTAGGCATCCGTTTCCCAGCCGTTGATGACCTTGTTGCTGTTGCGGTGCATTCGCCGTCCATCGGCGCGCAGATTCAGATAGACTTCGGTAATGCGGCTGCTGTTTCGTATGCGAACGCCGAGCATCTCGTCGCCTTCGAGCAATTCGATATCCGGCAGACGAGAGGCACTTCCATTGCCTTCGGGGATAATAGCCGTAATGAACTTCTCGTCTCGCCTTTTGCCTGGCGGCGACAGGGCAAGATACTCGACCTTTTCGTCCGGCGCGTGGTCCTTCAAGCCCTCTTTTCTCACCAACTTCAGATTCCTGGGATGCAGCGAGCGGACCACGGCTTTCGCCTCGTCCCCGTTCTCAAGGTGGATGCCCGAACTCTTGAAGCTGGCCGTGCCCGCATAATGCAGCAACCATTCCAGTTGCCCGGCGGTGTGAGTTCGCACATCGTCGAATATGAGAATCACGCCGTCGATCCAAAGAAAATGCCGGTAGTTGCGCGAGAATTTCCACGATGTCGGCCCGGTCGCGTCGGCCATGACGTATTTCACGTCGCCCGTATCCATCAGATGAACCACCTGCCCCGGATGCACCACCCCGCGATCAGGCCCTCCACAGGCCTCCGGATTCTCCGCCTCGCCATCGACGAGAATCACATTATGCGCTGCGCTCGTCCGGTAGTAGCTTGAGTATTCCCTGCGGCTGTACGAGCAGTTGCCAGAGTCGATAATCAGAGGTTTTCCCGCGTGGAACAGTATGAAAGAACCGGCATCAGGGTGCGCATGGTTCCACGCAAAGCCCGATGTGACAGCCAGCATGGTTGAATCATTCTCCCATGAGTCGCGCAGCATCGCCCAGCCTATGTCTTTGTAGAGTTTCGACTCCGGAAGATGGCAGGGCGGTTTGCTCGTCGGTTGCAGTCCGTCGTACACCAGAGCGATCGGGTCGCTCGGCCTGGGATTCGTCCGTGTGAGATACCAGTGGTATTCCGGTGCACCGAAACCGTTCGCAAGAAGCAGCCGCAATGTTCTTGCGCCGTCGGCATGAAGACTGCTGTCTCCGAAGTTGACCGACAGAATGCCGTCTGATGTCGGGTAGGCCGTATGTACGAAGAAGTCGCCGGCACAATGCAGGGCCGAAATCCTGGGCAACTTGGCTTGTCCGAATACATTGGTCCACCCGAGATGGAAAAGCAGATACTCGGAAAGGGCGTAATTGGCGTAATTCACGCTCTCGTAGAATGCTCCGTCTCTGTCGAAATTGGGGCTCTTGTTCTGCAGGATATTGCCCTGATATGCGAACCATTCGGGAAAGCCCGCTTTCACTCGTGCCAGCCATTCCCTGGCTCGCGGTTCGTCGTCGACAATCGCAAGAGACGCTGTGCCCGCCATCGCGACACACACGCTCCACCAGTTGTGTCCCATCGAATCCAGGGCATGTATCCGTTTCTCAGGCAACACCCAGTCATTGAGGATCGGGAGTATTCCCAGTCGCACCATGGACTCGACAATGGTCTTGCTGTCCGATGCTGTCAGTAAATCACGTATGCCGTCATATCCTGTCGCATAGCCGAAGCAGAAGCGGGCCGTATTCAACTCGGAATGCCAGGGCGGGTCCCTTTGTGCATCGCCCGCCCAGCGATTCAGATTGCCGTAGTGAAGCATGGCTTGCCGCAGTTTTCGTGCGTATTCCCGTTCGCCGGTCATCCGATATGCCAGACCGAGCGTTGCCCCCATGCCGCTCATTTGCGAGCTTGGCCTGCCGTAATTGCCGTGCTGTCCATGGCCGCCCTCGGCGTACGCTTTCGAGACAAGTTCCTCCTCCAGATACCGGTCCGCTCGGCGCAGTAGTTGGTACCATGCTTGCCGCATGTCCGGCTCGTTCGCAATACGCTGTCTCAAGACGTCGAGCCTGCTTTCCGTGAAATACAGACGCCCGCCGCGTACAGACGACTCCTTCTCGCCCGCACTTGCCTGTTGGACAGCCAGGAGAATCATCATCAGAACGACTCGGTATGCTGTTTGAACGGTCTTACCTGTAGTCTGCATCGTTGCTCCTGATCCTGTTGCCTTATTGGTTCGCTTGCAGATACCGGGTCCGAACGACCTCAGTGCGCCCTCGGATGTGGCTTATCCTGTGCACTTATAGCATTATCCGGATTGCATGTCCATTGCCCGCCGGGCCGAACTGCCCCTTAACCAATCGCAGTCCCGGCATTGGCGCTTGCGATTCCCGCCAATGTTGTTATCGTGCAGTGTCATTGGGCTGTATCAATGAGACCACGACTCAGGTGGTTGCGGTAGTGTGCGTCGCAACATGCCGCGAGTGCAGGCGAATTGTAAGGCTGGATCGATGCGCAGGATTTCGCCGAAAATGTATTTCTCTATTGTCACGCCATTCGGCGTCATCGCGCTGACCATTTTTTTCCTGCAGATGGGCCTGCACATTGCGTATGCCTACCTGGTTTCCGTGAACCTCGTGGTCTTTCTGCTGTACGGCTACGACAAACGGCAATCGGCCGCCAAATCGCTTCGAGTTCCCGAAATCTGGCTGCATCTGCCCGCTCTGTTGGCCGGCTGCGTCGGAGCATTGGCCGGCCAGTTGGTGTTTCGACACAAGACCAGGAAGCTCCGCTTCCAGATCGTCTTCTGGGCCGTCGTTGCATTGGAAATAGTCCTCGCCGTTGTAATCTACAGAGCATACTTCAGCGCGTCGTAGTCCATGAACCAATTTCCGTCGAACATCCGATTCTGCAAGCCCTGGCGGACGTACCAGAAGCGAGTCCTTTCGGAACTGGACAGGCACCTCGATGACGGCCATCTGCACATTGTCGCCGCCCCCGGTTCGGGCAAGACGGTCCTCGGCCTGGAAGTGGCCCGCCGACTAAACCGGCCGACCATCGTCTTTACGCCAACTACTGCCATACGCGATCAATGGATCGACAGGCTCGTTGCGCTTTTCTGCCCGCCGAACGAATCGCCCGACTGGATATCCACCGACATTCGTAACCCGCGATTCTTCACGGTTTGCACCTATCAGGCCCTGCACAGCGCATTTGTCAGCTTGGATGCCTTGCGATCGGGTGAATCCAAACAGAAGGCCGGCTCCAACCCGGCACAGCGGCGCTCGAATGGCCGGGTTTTTACGCTTGCAGCGCTCAAGGAAGCGGGCATCGCCACCATCGTTTTCGACGAAGCACATCACCTGCGTAATGAATGGTGGAACTGCCTGACGGATGTCAAGGCCGGACTCGATAATCCTGCCATTGTCGCTTTGACGGCTACCCCGCCTTACGACGTATCCGCCGACCAGTGGCAGCGATATCGCGAGCTATGCGGCCCAATAGATGCAATCATCAGTGTCCCGGAACTCGTCGGCACAGGCGATCTTTGCCCCCATCAGGATTGTGTACACATCTCCACACCGCTGAATTCGGAAAAGTCTCAGATTGCTGCGTTTCGAGGGCAGGTCAGCGGGTTCCTGGATACGCTCGTTGAGGATCAGGCTTTCGTCGATGCACTGGAGAACCACCCGTGCGTCCTCCAGCCCAAAGAGCATGAGGAACAGATTCTCTCCGACCCCGATTTCTATCTGAGTGTGGCTTTCTTTCTGAATCTGGTGAGAAGCAGACCGCCGAAAGGCCTGCTGCGCGTCCTGCGGTTTCCCGCCCGCAAGTGTCCCGGCCTGGAAACAGACTGGCTGGAAATGCTGTTGAGCGGCTGCCTGCATTGGCATCGCGACGAATTCGGCCGATCAGCAACGCACCTGGACCAGATCGCCCGCAGTCTCAAACGCATCGGTGCCCTCGAGCGAAAGACCGTCAGCCTCCGCAGCACGTCCGCCATCGCCAAAATGGTAAGGACCAGTGCGTCGAAACTACGGAGCATCGGCAATATTCTGAGCCTCGAAGCCGAATCGCTGGCCGACCGCTTGCGTATGGTGATCCTGACAGACTATATCCGTGCCGAAGACATGCCCGCCAATGCCGAGGACGAGCAACCGCTGACCCGCATCGGAGTTGTGCCCATCTTCGAGTACATACGCCGGATGGACATCGGTGCGGCCCGTCCGGGAATTCTCACGGGAAAAATGGTCGTCATTCCGCAGGATGCGCACGCTGCGTTCGAAGACGTGGTCGCCGAATTGCGGATTGGCACGCGAAAGATCAACTACAAACCCCTGGCTCACGATCCGCGGTTTTCCATCGTCACTCTGTCCGGCGACGATTCACAGAAGCTCACCCAGGCAATTACGAGACTTTTCGCCAAAGGCGGCCTCAACGTTCTGGTCGGTACCGCCTCGCTTCTCGGCGAAGGCTGGGATGCCCCCTCGGTCAACTCGCTTGTGCTCGCCAGCTACGTCGGTTCATTCATGCTGTCCAATCAGATGAGGGGCAGAGCCATTCGGTCTCAACCGGACGACTCCGAAAAGACGGCGAACATCTGGCATCTGTTGTGCGTCGAGCCGAATGAGGACCAGCCGGGCGAAGATATGGATCTGCTCGCCAGACGATTCAGAGCGTTTGTTGGGATTTCGTTTGCCACCGGCTCCATCGCCAGCGGACTGGACAGGCTGCAACTGGGCCGACCTCCGTTCAGCCCGGAAGATATCGAGCGCGCGAATGAAACGACGGTCCGCCGCGCTCGCGACCGCAGGGGACTGGCGAATCTGTGGCGGTCGATCCTGGCGCAGAAGCGTGCGGGTCGACTCGTCGAAGAAGTCGTATTTCCGGCCGCCGCACTACCGCGAAAAGTCGTCGGCCTGCGCCTGCTGACCGCCGTCCTCAGGCAGGTGCTCATCTGGGCGGTATTTCTCGCTGCATGGCTGGGTATGCGTACGGCTTCGACACCTGAGCCGCTTCTGATCGAAACTGTGCTCTGGATCGTTATGGCCGCCTGCATTATTGCCTCCGCTGCCTTGCTCGCAAATCTGCTCAAAACCCTCTGGCTGGCTTTCGGGCATCGCTCAGCGAAATCCAGCGCAAAACGGCTCGGCAAGCTCGTCGTCAAGACGCTGGCGCAGACAGACGCACTCGATTCGCGACCGTCGAAACTGAAGGTGGCTGCCCGGAACGACACCCTCGGTGCCGTGCGCTGTTCGCTGCGCAACGGCACGACGCGCGAAAGATCGCTCTTTCTCGATGCGATGCGCGAAGTCCTCGGCCCCATTGAATACCCCCGATATGTCATGCGCGATCGCTCGCGACTTCGAAGGCTGCTTCTGGGCGACTGCTTCATTGTCCCGCAAGCACTCGCGAAGAACAAGACCTCCGCCGAGCAATACTGCAAGTTCTGGAGCCGCCGTATCGCCCCTGCAACTCTGGTCTACACCCGCACGGACCAGGGCCGCAAAACGCTGCTTGAGTGCAAGGCCCGCGCCAGAGCAAGAGAGTCATCCGGGCGTGCCGACCGCCGTGTTATCTGGCGCTGAATGCGTCGTTCGATTCTGCCTATCCTGTCGCCCAGCCGCCCACGTTTCATCGAAGAGCCCTCCGGACGCAACGCTGCCATGGTGCGCCAAGTAGAGAGGCCTGCCACAAAAGACGCAAAAGGTCTCACAGAGGCAGGCCTCGATTCCTTCACATCGGACAATCCTGTCCGCATCGATCCTATTGCAGATGTACCTTCAATTCGTGGATCGACCAGTACCAGCTATCGGATGAACCGGTCTGTACGATCTTGATAAACCGCGTTCGCACCGGTTCCTCGAACGTAATCTCAGTCAGCGGCTTGGCTTGCTTGCTTGTTACGATCGGCTTGCCCCAACTGCCGCCGTCGAAAGAAACGTACACTTCATACCCGCGAGGATAATCATTGGCCGAGTTCCTCGTATCGAGCGTCAGCCCTTTAACCGTGCTTTCAACGCCCAGATCCAGCACGAACCAGTCGCCCGGCTTCATCGGCCGCCCGGTATCCCATCGTGTGCCGGGATCGCCATCAAGGGCGTTCTTTGCATTACCGCTGTTTTGTGACGCATCCACCTGCAGACTCCGATTGACCAGAGCCTCCTTGATCCTGGTGGCCGCCAGTTCGGCTTCGTTTCGCAGGCTCGCATCGGCTTTGGCCGCTTGAGCCATCGCCAGACCCGCCTGGCACGGATATTTCGCCAGCGCCGAAAATACCGCCTTCTTTTCCTCCGGCCGCTGCGCTGCCTCCATGGCCTTGCCCAGAAGCTCGACCGTCTCCGCCGCGCCCCGATTGGCCGGCACGCCGAGCAGCCGAATGTAGCCGCGAAGTGCGAGAATCTGTTCGATCCTGTCTCGGGCCGTGCGCGCGACCTTCAAAAGGTCCTCCAGCGGCTCGGGGCTGGGCCAGTCCGCCAGGGCTCGAATGGCTGCCTTGCGAACATCTCCATTCTGATTGTCCAGTTGATCCGCAGCCGCCTGCAACGCCCTGGCATCTCCCACGTCAGACAATAAGGCCAGTAGGTGGGGCTTGGCATCGTTGTTCGCTTTTCTCAGACCCGCTGTGACAGCCGAACCGTCAGGGTTCTCCAACCGTGTCAGTATTGTGGAGACGGCCCGCTCAATTGTGCCGCGGTCCGAAGCATTGCCCGGATTCAGCAGCATGGAAACCATTACCGCAATCTCTTTCTGGCCTCCCAACGCGCCCAGCGCTTTGTATGCCGCCTGTCGAACCGAACGGTTTTCATCCTTGGAGATGACGAAGATCGTGGGAATTGCCTCGGTCTCGCTTCTGTCTATGATTGCTTCAATCGCTGTGATCCGAACCTCCGCCGGCGCGTCACTCCGCGCAACCTTCACGAGGGCCGAGCCAACGTCCGGACCTGACATGCGTGTAAGGCTCTCCTTGGCGGCTTTTGCGACAGCTCCGGAACCGGCCGCGGTCTTCGCAAGCAGCTCGACATTCGAACCGTCGCCAATAGCGGCCAGTGCGCTGACTGCCGCAAGCTGCACGGCCTCCGACTTACTGCGCACGGCCTCCGCTGCATACGCAGCGGCCGCCCCGTCCCCACGAGCTTCCAGTGCGCCCAGCAGAACGACCTGCCCGTCGGCGTTGAGCGCGTCAAGTTGTCTGGCCAATGCCTCCGTGATCTCAGAGCCGGGCATTTCTGTCATGAATCTGCCCGCCGCTCGCTGCAGGTCGACGTCCTTGTCCTTGAGCAGCCCCAGCACATGCGGAACCGCCTTGCCCTTTTCCGTTTCGACCAGACCTTTGTACGCAGCGATGCGTATCCACGTGCTCTTGGCCGGAGAGGTCATCCCGCGATATATCTCGGCGGCTTGCCTGGCATGTCCCTCGTCCGCCATTGCATCGGCACACATCAGCAGTGCGTTGTCAACGGCCCCTGCAAGCTTGTCCCGGACATTCGCCTTGGAGAGAGCCGATGCCGCCTCGGTGCCCCCGATTCTTCCCAGCGCGTTGATTGCCGTACGCGCGGTGTCCCGGTCTGTACCGCGGATCAACTCGGCGATTGCCCCGACGGCTTTGCGATCTTTGCGCTGTGCTATCGAACCGACAACACCGATGCGTAATGCGCCGTCCAGTTCGTCGATAGCCCTTCGCAGCGCGTCTCCCGCCTCCGGGGCCGCCATATACTGCAGGGCGAATCGTGCTATGTGCGATAATTCCTCATCGGCCAGCATTTCCGCCAGAGCCGGCACCGACTGCGCCGATCCGACTCGTCTGAGCATTCTGCACACGAATTGCTTGCCGGCGTACGTCGTTTCCTCAGCCCGCATCGCCGCCAGCAGTCTGCTCTCCACTTGCGGGAAACAAGAGACCGGAAGATCGCGAATCTCTTCTTCTATCGCCGCCAGTTCCTTGCGCGACTTGCCGAAATCGTATTGCGTAATGGCCTCATAATTGCCTGCAACGACCGGTCGCAGGCTGACCTGGTCCGCCGTCGGAAAATCTTCGGGAACGCCTGCCTGCGTGACCCGTCCCGTGGCAGCCCATTCGGTGCCGCGCTGATATGTCGTAATAAAGCCGACGCACCGCATCTGCTCGGGCCCGTGCCCCAGAACTGTGTGGAAAACGCGGCCTTTGCCGTAGTGGATCGTAAACAACGCCGGTTCGTGTTCGCCGGTGCCTCTCTTGTCGGGATCTGCATAAGCTGTTGCCAGAATGTGCATGTTTTCGGCCGGACCCCGCAGCTTGCTGTACAACTCGTCGCTTGCATGCATCCATTTCTCGGGCAGCCCCGCCATGATCGGATGATGTCGATCTCTGGTTACGAGCTGGAATGCATGCTGCGGTCCGTGCGTACCGCCCCGGCCGGGCGAGTCATCCAGCACCATCTTGCCGTCGCGATAACGCACCATCGGGCCCGATTTCTCATCGCGGCCGCCCCAGCCGCCAACACCGATCATCTCGTTCCATTCCTTCCATTTCGGGAACGCGTTATCCGCCGCGTGGAAGATCACCAGTCCGCCGCCGTTGTCCATGTACTCCACCAGTGCATCCTGCGTCGCCTGCGGCCATTCATCGCCGGTGTAATTGCAGACCACCGCATCATATTTGGCAAAATCAGGCCGAAAGTCATCCATCGGCTGTCCCTTGGCCGGTGATGTCGCCACATCCACAATGAACAGCCCTGTTTCCTTCAACAGGCTCCTGAGAACCGGCGTCGTTGCCTCCCAGTTGTGGTTGTTCTGGCCGTCCACGATCAGAGCCTTGAGCGGCCGCTGTCCGCCGGCACGGCTTAAATCCTGTATGCGGATGTTACGCCACTTGATCTGTTTGCCGGCGTCCTTCGAGCTGTGCACCTGCAGCGCAATGAACCCCGTCGACGTCATGTCATCCTTCAGGTCCGCCGCCGGCACGCCGTTCACCCATGTGCGAATCCTGTCACCCACCGCCATAATGCGATAGTGATTCCACTGGTTCTGCTTGAAAGCCTTTTGCGCCGCCGGCTTATCCTTCAGATTGTACAGCCACCCGCGCCGAGCCTCGTCGTAAATCCCGCCGCTCCACGCACGAGCCGATGTGTCGATCTCGACCTGGTAGCCGTGTACGCGGTAGTTCTTGTAATGCTCGTAACTGTTGCTGCGGATTTGAATGCCTGAATTCATCCCGGGCTCGACCAGAAACTCCAGTTCGAGTACGAAATCGGTGTAATTCTTCTCCGTTCGCAGGAAACTGTTTGGTGTACCCAGGACCGTCGTTCCGACGATGGCCCCATCCTCTACGGCGTATTTCGCCTTGCCGTTATGCTCGGCCAGTACCCAGCCGTCCAGCGTCTCGCCGTCAAAAAGACTCTCCCAGCCGGCCTCGGCTGCAACGGAATTGCCTGCGTTTGACAACATCGCCAGACCGCACATCATGAATAGCAGCGATATGTTCTTCATTATTCTGCTCCTTGTATTCAGATAAAGCGTCTTACAGAACCCAGGGTTCGCGATACGACCGGCCCAACAACGCGCTGGCCTCCGGATCGCCGATGATCTCTTCCTTTTCCGGATCCCACTTGATCTTGCGTCCGGTCAGCATCGCAATCTCCCCGAGAAGCCCGACGCTGATCGACCGGAAGCCCACCTCCGCCGGACAAATCGTCTCTTTACGGCTCTTGACGCAGTCCAGGAAGTTCTGCTTGTGGTCTCGGCTCTCATACAGATGAATCTCATTCGGCCCGATCTCTTCGCGCAGAATCTTTTCGTCTGACGTATTCAAACCGCCGCGATTGACGTGAATCCAACCCTTCTCGCCGTACCACTTCGCACCCTGTGTAAGCTGCTGATTATTGGCCACCGTCATCGTAATCCCGTCGGCATACTTGCATGTGAACCGGTACTTCGTAGGCACGTTGTAAATGCCGTCCTCCGGATACTCGCCCTCGCCCTCGATTTCCGTCGGTCCCGTTCGGTCCCAGCCCATGCCCCAGTGCGCGATATCGATGTGATGACCCGCCCAGTCCGTAAGCTGGCCGCCGGAATAGTCCATAATCCATCGCCAGTTCCAGTGCACGATTCCCCGGTAGGGCACGTATGGTGCGGGTCCGAGCCAGAAGTCCCAGTCCAGCCCCGCAGGAGGTTCCTGCACCGGCTTGACATCCGTCGCGCCGCCTGTCGGCAGCCCCACTTCGATCTTCTGAATCTTGCCGATCTTTCCGTTGCGCACCAGTTCGGCCGCCCGCCGGAACTTATAGTCGGACCGCTGCTGGCTTCCCGTCTGCCAGATGCGACCGTATCGCTCGACCTCAGTGACCATGGCCCGCCCCTCGATAATCGATCGCGAGAACGGCTTCTGTCCGTGCATATCGAGGCCCGCCCGGGCCGCTTCAATAACCGGTATCGCATGCCAATGGTCCGGCAGCGCCAGCATCACCGCATCCAGATCGCCCCGCCCGATCAGTTCGCGGAAATCCAGATAAGCCGTGCAGTCTTTATTGCCGTACCTCTGATCGCACAGGCCCTTGGCCCGGTCGCGGTGCGTCTTGTCTACGTCGCACACCGCCACCATCTGTACCTCCGACTTGCCCAGGAACCCGCGCATATCCCCGGTTCCCTGCGAACCCACGCCGATCGCCCCCATCACAATGCGATTGCTGGGCGCTTCGGCGCCGAATACCGACGACGGCACCACGGCCGGAAACGCCGCAATCGCGCCCGCCGTCGCAGCCGTCTGCCGCAGAAAACCTCTTCTGTCCATCGTTCTTTTCACTTTCATTGCAGTCTCCTAAGAGTGCCCGACTCGTCCAAACAAAGAACAAGCCCCTTTGATTGCTTATGTGCCCTGATTACAAAGACGTGTCCACGAGGCGAAATAACACATCCACGCCCCGCCCGCGCCAAACCACATATCCTAACAACCTGCCCCCATTATGCAATACCGTCTCCCGCACTGCGCATCGATCCGGCGGCCTGGTCGGAGCATTCTCAATGCCGTTGGCCGCAACGAACCCTTGATGAATCGTGATTCGTCCGACATAATGAGTTGCAGAGCTTTACATCTTTAGCAAAAGGAGCAGTTCATGATACCGACAGCCAAGACATCAAAAGTGACGTTGATTGCTGCAGTCATCGTTTGCATCTTCGCACACACCGCCTTCGCCGACCAGCCCGGAAAAAGCCCTTTGAAGGTCTTTATCCTCGCGGGCCAGTCAAACATGCAGGGCGCAGGCATTATCGAGGCGAACCCTAACCGCAACGGCGGCAAAGGCAGCCTCGAGTATCTCGTCAAAGAGCCCGCCACCGCTCCCCGATTCAAACACCTCGTCGATGCCGACGGCGACTGGGTCGTGCGCGACGATGTTTGGATTTGGTACTTCGACCGAAAGGGTGGCCTGACCGTTGGCTATGGTGCGCGTGAGGATCGCATCGGTCCCGAACTCCAGTTCGGCCACGTAGTCGGAGACTGGCTGGACAATCAGGTGCTGCTCATCAAGATCGCGTGGGGAGGTAAGTCGCTTGCGAAGGATTTTCGACCTCCCAGCTCCGGCGGCGAACTCGGCCCCTTTTATACCCTGCTTATCGAGCACACCAAAGACGTACTAACCAACCTCGAAGAGTACTTCCCCGACTACGACGGCCAGGGCTGGGAACTGGCCGGGATCGGCTGGCACCAGGGCTGGAACGACCGCGTCAACCAGGCCGCTAACGACGAGTACGAAAAGAACCTCGCCAACTTCATCCGCGACATCCGCAAAGACCTTAGCGCCAAAGAACTGCCCTTCGTCATCGCCGAGACCGGCATGCACGGGCCGGATGAGACCCACCCGCGCGCACTGTCACTGATGGCCGCCCAGGCCGCCGTAGCCAAATACGATGAGTTCAAGGACAACGTGGCCTTCGTCAAAACCCAATCCTTCTACCGCCCGAAAGAAGAATCCCCCTCAGGCCAGGGATACCACTGGAACAGCAACGCCGAAACGTACTTCCTGATCGGCGACGCCATGGGCAGGGCCATGAAGAAGCTCTGCGAGCAACCCAGTCAGTGACGATCCTGCATGTTGATCGGCCTGCGATGTGCCCGGGTGCATGCGCGGGCGATTTCGTATTCCCGAGTCTGCAAAAGACGTATCATCTCCGGCCGCTGTGCCGGGCGCTCACTTGTCCTTCCCGTCAGTGCTGCGTTGATAATCAAATCGTCCATATGTCACTTCCCCTCGATGTTCGTTCGTACGACCCGCGCGGGCACCCCAACGACCTGTGTCGCGGACGCAACGTCTCTTACTACCACCGCTCCGGCTCCCACCACTGCATCGTCTCCGACCGCGATATGGTCGATAATCGTTGCGCCGATTCCGACGTAGACACCCGCACCGATCTCCATATTACCCGCAATGTTGGCTCCCGGCCCGATCATAGTGAACGAGCCAACCCGCACATGGTGGCCGATCGTGGCGCCGCGATTGATCGTAACATGGGATGCAATCCGTGAGTATGGCGCCACAATGACGCCTTCAGCAACGAACGTTCCTTCGCCGACGGATGCAGTCGGCGCCACGTAGGTGGTCGGATGAACCAGTGTGGCAAATCGAAATGCATATGCTTCCAGTTGCTTGAGATACCCGGCCCGCCGCGTTGTGCCGATCCCAAAGATCAGTTCGTGCGTGCCCGTCATCGCACCCAGGTCATTCACCTGCAGCACCGGCAGTCCTGCGATCCGCGCATCGCGCTCTCGATACCCGCGTATGTCCACAAATCCGACGACCTCGGTCTCCTCAATCTCGGAGATGCTGTCTGCCATCGCCTGTGCAAATGTCCCCGCACCCAGAATCAGAATACGCCGCGTTGCCGAACTCATCCGCGCTGCTCCGAAGAGATGGTGTCCGGCGTTATTCTTCGACGTCTGCGTGCTTCCCCGGTCGGCCTTTCCGCGATTTCTGGACCGCTTCGAAAGAAACGCAGCACGGTTGCGATTATGGCCCCGACATCATCCTGTGTCATTTGACAGTACAACGGCAGTGTCAGGATTTCGCTGTATACCTGCTCGGTGATCGGCAGATTCGCACTTTCTCCGCCGAAAGCCGAGTGAAGATGACTCGGAGTAAACTGTACGCGCGTGGCGATGCCGCTGTCTGCCAGATGTTCGGCCAGTGCGTCCCGCCGGCCCTCCATGATCCGCACGAAGTAACCGAATGCGAATGCCTCCCCGAGGTCCCGCTGCACGATACGCAGCCCGCGCACATCGGCGAATGCTGCGTCATACTGTCGTGCGATAGCCGCTTTCCGGGCCCGGAATTCATCGAACCGGTCGAGTTGAACGATGCCGATTGCGGCATTGATATCGCTCATATGATAGCGATATCCGGATGTCACCACGTCGTAGCGCCGATTATGCGCATCCAGATTGCGCCGCCAGGAACTGCGATTGATACCCAACTCCCGCTTGATGCGAGCCTGTTCGGCAAGTTGGCGGTTGCTTGTCGCCAGTGCTCCTCCGCCCCCGCAGGTGATGTTCTTGATCGGATCGAAACTGAAACACGCCACATCTCCGAACGAACCGATCCTGCGTTTGCCATATGTCGATCCGAAGGCATGGGCGGCATCTTCCACGATCCGAAGATCATGTCCGGCCGCAAAGCAGTGGATTCTGTCCATATCGCACGCCGTGCCGCCGAAATGCACGGGCATGACGGCGCGAGTCCTCGGCGTGACCAGTTCTTCGAGATGAGCCGTATCGATAGTCAGATCGTCTGCCTGGATTTCTGCGAAGACGGGCGTTGCCCCGCAAAGCACAATGGCCTGGATCGAGCCGGGAAATGTAAACGATGGCACGATAACTTCATCTCCCTTCCCGATACCAGCGCACTCCAGCCCGAGATGCAGCGCCGCGGTGCCGCTGTTGACCGCAACAACATGCCGGACCCCGATAAACTCCGCCACGCGCTGTTCGAAACGCTCAGTTACCGCTCCCATCCCGAGCCATCCGCTGCGCAGCACCTCGCGAATCGCCTCTACCTCCCGCTCATCCGTGCATGGGCGATACGTTGGAATCACCGGCTTCGCCCTCCCGCAAGCTCTGCCGATGTCGGCCGCTCCGCCCCGATCGTTTCAAGTATGCTTTCCAGAGAACGCTGCATTGTCAGTTCTCGTGTGACAAAGGCCTGGGCAGCGCCGGCTATGGCCTGCCACTCCGGCTCGTGCTTCAGATAATGCACCGCCGCTTCCGCCATCTCGTCTGTGTCCACCTGTGCCAGATGACCCGTGTCGAACGGCGCAGGCTCGCCAGTCCAGTTTGAGACCACCATCGCTCCGCACGACGCGCACATCAGCAACCTGAGCACCGGCATCTCCCACGGCGTCCGCATGATATCCAGCACGATCCTGGCCCGATTCAATAGTTCCGTTCGCTCCCGACCGTACACCGACTCCGTGACGCAAACGAATTGTACCCCGGCCGCAGCGAACTGACCGCGAATCTGTTCCAGTGCCGAACGTCGGGTCCTGTTTATTGCGTCCCCGAAGAAGAGAACGTCGATATCACGTTTCCTGTCCAGCTGTTCGCCCCAGATCGGATGATACCCAACGGGAACGTACCGCGCAGGCACGCCCATGTCGTTGAGAAACTCGACGCGCGGAGGCGTGCTGGCAAACACCGCATCACACCAGACCGGATCGTAATTCCGCCTGAACCAGTAATAGCGATCCATGGCATGACACAGAATGCTCGGCTCCACGTTCGCGTACGAGGGGTTGGCCTTTGCCAGTTCTCTTCCTGCCGATCTGGCCAGGGCAGTCCGCAACAGCATCTGAGCGTCCCTGCACCGCGGGATGACGGCCTGCGCTGCTCTCGATAGCGGTCCGGGCAGGTTCTTGCGATTGCATCGAGCTATCGCCAGCCCGATCCGTCTGGCCTTGTTAGACATCTTCACCGGGGGCAGCGATTCCAGTTGCCAGAGAACGACGTTCGGCCGGTTCTCTCCGCAACAACGCAGAATACCGACCGATTGCGTGAATCGACGCGCATCACCCACCAGGATGACCAGATCCGACTCGACAATCCGCGGATCGCCCTCCGTCGCCCGAAACGTCGAATGCCCTCGCTCTTCCAGACAGTCCCCCACAGCCGCGCTGAAATCGAGTTGGTCGTAATGAGCCGAAGGTACGCAAATGCATATGTGCATGGGATGTGCCGGCGTATTCTCCTGATACAGACTCTGCATGCTGTCAAGTTGCCCTGCTTCCATGGCGCTCCGTACAAGATAATGACAACCCTTATTCTGCGGCCCCTGGGCTGGTGTATCTCTCTACACGTATCTGATGAAATTATAAGGGGCACAGTACGGAGTGTCCATGATTCTCTGCGAGAGGATGAGATCGTCTTGCGGCTGGAAAGTCGCTGCGACTCTGGCCGACAATCCCGTGCGTCCTTGCGTGCCGTGTGTTGGAAGACCCGCCATAAGGAAAGGGGCGGCTCATGCCGGGGCCGGATTATTCGTCACGTTCAGACAGGCCGAGCAAGCGTCAAACGGTTTGCTTTCTGGATCAATTTCCTGGGTTCTGCAGAATAAGGCAGCCTTTTATTGAGGCACATCAAATTCGTCCGACACTTACATGCCGCCTGCTGCTGTGGTAATCCTCAGCCCCGAGCGCTGCCTCCGTCGACGGTGCCGGTTGCAGGTATTGGCTGCGTATGATCCGCGCTCCGGCCTCGCCGCTCTTGACCGGCCAGCCGCGCCAACCCTTGCTGAGTCCTTCGTTGATGAATGATTCCAAGTCTAATGTAAGTCTAACGGAGCTCATTGCCTGGTCTCCAAATCTTCTGTACACAAAACGTCATGGCCTTCACATAATAAGGGACGCTCGAAAGGCCGAAAGTTACGCAGAAAAAGCAGAATATGCGCACATTTCCGAAAAGAATCGAATCCACTGTATTCGCATACGGCCCAAAGGCCGTAGATTCCACGTGAAATTGCTCTGCCGACGGCCCCAGCCGAACGACGCCTGCAACCTGCGTTAAACCGGACCTTCCGCGACACGATCGTAGCCGCTCGTAAGAATTGACAACCGTCATCGCCCTTGAAAGAAGAACACCGCCGGCAGGACCGTACTTCCCCCTTTTCTGCCGTCTGCAGTGCGACAACGAGGTTTCGGCCGAGTAATCGCGGGTATGCTGGCGCCGAGCATACCCGCCCAGGGGCAACCCATGAGTCAGATGGAGAATCCCGACTGGATGCAAATCATTGAACTTAGGTGGGATTCTTTGGTATCATCAGAGAACATGGCAGGCACGGGTGCTGATTGTGA
The DNA here is from genome assembly GCA_964526785.1 of uncultured Pirellulales bacterium. Classification (GTDB taxonomy): domain Bacteria; phylum Planctomycetota; class Phycisphaerae; order Sedimentisphaerales; family Anaerobacaceae; genus CAZGMJ01. Next base: position 31,969 of record CAZGMJ010000038.1, read on the forward strand.
ACTCAAGAATGGGGATGTTTACCGATTCAGGCAATGCCTTCTGTCCGGTCATGCTCAGATAATGGCTTGGAGAAGATTCCACCACGGCCTTGTGATATTGCTGCGGCCGTTCAGTCAGGAGAATGCACGTGCACGAGACAATACATTCGTCCGATACAATGACTACAGATCACAGGCGTCTGTATCCTCTGGCAGGCAACACGATGCGATGTGCGGCTCTCCTCGTGCTCCTCTCAGCTCTCTGGAGTCCGCAACTCTGCGCCGATCACCCTGATACGCTCTTTTGCATAGGCACGCCGGATGCTTCGCCCGCCGAATTCGGCCTTGTGACCGAAGGCTATGCGGCATATCTCGACGTCTTCGAAGAGCCCGTCGTCTACAACGTCGGTCGCAGCAAGCCTGCCGATTGGCCGTTTGTGCACCCTGCGCATCGCGACAAGTGTGCCGGCGGCGCGGCCCATACGTTCACTATCCGCTTCACAATCGCGACAAAACCGGTTGGCCCCGCATATCTTGTCCTGGGTGTGGCTGGAGGTCACCAGCGAGAGCGATCTACGATAACTGTGACCGTAAATGGGACGGCTTTGCCCGCGAAAGTCGCGCCGGGCGGCATGTCGCAACTGGTATTCCACCCGACCGGACAGGGCGTCAGCGAATCGGTCATATTTCCAATCCCGCCCGGGAACATCGCCGGAGGCGCAAACGAAATCGCTGTCCGGCTCGACAAACAGAGCTGGATACTCTATGACTACATTGCCCTGCGTTCGGTCAACAGCCCGCTACGGCCCGTCGTTCCCAGGCTGAAGGAAGAGTTTCTCTCCGGCCCGATGGCCGACGTTGAAGACGTTGTCTTCGCCATGCGCAAACTCGGTACCGACGGCCACTGGTACGCCAACATCAGCTACTATGCGGAAAATGATCCTCCCGATGCCATCCGCCAACGCGCGCTGTATCATAAAGGCAAACGCGTCACATATCGCCCCGGCGGCAGGCTGTGCAAACTCAATATCAAGACCGGCCGGGTGACCACCCTGATAGACGACCCGCTCGGCGGAGTCCGAGATCCCGTCGTGCACTATGACGGAAAGACCATACTCTTTTCCTGGCGAAAAGGAGACTCCGAACACTATCACCTCTGGCGGATCAACTCTGACGGCAGCGGCCTCAGGCAACTTACCCGTGGCGCGTATGACGACTTCGAGCCGTGCTGGCTGCCCGACGGCGATATCGTTTTCGTGTCGACCAGGTGCAAACGCTGGGTAAACTGCTGGATCACACAGGTCGCCGTCCTGTATCGCTGCGACCCGGACGGCCGCAACATCCGCCGGATATCAGCCAATATCGAGCACGATAACACGCCGTGGGTCCTGCCCGACGGCCGGATCCTCTATCAGCGATGGGAATATATCGACCGCTCGCAGGTCGACTATCACCATCTCTGGACGTCCAATCCGGATGGAACCGGGCAGATGATCTTCTATGGCAATCTCCATCCCCGCATTGTCATGATCGATGCCAGACCCATCCCCGGCACCGACAAGGTGGTCTCAATATTCTCGCCCGGCCACGGCAGGCGCGAACACGACGGCAGCGTAGTCGTCCTCACCGCCAGGAAAGGACCTGACGACCAGACGTCTGCACGATACATCAACAGGGGTACGGACTACCGCGACCCCTGGGCGTTTAGTGAAGAGGCCTTTCTCGTCGCCTCCGGCACGAAAATCCTGCTGATGAACGGCACGGGCCGCACGGCTCCGCTGTACACGCTCCCGGACGATGATGCCGCCGAGGGCTTCCAGTGCCACGAGCCGCGCCCGATCATACCTCGCCCGCGCGAGCGCATCATACCCGACCGCATTAAAGCCGATGAAAGTACCGGCAGACTCATCCTCACCGACGTCCGCGAAGGCCGCAATATGAAGGGCGTGAAACCCGGCGAGATCAGAAAACTCCTCGTCCTCGAGAGCCTCCCGAAACCCATAAACTTCACCGGCGGCATGGACCCGCTTACCTACGGCGGTTCGTTCACCCTCGAGCGAGTCCTCGGCACGATACCGGTCGAGCCGGATGGTTCCGCCTACATGGAACTGCCCGCCCTCAGAAGCCTCTTCTTCGTTGCGCTGGATGAGGACGATATGGCTGTCAAACGCATGCAGAGCTTCCTGACCGTCCAGCCCGGCGAAGTCACCAGTTGTACCGGCTGTCACGAGCAGCGCACCAGAAGTGCGGTCCTGGACGGCAATCCTCTTGCCGTCAAACGCCCGCCGAGCAGGATCACGCCCGTTGAGGATTGCCCGGATGTATTCGATTTCCCGCGGGACATCCAGCCGATACTCGATGATCTCTGCGTGGACTGCCACGGCTACGACAAGACCGAACGCGGCGGACCGTATGCCGGCGGCATGATCCTGACCGGCGACCGCGGACCCATGTTCTCGCACAGCTATTTCACCATGACCGTCAGACAACTCTTCTCCGACGGCCGCAATCGCCCGCAGAGCAATTATCCGCCGCGTTCGCTTGGTTCGTCCGCCAGCAGGATCCTCACAATGCTCGACGGTTCGCACCACGACGTTCAGGCGACCGCCCGTCAGAAGAAGATGCTCCGCCTCTGGATCGAGAGCGCCGCGACCTATCCCGGCACGTATGCCGCGCTGGGATCCGGCTCCATTGGCGGCTATGCGGAGAATCAACTCGTGCATACCGATTTCGACTGGCCGACTACAAAAGCCGCCGCCGAGGTCATAGATCGCCGCTGTGCATCCTGTCATCAGAACAACGACATCCTGCCCAGGTCCCTCTCCGATGAACGCGGCCTGTCCTTCTGGCGTTTCGACATCAACGACCCTCGCCTCAGGCTCAGCCGCCACATTGTCTTTAATTGTACGCGTCCCCGAAAGTCGCTGCTGCTGCTGGCCCCGCTTGGCCGCACCGCCGGCGGACTCGCACTGTGCAAAGAAGGCGATACGACCGCCCGCGTTTTCGCAGATACCACCGACGCAGATTACCGCAAACTCCTCGCCATGGTCGAAGCCGGAAAGGCATATCTCGACAAGATCAAACGGTTCGATATGGCCGGCTTTGAGCCGAGAGACGCGTACGTTCGGCAGATGCAGCGCTATGGCGTCCTGCCCGCCGAACTGCCGCCCGGAATGAAGCTCGACCCCTACGAGATAGACCGCGCCTACTGGCGGTCCCTGTGGTATGATCCGCCGGAAGCGACCCGCCCCTGGACATCAAGAGGCGATGACCGCAGAGTGGGCATCACTCAAAATGCGCGATAAGCGCGGCTCTGCCCTCCAATGTGCGTCCTGAACGACCGCAGCGCTCGCCCCGCATCCGGTCCAATCCATTATCCTCCCGTGATGCCGCCGTACCGGACAACGTGCTCTCGGCCTGACCTCAGACGCTGTTGGCTGTTCTGTTTGGGACGCAGAATCCGGATCGAATCTCGCCTGCAATACGCCTCAGCCGACTCGCAACGCCGCGATCCCGACTTGAAATGCCGCATTTGCAGCTTGCAATGGAGCATTTGAAGCTTCGCATACGCCGTATGCAGCTTCACTTGCCGCATATGCAGTTTCGAATGGCTCATTTGTAATAACAAATGGCGTATTCGAAGTATCAAATAGCGTATTCAAAGTGTCGAATACCGCATTCGCAATTTGAAATACCGTATTTGCAGCTTGATATGCCGCATTCGCAATTTGAAATACCGCATTTGCAGCTTGATATGCCGCATTCGCAATTCGAAATGCCGCATTTGCACTTGGCAATGTGCGTTTTTGGCCCGCAAATGAGGATTCTAAGCTATAGGACCTTCCAGCCGACCCCCGGCCTGTCGCAGACGCCGGAGATTCTGAAAAACATCGAAAAAAGCATTGGATTGACATGACCGGCGGTCTATAATCGAAAACGAAGGTGCGGTCCGTACGAACGCAGGAAACAGTAAACGAGATAAAGGACAGGAGTTGGAGACAGAGCGAGCTTTTTGCAGATTTTGCGGCTTTACCCGGACAGGTTCCGGCTACGCCCGGCCGATTCGGTTAGGACGTCAGGACCACTATGATTTACACTCTTGTACTGAACAAAGGGGGCCATGGGGCCAATCATCATCTTGGACAAGTCCACATTGCAGTCGCTTTCGGATGATGAGCGTCTCATGTTGAACAAATACTTCATCCTCAACATCCCGCCCGTCCTTGTTATGGAGATCTGGGGGGATTTGGCCAAACCGGACAAACCGGGAGCGATCTCAAAAGATCGGGTGCAGAACTTGGCAGCAAAATCACATCAAGGGACTTTTGCCATAAATGCACACTTCGCCCATCGTATCATTGCATCACTTCAAGGAGAGAATATCTCTATGCACAGAAAGATCATGCTTCCCGGAGGGAGAGCAAGCGTGACTGATTCTGGCAAGAAGGGCTTTATCTTTGAAGAAACAGCCGAAGAAAGACAGATTAACAGATGGAAAGCAGGGGACTTTGAGCCAGATGAGAAGGACATTGCCGAGCAGTGGAGATATGCCAGCAAAGCAATAGACCTCGAAGGGCTTAAGACGAGATGGAGCAAGAAATTCAAATCGCTTGTCCAACTGAAAAGTCTGGATGATGTGGCTTCATACGTAGATAGATACTTCGCAAATGAAGACTCCCATCTTGATTTCTTGATCCAACTGATCGAAGACTTCCGCATACCGCAAGAAGAAAGCTCAAAGATACTCTTAAGATATGAACGTTCAAACAACATGCCTCTGAGTGCGTTTGCTCCGTACGCTTACTACTGCCTTCGTGTCCGAACTTTCTTCTTCTTTGCCTTGATGTATGATTTGGTGGGAACTCGTGCCACCAACATGATTGATTTGGAATACATGTATTACTTGCCCTTCTCTATGGCATTTTCTTCATCTGACAAGTTTCATCAAACGCTTGCTCCATACTTCATCAATGAAGAACAGCGGTTTGTTCTCGGGGCAGAACTAAAGGCCGACTTGAGTAGTCTCGCCAACGAGTGGGAAGCATCCTTTGACAGGGATATGTCTCGTTGGGACAGAGAATACGGTAAGGGACCACCCGAAAACCCAGAATCCGTAGTGTACAGATTATGGAGAGAGCTTTTTCCGAACTGGATCCCCGGTTCTCACGCCGAATCTGAAACTTCTGAATCAAGGACAGACAAAGGGCTTATCAAGATGCTTGACGAGATGAAGAATGCAAATGCCCTTGATGATCCGGATATTACCTCCAGTGATTTAGACATCGATTTCATTGTTCGCCAACGAAGTGTCTATATCAGTGATCCCTGTCCTTGTGGAAGTGGAAAGCCATTCAAGGATTGTTGTTACGAGCGGGTAAAGGATCAGGAGAAGCCAGAGTGATACGTAGGTACCAATCAGCAGAGGCGAATTCCGGGGACACCTTACTTATTTCATGATCGAATCGAGTATGGAGTCGCCCGGCTTACTTAACGGCCTCTATTGATGAGGCTTATGCCGAACTTGAAGATAAGGTCGTATGCCGCGACCTCCCGGCGCACAGGGCGGTACCAGAAACCATGTAATCATAGTTCGATTAGGAGAGACGATATGGCAAACCTGATACACATCTACCACAACAATCAGCAGGAAGGCCCCTACTCTCCTGAGCAACTGCGGGACATGATGGCGAGCGGGACAGTGACGCCTATCACGCTCGCGTGGAGAGAAGGCATGTCGGACTGGGCACCTTTGGAGACCATCATGTCGACTTTCCAGAGCACGATGGCACCGACTGCACCGTCCCCTCCGGCTCGCGCAGATGCCGTATCGCAGGCGAATGTCGCGTCTCCACCTGTTACGGCAACAGGCCCCAAGGGCGTGGGCGGCTGGTTGCTATTCTTCTGTGTCGGACTCACGATTCTCAGCCCTTTATTCTCGCTCGGGCAAATCTCGATGAATTGGGAACAGGCCCAGCCCGCATTCGATCAATTCCCAACCTTGAAGACTGCCGTCATGTGGGAAAACGCGGGATCGATAGCTCTTGTCGTTTACGGGTTCATTGTTGGATGTATTATCTGGAGCGGTAATCCCAACGGGCGACGTATCGCCAAGAAGTTCCTTCTAATTCGATTCTTCGGCTTCATCGGGATTGAGTTTGTGGCCGTCGTAATCATGGGTGACATGCCATCCCAGGTTGTCACTTCCGTCATTGGTGCTGGCATCGGTGCTGTGTTCCGCGAAGGCCTCTGGTTCTTGATTTGGTGGCTGTACTTCAAGAAGTCCAAACGTGTTCGGAATACTTACGGAGCGATATGATGGACAACTTTCCGCTACAAATGCTCCTTTTCGGTCTCGTTGACCGATTCATGGAACCATTTTGCTACGGATGCGCTGGGTTCGTGCTCAGCTATCGCCTCGCACGAACCTTTCCCTCCAAACTCGTCGCCATCGGCCTAACAGTCCTTTGCTTCTTGTGGATGGATGATGTTTGGCCTGCCCTCGGCAGCCGCTCAGCACAAATGGCCATGGCCTCCGAGAACCGTACTGTTGCTGACATGTTTGCAGAGCGGCAACAAGTCGGCTGTGCCGAATTCAACAGCGGTGAACGATCTGGCCTGTGGGACATCTTCAAGCTCGATGCGTGGGATGTCGGCTCTGCGGTCTTGTTTGTTCCTCTTGCTTTCTTTGTTGGAGTCAAGTTGACGCGCCGGAGGCGACCCGAGGATCGATACGCGCAGGTTCCACCGCCGCCTCCAGTAAGCGGAAGCAGAGCGCCCCCGCCACCTGTCTGAGTTCAGAATGATGGAGAAGATCAGAATCGAATAAGTGCATCCAGAGCTATAAAATGGGATGCGCGGATGCGGACCATTTTGGGAATTCCGGGGACGCCTTACTTATTTCATGATCGAATCGAGTAGGGTGTCCCCCGGCTTACTTAACGGCCTCTTTGACGAGGCTTACGCCGAACTTGAAGATAAGGTCGTATGCCACGACCTCCCGGCTGAGTCTCACAGGTAGACCGCTGGGCCAAGAGCGAAAGAATCGCCAGACAGACCGCCGCAAGACGCGAACATGGGAAAGACCGACGACAGGGGGGGGCAAGGCGCATCAGAACATGGCCTTACGGCAATGGGCGGTACTGGACTTGAACCAGTGACCTCCTGCGTGTCGAGCAGGCGCTCTAGCCAACTGAGCTAACCGCCCCGAAAACCTGCGGTCGATAGTATGCCCGATTTCGACCACAAAGCAAGCATTATCTTCGCCTGCCGAGGATTGTCAAGGCCAATTCCCGCTCCTGCACCGCCGGATTCTGCCAAATAGCGCAGTCGAACCCGCCAACGCCGGCCCCAGGCGGCGATTCGGGATTCCCACAACGGCCCGCGCCCTCGCCTGCATGCCGGCGCCTAATTAAGGTTGCGCCGTACGACCGCCGCAGCCGCCACCTTCTGCTGAACGCCTCCGCTGTTGACCGTCATCGAGATCTGCACACTTTTTACTGCAATGCGCCCCTCGTCATTCACGAAGGTATCCTTGGTGAAGACGGCATTAACAACATTCTCACACAGGACATAATCATCGTCGGTGGCGTCATCGTTGGTCACCAGATAGAGCGTGCCGTCCGTGCTGTCATATCGATAGGTAATGTCTTCACCGCTGGCTATCTCCATCGTGCACTCGTTCGACGGCGCTTCGGCGTCGACGGTCTGAGCGGACCGCAACTGCGTGGTGATGCGCGACGCCGCCTGCCGCGCGTTGTTCACCGCCTTGAAAATGTCCTCGTTCGTGTTGTAGCTGATCACCGACGCATTGAACGCTATCGCCACCGCGGTCAGCAGAACCGCCGTGATGGTCACCGCCAGCAGCGTCTCAATCAGCGTGAAAGCCGCACGCCTGCCTCTGCGTTTGGATAACATTGTAACACCCTCCTTTGACCGCTCACGCTTCCCTGCAGCAGAACAATGGAAAAGAAACTGTCATTCTTCAATAGCGGGCGCGGACCCAGGCGGCCGAACAGACCAGCTTGCCGTTCAGATACGCCTGGACGGTAACGCGAACGAACTTGCTGTGATAATCGCTCACCACCGTCTCAAAATCCGACGCGCTGACGTTTTCAACCTGGACGGTCTGCGTGTACGCGCTGAAATCGTTCAATGTGGTCCGGTCCCCGGCGACCGGCGGACAAAAGCTCGCGCCGTCGAAATCATCGACGTCGTCATAATCGTCCAAAGTCGCCTCTTCAGGGCCGAGCGTCAAACCCGGCGCATCCGGATCCACAACCGGCAGCGTCGCCGTCAGTTCGCGAATCTGTTCGATCAGAAACTCGCCTGTGGATAATTCGACCCCGAGCCCGTTGGCGCTGGTAAAGGCCGCGTTGGCGCCGACCAGCGCTGCCACCGCCAGACCCAGCAGAACAATCGCCACCAGGACCTCAATGAGTGTGAAGCCGCTCCTGTTCATATCAATTCTCCCCATACCGCGCGTTTTCGCAACGAAGCATTGCACAACTTCTACTTACCCATGACGATACTGGACATCTTGAAGATCGGCAGAATAATACTCATCGCAATGAAGCCGACCAGCACACCCATGCAGACGATCATAATCGGCTCGATCATGGATGTGACCGTCTTGATGACCGTCTTCAATTCCCGCGCGTAGTAGCTTGAGATGTCGCGCAGCACGTCGCCCATGGTGCCGGAATCCTCGCCGCTGCGTATCATCTGCACCACGCTGCTCGGCATCAGTTGGTACTGCACCAGGCTCGACGCAATCTTCTTGCCCTGCCGGACCTCTTCGTGGACCCCCAGCCACATTCGCTTGTACAATACATTGCCCGCGATCTGCGCCGTAATGGAAAGCACGCTGAGGATCGGAACGCCCGCGCGCATCAGCACGCCCATCGTGTGCAGGCTCCGACTGATATACAGACTCCGGCACAATGTCCGAAGCAGCGGCAGCCTGAGTTTCGTCCGGTCCCACCACAATCTGCCCGGCTCGGTGCCGATGAAGTGCCAAAAGCCCCACGCGCATGCGGCCAGAGCCGGCAGGATGAAATACCAGTTGCCCCGAAGGAACGCGCTGCTGGCCATCAGCAGCTTCGTAGGCGTCGGAAGCAGATGCTCCTTGCCTTCGAATATCGCCGTGAATTTCGGCAGCACGAAGCACAGCAGAAAGACCGTCGTCGAGATCGCCATCGTCGCGATGATAATCGGATAGACCATCGCCCCCTTGACCTGAGATCGCGTTTCCGCCTCGGAGTCGAGATATTCGGCGAGCTTCTGGAGCATATCGCTCAGCGAGCCCGAAACTTCCGCCGCCGCGACCATGTTGATATACAGCTCGGTGAAGACGTTCGGATATTCGGCCAGGGCCTGCGAGAAGCTCTGCCCGCTCTCGATCCGTATCTTCAGATCCCGCACGACAACCTTGAATTTCTCATTGTGATGCTGATCCGCAATCGCTTCGAGCGAATCCTGCAGACTGATACCCGCCCGCACCATGACTGCGAGCTGGTTCGTAAAGTTGAGAATGTCTTTCCTGCTGGGACCGAACTCCACTCGAAAACTGCGGAGCTTGTCCACCGCGCCCTGAGGCGTGGATGTCGCCGACGAAGACGTTGAATGCTTGTTTTGACTTGGCGATGGCTGCGCCTTTTTGCGGCGGGGTTGTTCCGCCACGGCCGCGCCGCCACCCTGTGATTGTGAGTTATTTTGGAACATGGGAACGTTTTCCTACTTTGAAGCGCCCACGGCTTGCGGTTTCTGTACAACATCGAATTCGTTCCGGGGAACAAGCAACTTCTCCATCTTGCCTGGATTGCTGGATCGCGTGATTGCTTCATCCCGGTCGACGAAGCCCTGCGAGTACATATCCGCGATGCTGTTGTCCAGGTTCTGCATTCCGAGCCTGCGAGAGGTCTCGATGATGTTCGATATCTCGTAGATGCGGTTCTCGCGAATACAGTTTCGGGCCGCCGACGTGCAAAGCAGTATCTCCGTGCACGGCACCATCCCGGGCTGATCGACTCGCCGAAACAGCGTCTGCGAAATAACCGCCTGAAGCGTGTTGGCGAGCATCGCGCGAATCTGGTTCTGCTGTGCGGCCGGATAAATATCAATGATACGCTCGACCGTCTGCGCCGCGTTGATCGTGTGCAGCGTGCTGAAGACCAGGTGGCCCGTCTCCGCCGCGGTGATCGTAAAGCTCGTCGTTTCCAGGTCTCGCATTTCACCGACCATTATGATGTCGGGGTCCTGACGCAGGACGTGTTTGAGGCCGGATGCAAACGTCGTGCAGTCGAAGCCGACCTCGCGCTGCTCCACCATGCTCTTCTTGTTTTCAATGAGATACTCGATGGGATCCTCGAGCGTGATGATGCGCTTGCGATACTTGCGGTTGATCACATCGACCATCGCAGCCAGCGATGTACTCTTACCCGAACCCGTGTGGCCTGTCACGAGAACCAGACCTCGCGGCAGGTCCGTCAACTCCTTGACAATCGGCGGCAGATGCAGATCGTCGATCGAAAAGACCTGGTTGGGAATCACACGAAAAGAAATCGCGATGGTCTCTCGCTGGAAGTGTGCGTTGACACGGAAGCGGTGGCCGGCCTCGATGCTCGTCGAAAAGTCCAGGTCCTTCGTTTCCATGAATGTCTCGAACCGATCCTGGCCGACCATGGAAATCACCATCTGCTTGGCGTCCTCGTTGGTAACCGGGTCCAGTTCCAGATTGATCAGTTCTGTGTTCTTCCGAAGCACGGGCGGCATGCCCACGTTAATGTGGATATCGCTCGCTTCTCTGTCGATGGCTGTCTGGAGTATGGCATTTATGTCTTGCATCTCTTGCATCTCTTGCGTCCCTCTAAATGTTTGTGCCGCGTGCCTGCTCGCGCGATCAACCGGTGTTTTCTACAAATTCCTCATCCTCGGTCCTGCCGTATACTTCGGTTACTCGCAGAACTTCCTCGATCGTGGTCAGTCCCTCCTGTACTTTCAACATGCCGTCCTCGAAGAGACTGCGCTGGCCGCTCCTCTGGAACGCGCGTCGCATGTTGGTCATGGAGGAGTCTTGATTGATCATGTCCCGAAACCGATCGTCGACCACGAGCATTTCATATATACCCACGCGACCCGAATACCCGGAACCTCGACATGCGTCGCAGCCGGCGCCGTGACAAATGCGGTCGGTATTGATGCCCGCTCGCTCCACGTATTTCGTCAACTGACTCGGCAACTCGTACGATTCCTTGCATTTGTCGCAGATCTTGCGAACCAGACGCTGAGCCAGTACCGAGTTGAGAGAGGCTGCGATCAGGTAGGCGTCGATACCGATGTTCACGAGTCTTGTGATACTGCTGGCCGCGTCGTTGGTGTGCAGCGTGGAGAGAACCAGATGGCCTGTCAGGGCGGCCTGCACCGCAATCCGGGCGGTCTCGCTGTCGCGAATCTCGCCCACCATGATCACGTCCGGGTCCTGACGCAGCAGCGACCTGAGGCTGGCCGCGAACGTTAGTCCGATCCGGTCGTTGATCTGCACCTGGTTGCAGAAGTCCAGTTCATACTCGACCGGGTCTTCCACCGTCGAAACATTGAGCGTTTCCGAATCCATCTGGCACAGAGCCGTGTAAAGCGTGGTGCTTTTACCCGAACCCGTCGGGCCCGTCACCAGCATGATGCCGTGCGGCAGGGCGATCTGTTCCACGAACGTCCCCTGTATGTCCGGCGACATGCCCAGATGCTCCAGACCGCGAAGTACGGAATTGCTGTCGAGAACGCGGATAACGACCTTCTCGCCCTGGCTCGTCGGAAGTGTGGAAACGCGAAGGTCCACTTCTCTGCCTCCGACGATGACCGAGATCTTGCCGTCCTGCGGAAGACGCCGCTCCGAAATATCCAGATTCGCCATGATCTTGATACGCGAGACAATGGCCGGATGCATCTTTATCGGAGACTGCATCATCTCGAACAACACGCCGTCAATTCGGCACCGCGTCTTCATGATCTTGGCCTTGGGTTCGATATGAATATCGCTGGCGCCCTCGCGTATGGCGTTGCTTATCGCGTAGTTGACGAACTTGATCACCGGAGACTGGCCGGCCATACGCTCCAGGTCTTCCGATTCCTCTTCGTCTTCCTGCACCACCTCGACATCCGTCATATCGCTTATGATCTCGTCGAGGCTGTAATCGACTCGGTCTTCTTCCTTGAAGGCCTCGCATATCTGTTCGATCGCCTCCTGGCTGCATGCCACCGCCTTGACGTCCATGTCCGTCTGGCGCTTCGCATCTTCGATGGCGAAGATGTTTGCCGGTTCGCTGGTGGCGACGATCAGCGTACCGTCCTCGATGGCCACCGGACAGACCGAACTGCGCTTGATGAAATCGAGTTCGAGTTTCTCGAAAACCTCCTGCTCGACCTCGTGCGGTTCGATGTGCCGGAATTCCAGGCCGTAGATCCTCGCCTTGGCCATCAGGATATCGTCCTCGTCCACCACGCCGTCCTTCTGCAGCAGTGCCGCTACGTCGGAAGCTGGTTTCGAACGTTGCTGCTGGCGAAGGCGCCCATATTGCTGATGGTCGATTTTACCCGTCTCCAGCAACACGTCGGCGATATCGTACGTATGCGATTCCTGCGTGGTGCGCTCCGGCGAATAGAGGTCGCTTAAACCCTGTACCGGTTCTTCATCGCCCCAACAAGTCTCGGCTGCGTCTTCATTCTGCGACAGATGCCGCAGGCCGTTCTCCGGGTTGTATGCACCGGACTGCTTTTTGGATGCAAATGGTAGTTTCATTCCGATAGCTTCAATGTGATTTCAAGATCGTTCACCTTGGTGGCATCCGGATCGGGGTTGGACGCGGCGGACCAGAGGAGTTTCACTCGGTTTTCCTTGATCTCCGTGATCGTGAAGCCTTCCACGGTGTCGCCTTCGAAGAGGAACTTGTCCCCGATCATGCAGCAATTGCCTCGTCCCGACTGCATGATGCTCAGGACTTTCAAGCCTTCGGCTTTTTTCGCCATTTTCTGGCGTTGGATCGCCTGCAAATTGGGCTTGGCTGTAACCTCTTCGGTCGATGTGTCCAGGCCGGCTCTGCCCAGTTCGAATTCGAACGGGTTCTTGGCCAGCTCGTTCACCTCCACCTGCTCGACATCCGAGAACTCGTAGAATTTCTCCACGATCTCGCCCATCTTGTTGAACATCTCCGACTTGACACCGACCAGGCGCGCAATGGCGATTTCTATCTCCGTCTCCTCGCTTTTGCTTTCGGAGGCCGTGGCTGCCTGTGGAGTGCTGCGCTTGATCATGAATCCAAGACACGCCAGGCCTGCAATGAACAAAACGGCCAGCAGTGTGGTCGTCTTGCGCGTCTGGGTACTACGCGACGCCACCGTGTAGTACTCGCCACTCTGGTTCGGTTCGCCGGTATTCTGTTCGACCGGCGTTTCATCCATCGACTGTTCTCGTAAGAAAGACAACATAGTTCTACTCCACAACTCGTACGTGCTGAAGATCCCACAGGGAGATCTCCGGCGACACAGGTTTGTTCGATCTACGTAGTCTTATGCTGGAAAAAGATGCTGACTACGAAGTCGGCAACGATACGGCCTTCTTCCGTCTTCTCCTTGTCGATCTCCAACTCGCGGATCTTCATAATCCGGGGGAGTTTCTCGAGTTCCAGGAGAAACGAGTAGAAGGACTTGAAATCGCCCGCAAGCGCCATCTCCAGCGGTTGTTCGATATAGCCGCTGTTGTCGGTTCGCTCGAGCGTTCGGATCGTCTTGGGTTCCAGACCTTCGGTCTGAGCGATGACGGTAACCTGCTCCAGAACCTCGTGGATCTTGCTCTTGGGGGGTAACTTGCTTTCGAAGAACTGAATCGCCTCGTGCAACTGCTCGAGTTGCTGACTCAGGTCCTTCGCTGCCGCCGTTGCCTGCTCGAACTCATCCAGCTTGTTGAGCTTCGTGGCCACACGATTCTTGGTCTCAGCGAGGTGCTTGTTGGCCGGTTTGATCATGTACTGATACCCGGCGACGGCGACGCCAACCAGCAGACCGAAGAAGACGAGTTTTCTTAAGCCGCTTGTCATAATGTGTTCCTTACCATAAATACGCAAATACCGGGCGGATAACGCCCGGCTGATTAGTTACCGTGTCAGTCTCAGAATTTGTAAACGGATCTTCCGCCTCTGGCCCGGATGTTGTCGACGTCCTCCTTGGTCAGATGCACCTCGTTGCAGAGCATCGCCTTGAGTTTGAACTGACGAAAGACGGTGTCGTCGACTTTCCGCTCCTTGGATTCCACCAGGGCGACGTCCCGCAGAAGCGAGGAAAAGCTCAGCCGCTCTATGTACGAGGCCACCTGAAGATCGCTCGGAGCCGTGCCGGTGATGTCGATGTGTGTCTCGAGTAGTTTCTCGCGCGAAACGGGCTCTTCAGCGGCTCCGTCCTTCTTCGCTGCTTTGTACTTGGTGGTCGTAACCGTCCGACTCACGCCCTTGGGTTCCTTTTGAACCAGCCCCAGCTTCAACAGAGATACGCCCGCCGGCAGATCGTTTGTCAGTGCCGCCAGGAGGATGCTGCGGGGAACCGGTTCGAGCAGTTCCTTCGTTGTCAGCGCGGTCTTCATCATCTCTTTGCGCTTCTTCTGGAGTTCCTCGAACTTCTTGATCGCTTCGCGGGCTTCCGCCATTCGCGTGTTGACAAGGTCTTCCTGAACCTGGCACGCGCGCTGCCTGACCTTAATGGTTGCGAACGAGCCGCCCAGAGCGGCCATGACCACCATGAACAGAATCAGGCACATGAAGTTGGTCCGCCGTGATTCTGTGCTCTGCACGTAATCGTCCGGCACGAAGTTGATGTTCACCATAGGTCCTTAACCTCCCTGCCCCGAGCTTCTGTGGGGCGGTTTGTGCATCCTCTATGACAGACAGAGCCCGAAGGCTGTAGCCCAGTTTACTTGCTTCTGCTGCTGCACTTGATTGGCCTGCATCGAAGCCGACGCGCGGCGATCTATCCCCAGGCGGTACGGATCGGCAATGTGCACCGCTGCCAGACAGTCGCCCATCTGCGCTGGAATCTCCAGTTGCTTTGCGATGGCGGTGCATGCCTCTTTGTTGATGCCTCTGCCCGCCAGGAAGATCAGACGCTCCAGTTGTGCGCCCTGATAGGTCGAACTGAACTCACGTCGGGCGGCAGTCAGTTCCATCACCAGCCGCTTGATCGCTTCCTCGTTGTCGAACCGCTTCGATCCGATAGAAATGGACCGGGCGAGCAGCGGATTCTTGTGGCGGCAAATGACCATGTTCGTGCAGTTTGCTTCGAGCCCGAGCAGCATTACCACCGCATCCAGGTCCGACCGGCGTCTGCCGAAGAACTTCGCGTAGCAGTTGGCCAGCGCCGTCGGCCAGACGCCGATGTTCCTCGCATGCAGGCCGCTCCGCTCGTAAATGGCAAGATGACGGTCGATGATGGCACGCTGGGCCGCCATGACAAGCACGCTGTCGTTCTCCGTCGGAACGTATTTGATCAGTGTGTTTTCCACCGTTGCGTCGAATGGCAGGTTCTTCTTGATTCTGCCCAATAGAAGGCTGTTCAAATCCGCGTCGACGTTCTTGGGCATGCGCGTGTGCTCGACGTACAGCTCATTCGGCAAAATGGCGGCGGTTACTTCCTTGCCCTTGAAGCCGCTCTTTGCCGTGAGATTTCGCATTGCGTCAATCGCCCATCGCTGCCAGTCGCTGCTGCCCGTCGCAACATCGTTGGGCCTGGCCAGACTTCGACTGGCGATCAGCGTCAGATCGCCGCCGTTTTCGGCCAGTTGAACGATCTTCAGAGCGTCGTCGCTCAGATCAACGCCGATACTGCAGGGGCGGTTTTTCAGGAAGCTTAACATGTCGCCTCAATCCATGACTTAATCGGTTGACGATCCTGCCCGGGTTTGCATCGTCCTTCATGCCGAGCCCGACATCGCGGCTCTGGCATCTAACGGTTCATCGGGATTCCCGACAGTGACCTGCACTAAACCGCGGGAGTCCTGCAAAGCCGAGCGGGCATTACCCGGCATTCAGTTCTCATAGTGCCACGTAAAATATATGAAACAGAAAGAGCCGTAGCCAAAAAGGGTCCGTAGCTGGGCTGCATGAGTAAGGTGGGGGTGGCGGTTGGGCGGGGGGGAGAGCCGATAAAACCCGGGCGATTGTCCCGCCAGCGGGGCTGTCGGCGGTTCTGGGGCAATCGGTCTATGGCGGCAGAGACCGGGGTTCGGATTCCGCGGTCGGCGGGCTCGGCCGGGTTTCCGGGTTGCCGTGTCATTCGGTGCCGTTTGAACGGCAAATCGGCGATTCGCGGGATGGCAAGAGCGGCCTTGCGTTATAGGACGCTTTTGCCGTTCAGTTCGCCGGATTCGAGTTCGGCTCGAACCGGCGTTCTGTCGCTATTCGGCCCGAAGTCTTCGCCGCATCAGTTCGGCCAGGGCGTCTTCGACGGACTGATCCTCGAAGAGGATGCGATGGATCGCCTGGGTGATGGGCATTTCAACGTTATGCTGACGGGCCAGGGCCACGACCGACCGGCAGGTTGCGATTCCCTCGACGACCGATTTTGTGGCTGCCTGGGCCTGCTCGACGGACTGGCCCTGTCCGATTCTCTGGCCGAAGGAGCGGTTGCGGCCGCTGGGTGATATGCAGGTGGTTACCAGGTCGCCGAGACCGGCCAGGCCGTAGAATGTCTCCTGCCTGGCTCCCATAGCCAGACCCAGGCGCGTGATCTCGGCGAGGCCTCTGTCCAGCAGGGCGGCTTTGGCGTTGTCGCCGAGGCCGACGCCGTCGATGATGCCGGCGGCGATGGCAATGACATTCTTGGTCGCGCCGGCCAGTTCGACGCCGAGCACATCGGTGTTGCGATAGACGCGCAGCCAGTCCACGCGGTCCGAGAAGAGGTGTTGCAGGGCCTCGGCGAGTTCGTCGTTTTCGCCGGCGACGCAGGCGGTGGCCGGGAGCTTGCGGGCCAGTTCGTCGGCGATTGTCGGGCCGCTGAGCACGGCGTATCTGCCATCGCGATCCAGGACATCGGCGAGTATCTGTGTCGGCCGCAGCAGGGTGGAGTTCTCAATGCCTTTGGTGACCGAGACGATAGGGACATCGGGCGGGACGTATGGCTTGAGGCGCTGCCACACGCGGCGCATGTACTGGCAGGGGACCGCCGAGACGATGCAATCGGCGTCCAGCATGATGCGTTCGTCGTTCGGTTCGAATGCAATGGCCTGCGGCAGGGGATAGCCGGGCAGGAATCGCGTATTCTCACCAGCGCGGGCGAATGCGTTCAACTGGTCGGCGTCATAGCCCCATATGCGGGGACGCAGCTCTTTGTCCGAGAACAGCATTCCCAGTACGGTGCCCATGCCACCGTCGCCGATGATGGATATGTTTTCATAACGTTTTGCGTGCATTCGGTCATCCTGACGCAACAAGTTCCATGTTCTATCAGCCGGGAGCGGCGTTGCGAATACTCGACGCAACAGCCGATCCGCGGTTCTGTCTGTGCCGCTGGATCGAGGCCATTAGAGCAGTCCGAGGGAGCTGCGTCAACGCCGGTGTCGTGCGGCCCGGGCGGAGCGCCGTCTTACAGGGGCGGCGCCCGTATCGTTTGAGTGCGTTGCGGCTCCTAACAGAATTCTCACATTCGTTTAACGGCTCAGTAATGCGATTTCGGTACATTCATAGTAGCCAATGAGCTCAACACCTTTGGGGGAAGGTGATCTGCAGCACGGCGAGCGTCCCCTTTATTCGTCTCCCGCTCGCCCTTTTTCTATTTCTGCAGGGTTTCGATCCGTTCGGGGCGCAGTCGCTGCAGGCCGGGCAGTTGGTTCTTGCCCAGTCGTGCGTCTATGATGACGGTGCTGTCGCTGTACTGTTCGCTGAGGACGCGGCCGCGTGCGCGGAGGAAGCTCTGGACTTTTCCGTTGGACTGATTGGAGCGGACGCGGAGGATCATTTCGGTGCCCTTGTAGCGGGCGACGACGGCGTCCCGCAATTCGTCGAGGCCCAGGCCCGTTTTGGCGGAGATGCACACCGATTCGTGCAGGACGGTCTGGAGCAGTTCGAGCGCGCTTAGATCTCGGGCGATATCCGCCTTGTTGATTACGGGCAGGACGGGTTTTTCGCCGCAGCCGATTTCGCTGAGGACCTGTTCGACCGACTCGAGTTGTTTGAGGGCATCCGGATTGGAGGCGTCGACGACGTGCAGCAACAGGTCGGCATTGACGGCTTCTTCCAGCGTCGCTTTGAAGGATGCAATGAGCTGGTGGGGCAGATCGCGAACGAAACCCACGGTATCGCTCAGGAGGACTTCGACGCCTCTGGCTGGGGACCATTTGCGGGTCCTGGTGTCGAGGGTGGCGAAGAGGCGATCTTCGACGGCGACATGGGCGCTGGTCAGTTTGTTGAGCAGGGTACTCTTGCCGGCGTTGGTGTAGCCGACGAGGCATATCTTATAGAGTCCGCGGCGGCCGTCGATTTCACGTATTTTGCGTGCGTCGATTCGGGCCAGATCGCGTTTGAGTTCGGTGATGCGTTTTGTGACGAGTCGGCGGTCGATTTCGAGCTGCTGTTCGCCCGGGCCGCGTGTGCCGATGCCGCCGACGGATCCGGCGGTTGTGCCGCCGCCTGCGCCGGCCACGGTATCGAGGTGGGACCACATGCGTGTGAGGCGCGGGTAGGTATATTCGAGCTGGGCGAGTTCGACCTGCAGTTTGGCCTGTTTGGTTTTGGCCCGGCCGGCGAATATATCGAGGATCAGCTCGCTGCGGTCAAGGACTTTTTGCTCGACGATCCTTTCGAGGCGGCGAATCTGGCCGGGGGTGAGGTCGTTGTCGAAGATGACGATGTCGGCCTTGAATCGCTGGACGCGGTCGCGCAACTGCTCGGCCTTGCCTTTGCCGATGTAGGTTCCGGCGCGGATGGCGTGTATTTTCTGCTGAAAGCGGTCCACGACGACGGCTCCCGCGCTTTCGGCCAGGGCGGTCAATTCTGAGAGATTATCGGCTTTGTCGCTGCCGCGAGGGACTGCGGCGACGAGTATGGCTCGTTCCTTTCTGACTTTCAGCGTTTCGCGCAACTTTTCCAAATAGAGAATACCTCCAAATAGGTCCTTCTATATATTACCAAATTCGGCCGGCTTGCTCAAGGACGGCTGATCCGATGCGCGGCCGGCACCAAATTTTGCTTTTCGGCCGCTATTTTGCAATCTACGGGCCATTTCGGTTATAAGTTCCTTTGTATGAGTTGTTTGCGGATAAATTGCCTATTTTGTCATTGGGTTCGTTTTTTGAAAAAGGGGCCACGGGGTCGGCGTAGCAAGGCACTGGGGCATCCAGGCATCGAGGCACCAAGGGAGGTCGCGGACGGAAGATGGGTAAGTGTGTACAGGCACGGTGGTTTCTCCATTTTGTATTTGGCTTTGTTTTTCATATTTGTCCAAGCGAAGGGGAGCTCCCTCGACTCGTTCCACTCGCTCGGGACGACACCCGAATCGATGTAGAGGGGTGTCGATTGGGTTTGTTCTTTCGTATGAGGGGCCAGGGGGGCGGCCACAGAGTACACAGAGAACGCGGAGAACCAGAGGGCACAGAGTACGCAGAGAATAAGTTCGTTTGGCTGGGTGTCCGCTGTCGTGGCATACCACGCTTATGGGCTAACCGGTGCGGGTGTCGGGCGGGCATTGCTGATCCTCCAATGGCTGCATTGGGCTCCTTCGGTGTAGTTAGATGACTACAATACATATAGACGTGTGCCGGGGGTGAAATGTTCGGGGAAAATCGGGAATTGATGCAAAAAGTTTTGGGGCTTTGTGTGACAGGATGCGGCCGCGGCCAGGGGCCGCGATAGGGGTGTCTTTTTTTGACAGGATTCACAAGATGAGCAGGATTACGAAAGTTGGTATGCGGGGGAAGTCGGGTCGGCCATGTGTCCGCCATGGCAGTCTCTTTTCGATGCAAGCATCTTTGAGAGCCTGCCTTTGCGTCCACCGTGTTGCTTCGCACCACGGGTTTGGCCGACCCGCCGGGGCGCGTCTATAGGTGCCAGCTCGGTCGGTATAATTGATTTACAGGATGGCGCCTGGTTTTAGATGTCGTGGGAAGATACGTGGGTTCGTGTTGATGTCGCGGCGGATGCAGAAAGCACAAAACGAATACGAATAGGAAATGAATGATCGAAATGTGCGCGGCCAGGGGCCGCGATTGGGATTTTTTTGACAGGATTGACACGATGAGCAAGATTACGAAAGTTGGTATGCGGGGGAGGGCGGTCGGCCATGTGTCCGCCATGGCAGTCTCTTCTCGATGCAAGCATCTTTGAGAGCCTGCCTTTGCGTCCACCGTGTTGCTTTGCACCACGGGAAGGGCCGACCCCCCGGGGCGCGTCGATGGCATTAACTGTTTCGCAAGTGTGGTAAAGGGTCGGATGTGGACCTGCGGATGCACAGGATAGTC
>CAZGMJ010000039.1:0-52318 GCA_964526785.1 uncultured Pirellulales bacterium
CATCGTTAATACAAACCACGACCTGTTTCACCAAAAACGCCTGAACGCTTACCTTCGATCCAATCAAGCGGCCCCCGGCCGTCGCAGAGCCAAGAGGCTGCGGCAGAACGGGATGTGCTGGGCAGGGAATTGCCGGGCAAGAAAAATCTGTGTGAGAAAATGTTTGCCAATGGAGGATTTGTTTGCCATCCTATTAGTTTTGCCAAAAATCGGCAGCTACCGCGTGCATCTGGTTTGGGTTGTGATCCTATGAAAGAGATAATTGAAGAAGTACTACAGGCGGAGCAGAAAGTGGACGGTATCGTCCGGGAGGCTCGCGAGAAAGCCTCGCAAATCAAGCGAAGTGCTGAAAAAGAGGTCTCAGAAACAATCAGCGAGGCTCAGGAGAAGGCCAGAGAAATCATGCTGTCGCGTGTGGAAGAGGCAAAAAAGGAGGCCGAACGAATCCGGCGCGAGAAACTGGAGGAAGCCGAACGCCAGCGGGAGGAACTGGTGGCGAAGCACGAAGAGACGATAGAGAGCCTGGTAGATCAGATACGGGGTGTAATACTGAAAACAGGGTATGAGCAGGAAGCCTGAGAATGGCTCGCCAACTATCTAAGTATTCATTTATCAATGCCAAACTGAGGGCACGAATCAGCAAGATCCTGCCCGATGAGGTTTTTACTGACCTGGCGAAAGCAGCGTCGCTGGATGAGGCACTCGCGTTATTGCGAGATACTCCTTTTGCGGTGCTCGAGGAGGTGTATTCTACGACGGGAGATTTGAAGCAAGCCGAACTGGAACTGCTCAAAAGCGAGATCGATTTATTCCGGAATATGAAGGACTACCTCCATCCGAATTCGCTTCAGCTTGTGGATGCTTTGCTTTGTCAGTTCGAGATTGACAACCTCAAGAACGCGATACGCATCTTCTTTGACAGGAAGATTCGGCACCATCCGGTCGATGCCAGCGCGCACTACATACTGTATGAGCGGATCCTCCACGATATTCCTATGGACATCATCGTGAATGCGGACCGTTTTGACGAAATTGCGGGAGCCTGCGAAGGGACCCCGTACAGTCAGATCATCAAGAAGTACAGCCGAACGGTCGAAGGCAAGGGCTCGCTGTTTCGGTTGGAAATCGCTTTCGACCACTACTACTACGACCAACTGCTCTCGGCGATCAACAAGCTGGACAAGAAGGATCGCGAGATTGCTCTGCGACTGACGGGCGTGGAGATCGACCTGCAGAACATCAACTGGATTATCCGGTTGAAGAATTACTACGAACTGCCGATGGAGACCGTCCTGTCGACGATCGTGGCGGGCGGCTTCAACCTCAACAAGGAGGTTTTCGAGGAACTGTACCGCGCACAGAACGTCACTTCGGTACTTCAGGGGCTTATCAAGGCGAGGTATCCGGGGCTTTCGGCCCTGTTGTCCTCGCAGACATCGGACAGCACGTCAAGGCTGCTTCTGATTCGACGGGTACTCGAAGAGATCATGCAGCAGGAAGTCAATCGCATTCTCGCGGGATATCCTTTCACGATAGGCATCATTCTCGCGTATTTCATACTCAAACAGAACGAACTGAGGCGAGTTCGGATCGTCCTGAACGCGAAGCAGTACGGCATCAAACGAGAACGGATCGAAGGCATGCTATGATGTTTACCACCGAAATGGTACAGCTTTTTGCGGTCGTGCTGGGCAAGGATGCGGCGAAGGTGACTGAAGCGCTCCTCCGCGAGGGGTGCATGCAGTTCATCAACATCTCCGAACTGGAGGCCGAGGACACGCAGAGCCTCTCGGCGGTCAAGCCGGGCGAATCGCTGGACCAGATTGCAGACCTGCGCCAGCGCATCGAGGGGTTCCTGCACACGAATAACGTCGTTCCGCCGGTTCCGAGCGATTCCGATCTGAATGAGCGAAGCGACGTGGACATTGACAAAGAGAACACGCGCCTCGACGAGATAACGGCCGAGCGCGAGAGGATTCGCGAGAGGCAGCGCATTATTCAGCAGGAGATACTTAAGCTGGAGGACATCAAGCGCCAGGTGTCCATTTATGGAATCGGCCTTTCGGACGTGAAGATTCCGTCGCGGCATTCGTTCATCTCAATGGAAATCGGCAAGCTGCCGGCCCGGAACGTGCCTCAGTTCGAGGATGATATGAAGGGTCTGCCCTCGCTGCATGTCGCGATGGGCGAAGAAGACGAGATGGCACACTACCTGCTGATTTCCATGAAGCGCGACAAAGAGCAGGTGAGAGATATCCTGGCGCGAGTCGGCTGGACGGAGGTGGAACTGCCGACGGAGCTTATGTCGGTCAAGAAGGATGTATCGAACGAACTATCGTCCAAGCTCGAGGCTCTGGCCAAGGAGCAGAAGGAACTGGCGGGCAAAGTCAATGACATTGTCAAGAAGCAGGAGGGGCACCTCAAGGACGTCTGGGTAAAGTTGCGCGTCAATGAGCTTTTTTACAAAGTGCAGGAGAACTTCAAGTCGTCTTCGCGGACGGTCGTTTTCACGGGCTGGCTGCCGGCACCCAAACAGGAGAGATTGACGAAGGCCATCCGGCGGGCGTGCGAACAGCGATGCTATCTTGAGTGGCAGAGGCCTGAAACCAGCGCGGTGGCAGCCGAGGAGGTTCCTGTACAATTTAACAACCCGAGAGTATTTGCGCCGTTCCAGATGCTCGTGCGCAATTTTGGCGTTCCGCAATACGGCACAATCGATCCGACGCCGTTCGTCATGCCCATCTACCTGATCATGTTCGGACTTATGTTTGCGGACGTCGGTCAGGGGCTGGTACTCAGCGCGCTTGGGGGACTGGGCGTATGGTGGCTGAAGGACAGGCCCGAGAAGCAGTCCGCGCGGCAGCTTTCGTGGCTTATTGTATGGTGCGGCATGGCCTCGATGGTGTTCGGAGCGCTCTTCGGCTCGTACTTCGGGGCGGGTCTGCTCGATCCGATATGGTTCGATTTCCACGGCATCGTGTCGGGGCATAGCGCGGGCAATTCCGTCATCAACGACATTTTCGATATTCTTTCGATCACCATTTACTTCGGCATATCCGTCATTGCGCTTGGCCTGGTGTTCAACTGGATCAATGTGATTCGCGCGAAGAAATGGATGGAACTGGTTTTCGACAAAGGCGGCATATTGGGCGGATGGATGTACGCCGGCGGCGTGTATATCGCCTATCACATGGTGTCGACCGGCTACAGGGAGTTGCCGTCAAGCGGAAAGCTGTTTTTGCTTGCGGGACTGCCGGGCCTGCTGTTGTTTGTCAAGGAACCTTATCACTACTTCAAGCATTCGCCGCCGGAGGCCGGAGGAGAATTCAATCCATTGATCATTCTCAATTGGCTGATGCAGTGGGTCGTTGAGCTTCTTGAGATATTCAGCGGCTATCTGTCCAACACGCTGTCTTTTATGCGAGTGGCGGGGCTGGGTATCGCGCACGTTTGCCTGATGATTTCTTTTTTCACGCTGGCGGAGATGACTTCGGGGATTGGGGCGGTAATCGTCTTGATTCTGGGCAATATGCTGGTCATCGGCCTGGAAGGGCTTTCGGCGGCCATCCAGGCGTTGAGGCTCAATTATTACGAGTTTTTCACCAAGTTCTTTCACGGAACGGGCAAGTTATACACACCAATTTCGCTAAGCAGCAGTTACAAGTAGGAAAGGAAAGAAACCGTGAACGACCAAATCAACAAGTTCAAGTCTAATGTGGTTCAGAGTCTGGTAGTGCTCGTTACAATCATGGCGATCGTTGCGACTGTCTTCTGCACACAAGCCTTTGCGGGAGCGTCCAGCGAAGAGATCGAAGTACCTAGTGAAGAGGAGATGACCCAGACGCAGACACATACACAGAATTCTGAGGGTCTCAAGTATGCACTCGTTGCCGCGGCGGTGGCTTTCGGGCTTGGAGCGATTGGTGCGGGCATTGCAATTTCGCACGTTGGTGCGGCCGCCATGGGCGCCGTTGCGGAAAAGCCTCAGATCGCAGGCCAGGCGCTGATCTTCGTAGCGCTGGCGGAAGGTATTGTTGTTTTTGGTTTCATTACGGCCCTGATGATTCTCGGCAAGGTCTGACGCTGCGATGAAGTATTCGATCATAGGCGACGAAGATACGGTTCTTGGATTCGGCATTGTAGGCATTGCAGGCAAGGTCGCAACGGATTCCGAGGAGGCACAGCGCGCCTTTCGGACGTTGCTCCAGGATAAGGAAGTCGGGATTATCATCATCACCGAGCGCGTCGCCGACATGATGCGGGCAACCGTGGACAACTATCTGTTCACTTCGGATTTTCCACTGGTGGTGGAGATTCCGGATCGCAAGGGAACCAAGCCGGACCGCCCCGGGATACGAGAAATGGTGAACACCGCTATAGGAATAAAACTGTAAGTGTCCGGGTTCCTCCCGGGTCGAGCATGACGGTTCGGAAGGGTTTCAGAGGTATAGAAGCTTATGGCATCGGCAGAGAAGCACAAAAGCGAATTGATCTCAGGCATCGAGACGGACGCTCGGGCCGAGGTCGAGCAAATTATCCAGGAAGCAGAAACGCAGGCGGCGGAGAAACGCAAGTATGGACAGAAGAAAGCCGAGTCACTGCTGAGCAGCGCGAAGGAGAAGGCCGACGAGCAGGCCGAAGCTGCGAAGAGGAAGATCATCTCCGGCGTGGAACTGGAAGTGCGCCGGCGCGCGATGCGTATTCGCGACGACGTGATTCAAAGCATCATGGACCGAGCAGTGGAAAGGCTCGGTACGATGGTGGAAGATCCGCAGTACCGTGGGGTACTTAAGCACTGGATTGCAGAAGCAGCTGTCGGCCTCGACGCCGAATCAGCCGAGGTTAACGCCACCGAGCCGGAACGACGATTGATCGACGAGCAACTGCTTGGTGAAGCGGCCGACGAGGTGCGCCAGAAGACCGGCAAGAACGTAACGCTGAGGTTGTCCGAAGCCCAGCCTTTACAAGGGCAAGGCGTGGTCCTGACTGCCGCGGATGGACGGACGGCTTTTAATAACCAGGTGAAGACGCGAATGCTGCGGCAGCAGCGGGAGATTCGTACGCTGATATACGACAGCCTATTCACTGAGTCATAGCAAGAGCAATTATGAAAGACAGGATAATAGGACAGGTAAAGCGCGTGAACGGCCCCGTTATCGAGGTGATGGGGATCACCGACGCCGAGATGTTCGAACTGGTTCGCGTGGGCGAGGAGAATCTGATCGGTGAAATCATCAAGCTGGAGACGCACAATGCCGTGGTTCAGGTGTATGAGGACACCACGGGAATCGCCCCTCACGATCCTGTCTACGGAGCGGGACGGCAGCTCTCTGTGGAACTTGGGCCGGGCATGGTCGGCACGATTTACGACGGCATTCAGCGGCCTCTCGAAGCAATTCGACAGATATCGGAGATATACATCAAACGCGGCATCAGCGTGCCATCGCTCGACCGAACGCGGAAGTGGCACTTCGTGCCGTCGGCCAAGGCGGGAGATCATGTCGCAGGCGGTACGGTCATCGGGGCCGTCCAGGAGACGGAGAATCTGACGCATAAGATTTTGGTGCCGCCGAACGAATCCGGTGTCCTCGATTCTATTGCGCCCGAGGGGGACTATACGGTCGAAGATGTCATCGGCATACTCAAGAGCAAGGAATCGGGCGATACGGATCTTTTTCTGATGCATCGATGGCCCATTCGCGTTCAGCGACCGACCGCCCGGCGTCTCGGCCTGGACATACCGCTGGTGACGGGTCAACGCGTCATCGACACGCTGTTTCCCGTGGCCAAAGGCGGAACAGTAGCCATTCCCGGCGGCTTCGGAACGGGCAAGACGATGACCCAGCAGGCGGTGGCAAAGTGGTGCGATGCGGATCTGATCGTGTACATCGGCTGCGGCGAGCGGGGCAATGAAATAACCGACGTGCTGACCGAGTTCCCGAAGCTGGTCGATCCACGAACGGGAAGATCGCTGATGGAGCGCACCATTCTTATCGCCAACACATCGAATATGCCCGTCTCGGCCCGCGAGGCGAGCATCTATACGGGTATTACGATGGCCGAGTATTTCCGCGATCAGGGCAGCCACGTGGCGGTGATGGCTGATTCGACGTCGCGATGGGCCGAGGCCCTGCGAGAGCTTTCGGGACGCATGGAAGAGATGCCTGCAGAGGAAGGCTTTCCGGCGTATCTGCCTACGAAGGTCGCGGAGTTCTACGAGCGGGCCGGCTCGATGGAGGCGTTGAGCGGTCAGAACGGATCGGTCAGCATTATCGGTGCGGTCTCACCTCCCGGCGGCGACTTTTCCGAACCTGTTACGCAGCACACCAAGCGGTTTATTCGGTGCTTCTGGGCGCTGGACAGGCACCTCGCCAATGCGCGGCACTATCCGGCTATTTCCTGGCTGGACAGCTACAGCGAATACCTCAGTGAAATGGCCTCATGGTGGGAGCAGGAGATCAGTTCCGAGTGGCTCAGCGACCGGACCGAGATTATGGAACTTCTGCACAAAGAGGTCCGACTCCAGCAGGTAGTCAAGCTGGTGGGCCCGGACGCTTTGCCCGACACCCAACGATTCGTGCTGGAGGTTTGCACGCTGTTCAAGAATGCCTTCCTGCAGCAGAATGCGTACGATGCGATCGACACGTTCAGCACAGTCCAAAAACAGGCCAGGATGCTGCACATTATCGTTACGTACTGGAAGCGGGGTTCAGAAGCCATCAAGGGCGGCGTTACACTGGTGAAGTTGAGGAAGATGAAGGTCTATCAGGACATTGTGAAAATGAAGTTTTCCATACCGAACGAAGACTTGTCGGGCCTGGACAAGATCGAGGCCAAGCTCGAGCGTTCGATGGATCAACTGGAGGCGCTGCATGCCTGAGCATACGAACAAGGAACTTCTGTCGGGGCGCGAATACATCGGTGTCGACAAGATTGACGGCCCTTTGATTTTCGTAAGCAAGACACACGACGTGGGATACAGAGATCTTATCGAATGTGTGGACGCCGACGGATACGTACGTCTCGGCATTGTGCTCGAATCGTCCACGGACGTTGTGGTCGCACAGGTCTTCGAGGGCACGGCGGGACTGACACTGCCGAACACGCGGATTCGGTTTTCCGGCGAACCGCTCACGATTGCGGTCTCCAGAGACATGCTGGGACGCGTGTTCAACGGTCTGGGGCATCCAATTGACGGCGGGCCTCCGCAGCGCAGCGATATCGAACTGGACGTTAACGGCATGGCGATCAATCCAACGTCGCGCCAGTATCCGCGGGACTTCATTCAGACGGGCATCTCCGTGATTGATGGAATGAACACGCTGATTCGCGGCCAAAAACTACCTATCTTCTCCGGCAACGGCCTGCCTCACAATCAGCTCGCGGCCCAGATCGCCAGGCAGGCCAAAATTCGCGGGACCGAAACGGAATTCGCGGTGGTCTTCGCCGCTATGGGCGTCAAGCACGATGTCGCGCGCTTCTTCACGCAGTCCTTCGAAGAAAGCGGCGTACTGGAGAACGTTGCGTTGTTCCTGTCGCTGGCGGACGATCCTTCGATCGAACGATTGATTACTCCAAGAACGGCGTTAACACTGGCCGAGTATCTGGCCTTCAACGAGGGGATGCACGTGCTGGTCATCATGACCGACATGACGAACTACTGCGAGTCTCTACGGGAGATTTCGACGATCCGGGGGGAGATACCCTCGCGCAAGGGCTATCCCGGTTATCTCTATTCCGACCTGGCGGAACTGTACGAACGCTCGGGAATGATCAAGGGCCACGAAGGATCGATTACATCGGTGCCGATCCTGACGATGCCCAACGACGACATATCTCATCCCGTGCCCGATCTGTCGGGATATATTACCGAGGGGCAGATCGTGTTCGAGCGAGAGATGGACGGACGGGGCATTTTTCCGCCGGTTGCGGGACTGCCCTCGCTGTCGCGACTGATGAAAGACGGTATCGGAGAGGGGATGACGCGAGAAGATCATCCGCACCTTGCAAGTCAGTTGTTTGCAGCGTATAGTTACGTCAAGGACGTTCGCAATCTGGCCTCGGTTATCGGCGAAGAAGAACTGACTCCGCTCGATCGCAATTACATGGAATTCGGCAACGCGTTCGAGCAGCGTTTCGTCTCACAGCGTCAGGATGAGAACCGAAGCATAGAAGAAACGCTGGATTTGGGCTGGGAAGTCCTGCGACTGCTGCCGGTGGACGAACTGCACAGGATAACGGACGAGGAAATCGAAAAGTATTACGGCGCATAACAGGCATCTGCAATGGCGCAGCTTAATTACGCTCCGACAAAGACGAACCTACTGAAGCTCAGAAACGATCTGAACTTCGCCCGGCAGGGGTACGAACTGCTGGACCAGAAGCGCAACATTCTGATCATCGAGCTTCTCGCCCTCGTGGACCAGACGGCGGACTTCCAAAAACGCGTCGAAGACGCGCTGGCCAAGGCGTATAAGGCGCTCGAGGAGGCGGTGCTGGATATGGGCAAGCTGAAGGTGCAGTATCTGACCGGGGCCGTGCACATCGACACGGACGTCACAATCGGTTCGCGTCGAGTCATGGGGGTCAGTCTACCCGTAATCGATACGGATTTTCGAGAGCATTCGCCCTACTACAGTCCGATGGGCACGAGCTTCTGGATCGACAGTTCCGTGTACTTCTTCAAGGAAGTTCTGAAACTGCTCGGCAAATTGTCGGAGTTGAAGATATCCGTCCTGCGCCTTGCAAATGAAGTCAAGAAGACAATTCGCAAGGTCAACGCCCTTGAGAAGATCGCCATTCCCAACCTGCACGAGACGGTTCACTACATCGAAAGCAGACTGGAAGAGAATGAGCGGGACATGGTTACGCTGATGAAGCTGGTCAAGGAACGGCTTGAAAAGAAACGGGCCCAAACAGTGGAGAAGAACCGTGAGTAAACCCATACAGAAAATGATGGTTTATATCGATGGTACGGAGCAATCTGTCACTGCCGCCCAGTATGCAATCTGTCTGGCATCTTTTTGCAGAGTGGAGCTTGTGGTGCTCTACGTAATCAATACACGGGCGGTGGAGGATTTGCTCAAGGCACGGATATTCCTGGCCGACGAGCAGGTCGAATACGAGCACGATATGGAAGCGGACGCCGAGCGGTACCTGAACTACGTAAACGAACTGGCGATCAAGAAAGGCGTCTCGATTACCAAGAAACACGCCAAGGGAAGCGTACACAAAGAGATCGTCGATGCCGCGCACGAAGAGGAGATCGACCTGCTGATCGTGGGGGAATTGTCCCGCATTCGCAGCAGGCGGGACGAGTTCTACGATGAAACCGAGCGTGCGATACGCACCGTCGGCTGTTCGATCCTTGTGGTCAAAGACGAAGACCGTGTGTGGGAGATGTACAATTCACTGGCGTAAGAGGCCGACGATAAAATGATGACAAGTGCTTTTGGTACATAGAACTTCAGGAGCAGTGTGTTATGGCACTAATTGATCTGGTTGATGAGCGAATTGTGAAGATTCCCCTGGAGTCGAAAGACAAGCCGGACGTGTTGCGCGAGCTTGTTCAGATACTCAAGAATGCAGGAGAGATCGCGGACTTCGAAGCCGTCCTGAAAGCGGTACAGGAGCGTGAAGACAAGCAGAGCACCGGTCTGCAGGACGGCATTGCCGTGCCCCATTGCAAGACCGAAGGCGTCTCGACGCTGAAGCTCGCCATCGGCATTTCCCCCGAGGGAATCGACTTCAATTCACTGGATGGCAAGCCATCCAAGCTCTTCTTTCTGCTGGTGGCTTCGCCGAAGCTCTCTGGGCCACACGTCGAAGCATTGGCTGAAATCGCCAAGTTGTCCTGCTCAAAGGCGTTCTGCAAAGCTCTGGTTTCTGCGGATAATGCCCAGGAAGTCGTGCAATTGTTGAAAGGCGAATAGATGCACCAGCGAGAATGGCGGCGGTTGTGTATGCGCACGCATAATTGAGTGTGCTTTGAGCCAGGTCCGGCGCCGTCATAGTCGTCTGTCAATCAATCCACTTCTGGCATATCGAGTAGAGAGGCTCGAACCCCATCTTCTCGTGGAATTTGCGCGAGTGTTCGTTCACCTCGAATACGTCGAGAACGACCCGCTTATACCCCAACTGCCGGGCGATCCTTATGGCATCCTCATACAGCATGCGTCCCAGACCTTTGCCTCGCATGTCCCTGCAGACATATACAAGATCGATCCAAAAGAGCGGATCGTAGATCAGCATGACCTCGGCATCCGTACGAAAGTGCAGGTATGCGACAGGGTCACCCGCATCTTCCACTACGCGAATCAATTGACGCCGGATCGCTTCTTTGTATTTGGCGCGGTCCGCATCGCCGGCGGGTATGTCCTTTGCCGGGCGTTGCTCGATGGTCCGAACGGTCTCAAGCCCTTCGATCAGGAAATCGAAATCACTCTCGATAGCATAGCGCAGCTTCACGGTATCTTCCCCGTGTTGATATTCGACAATTCAGAGGCGGTGTCCGGCCGGTGATGCAGCATTGACTGTCATCATGCCTTCGTTAAGTGGCCGATATGCACGCCCCGGAATCAGCTTTCCGTCATCGACGAAACCTTCAGGTCTATTCGCAAGCCTCTCGATCATGCGGCCTCGCCAGGTTTGTAACAGCGAGGCACAGGATTGGTTATCAGCCAGATCGTGCTCTTCGCGAATGTCCTTATCCAGATCGAACAACTGCTCGCTTCCGTCAGCCGGCCGCCATATATACTTGAAGCGACCATCGGTAAGCGCGTGATACGCCTGCGCCTGGCTGTAGCACGGCGCGTGCTCGAAGTGCAGCCAATTACGCACCCGCTCGCTTTGACCGCGAAGGGCGCTCAACAGGTTCACGCCGTCGATTCGAGCGGGACTTCTGATGCCGACAAGAGCCAGCAGTGTGGGCATGATATCCTCCAAACAGACGGGCTGCTTGATGCGCATATTCGATCGGAAACCAAGATCGCGTGAACCGCTGATGATGAACGGGATGTTGGCCGAGCCTTCGTAGGGCTCGCATTTGCGGAAGTAGCCGTGGTCGCCGAGCATCTCGCCATGATCGCTCGTGACGACAATGACCCATGACCGCCCTGCCTTTTCGCTTCGCTTCCTAAAATCGCTAACGAGGCCCGCTATCTGTGCGTCGAGGTGCTCAATCAGGCCGAAATAGCCGGCCTGAGCCCTATGGAGGGTCTTGCCCTCGAGCAGAACCCGATGTCCCGTCCGATCACCTTCTGGCGACAGGCTGTCCCAATCCACCCAATCGCCATGGGCGGGCGCGGGCAGTTGCTTGTTCATGTACGGCTCGAAGTATTTCGGTGGAGGAAACAAAGGCGGGTGCGGTGCATAAAAGGAGGTCGTCAAGAACAGGGGCGCACCTGCCGGCGACGATTGCACCACTTCTCGCGACTTTCTCACGACCCAGTTTGTGGGGTGCAACTCTTCATCGAGCGGCCAGGGCCTGGCCTGCCAGTGGTTATAGGTAATGCCAAGCTTCTTAACAAAATTCTTGATGCCCCCTGTTTGCGGAGCGGCACGTTTTAGAAATTGGTCGTATTGATCGCCACTGACATGCGTGGAGCCGAGGATCTGCTTCTGATATCCGCACGAACCGCTTTCGCGAACCTGATGCATATACCGCCCTACCAGAACCGTGGAATAGCCGGCCTCGCTGAGCAAGCCGGGCAGACTCGGCGTGGCGAAAGGTTTGGCCCGAAAGCCCACGACGCCACTGGTCTGCGGGTGTAGACCGGTCAACAGAGCATAGCGGGCGGGAATGCACGAGGCGACAGGGCTATATGCCCGACGAAACAGTACACCCTCGCGAGCCAGCGCATCCAGCGCGGGCGTGCGCACTGCGGGATGGCCGAGAACGGAGAGGCAATCACCCCGCATCTGATCGGGCATGATGAGCAGGATATCGGGCCTATTGCCCTTCTCACCAGCAAAGCCGTTCGCAAGGCCACGCAGCCACGGAGCTGTCGCACCGAAGGCAGCCCCTTTCAAGAAATCTCTTCGCTCTATCCTGTTGTGCTTTACATCCATCGTTGAACCTCGTCAGCACCTGCTGTTTCTCAGAAACAGGGACAACATAACCAATATGGCGGCACGTATTCGCCCGCAGCGCCTTCACCTACAGCAACTGGACGCCGGCTTCTCTGCACTTGCTGACCATATCATCAGGCCAGATGCTGGCATGCACTTCGCCAACGTGCAGTTTCCGGAGGAAGAACATGCACAAGCGCGACTGTCCGATGCCGCCGCCGACGGTCAGCGGCAGATCTCCGGCGAGCAGTCGCTTATGCCACGTCATCCGGGCCCGTTCTGCGGCGCCGCGTATTCGCAGTTGCTCCAGCAAAGACGTCTTGTCCACACGAATGCCCATCGAGCTGATCTCGAAGGCCCTTTCCAGAAGTGGGTACCAGAGCAATATGTCCCCGTTGAGGCCTTTTCTGCCGTTGCCGGTCGGCGTCACCCAGTCGTCATAGTCGGGTGCCCTGCCGTCGTGGACTGTCCCGTTCTGCAACTCGCCGCCAATGCCTATCACGAAGACGGCACCGTGCTTCTGTACGATCCGATTCTCCCGCTCGCGCGGGTCGATATCGGGGTACATGTCGAGCAGTTCTTCGGAATGAACGAAAGTAATCTCCTCGGGCAATGTGGATTCGACATGCGTGTACTCGTCGTCGACGGCCTTTTCGGTCTGCTTGATAACGCGGTAGATGTCGCGTACGATTTCCTTGAGAAAATCGAGGTTGCGCTGTTCAGGGGAAATGACGCGTTCCCAGTCCCACTGATCGACGTAAATCGAATGGAGATTGTCCAGGCATTCCTCATCCGGGCGGATTGCGTTCATGTCCGTGTAGAGTCCTTCACCCTGTTCGAACCCGTAATCCGCCAGGACCATGCGTTTCCATTTCGCAAGCGAGAACAGACATTCGGCCTCGCTGTAGTCGTCGTCCCTGATGCGAAAGGCGGCCTTGGCCTCGATGCCGTTCAGGTCGTCATTGATGCCCGAACCTTTTCGAAGGAACAGCGGGGCCGAGACACGCTGAAGATTGAGGGCTTCGGCCAGATGATCCTGGAAGAAGTCCTTGACGAATTTAATGCCGCGTTCAGTATCGCGGAGATTCAGAATAGGCCTGTATCCGTCTTTGAGCACTAGATTGGGCACGTTGTCTACTCCTGTCTTAGTTGGGCATTGGCTATATCGTGCCGCCTACCATAGCCAAGCAGATGGAGAACGTCAAAGCAAAAAGGCGCTCTCGGAAATTCGGCCCCGGAGTAGGAAGGCGTCCCGGTTTGGAAGGAGTATTGCTTTGGGATGGACAAGCGGTAGAATGATCTACGGTAAAAGCATGGACGCTAAAGTCTGAGATGCTGCACGTTGTATAAGGAGCCAACACAATGCATAGCGACACCGGACGAAGAAGTGGACAGTCGGGGAAAAATCGAGCCCGGGATATGAACAGCAGAGACACGAGGCGCCGAAGTACAGTGCCACGGTTGCCGGGTGTTGTCTTGCTGATGATCCTCGTTGTGTCGGCCGCGGGCAGGCCCATTCGGTTGCTCGAGGAAAATCCGCACTATCTGGAGTGGCGTGGCGAACCGACGGTACTGATTACATCGGGGGAACACTACGGAGCGGTGCTGAATCGAGCTTTCGATTACCGAAGATATCTCAAGGCGCTGGAGTCGTACGACTTCAATCTCACCCGCACATTCACAGGGGCGTATTGCGAACCGCCTGGTGCGTTCAACATCCAGCACAATACGCTTGCGCCGGCCGGGGGCGACCTGATTTGCCCATGGGCGAGAAGCGAGGAGCCCGGCTATGCCAATGGCGGCAACAAATTTGACCTGACCAAGTGGAATCCGGCGTATTTTCGACGGCTTCGCGATTTCCTGAGTCAGGCGGACAAACACGGGGTCGTCGTTGAGTTGGTGCTCTTCTGCCCATTCTACAAGGACAGTATGTGGGACCTGAGCCCGATGAACGCCGCCAACAACGTCAACGGCGTGGGCACATGCGAACGGGAGGAGGCGTATACGCTCAAGCACGCGAGTCTGCAGGCGGTGCAGGACAGGATGGTTCGCAAAATCGTGCGGGAACTACAGGACTTCGATAATCTCTATTACGAAATATGCAACGAGCCGTACTTCGGCGGGGTCACACTCGAATGGCAGGCGCATATTGCAGAGGTAATTGCGCAGGCCGAGGAGGGTTTTGAGCACAAACACCTGATCGCTCAGAACATAGCCAACAAGTATGCCAAGATCGAAGACCCGAATCCGCTGGTGTCCATATTCAACTTTCACTACGCCAAGCCGGAGGCGGCGATGGACAACTATAGGCTGAATCGGGTTTTGGGGGATGATGAGACAGGTTTCAGGGGAAGCGATCCGACGCCTTACCGCCTGGAGGGATGGAAGTTCATGCTGGCAGGCGGCGCCGTTTACAGCAATCTGGATTACTCCTTCACGGTCGGACATGAAGATGGCACGGCGAAGAACAAGGCTCCAGGCAGCGTTGGCTCGGCCATGCACAAGCAATTGCAAATTCTGGGCGGCTTTCTCAGGGGATTCGACTTCTGGAAGATGAAGCCGAGCCAGTCGGCAATCGAGCGAATCTCGCCCAAAGCATCACATGTACAGGTCCTGGCTGATGCCGGCCGGGCATACGCAATCCATGTCAGCGGTGCCGCGAAGACTGAGTTGCATTTAAGGCTTCCCGCGGGCGAATATGGCGTCGAATGGCTCGACACGAAGACGGGATCGGTAGTGGAGAGCAAGAAGATCAAACACGAATGGGGCAGCCGTAGTTTTCGGTCGCCTGCGTACGAGGACGACATTGCTCTTCGCATACTTCAGGGGCGCTAGACATCCAGCCAGACGAAGGGCAGGTCGTGAATACGATTGATACTCCGCGGGTCTGCGTATATACTGCGGTGGGGTGATGTGGATAACAGGCCCGGCTTACAAACGTACGGCGAATTCAGGAATTGTCACTGTCGGCATGCGTGCACTGTATTCGGCACCTATTTAGCAGGCACGTCGACCGAGTGTAGATATGAAATCGAAAGGGAGGTCTGTGCTTTGAAAGCAAACAGAGGGATTGACTTTTTCCTGCCAGCATTGACGGTCTTTCTTGTCGCCACGGTGGCGACTAATGCGGAGATCAGCGAGTTATCCGCATACTACGGCTTCGAGGAAATCGAGATTATCAAGCTGGACTGGGGCACCAGCGGCCTGCAAACTACAGACTTGAACGGCGATGGGCTGAACGACATTCTGGTCGTTAACAACAAGAGGGCGAAAATAGAGCTATTGCTGCAAAAAGCCTCTCCCGGGCCGGTGGCCGGCGACGCCGGAACCGATCCGAATGAAGCGGATGTAAACGCCCTGCCGCCACAACAGCGTTTTGCCAACGAGAGCATTGCGGTATCCCAGCAGATACACAGTATGGCCACCGGCGACCTGAACTCCGACGGCCTGCCGGACATCGCCTTCTACGGTGAACCCGAGGGCTTGTACGTCATACTGCAGAAGAGCGCGGAGTCCAATAGCGGCAGCGCCTTGCGCCTGCAGTGGCATACGAGGCGAAAGATCGCCGTCGAAGACGGACTGCATTTTCCCAAAGCACTGGCCTGCGCCGACCTCAATGGAGACGGCAAAGAAGATATGGCTCTTGCGGGGCAGGACTCGGTGTATGTGGTCGTGCAGGAGACGGACGGGACATTAGCCGAACCGGTTAAATACCCTGTTTCTGGCCAAATCCTCGCAGTAGAGCCCGCCGATCTCAACGGAGACGGGCTGACGGACCTGGTTCTCATTGCCAACGATCCGGACAAGCCGGTGCACGTGCGATTCGGCCTGGAAGGCGGGTATCTGGGGCCGCAGATTCAGTACTTCATAGAACGGCCTTTCGCTTTTCGTCTCCATAACATGGACGATGACAAAGGCGAAGAAGCATTGACCATCGACGCGAGGAGCGGGCGGCTGCTGTGTTATTCGCTCGGTACGGCCGCAGGAGTCGATCAGGACTGGCCGGTGCTGCTCTACCCCCTGCCGTCCGGTGAAGGCAGTACGAATCGCGACCTGGTCACCGGCGACTTTGACGGCGACGGCCTGGGCGATATCGTCATAAGCGAGCCCGGATCGGCTGAGCTGGTGTTGTATCGACATAGATCGGAGGTCGGGCTTGCCGAACCCGTCCGCTTCCCCGCATTCTCGGAGATTACGAGCCTTAGCGCTGGTGATATCGACGGCGACGGGAAGACGGACGTCGCGGTTCTCAGCGTCAAGGAGAAGGCGATTGGCTTGAGCCGTTTCGAGAACAAGCGGCTGACCTTTCCGAAGCCGCTGGTGCTGTCGGAGGAACCGCTGGCCATGGAACTGGCGGACATGGACAACAGCGGCTCGGCAGATTGCGTACATGTAGCTAAAGACGCCAATGACGTCAGGCTGTTCGGCATCACGTATGACCTCGGCCGGGCGCAGACCGAGCGAACGTGGTCGATGGCCGTGCCTGAGATGAAGGCTAATCCGGACGGCATGCGGGTATTCGATGCGGACCAGGACGGCCTGCTGGACGTGCTAATCTTTGTCAGATACGAGTTGCCGATGCTGCTGCGACAGGTGGAGAAAGGCGATTTTGCCGTCGTTGACTCTGTCGAGGCACAAAACAGCCTCATCAAGGAAGCCACAGAGCAATCCATTGCTGTAGCGGACGTGGACTCTGAGCCCGGCCGCGAGTTGCTGGTTGCGCAGAAGAATTTCGCCAGAAGTCTGGTATTCGCAGACGGCCGACGCTGGAGTGTGATCGACCAGTACAATGCGAGAAGCACTGAGAATCAGGTCTCAGCGGTGGCCGCCGTGTCTATAAGCGGCCAGACCGCGGATGAACGGCCGGCCATTTTGCTGTTGGACGGGCAGCGCGGCACGCTCCAGATTCTCAAGGCAGATGACGGGACGGCATATGGCTTCGTCGAAGAAACGGATGTCGGCACATGGAATACTTCGAGCAATCTGAAGATCCTGTCGGCGCCAATTGGGCCGGACCGAAGCCGGAGCATCATACTCTTCGACGGTAACAAGTTCGCACTGGTTTTGCCGCCCGACAGGGAAGGGCAAATCGAGCACTTTGAACGCCTCTGGAGCTACGAGACGGACATCGAGGACGGCGGCTACGGGAACCTCGCAGCCGGCGACATCAACGGCGACGGACAAACTGATATCGTGATGGTGGACTACAAGAAGAACCATATCGAAATACTCACGCTCGATGCGAGCGACCAACCGGTGCCTGCGATGCGATTCAAGATATTCGAGGCGAAGAGCTATCGCGACGACCAGAAGCGGACCAAGGCCGCTGTCGAGCCTCGGGAAATGCAAATCAGCGACGTTACCGGCGATGGCAAAGACGACCTGATTACACTCATTCACGACCGGGTCATTATCTATCCCCAGGATTGATCGTTTCCGAAAGCCCGTAAGTGGAATACCACGGCGAACCTTCAAACTGTTGCGGGCCGAACGTTCTTGTGGAAACGTGCACAGTCAGCGGCTACCATACGTTCCCGATGGACAGAGCAGCAAAAGACAACTACTCCATAAGCACAAAAATCCTCGTCGCTATCAGCGGGGGCGTGGATAGTTCGGTCGCTGCTGCGCTGTTACTCGAAGCCGGGTATAACTGCGCCGGCGTGTTTATGATTACCAACGATGACGCTCGCCATGCACTGACAGATGCCCGGACCGTTGCCGACAAACTGGGCATTGAGCTGCATGTGCTGGACCTTCGAGAGCAGTTCAGGCAAGTGCTCTGTTATTTCGGCAGCGAGTACGGGGCTGGGCGGACCCCGAACCCGTGCGTATTCTGCAACCGACTGATCAAGTTCGGCAGGCTGATGGATTTTGCCCGGAACAATGGGGCGGATATGCTGGCAACGGGCCATTATGCGCAGATTCATGCCAATGAAGGTGAGGCGGGTTTGTATGAGGCGGTGCAGGCCGACAAGGATCAGTCTTACGTTCTGGCCCAGATAGAGCGGAGCGTGTTACCGTCGGTCAGATTGCCTATGGGGACATATGGCAAGACCGATACGCGGCGAATCGCGAGCGAATTCGGTTTGCACACCGCGGACAAGGCGGATTCACAGGAGATATGCTTTATACCGGATGACGATTATGTGCGTGTGCTGGAAGAGCATTATCCTTCACTCGCTCGCTCCGGCGATATCATTGACAGCAGCGACAAAGTGCTCGGCCGGCACGGAGGCATACATCGATTCACTATCGGGCAGCGGCGCGGATTGGGCATAGCGATGGGCACGCCGTACTACGTGTCACATATTGATGCGGACAGGAATACAATTACTCTGGGCCCCAAGGCGGAGGTGATGCACCGAACCCTGACGGCCAGCGGCGTGAATTGGCTCATGTCCCCACCGTCGGAAGCATTTCGGGCACGCATTCGCATCCGCTATAATGACAGAGGAGCCGGTGGAGTGGTTACATCAGAGGGGGATCGTGTGAAGGTACGATTCGATCAACCCAGACTGGCGATCACGCCGGGCCAGCTCGCGGTATTCTATATCGAGGAGTCCGGCCGACAACGCGTAGCCGGTAGCGCGTGGATTGACAGCGTCGGCGATTGAGTATAAACATTGGACAAGCAAGTTATTGCGAAACGCTGAGTACTCATGGTTAAAGCCAAGGATGACATTCTGGAACTGCTACGGCAGGAAGGAGCGGCTGCAGCAAAGAAGAAGCAGAGAGGGCTTATTATTCAGCCCGGCGCGATTGGCGACTGCATTCTGACTCTGCCGCTTGCGGGCTTCATGAAGGAAAACCTCGGCCTGGGCAGCATCGATATGTTTGGCCACACCGAATATATCGGCGTCTTTCCGGGCCGGACGGTCGTCGACCGCGTGTTCTCCGTTGACTCGCTCGATCTGCATCGGCTTTTCGTAAAGCCTGAGCAATTCGAATTGGGAGCACGTGACCCCTTGATCACGGCTTTTGCGGGTTATTCGTGGATCGTTACATTTCTCGGTGAACCCGACAGCGATTTCGAGCAGAACCTGATCTTCACGGCCAACTGCAGCTACGGTTCAGAGATCATCACGATGCCGGCCAAAGCGCCCAAAGGCTTCGCAGATCATATCATTCGACTACACATCGAACGATTCGTACGGGAAAGCGGCCTCACAATGGACGCCTCGGCCGCTGACCTCCATCAGTGTCTCATGACGGTCGATGACGCTGATCGAAGGACCGGACAGGAGATACTGGCAGAGGCCGGCGTGGACAACACAGACAAGGCGATC
The DNA here is from genome assembly GCA_964526785.1 of uncultured Pirellulales bacterium. Lineage (GTDB taxonomy): Bacteria > Planctomycetota > Phycisphaerae > Sedimentisphaerales > Anaerobacaceae > CAZGMJ01. The sequence continues at coordinate 19,356 of CAZGMJ010000039.1, forward strand.
ATCATTCATCCCGGCAGCGGCGGCGCAAAAAAGATATGGCATTTGGACAATGTTCTTTCGGTTGCACAGGAACTGCACAGCGCGGGCTTTGTGGTACTATTGCTTCTGGGGCCGGCCGAATTGGAGAGGTTCAACCGAAGTACGCTCAAACGGCTTCAAAAGACAGGTATTTGCCTGAGCAACCTCTCGCTACGCGAGGTAACGGGAGTGCTCAGTTGTGCACGCGTCTTTGTCGGCAATGACAGCGGGATCACACACATGGCCGCGACTCTGGGCACGAAGACCGTGGCGATGTTCGGCCCTACCGATCCTGTTGTATACCGTCCGGTGGGCCCGAATGTGACGACCCTCAAAGGCGGCGCTCGGACATTCGCTGCCAAAGAAACGCCGCGACTCCGGCAGAAGCTGTTAAACGCGTTGCGAGCAGAGGGCTGAGCCTTTACCGGTGTAAATCCACTGTTCCGGCTGCATAGAATGCATCAAATCAACAGTTGACCCCAAATTGAAGGCTCTGCTATAATGCACAGCCGAACCGTGTTCGGAGATATCTGACGAGGGTGAATCAAGGTACGCTGGTAAGATTACAGAGGTTTTTTGGGTATGGAGACAAAGACGCTCGGAGAATTAGCTGAATACGTGGGGGGGCACGTGCGAGGCGACGCGAACGTGGTCATCCGTTCGGCCTCAACGCTCGGCCGCGCGCGTGAAGGAGATATCAGTTTTCTGAGCAACCGCAAGTACGAGAAACAGCTTGCCACTACGAAGGCGAGCGCCGTGATTGTGGGCAAAGAGGCGAATACGACTTCTACCCCCTTGTTAATTGCCGAGGACCCGTACTACGCGTTCATGCAGATCATGGTGCTTCTCCACGGCCATCGCAAACATCGCAAGACCGGCGTAAGCGCCAGCGCTCACATCGCTGAGACTGCAACGGTTGGTGCCGACTGCCATATTGGTGATTTTGCTACAGTAGCCGAGCATGCATCGATCGGCACCGGTTGCATCATTTACCCCGGCGTGTATGTCGGCGAAGGTGTTCAGATAGGCAATGACTGTATCCTGTATGCCAACGTTACCATCTACGACGGATGCAAAATCGGCAACAGGGTGATCGTCAATGCCAATACGACCATCGGTGAAGATGGTTTCGGTTATGCGACGCATCAGGGTGAGCATCACAAGATACCTCAGATTGGCTCGGTTGTTGTGGAAGATGATGTCGAGATCGGTGCCTGTTGCGGTATTGAGCGGGGCACGCTCGGGGACACTGTGATCGGCCGCGGGAGCAAGCTCGGCGATTTGATCGCGGTTGGGCACGGCACTCGCGTGGGTGCTCATTGTCTGCTGGTGGCCCAGGTTGGTATCGCCGGATCGACGATCATCGGACACCACTGCGTTGTCGGGGGACAGGTTGGTATCGTTGGCCACATCGCCATCGGCAACAATGTGACAATAGGTGCTCAAGCCGGCGTGATTAACAATGTGCCGGATGGAAAGACCATTCTTGGTGCGCCGGCGATCGAGGCCGGTCAGGCAAGACGGGCATACGGCATGATTCAATATCTACCCGAAATGAGACAAAGCCTCAGGACACTGCAGAGGCGCATGGATGAACTGGCTTCGACAGTCGGCACGGAGTTGAACAACCCCGCCGATCAGTAAGGAGGCGATTTGGGATTCTGGAGGCGCATACAGGAGCCCCGCTCGAAAGCGCTATGGCACTATGAGTGAATCGGATGTGCTCGGATTGATCGCAGGATCAGGACGCTTGCCATTTCTTGTTACAGCCGGCGCGCGAGCGGCCGGAAAGAAGGTGGTTTGTGTCAGCCTTGTCGATCATGCCGAAGATGGTCTGGCTCAGGCGGTAGATGTGTATTACCGCGTGGCAATTGCCCGTCCGGGCGCGTGGATACGCAAACTCAAGCGGCACGGCGTGATGGACGCGATTATGGTTGGGAGGGTGGCCAAAGGTCGGCTTTTTACGCCGTGGCGAGTTTTGCGATATTTGCCGGACTGGCGGGCTTTTCGGATATATTACTGGCGTCTGCGCAACAAGACCCGCTTGACCGAGTCGTTGTTGTCCGCTGTCGCCGAAGAACTGGCAACAGGAGGAATCGTTTTGGAGGATACGACAGTCTATTGCGCCGAGCATCTCGCCGCGGAAGGCCTGATGACCGGCAGGAATGTCTCGACTGGTTGTCAGAGCGACATCGAATTCGGTTGGCCGCTCGTGAAGAAACTGGCGGAAATGGACATTGGGCAGGCTCTGGCGGTCAAAGAAAGAGAAGTTGTCGCGGTTGAAGCAATTGAAGGCACGGCCGAGATGATCAAACGGGCCGGTCAATACTGCCGTACGCGCAGCTGGACGCTGCTCAAAGCCTCCAAGCCGGGACAGGACATGCGATTTGATGTGCCGTGTGTGGGTCCGGACACGATTCAGGATTTGGCCGACGCCGGTGCTCGCTGTTTGGTCGTGGAGGCGGGCAAGACAATCGTTATAGACAAATCCGAGACCTTGCGGCTCGCGGACGAACTGGGCATCGCCGTACTGGGGCGGTAGAAAGCAAAGACGACGAACCGCTGTTCTCAAGCTCCGTGAGTTCGCGGCGGCGGAGCGAACGCACGCGGCAAGCGATAGTGGCAATGTCTTCTTAGGGTAACTATTATTGCATGGACAGTTTTCCTTTTGAACTAACACTGAAGTGCTGTGCTCCTGCCACAAAGAGCGAGCACGTACAATGCCATGACTGCTTGCGAAAAGTCAAGGGCAGACGCGCGGTCTACGATGCGCAATGGAGCGGGCGTGCCGTTATTGTAAAGGTGTTCGACCGCAGACCTGGTGCGAGACGGCATGTGCGAGTTGAATGGAAGGGGCTCAAGGCACTGCACGACCGGAGGATTGCCGCCCCCAAGCCGTTGTTTTGGGGCAGAACGGCCAACGGACAACCAGCCATCGTCATTGAGAAGATTCCGAATTCGTCGACGCTGCTTGAGACGCTTAACAGAACGGTCGAGCCAACGAAACGAGAGGCCTTACTCGTTCAGTTCGCCCATGAACTGGCAATACAACATCTGCGGGGCGCGGTTCAGCTTGATCTGCACATGGGGAACTACATTCTCGATGAGCACACAATCTACGCTATCGATCCATGGCGAATGAGATTTGTGAATGGAGAACTTTCCCGCAAGCAGAGCATTTCGTGTCTGGCGTTGTTCGTACGCTACATAGACCACAACAACACAGATGCGATCGGTCGAGTATGCAACGCATATTTTGACACACGTCAATGGAAACTAATGCCCGAGGACCGGAGACTCTTCGAAAAGTACCTTATCATACATCAGAAGCGCACTCTCAAAAAGGGACTGCGTAAGTGTCTGCGGACAAGCAAGCGACATCTGCGAGTTGACGGTCCGGGATACAGGGGCGTGTTCTTCAGAGCGTTCTGTCGCGGAACTGAGCCGGTGGAATTCATCGATCAGGTTGACGAATTGATGAGAACGGGAGAGCGCTTTAAGGAAGGCAACACATGCCATGTTTCCCGCAGTCGGTGGAACGATCAGGATATTGTCATAAAACGATACAATCACAAAGGCTGGTTATACTCGCTGCGCCACAGTTTTCTCAAGTCCCGAGCAAAAAAAGCGTGGTTGCATGGCAAGCGGCTTGAGATTCTTGGAATCGGTACGCCCCGTCCTCTCGCCTATATCGAAAAATACCGTGGACCTGTTCTTTGGGAATCCTATCTGATAACAGAATACGTTGAGGGGCGAAAGCTTTATGCTTTTCTCAGTGACGACGCGATTACGGAGCAACAGCGAAACCGGGCGGTCCAGCATGTGCTGGAGGTTCTGGAGAATCTGCATAAGTACAAAATAAGCCATGGTGACTTGAAACATACGAATATTCTGCTGACTTCAAGCGGTCCGGTTCTCACCGACCTCGATGGCATGAAAACCCATCGATGGAACTGGACTTACGATCGCAAGAAGGCCAGAGACATTGCGCATTTCGCCCGCGGTGGACGGGGAGCATATACAATCGTTGACGCTGTAGAGGCGAGCATGTCATGAAACGATTTCGTTGATCTGGACACAAAAGATGAAATCCGAGCAGCTTCAATTGTCGGCCCAACCGTCGGGCTATTATGACAGCGACCGCAGCGAGATGCTGCGTTATGTTCCTGCGTCCGCCAGAAGAACGCTCGAATTCGGCTGTGGTACTGGGAGATTCTCGCAACTCCTGAAGCAGACGCGATGTACGGAAAGCTGGGGCGTGGAGATACATACAGAGGCGGCAGCCGAAGCCGGCACCAAACTCGACAAGGTTATTACCTGCGACGCCGCTGCGGCCCTCAACGAGATTCCGGACGGGTACTTCGACTGCATATTGTTTTTCGACGTGCTCGAACATTTGATCGATCCCTATTCGGTCCTTGCCAGTGTCAAGACGAAGCTGGCTGAAAATGGAGTGATGGTCGCGTCAATCCCGAACATCCGGTATTATCGCGTTTTCGTCGATCTCGTGGTACACGGGAATTGGGACTACCGCGGCCATGGGGTACTGGATCGAACGCATTTGCGTTTTTTTACTAGAAAGAGCATCGTCAAGATGTGCAGGAAGCTCACCTTCGAAGTTATTACTCTGGAAGGGATGCACCCAACATCCAGTCGAACATTCAAGGTTGTCAACACGCTGGCATTCAATCGCCTCGCTGACTGCCGCTACAAGCACTATGCTCTGGTAGCCGCACCGCTATCGTCGATATGAAACTCTCCATAATCATAGTCAGTTGGAATGTGTGTGAACAGGTGTGTGACTGCCTGCGCTCGATTGAGTGCAATGCTCCGGGATGCGCGCATGAAGTGATTCTCGTTGATAATGCAAGTTCCGACGAAACGGTAGAAACGGTGCGGCGTCGCTTCCCAAATGTCGCGTTAATTGCCAATGAGCACAACGATGGATTTGCGAAGGCCAACAATGAAGGTATCTGCCGCTCTAGCGGAGAGTATATCCTTCTGCTGAACCCTGATACGATCGTGCATCGCCATTCGCTTGACCGACTGATTGACTTCATGCAGAACAATGAAGACATCGGAGCATGCGGGCCGCGGTTACTCAACGAGGACGGAACGATACAAGCATCGGCTCGGCGCTTTCCAACATTGCGCAATACCTTTTATTTCTATACGATCGCACGGTTCTTCGGGCTTTTTCGCGGGCATTACAAGAAGTGGAGGATGAAGGACTTCGACCATGCTCACCAGATGGACGTGGATCAGGTCATGGGGGCGGCGCTGATAGTCCGGCGCACGGCAATGGAACAAATGGATGGACTGGATGAAGCGTTCTTCATGTATTATGAGGAAGTGGACCTGTGCTACCGCTTGAAACAGGCGGGATGGCGGGTCGTCTTCACGCCTATTGCAGAGATTACGCACCTGGGGGGACAGTCGATTCGGCAGATTCCCGCAAAGAAACGCATCATGTCGTTGAGAAGTCTTTTGACGTTTTTGAGAAAACATCGCGGGCGCAAACGTATGCTCGTCTACACGACGGTGTTCAAACCCGGGGTAATCCTCCAGGATGCGGCGAATTTGCTGATCGCTATGGCGACTTATCTCTTTGCGCTGTTGCTGTTCGACCGGGACAAGCGGCTGGAAGCGGCAAGAAAGATTGGCAGAACGGCCCACTGGCTGCGCAAATACTCCTGGCAGATACTATTCAAGATTTGAACTGTCCGGCGTATTTGTTGATCAAGTCGGCCAGGCACTGTCCGATCGCAGCCACATCAAAATCCCTGCTGAAGTCTGTGGCATTGGCTCCCATCCGCCGCCTCATCTGCTCGTTTTCAGCAAGCGTCCTGATCTTCTCGACCCATTGCTGTGGTTTGTCAACAAGCATCCCTGTGACTCCCTCCTGCACGTATTCAGAATTCACACCAACCGGCGACGCCACAGTTGGAATACCAGCCGCGGCATATTGGAGTATCTTGAATCCACACTTGCCTCTCGTAAAGCGGTTATCCGGCAACGGCGCCAAACCAATATGGCAAGCAGCCAGCGCCTGACACTGCGTTTCCAAGGACCAGGTTTCCCTCTCAACCACTATGTTCTCAAGGTCAAGGAAATCATCGCAGATGATGCGCAACACTACGTTGGGACAGACAGTACCGATTTGCTCGAGCGCAGGCGCAATTTCAGCCAGATACTTCAGCGTGCTGCGACTGCCGATCCACACAAGTCGGAGTGTGTCGCTCGATGCGTCAGGTCGCATGACAGAGTAAGCCTGCGTATCCAGACCCGTAGGCAGGATCTCTACGTTCGAATTGGAGCGTCGAGCATGCCCCGCGAGATAGCTGTTGCCTGCTATAACCAAATCTGCGAGTTTGGCCGTGCGGTAGAAAGGTCTTGCATGCGACCAACTTGCTTTTTCGGGACGCCTTGGACTGTACATTACTGCATCATCGAAATCGTATATGATTGTTTTGGCATTCCGTCGCAGGAGCCGGGCATCAAGAATATTCAGACGTCGCTTGTGTAAAAACACTCCGTCGTATCCGGCGGCATGTCGGAACAAACGTTTGCGAGCGGAGGCGCTCACTGGAAACACCGCAAGTTCACAGTCGATGCCGTGCCTGGAAAGAGCCTCGATATGCACCGCAATTCTTTGTCTAAAGCTCGCTCGGCGCGGGTTATTGGTCAACACCAGCAGTTTCATAGTTGCGTCCGGTCTTCTACCTGACCACCTCGACTCATGGCTCGCTTATCAAACGGGGCCGTCCGGCCGTCTTCCTACCATTAAGATATTGGTGGGCGCGAAGAGATACCTGTAGCCCGCGAACCAGCGGAACAGCCCGATTCGCGCCATGATACGCAAGCATCTGGCGGACAGCGCTTGTATGCGACGCCCCCTTCGCCAGTGTTTGCTGAAACTGAAACGCACCCTTCCGAATTCACCATCAAGCGGCTGAAACTCATCCCGTCTGCATGTAGCGGCACAACAACGTTCAGGCTCAAAATCGATCTCAGAAAAAAGCCGTCTTATGCCGGCAGGTGTAAATCTCCAGAAATCATCCGGATAGGGATGTATGCGCCATGCAAACGGAGCCGAGATGCATATGTAACCGCCCGGCGCGAGCAATCGCGACAGATTGCGGGCCATTTCAAACGGTTCACCACAATGCTCAAGTACACTGAGGCAAAAGATCGTTCCAAACCGCTTATGCCCCAATGCAGCATCGATGTCGTCGAAATCCGCAGTAAGATCGAGCACCTTGTCGACTCTTGGGCCTGCGTGCATATCGACCGTACAGTATTCACCGGCGTCTGCAAAAAGCGCACGAATATCCTGCGTACTTCCGTAGTCCTTCGAGCCAACTTCCAGGTACGGCCCCAGGAAGATATCCGCATGCCTGCGTATAAAAGTAAGCTGGTTTACGTCACCCATATCGTTTCAGTCTCGGGCAGCTACCGAATCGAACGATCTGCGCATGGAACTATATCCACGGTGCATCGTACCGCCCGGTTTCCACAAGTTCCATTATGTAGCCGGCTATTCTTGTGCAGTTGAAGGCATCATGCACATGCTTCATACCGGCATCAGCGATTGCGCGTCGCTCGCTCTCATGCTGCAAACACCAGTCAGCCAATTCCAAACACTCGTCAACACTCTCAAAATAGCGAAGATGCTCGTTATCGTGATAGAGCATCTCGCCGTCAGGAATGGCCTCCGCCAGAACCATCGTTCCGCATGCAAGATAATGCGTAAGCCGGTCCGAGTGATAGAGACGAACAGGTTTACAGGCGTTGGCCGTAATGCCAATTCGCGATGCACTGATTGCGTACAGGTAGTCCCTGCCGGCGATTTTCGGTCGATCGAAGCAGCCGTAAAGGGCCGCATCTTTCCTCTGTGCCAACCGCTCAACAAGGTCCCCCCTCAAGACTCTGTCCGACGCAGCGCTATGCCCGGCTTTGCCCGTCCAAAGGATCGCGGCATTCCGATTCGGCGGCACGACATATCGATGATCGATATCCGGATCGCACATGTTGGGCATATACACACACTGCGGAACGCCTGCATCCCTGTATACCTGGAGAAACTGGCCGTCGTTCGTGGCGGTGACGATGTCGAGTTTTTTTGCAGTCTCCACTCGGTTTTTCTGCAGTTGCGGCCACGGATCGCCGTCGCCGCCGATAAACACCGCACTTGGGGCGGCCTGCCGCATACGCTGCACAGTCTGCGCGTCGAGTACCCGCGCAAAACTCACGTACACAATGTCCGGACAGTATTCCTTGACCTGGCTTGCCAGCATGTCGTCCACGCGTCCCTTGTAGAAGCGCGAAGCAAAAGTTTTGCTATCGATAGGGCTGCACTGCCTCAGGACATTGCAGTAGCTGAACATGCGCACGTCATGCCCCAGCCGAATCAGGCCTTTGGCAAGTTTAGGCATCTGATCGATGAACATCTTGATCGGCTTGTTGCTGATGTCGGCAACTATGAATATGCGTTTGGCTTTGTGCATTGCCGTCTCTGCTATACTATGGTCTTAAGTATCTGTTTCCTATACTCCGGGTCATTTGGGTCAGAAGCGTGCTCAATTGCACTGTCTTTGCCGGCATTGCCCGTCTCAAAGGGCTTCTCTCTTCTCAGGAAGTATTCATATTCCGCGTTAATGTCCCCAACATCGAGGGCCTGGTAGCCTTTATTGCACAAATCGTGAGCCAGGACGGTTGCCGTCGGGCCCAGAGATATCAGCACCAGCACATCCGAGGCAATCCCATCGAATGCCGAGACTATCTCGTCGTACCTGTCGAATGCATTCCTGATGGGACAGAAGACGATACGTGATATTGATCTGGCGCCGCTTAAGACATCGTTGCCCACTCCAAGACGCGCTTGTTGTCCCTCAAACAGCACAACGTCCCTATCCTTCCATATCTGATTCAGTTTGTCAAAATATGCACTACACCTCTCGATGTGCTCGTCTGTCTTGTTGTAGTTCAAATAGAACCGATTGAAGAAGGCGTTGTAGTAGATACGGTCCCAACTTAGACATGAATACACCGTCGCCCTCTTCTTTGACATCCATTTCCGCCAGAAATCGATAGTTGATGGCACAAAACAATCCAAAGAGCCGAAACAAGGCGGCAGACCAATCAGCAAATTGGGGTCGTCTGAACGTATCACTTCCTTCAACCGCTGCGCGAGTCCGGGGTTGCGATCATGATACCGGATGCGACTGCCGAACATGATCCCGAATTCACCGTCTCCAAAACGAGACATGGAACATCCGCCGTCTACGATCCTTTCCAAAGTCTCATCTATGCCTTCTATCTGCGGCAGACGAACCGTGTCCCCCCCGTTCGTGATTTTGTCATAAAGCTCGTAAGGAAGATTGTCCAGTTCGCACCGCGTCCGTTCCGACTGCTTGTGCTTCCGGCCGGAACGAAACAGTTTCCTCCTGGAGCGATCAAATTCCTTCTTTATCTTCTCGAGCATGTTCACGTAGCCTCGACCTCACTCATTGCCTGCATCCTGGCCGCATACAGGTAGCCCGTAATGGGCTCTCGCTTAGAGCCGTGTATCACGTGTACGGCAAAACCGGCTTCCGTAAGGACCCTCACCAATCTGTCCGGCTTCTGGAAGTGATACTCCATAAGAACTGCATCCATTCCCGCAATCAGGCCCTTGTCGTTTAGGCGCTCCATAATCTCATACTCTGCACCCTCGCAATCGCACTTAACAATAACGCGACGACTCTTGTTCTCTTCGAATATGGCGCCAAGCACCCGGGCGGCATCCTTCACTACAACCGTTTCGTTTCGCACGTTCTGTTTGACAGATACCGCATGAGTTGTGCTCATGCAGTCGGAAACACTGATCGAATAGGGTATCTCCAGAGTCGCATCTGCCCTGCCGAGTCCGCACGCAAAGACCTGAATCTTCTTGCTGATCTCCGGGTTAAGGTCCAGGTTCTTCTGCGCCAACAGCAGCGTCGGCTGGAACGGCTCGAAAGCATACACCTGCTTCACGTTTTCTTTGCCGGCGAAAAAGAGCGATGCGATTGCACGGTTCATTCCTATGTCAATTACTACGCAATCCTCTTGGCAACTCAGGTTATAAGCCTCGTCCACCACTATTTCCTTGATATGGTTACAGGCTTTTGCATAGTCTGATATGTCAAGTTTCAGCATCCCTTCCGTGATGGCAACGTCGCCTTCGATCGTTACGCCGTAATCGACAAGTCTCTCGCGACGTTCTTTCGATTTCACGAGCCTGTTTCTGATCTCCTTCCGTTTCTTCCTGCTCGGGACGAAACAGCACAAGATGGTCACAAGCACCTTGGTCATCTTCATGGTCAGACCCTCTCCGCCATTCTCACTGCATATATGTAACCGGTCCGTGATTTGCTGGATCCCGATTTCACCTGCACGGCAAAATTGTTTTCGATAAGGACTTCCACAAGTCTGTCCGGGCTGTCATAATGAAATTCCATCATGACGACATCTATCCGGCCGATCACCCCCTCTTCATTGAGCCTTTCGAATATCTCGAACTCCGCCCCCTCACAATCACATTTGACGATCACGCACCTCCCCTGGTTTTCCTCCAGAATTCGACCGACTTCCGTCGCCGCATCTTTGACAACGACCTTTTCTTTCGGCGCGTTGCCGGCGCCGCAAACACTATGAGTAGTGCTCATCGCACCACTCGCAGTGGCCACGTAAGGAAGTTCGAGGGTCGCCTCATCTTTACCAAGACCGAAGTTGAATGCGGTGATTTTCTTACTCAGGCCGGGGTTGAGATTGAGGTTCTTTCGGGCCGCCTCAAACGTGGGCTTGAACGGTTCGTAGGAATATACCTTCTCTATGCTGTCGTCTGCGGCAAAACGCAGCGACACAGCCCCCCGATTCATCCCAATGTCGATCAGCACCGAGTCTCTTCCAATGTTCAAGTTGTACTCGCTCTTGACGAAAACCTCCTTGATCATATACAGAGGATGATCCGACGTATCGGAAACATCTATTCTCACACCTTCCGGCGTGGTTACAACACCGTCATCGATGCTGAAGCCGAGATCCACCAGTTCTTTTCGCCGCCTCTTGATGTCTACAAGAACATACCTCAAACGCTTGCGGCGTTTCCTTTGCGGCACAAAACAACACAATAAGTTTACCAATGCCTTTCTTATGGCAAGTCCTTTATCCATGCTTCTTCCCGGTGGGTGTTTTCATCAGAACTACACATCCTCGACAAGAGTGTGATTCAATTGGCTCTCTGTCGTCAGGCCTGACGCATCCACGAATCGCAAGCACCTCAATCCTGCAAGAGAGACTCAACTCTGCTCAGTTCGCTAAGGGCTTCGTTGAAGTGACCGATATTCTCTATGCCAAGCCAATATTCCTCGATGAGATATGCGCCGACGCAGCGCTCCTTCTCCAGAAGCTGAGTCGCCAGCTCGGGCATCGTGAAGAACGTATCATCCGGCACGAAATCGATAGCGGACGCATCCAGTACGTAGATTCCCGCGCTCACATTATATGATACTCCCGGCTTCTCGACGATGCCACGGAGCCTGTTGCCCTCGAGCTCCAAGACCCCAAACGGCAATTTGTGCTCATATGCCCTGTACCCGATAGTCATACGGTGGTCTTGCTGCCTGTGAAATCTGATCATCTTCGAAAAGTCCAACTGCGTGAAGATGTCACCGTTCATCAAGACGAATTGTTCTTTCTCGCTGAAACAGTCCCGCATTAAGGACAGGGGCCCTGCCGTCCCCAGAGGTTTCTCTTCGTCAACATACTCGACGGAAAGGCCGAACTTTGCGCCGTCGGCGCAGAAAGCCTTTATAAGCTCTCCCTGGTAGCCAACTGATATGATCACCTCTGTTATGCCGAACTTCCTGAAGCTCTGCAGGATGATCTCAAGGATCGGCTTCTCGCCTATCGGCAACAGGGGCTTGGGGACCGAAAACGTCAAGGGCCGCAGCCTCGTGCCCCGGCCACCGGCTAAAATAACTGCCTTCATCTCTGCGCCTCACACTCTATACTTGTCAGGGTTGTAGAAACCCGGATTCTCTCTGACGAACTCGATCGTTTCCTTAAGACCATCGGTCAACGAAACCCGCGGAGACCATCCCAGGACGTCTTTTGCGACCGTATTGTCCGCACACAGTCTTTCCACCTCGCTGTTCGCAGGACGGACCCTCTCTTCGTCACATATTACATCCACTTTTCGTCCGACCAGTGACACTATCTTTCTTATAAGGTCTGCGATCGAAATCTCCAGCCCCGTTCCAATATTGATCTCCATGCCAACAGACTCTTGCGCCTCCGCCACCTTGACAAAGCCTTCGGCCGTATCCCTCACGAACGTGAAATCTCTCGTCGGAGTCATGCTGCCCAGCGAGAGCTTGTCTTTCACCAAGGCTTGCGAAATGATAGACGGTATCACGGCTCTGTCGGATTGACGCGGCCCATAAGTATTGAAGGGCCTTGCCACAGCAACCGGCAACTCAAACGAATTGTAAAAGCTCAAGGCGATGGCATCAGCTGCAATCTTACTCGCTGAATAGGGGGATTGCGGCTGCTTCGGATGAGCTTCGTTGATCGGAACGTACCTGGCGGTTCCGTAGACTTCACTCGTGGAGGTCTGGACCAGCTTCTCTATACCGGCGTCTCTCGCCGCCATCAGGACATTCAACGTCCCAATCGTATTAACCTCAATTACCTCCTGGGGATGTATATAGGAATAGGGGATTCCAACCAGTGCAGCCAGATTGAAAACAATGTCCGCACCTTCCATCGCCTTGGCAACCGTTTCCAACTCTCTGATGTCGCCGTAGACTATGTCTACATCATCCCTGGAGCCGTCGGACAAATACTTGATGAAACCCTCATCCGCTCTCGACGTGTAGCGCACAAAGGCCCTGACCTCGGCCCCGAGTTCAACGAGCCGCTCCGTCAGATGAGATCCAATAAATCCACCGGCCCCGGTGATAAGAACCTTCTTCTTGCTCCATCCAAACATACTGAGTTGCCCTCTTTTTTCCGATTCCCTTGCGGCCGGAAGTTGCCTTCCCCCGCAGACACGAAGAAAAACACGTCACCACAGCGTATCCATGAACGGCGACGCCGCCGAACCATCTGCAAATATGACACGGGCCCCGAGCAAGCGCAGATACAGAGTAATCTGCAGAAGCCACCACTTCTTCCGTACCTTTAGAAACTCCAGAACCCATATACTATCGACAATTTGTTCATGACGGCGCCATGACACAGCAACAATCCACAAGTATAGAGACCGCTTCAGAATCCTCAAGCTAAAACGCCCTCGGCAGGCTGGTTTTTGGCGATCTGAGGTCAATTCGCTATTGACTTATCACCCGACAATTGGTACAAGACGGAATCTATCGTCATGGTGGGCCGATGTCAGTGCCGGGAGTTGGGCCGTACGGCCACGCAAGACTGACCTAAGAAGACAACCGCGAATGAGAGAATCACTATAATGGCTGTCAGGAACGTAAAGATCGGACTCGTTGGATTTGGCACGGTGGGCACGGGCGTGGCCAGAATACTGCTGCAAGACGGCGATTTGATAGCGGCCAAAATGGGCGTGCGACTGGAGCTGGCTCGCGTCGTCGATGTCGATACGCAATCCGAACGAGAAATCGCTTTGCCGGACGGCGTTCTGAGCGACAATCTCGACGCACTACTCTCTGACGAATCGCTGGAGATCGTTGTTGAGGCTGTAGGTGGAACGACGGTCGCCCGGGAGATTCAGTTGCGGGTATTGCGAGCCGGCAAACACGTCGTCACCGCCAATAAGGCCCTGCTCGCAGAGCATGGCAACGAACTTTTCAGCGTTGCACGTGAGAATAAACGATGCATTGCTTTTGAAGCCAGTTGCGCAGGCGGCATTCCGATCGTTTCATCTATCCGAACGGGCCTGGCCGCAAACGATATCCGAGAGATCTACGGCATCGTCAACGGCACGTGCAATTACGTATTATCGAAGATGACAGCCGAAGGCTCGGCGTTTGCAGACGTTCTGGCCGAGGCACAGGCGAAGGGATACGCTGAGGCGGATCCGACGCTCGACATAAACGGTCACGACAGCGCACACAAACTGGCCATTCTCGCCTCAATCGCACTCGGCTATGACATTTCGCTCAAGGATATCTTCATAGAAGGCATTGAGGGCATCCAGCAGGATGACATTCGATACGGCGGAGAGATGGGGTATTGCCTGAAGCTGCTTGCAATCGGCGACAAGAATGAAGATGGGCATATTTCGTTGCGTGTCCATCCTTCCTTTATCGCTGAGGATAGCGCCCTGGCACGTGTGGATGGGCCATTCAACGCCATCAGCATCTTCGGCGGTTCCGTCGGCCAGGTTATGTTCTACGGACGTGGAGCAGGTATGATGCCAACCGCCAGCGCCGTCGTAGCGGATATCATCGATGTCGCGCTGGGCAACTCGACCACGACGTTTCAGCATCTGCATCTGCGGTCCCGTGCCGAAGTCGAGCCCCTGATCGAGAGCATTGACGATTGCCGCAGTCGCTTCTACATCCGCGTCATGGCTCAGGATACCCCAGGGGTAGTGGCCAGCTATGGACGCATTCTGGGGGACCATGGCATCAGCATCTCCGGTGCACTCCAGCACGAAGGCTCGGGCCCGGAAAACACGGTCCCCGTCGTCATTGTAACCCACACTACGCAGGAAAAGAACATCCGGGCGGCGCTTCGCGATTTGGCGAAACTGGATATCATCAATGGGGAGCCTGTATGCATCCGCATCGTGGATATTCCTGAAGACAGGGATTGATTGTGACACATCTCTTTCCGGGAAACAGCACCCCCGCTTAGTTTTGTATGGACCTGATGTGATGGCAAAATACGCGATTATAGTGCCAGACGGCGCAGCGGACGAGCCGATCGACCTTTTCGACGGTCAAACGGCTTTGCAGGCCGCCCATACGCCGAATATGGATCGTATAAGCTCGCAGGGCAGGCAGGGCCTGGTGCGAACAGTCCCTCCGGGCATGGAAGCCGGCAGCGACGTCGCACAGATGAGTCTGTTGGGATACGATCCGCGACGTTTCTATTCGGGGCGAGCCCCTATTGAAGCCGTCGCGCAGAATATCAAACTGGGGCTTGAGGATTGGGTATTTCGCTGCAATCTCGTTACTATAGCCGACGGAAATATGGCCGATCACAGTGCGGGACATATCTCCAGCGAAGAAGCGAGCAAGTTAATACACGAACTCAACGGTCTGGTCGGCAGCGAGCACATCCGGTTTCATACTGGGGTCAGCTACCGGCACCTGCTGGTCTTCAAGGGCTATGACTTCGACGTCAAGACGTATCCACCCCACGACAACATCGGCACCGCCGTCGAAAAGATTCTGCCTCGTGGCAAGAACTCGGAAATCCTCGTGGATTTGATGGCCCGCTCGCAGCAGTTGTTCGAGAGTCATGATGTCAATAAAGTTCGGGCCGATCTTGGTGAGAACCAGGTGAGTTCCATCTGGCTGTGGGGACAGGGCAGGAAGGCACAAATGGAGCGGTTCCAGAAGCGGTATGGCCTTAGGGGCGCCACAATAACCGCTGTTGACCTTGTTCGCGGGATATCCAAACTAATCGGTTTCGATCTTATCGAGGTGCCCGGGGCAACCGGCTTTATCGACACCAATTATGCAGGCAAAGGACAGGCCGCCGTAGAAGCCCTTAATACATATGACATTGTTTTCGTGCATGTCGAAGCGCCGGATGAGGCCTCTCACAACTGTCAGCCTGAATTGAAGAGGAAGGCGATTGAAGAGGTCGATCGCCACATTGTCGGGCCCGTTCTCGATACACTGCAGAGTTATGACCAGTGGCGTGTTCTGGTTATGCCGGACCACCCCACACCCGTCAGCACGGGGAGTCATTCCGACCAGCCGGTACCATTTGCTTTGGCGGGTACAGGTGTGGCCGGAGTGGTTCAGAACTCTTTCAGCGAAGCACACGCGGCGGAATCCGGCTTTCAGATTGAAAACGGCTTTGAACTCATGGAGTATTTCTTGAAAAGTTGATTGCTCCTGCATGAGATATACAACGATAGCAAAGCAAATGGCAATTTACTATGGTGGTATAAGATGGCAATAAAGGTTCAAAAATTCGGCGGAACAAGCCTTGCCGATGCGAAGAAACTTCGGCGAGCGGCCCAACGGGCTATTGCGGCGAAAGAGGAGGGCTACGAAGTCGTCATCGTCGCCTCGGCCAGAGGAAAGCAGACGGACCAGTTGGTGGCGGATGCATTTGAAGTGAATCCCAATCCCCCCAAGCGGGAAATGGATCAACTGCTCAGTACAGGTGAACAACAGTCTGTGTCTCTTCTGGCCATGACCATTGAGGCAATGGGCCATGAGGCCATAAGCTTCACGGGTGGTCAGATTCGAATGATCACGGATAACGCCTTCAGCAAGGCGAGTATCCAAAGCGTGGATGGAGAAACGATTCACAGACAGCTGCGCGAAGGCAGGATCGTAGTCGTGGCGGGCTTCCAGGGTATCGACGAGCGGGGGAACGTCACCACGCTGGGCCGGGGCGGATCGGATACCACCGCCGTAGCGATCGCTGCAGCGCTGGGAGCGGAAGAATGCGACATATATACAGATGTCGACGGCATATACAGCGCCGACCCGCGAATATTCCCGGATGCCGTTAAGATGGAACAGATCAGCTATGAGGAAATGCTGGAAATGGCCAGCCTCGGTGCCGGTGTGATGCACATTCGGGCTGTGGCATTTGGTAAAAAATACGATGTGAAGATTCACGTGCGCAGCAGTGCTGAGGACAAAGAAGGTACGATTATCACTCATGAGGTGCCACAAATGGAAGGCGTAGTAGTTTCCGGAGCAACCATACAGAAAGACATGGCGAAGATCAGCCTGATCGGCGTGGATAACGTGCCGGGCAATGCCGCCAACGTTTTCGCGTATCTGGCCAGAGCCAAAGTGGTGGTGCATGACATCATTCAGACGGAAGTAAGCAGTCAGAAGGCGAATCTATCATTCATGATCGCCATCTCTGATCTGGGTTCAGCGAAAGAAGCCATCGACGAAATAAAGGACAAGATCGGATGCGAGGCAGTCTTCGTACGCGAAGATATCGCGGAGGTTTCGGTGGTAGGCGTGGGAATGCGGACGCATTATGGCGTAGCGGACAAGATGTTCGGGGCGCTCGCCGAGGCAAAGGTGAATATCGACTCGATTACGACGAGCGAAATACGCATTAGCTGTGCGGTGGATGAGGACGAGGCGGAGAAGGCCCTGGTCGCAGTGTGCAAGGCCTTCGATCTGGACAAACCCGCCGACGTCCGCAGGATTTAGGCGACGCCAGCACCGCCTCCGCTGCCCATTTTGATTACTGCGCGGTGGATGTGAACGGACCAGGGAAACACATCTATGCAATGAGCAACGGCCGCAGGGCGATTTTGGTGGGCCTCTGCGCGCTGCTCGTGGCCCTTGCCGTATGGCTGGACAGGACCTATGTCCATCCGGGCCGCCGGTCAGATTCACAGAATTCCACTGCTGCCTCTGCAACTGCCGACATCGCCAGATATCACGGTCACGTGTTTGAAGTTGCCGCGGTCGTGGACGGCGACACACTCGATATCGATGTGCCCGACGGCACATCGACCACCACCCGAATTCGACTATTGGGGATCGATACGCCTGAGATGCGCAGCGCCAAGGGCAAGGCGTATTTTGCTGTCGAAGCGCAGCAGGCTGTACGACAATGCGCTCTTCGTGAAAAGGTTCACGTATATCTCGATCAAGGGGGGCGTACAAGAGGATATTATGGTCGCCTGTTGGCATATGTTCGCCTGCCTGACGGGCGTTTTCTCAACGAAGCTTTGTTGGCGGAAGGCTTCGCTTATGCCGATCTTCGCTTTCCACACAGTCTCTACAACAAGTATAAGCAACTCGAAGCTATCGCGCGCAACCACAAGAGAGGCTTGTGGGCCGATGTGCGGCCGGAACAACTACCCGAATGGCTGCAAGATGAGAAACCGGGCCTGCTCTCTGATTGAGTTGCTGCCGGATCGATAGTCTCGTCCGATCGCCCGCGAGCGTCAAGACGCATTAGCGGCCGGCAAAGATGCCGAACGAATGCTTAGGATGGCTGTCGCCAAATGCCTTTGGCATCGCCAATCATTGCCGCCATCCCGCTCATATACCGTACTCCTTGATCTTTCGATAGAGAGTACGTTCCCCGATGCCAAGTATTTTCGCCGCTCGTTCCCGATTCCCGTCCGTCTTGGCCAGAGTCTGCGCAATGGCCTCTTTTTCAAGATCGTCGAGAGATATCCCCGCCAGTTGACTCGGGCTGCTTGTTTCACCGCCCAACTGGCGAACCTGGTTAATCTCAGGTGGAATATCCTGGACGTCAATCCGATTGCGATCGCACATCACCACCATCGTGCGCACCGAATTGCGAAGTTGCCGGATATTGCCCGGCCACCGATACGACTTCAGGATATTCGCTGCGGCATCCGTGATGCCTTCCACCTTTGCGCCGGTCTCGTGGGCCGCTTCCGCGAGAAAATGCTGAGCTAATTCCGGGATGTCCTCCCTGCGATCACGAAGCGGCGGCATTGTGACGTTTACGCCTTTGATCCGGAAGTACAGGTCTTCCCGAAACTCCTGGTTATCGATAAGTGTTGCCAGATTCTGATTGGTAGCGCTGATGATTCGAACATCAACCACCGTAGGCTTGGTTGCCCCGACGGGAATGACCACGCCGTCCTCAATCACCCGCAGCAATTTGGCCTGCATGTTCAGAGGCATATCGCCGATTTCATCCAGGAACAGCGTGCCTTTATCCGCGATTTCAAACAGACCTTTGCGGTCGGTTGCGGCCCCGGTAAAAGCTCCCTTTACGTGGCCGAACAGCTCGCTCTCCAGAAGCGTTTCACTGAGTCCCGCACAGTTGATCGGCCGAAACGGCATATTCCACCGCTGCGAGTTATTATGAATAGACCGAGCAAGCAATTCCTTGCCGGTGCCGGACTCGCCCTCTATCAGCACAGGAATATTCGTCGGAGCCACACGCTGCAAGACCCGAAATATCGCCTGCATGGACTCACTGCTGCCGCGGACGCCTTCAAAAACGAAGGTGTCGCTGTCCACAGCTTTTCGTCTGGCGGCCTGCTTAGGCTTGGCCGCGGCAACCTGCCGACACGCCTGCTCTACTAGAGTCCGCAACTGGTCGATGTCAATCGGCTTGACAAGATAATCGAACGCTCCTTCCTGCATGGCCTCCTTGCAGTTCTCGATCGTAGCGTACGCAGTCATCAGAATAACCTTCGTATCCGGATTATGCTTCAGGGCTGCGTTAAGAACTGAGAATCCATCTTCCTGCCCCTCAAAACGCAGATCTGTTACGACGACATCAACCGCCCGCTCCGAGAGAATGTCGACGGCATCGCCGACGCTGTACACGGCGATCGCCTTGGCACATGTCCGTTCCAGAGCCTCGGCCACTCCGTCGGCGTGCGCCTGTTCGTCATCAACCACAAGAACTATGCAATCCTGCTTCGACACGGTCTTTCCCTAATCGCTCGTCAGTGGCAGTTCGATTGTGAAGGAAGTCCCCTTTCCCGGCTCGCTCGACAGGTCAATTGAGCCGCCGTGACTCTCCACGACCTTCTTGACCATTGGCAGTCCCAATCCGCTGCCGCGGGCGCGTGAGGAGTGGTATACGTCGAAAACGTGCGATTGCCTGTCCGGCTCAATGCCACAACCTGTGTCGTTGATTCGAATAGCGGCCCGGTTGTCGCGCTTATCCGTCTGAATCATCAACTCGCCCCCGCCCGCCATGGCCTGCTGCGCATTGATAAACAGATTCAGCATGGCTTGTTTCAGCATATCCACGTCCACTCTGCAAACGAGGGGAGATCCGAAGAGCATCTGTCGTATCTTCACCCCATGGCTATACGCCTGTGGAGCATAAAAATCCACCATATCACCAACAACCTCGTTCACGTCCACAGTAGCAAACTGGGGCTCCGTCTTATCAAGATAACGCAGGTAATCTTCCAGTATCTGCTCGAGCCGATCCGCTTCTTTCTGAATCACCGTAATCTTACGGACCGCTCTCCTTGCCGCCTGCTCCTTATCTTCTGTCCTGCCAGCCACAGACAACTCTTCCCCCGCAAGTTTAAGATTAACCTTAATCGTTGAAAGGGGATTCTTGATCTCGTGGGCCAATCGTCCGATCAGCCCCGTCAATTCCTGAAACTGTTCGCTTCGCCCATGCATATCTGCCCGTGTCCGAACGCCACGCAGATATGCAAGCATCGCCATCACTATCGCCCCGATGACTATACCGACAGCAAGTCCAGAAACAAACTCAAGCACGCTTCTTACCTCTCCGATTTCAGGGAAATCAGCGCGATCGGACGTCCCCCCCGCTCCCGCCTATGGCAGCGGGACTCATGTCCTGCATGCCGGCGCCAGACTCAACCATCCTGCTTTTGCTTCTGCTTTCCAGCTTTCTTGTCTTGTTCACCGTCCGCGCCGCCTTTGCCGGTCTTCTTCTGCTCGGCCAAGGCCGCCTTGCGGGACAGCTTGAACCGGCCCTGATCGTCGATAGACAGCAGCTTAACATCGATCAGATCGCCCATCTTACACACATCTTCAACGGTCTTGACATAACCGTCGCTTAATTCGCTAATGTGGCAGAGTCCCTCGACGCCGGGTATGATTTCAACGAAGACCCCAAAATCTTTCACGGATACGACTCTCGACTGCGGGTAGATCCGCCCTACCTGCGGCGGTTCCGTCATGGCCTCGATCAGACCTTTGGCCTTGAGGTGGCCATCGCCGCCGACACAGCTTATGTAGATAGTCCCATCGTCCTCGATTTCGATAGTCGTGCCTGTTTCCTCCTGCAAGGCCTTGATTATCTTACCGCCGGGGCCGATTACCTTACCGATGTGCTCCGGATCAATCTCTATACTGATCAGCTTCGGCGCATAGACACTCAATTCCGGACGCGGCTCGCTGATCGCCTCACTCATTGTCTTCAATAGGTCGAGACGAGCGACTTTCGCACGTTCGAGGGCGGCGACCATGATATCGTGCGCTAACCCCTCGGCTTTGATGTCGAGTTGGATGGCCGTAATTCCGTTTACGGTGCCGGCCACTTTGAAATCCATATCCCCGTAATGGTCTTCCTCACCGATGATGTCGGTCAATAGTTCATACCTGCCGCCTTCCTCGCTAACCATACCGATCGAGATTCCCGCGACGGGCCTGCGAATCGGTACGCCTGCATCCATTAGCGCCAGTGTACCGCCGCACACTGATGCCATAGAACTGGAACCGTTGGATTCGGTAATATCGGATACTAATCGGATAGTATACGCAAACTCCTCCTCAGGCGGTCGAACCCACTCCAGCGCCTTTTCCGCCAGCGCACCATGACCGATTTCGCGTCGACCCGGCCCGCGAATCGGACGTACCTCGCCAACTGAGAAAGGCGGGAAATTGTAATGCAGGGTGAAGTTCTGACTATACTCCTCCAGCAGGCCGTCTATTATCTGCGCATCCCGCACAGTACCAAGCGTCGCAGTCACAACAGCCTGAGTCTCGCCCCGTGTGAACAATGCCGAGCCGTGTGTGCGAGGCAAGAGTCCAATTTCGCAGTCAACCGCCCGGAGCTGCTCATACGTTCTACCGTCTGAGCGTTTACCTTCCAGAAGCAGTTTGCGAACGACTTCCTTCTCGACCGTATCAAATATCTGCTTGAGAACATGTTTCTCACAGCGCGGTTCGACTCCGCTTGCTCCTTCAGGCACTACACAGTACTCGGCCTCCAACTCGTCGAACAAGCCCTGTACGGCCTCCTGACGCTCCTGCTTGGCTGGAATTTGCTTGGCCTGGTAAAGGCGATCCGTAAGTTTCGTGTGGATTTCTGTGCTGAGCGACTGATCTATTTCTCTCAGCGGTATTTCCTTTTCCACGCCGACTTTCTCTCGCAACTCCTCGATCATTTCGCAGACCTGGCCGACGACTTCGTGCGCTTTGGCAACTGCATCGGCGATAACCGTCTCCGACAGCTCCGCGGCGCCGACCTCGATCATATTGATCGCTTCCTTGCGGCCCCCAAGCAGAAGGCTCAGTTCGCCTTTGTTCAACTGTTCGTGCGTAGGGTTAACGACAAATTCACCGTCCACTCTTCCAAGACGGCATGATCCGATGGGACCAAGGAAAGGTATCTTGCTGATCGTCAGAGCGGCACTGGCTCCAATCATGGCCGGCACGTCCGGATCGTTCTCCTGATCCGCACTCAGTACGGTCGCAATAATCTGCACCTCTTGAAAGTATCCGTTGGGAAACAGCGGACGAATAGGTCGATCGATCATCCTGGCAGTGAGTGTTTCCTTCGTGCTCGGCCGTCCCTCGCGTTTGATGAATCCTCCGGGAAACTTGCCCGCCGCGCTTTGCCTTTCCCGATATTCCACGCTCAACGGGAAGAAGTCAATATCTTCGAATCTTGGTGGAGCGGTAACTGCGGTAACGAGAACTGCCGTATCGGCGTAGCGCACCAGGACGGCTCCGTCGGCCTGCTTGCCGATTCGGCCTGTTTCAATTGACAGGGTCTTACCCCCTATCTCTCTTTCTACCTTGCATATGTCAAACATAATATACCTCTAAGGTGAGCACTGAGACGGCGCACCAGCCGAGTAGCAATCGGCCGACCGTCTTGCAAAAAATCCGCATTCCGCTACTTCCGCAATCCGAGCCGCGAGATGATCTGGCGGTATCGCGTAATGTCCTTCTTGCTCACATACTTGAGCAATGCAGCTCGCGTACCAACCATCTTCAACAAGCCTCGCCTCGATGAATGGTCTTTGCGGTGATTCTTCAGATGCTCCGTCAGATCGTTGATCCTTCTCGTTAGAAGGGCAATCTGGACTTCGGGGGAACCGGTATCGCCGTCCTGCAACCCAAAATCCTTGACAATCGTGTCTTTTTCCTGCTTCGTCAGCATTTCAGGAACTAGTCCTTTCCTTAACGTTCAAACCCTTGCCAAAATAGTGAATTGCGTAGTGTAATCTTCGCCGGCATCCCTTGCAAGCTTTTTCTGCGAGACAAAACTTCGAATCTTCACTACTTCAGCGGATTGTTCTGTTGAGCGATTCTCAGGGATTTACGAACATATAGACAACCCCCCAGCCTCGGTCTCCTTGAACAGGCCCATCCTGCAGTCGTATGACCATCCGGACGGACTAAGGGGCTGGTCATGGTCACAAAACTCAGCTTCATCCGGTTTTCTGCTATCCTCGCAGTCATAGGCTGCACCATGCAGATCGATTTGGCTACTGCGACGCCATTTGCCCGGCACTTATTTGCCGGCTGGAAGACCAACACGGCCAAAAGATCAATCGATCTGGCGACACTAACCTCCGGAGGCGTCCCGAAAGACGGCATTCCTGCTTTGGACAGACCTCGATTCGTCAGTGCACAGACCGCATCTCGATGGCTGAAACCCGTCGAGCCGGTAATCGCGCTGTCCGTGAGTGGCGTTTCGCGGGCGTATCCGCTGCAGATTTTGGTCTGGCACGAGATTGTCAATGACCATATTGCACGTGTGCCGGTAGTTGTGACCTTCTGCCCGCTTTGTAACAGCGCGATTGTGTTCGAGCGAACTGTCGGAAATCACATCTTGATGTTCGGCGTCTCGGGCATGCTCCGCCATTCCGACTTGGTCATGTATGATCGCCAGAGCGAAAGCCTCTGGCAGCAGATAACCGGTCGTGCGATTGTGGGAGATATGACGGGTGCCGTGTTGAAACGCCGAGTCGCTCAGATCGTTTCCTTCAAGCAATTTCGGACTTCGTATCCCACAGGACGTGTGCTTTCGCGAAGAACCGGGTTTCGCAAGCCCTACGGCCGCAACCCATACGCGGGTAATGATAGAATACACTCGGGCAGATCCGAAATGTCAAACGGCCGTTTTGATAAGATCCCGCCACGTGAGAGACTGATTGGCGTGAGCCTCAAAGGCCTTGACAAGGCATATCCATACTCTGTCACAGGACGGCTCCGCGTCATCAATGATGTGTTGGCTGACGTGCCCATCGCTGTCTTCCACATCTCCGGAGCCGTTTCAGCCCTCGACAGCCCCCTGATACCAACATCTCGAATGATCGGCTCGACGGGTGTTTTCGATCGACGCCTCAACGGCAGGATTCTGACGTTTCGGTTCGCTGATGGTCGCATCTACGATATGCAGACCGAGTCCACCTGGGATGTTACGGGCAAGGCCAAAGACGGACCGTTGGCAGGCAGGCAACTGGATGCTCTTCCGCATGGCGATTACTTCGCATTCGCATGGCTGGCATTCAAACCCAATATTGAAGTGTTTCAGCCGGAAAACGCCGCGGATTCTGCATTAGCCCCGTCTCCTGACCCCGGTGGCTGATCAGCACGGATACTCACTCAGCCAAGCGCATAGCAAAACCGCTTCATCGCGTCCGGCCATGAAGCGGCGTGAGTCTGGCTGGTTATTCATTACTATTCAGCTACGGGCGTTTCCGGGACGACCTCTTCCACCGCCTCCGGCTCGTCTTTGGCCTTGCGCCCGGCATGGCTCTTGCGATGTGCCACCTTGGGCAAACCAAGTACCGAATCGCCCTCGGCCCACCGCTCTTCCTCCTTGAGCAAGTCGAGCCGCTCGGCTCTGGACAGCACATTGCGATGCCTGCTCAAGGCCCCCTTCACTTTCAATGAACGATCAATCGACATCCAAAAATCTCCTGAAATCAGTTTTCGACCTTCTTCAAATACGCGTCCTTGAAATAATGCGGCGCGAATGTCTCGTATCCGTCGGGTGCCTTGCCCTTGTATCTTGCCCCGACCTCACGTATCTTCATCAGAGCGTCTCTCGCGGCAGCACTGGCACCCTCGAACCTCGCCTTAGTCTGGAGGAAATAGCGACCACCTCGCTGAACCACCTCGGTTTCGACGCCGAACTGCCTGAAATGGTCCACAACCGGCTGAAGATCTCTCTCCCTGGAGTACTCCACCAGAATTATCGCGTTATCGCCCTTTGGCGCAGGCGGGGTTGTTCGCCCAACACTGCTCTGGTCCGTATCAGCAGACTCACCCGGCGATTCCGGAATACTCAATTCATGCGACGCTCTCACATTCCCCGCCGGTTCGCTGAGCAAAGGATTCGCTCCCGCAGGCTCCAGACCATTGGCAGGATCAGTTGGCGTTTCGACGGGAGTTTGCTGCGAACTGACCATGTAGTACCGCTGTCCGAGTTGAAATGCCACGAGTACAGCCAATACGAATCCCAAAACAAGGGCTATAACCAGTGGATAAGGCATCGAAAACTCGACTCTTCCCGCGTTTATCTGCACTACTCGCGGCTTCCGCCACCATTTGACGCCCGTTGCAGTCACAACCTCATCGGCATGCCCTGCCTCCGGTTCGGATTCCTCTAATGGCTCTTCCACCGGCTCAAGCTGCGGCTCAGCAACAGGCTCGGCCGTTTCCTCGACCGTTTCCTTTGTTGCAGCCTCCATCGCCTCATCATCAGTGTGATCCTCTTCCGGTCCGACGCCGCGCTGCTCGCGGATCTTCTCCAGAGTCCGCCCATAGCCGGGTCGTCCCTGAGCCTTGCTCATGGCCTCATACAAGGCCATTTTGCCGTGTTTGCGCCGTGCCATATCTCTTAGTCCACCAGAATTCGCACAATTAGTCAGAAAAGCATTATACACAAATATGCCCAAACAGCAAGACCAAAACCTACTCGTTCGGCAAACTCTTCCGACTCCAGTACATCAGTCCGCCCACACTGGCCACCATCATGCGTCTGCTCGTCATCTTGCCGGCATGCAGCATGTCAAAATAGTCCCAAAACTGGAATCCGCTGTCGAAACAGCGACTTTACGTTCCAAGTGTCAGCAGATATACGATGTAGCCGACGTATGCGCACAAGAGCGATGTTCCCCCTATACGTCCAAGTATTCTCCTGCCGGCGACGACAAAAAACGCGAATCCCACACTGACACCAATCATGATCCAGAAATCAACCCCACCAGCAAATCGTGCGCTAACGTCAAACGGCCGGACTGCACCGGCCGCCCCCACCACCAACAGTGTGTTGAAGACATTGGATCCGACAAGATTGCCGACCGAGATATCGTGGTGTCCTTTAAGGGCGGCAACCACACACGTTACGAGTTCCGGGAGAGAGGTTCCCACCGCCATAATCGTCAGGCCAATAACCGCCTCGCTCAGCCCTATCTGTTTGCCAATATAGACCGCTCCCTCCACCGTCATCTTTGCACTGATTGCCAGCCCGCATAGACCAATCACAACCAGGAAACCCAATCTCTTCATGCTGCCCGTTGGCCGGGGTACGGTCTCGGAGACGACGCTTATGATCTGTTCGCCCTGCGTGTTCTGGCGCCGCGCAGCCCAGACAGTCAATCCAATCAGCCCGCAGAACACCGCCAGCAGCATTATGGCACCCGAGCGTGACAGGTCTCCGGAAATGAACATCGGCCACAGCAACAGTTCGACGCCCAGCATCACAGGCACCTCTCGCAGCAGGGTGGACCTCTTCACTTCCAGAGGCCTTATCAAAGCAATAACGCCGCCCACCAGGGCAAGGTTCGCAATGTTCGACCCATACACATTGCCCACAGCCAGATCACCACCCGCTTGCTTGAGGACCGCCGCAATGCTGGCTGCCGCCTCCGGTGCCGAAGTGCCCATCGCCACAACTGTCAAACCGACGATCAGTGGACTGATACCGAGTCGGTCCGCCAAGCCGATGGCGCCGGCTACCAGGGCGTCCGCCGACTTCCATAACAGAAGCAGTCCGCCTGCGAGCAGCAAGATGGACCAGGTTAGGTTCATTTTGGCACCGAGCAATCGATTCGGAAAAAATGGTTATGATGCTAACACGGCAACAGCAAGGGATAATACCGCTTCCTCTCCAACGACGTACAGCAAAAAGGGTCCACTTACCGAGAATCGCCAGCCGCATGCCACCTGGCAGATCCTGAATATCAGATGCGCCCCACCACCATACAGGCGTTATGCCCGCCAAATCCGAGCGAATTGCTCATGGCCGCGCTTATCTCGGCCTTTCTCGCCTTGTGCGCCACATAATCGATCCTGAGGTCACAACCTTCGTCTTGATTCTCGAGGTTTATGGTCGGCGGCACAATTGATTCAGCAATTGATTTGGCACAGACAATCAATTCAACGGCTCCCGTCGCACCGAGCGAATGCCCCAGGCAACTCTTGGTCGAGCTAACCAGAAGTTCGTAGGCATGATCCCCGAAGACCGACTTAATCGCTGCGCTCTCGGCGTGGTCGTTGAGAACCGTACCTGTTCCGTGCGCGTTTATGTAGTCGATCCCACCTGCTTCCATGCCGGCATCACACAGCGCAAACTCCATTGCCTTGGCTGCGCCCTGACCGTTCTCCAGAGGTGCCGTAATGTGATTGCCGTCGTCGGTTGCGCCGTATCCCAATACCTCCGCATAAATCCTTGCGCCCCGATTTCTTGCGTGCGATTCCTCCTCGATGACCATGATGCCGGCACCTTCAGCCAATACGAAGCCGTCGCGGTCCTTATCGAAAGGCCGCGAGGCCGCCGACGGGTTGTCGTTGCGAGTGCTAAGGGATTTGGCCGCACAAAAGGAGGCCAGTCCAATTGGCGTCAGGGCCGCTTCGGCCCCGCCCGTAATCATTACGTCGCAGCGTCCGGACACAATGTTCTGAAAGGCCTCGCCAATTGCATGTGTGCCCGACGCACAGGCACTGCAAACACAGAAGTTGGGGCCGCGCAGACCGAATTGGATCGCAATGTTACCACTGGCGGCGTTCGCCATTAGTCTGGGCACACAGAACGGGGAAACCTTGCTCGGAGATTTCTCGAGCAGCCTGATATGTTGATCTTCAATTTCCTTGATGCCGCCGATCCCCGTGCCTACCACAGATCCAATCCGGTACGGATCCTCGCCAGCAATGTCCAGGCCGCTGTCTTCCACCGCCTGAATGGCCGCGGCGATGGCCAACTGCGTGAACCGGTCCATCCGTCTGCTCTCGCGACGGTCCACGTACTTCATGGGATCGAAGTCTTTGATTTCCCCTCCGAAATGCACGGGATAATCGCTCGTGTCAAACGATTCAATCGTACTGATCCCGCTCCTGCCCTCGCATAGCGCAGTAAATAGTTCCGTTGCAGACTCACCAAGGGGAGTAACGCAACCCAGGCCCGTAATAACAACTCGCCGTCTGTCCATCAAATCCGCTTGCTATTCGTTGTCCTTGGATTGCGCTATCTTCACAATGTAGTCCACCGCGGCACCGACGGTCTGTATTTTCTCCGCCTCTTCGTCCGGGATGCTCATGTCAAATTCATCCTCGAACTCCATGACGAGTTCCACGGTGTCGAGTGAATCGGCGTTCAGATCGTTGATGAATGACGTTTCCCGGCTTATCTCGGATTTGTCCGCCCCCATCTGCTCGCTGATTATTTCTATGACCTTCTCCTCGATTGCCTTGCTGTCAACTTCGCCAGAACTCACTTGCTTATCCTCCCTAATCGAATAGGAATACTCTTTTTCGCAGCCATGCCAGAACGCCATTGTCACGGTGCGACGATCAGAGCGTAGCTTTCCACGATTTCGGCGGGTATATTACCGTTTGCCTTAATGCTCTACAAATGTTTTTTTTCTTTTTTTTGCCGCCGATGCCTACAAACAGGATACCGGCCGTCCGTCAACCGGACACATATGAACATGCTACATCGCCATGCCACCGTCGACACACAGCACCTGACCGGTTATATAGCCCGCTTCATCGCTTGCCAGAAAGGCCACCGCTTTCGCTATGTCTTCCGGATTACCCATCTTGCGCATGGGGATCATCTGCACCGCCCCATCACGAACCACCTGGGGCAGTTTTCTGCTCATTTCCGTGTCGATGAAGCCTGGAGCCACGCAATTCGCGGTTACGTTCTTCTTGGCCAGTTCTCGGGCTACCGTCTTGGTCATGCCGATGAGCCCTGCCTTGCTGGCGGCGTAATTCGTCTGCCCGGCATTTCCCATCACCCCTGAAACACTGCTGATATTGATAATGCGCCCAAAACGATTCCGCATCATGGATTTCGCTGCGGCGCGAATTCCTACGAACGCAGCCCTCAGATTGATCTGCAGCACCTGGTCAAACTCCTCATCGCTCATACGAATCAGCAGATTGTCGCGCGTAATACCGGCGTTATTGACCATAATCCCTATGCCGCCGTGTTCTGAGGCCAGAGTTTCAAGGGTCTCCGTAAACGCTGCACTATCCGATATGTCTACGCACTTGGTGATGACCTTCGAGTCAGTCTCGCGCATCGCCTGGGCCATCTCGACCAGTTGCTCGCCATTGACATCCAGGCCGGCGACTGTGCGGCCCTGTTTCAGCAGTTCCTCAACGATGGCCCGCCCGATTCCTCGCGCCGCCCCTGTTACCACAGCCAGTCTCTTCTCAGACATTATCGTACACCTCCTTGCATATTCGTCAAAGCAAGCTAGCTTGCCATCAAGTCAGCCAACGCTTTGGCGCTGCTAAGATTAACAACCTTTCGTTTTCGGTCGATTCTCTTCATCAGTCCCGTAAGGACCCGACCCGGCCCAATCTCATACAATGCTTCGATACCATCGGCTGCCAACCGCTCCATACATGCTTGCCAGAGAATGGGGCTGGTCAGTTGCCGAACCAGACCCTCCTGTATCTGTTCGGCCGTCTTGTAGTAGTCTGCGTCGACGTTCGCAATCACCGCTACGGCGCCCGGCGCACGGACCCCCGCCTGGGACAACGCCTTCGCCAGTGCGTCTGCCGCACTGCTCATCATTTCCGTGTGAAATGCACCCGCGACCTCAAGCCGAATCGCCTTGATCGCCCCATACCGCTCGGCCGCTTCGACCGCCCTGTCGCACGCTCCGACAGCCCCGCTCACCACTATCTGCCCCGGACAATTGAAATTCACCGGCACCAGTAGGTCTCCGTCCGCTGCTTCTTCACAAACGGCATGCACCTTCTCCCTGTCCAGCCCAATGATACTCACCATCGCTCCATCGGTGGCATCAGCGGCCGCCTGCATCGCCTGGCCGCGCTTGTGTACAAGACGCAGCGCATCTTCAAAGCTCAAACACCCGGCAGCATACAGCGCGCTGTATTCGCCCAGACTCAGACCGGCCGTCACGTCAGGGACGATCGCACCCAAATCCGGCTCGCTGCGAAGGACTTCGAGGATGGCAGCCGAGACAGTAAAGATGGCCGGCTGTGATATCGTGGTCGTATGCAATTCTTCAGCCGGGCCGTCGAAGCAAACCCTGCGCAAATCGAAACCCACAACATCGTTCGCCCTTTGGAAGATGTCTTCCGCCACCGGGAACGCCTGGGCTATGTCTGTTCCCATGCCCACAACCTGCGCGCCCTGCCCGGGAAATAGAAATGCTGTCTTCATTGTCCGGATCCTTCCAAATGCCTCAAATCCATCAGCCCGGAATGCTAAAACTCAATGACGCTGGCGGCCCATGTCAGACCTGCCCCAAATGCTACAAATATGCAAAGGTCGCCCCGCTTCAGCTTACCGCTGCGCACGCACTCGTCGAAAGCTATCGGCACCGAGGCCGCCGACGTGTTGCCATATTCTGCGATGTTGATGAAGACCTTCTCCGGGGTCAGCTTCAGACGTTTCGCGGCTGATTCGATAATCCTCGCGTTCATCTGATGCGAAATAATCATCGAGATATCGTCCATGGTCAGGCCGCATCGATCGAGACACTGATTCACCGACTCCACGATGCGACGCACCGCCTGTTGATAGACCTCTCTGCCCTTGATTTCCATGAAGATCTTGTTCGGATCGTCCAGGGGCTTGTTCGCCGGATAACGCGAGCCATAGGCCTGGCAATTCAAAGCCTCCCAGCGATTGCCGTCCGACGACATCGTGCAATAGAGTATCCCTCGTTGCCCGTCATCGGCCCGCTCAAGAACGACCGCTCCGGCTCCATCTCCGAAGAGAATGCAGCTCGTCCGGTCGTTCCAATTCGTAATCTTGGTCAGGGTCTCGGCCCCTATGACCAGAGCGGTCTTCAATCGGCCGCTCTCGATGAACTGCTGGACCACAGAGAGGCTGTACACAAATCCACTGCAGGCCGCCCCCAGGTCAAAAACGAATGCATTCTCAGCACCGATGGCGCGCTGAACGAAGGACGCAGTAGACGGAAAGACCATCTCCGGCGTTATCGTCGCTACGATAATGACGTCGAGTTGCTTCGCGTCGAGCTTCGCTTCGTCCAAAGCTCTCTTGGCAGCCTCCGTTGCCAGCGACGCGGTCGTATCCGTCTCGCTCGCAATATGCCTTGTCTTGATGCCCGTTCGGGCAGTGATCCACTCGTCCGACGTGTCGACCATCTTTGCCAAATCGTCGTTGGTCAGGAGTTTTGGGGGGGCAAAAGAACCGTGACCGGTTATTACCGCCCGGTAACGGGGTGAGTCGTCCTTACTTGTTTTGCTCATCAGATGTCCTTACGGGAGTTGCGGAGAGGAATTCCACGATCCTGTCATTAATCCTTTCGATGTGAAATCTCTTGGAAGCCAGAATGGCGTTGCGAATGGTGCGCGCTTTGCTCGATCCATGGCAAATCAAGGCGGTTCCGTTCGCACCGAGCAGCGGCGCACCTCCGTATTCGTTGTAGTCATATTTCTTATAGATTCGAGTCATTACGGGCTTGAACTTCATCACCAGACGCAGTTTCTCCGTCATCAATTCGTGCTTGATGGCTTTGAACAAGCCGTCGACGAGCCCTTCCGTAAGTTTGAGAACGACATTGCCGACGAACCCTTCGCACACGGCGACATCGCACACGCCCTTGAAGATGTCGCGCCCTTCGATATTGCCGATGAAATTGAGCCGCGTATCCGCTTTGAGCAGTTCCCTCGCCTTTTTCACGACCTCATTGCCTTTGGCGTCCTCTGAGCCGATACTCATCAACCCCACGCGAGGATTTTCGATACCGAGTGCATGCTGCGAATACAGACTGGCCATAACGCCGTACTGATACAGATGGATAGGCTTGCATGCAATGTTCGCTCCAACGTCGCATATGGTCACCGGACCTTCGAACGTAGGAAAAACAACCGCAATGCCGGGCCGATTGACACCGGGCAGATTCCGCATACGCATTTGAAACGCAGCTACGCAGGCTCCGGTATTGCCCGCCGAAAGCACCGCATCGGCACGGCCGTGTTTTGCGAGTTTGGCAAGGGCGCCGATGGAACTCCTGGGCTTCTTTCGCAGGCTTTCGATCGGTGGTTCGTCCATACCGATTGTGTCGCTTGCTTCGTGGATACTTATCACATTACGGGCCGTGCGCGATCGGCCGATGCGGCCGCGCAATTCTGTCTCCGGACCGACGAGGATGATCTCGTCCCCCTCGGCAAGAGCCTCGACGGCATCTAAAGCGCCCTGGACAATCTCATCCGGAGCGTAATCGCCTCCCATCGCATCAATGGCAATGCGCATACTTTAGCTGCTTTCTTCCTTGCCGAGATCCAGCGTAATCTTGGGGTTCACGTAACCGCACTTTTCGCACGCCGCATGGGGGAGTTTCGCCTCGCCGCAGCGTTTACACAAAGAGTAGTTTACCGCTCGCAGCGCGTGATGGCTTCGGCGGGTCCGCGTTCTCGTTCTGCTTGTTTTCTTTGCTGGTAACATGCAAGATACTCCAGAAGATTTTCGTCGCAACAAAAGGTCAAAAAACCGCTTAAATAGCCCACCGCTATAGGTTTGTCAAGGCAATTTTGTCCCGGATCGCGTGGACGTGTCTGTGAACATTTTAGGGCAGTGTGGCCTTTTGCCAATAGTTGTTCCACTGT
>CAZGMJ010000040.1:0-49785 GCA_964526785.1 uncultured Pirellulales bacterium
GCCTGCTCGGTCGCACCTTCAGCCAGAGACTGCGATGCGCTCGATACCTGCCCCGCTGCCGAGGCCACCTGCTCGGAACCTTCGCGCAGACCCGCAATGATACGTCGAACAGGCTTGGTAATACTGCGCGTAATGAAGAAAGCCACTGCAATACCAACGACCACGGCCACACCAAGCCCGATGATCATGACCATAGAGGATACCGAAAGTGCACCAGCCGCACCTTTGGCAATCTTGTCCGTCTGCTCGATACCGGCCTGAGCGGTCTCCTGCGCGCCTGTAAGAACCTTGTCGGCTGCCGCTGAACGCTGTTTGTTAAGGTCTTCACGTTGAAGCCAGTTGTTCAACAGCGCTGACATGTTCTTCTGATAGTTGTCTGCGGCCACTTCGGTATTATCAATCTCTTGCAAATCTTCGGCCCTTCGCGTGATCTTACGCAGATCCTCGAATTTCTGCTTCATTACGCTGAAATTCTTGGC
This sequence comes from uncultured Pirellulales bacterium, assembly GCA_964526785.1. Lineage (GTDB taxonomy): Bacteria > Planctomycetota > Phycisphaerae > Sedimentisphaerales > Anaerobacaceae > CAZGMJ01. Next base: position 480 of record CAZGMJ010000040.1, read on the forward strand.
CGCATCCCGTATCAACTGCGGATCTCTGGTAGCCTGCGACTTAAAGCACGCGATACGTGTTGCGTTGCCGACATCAATAACATCGTTTACCAATGTGATCTTCTCGTGCCGCTCGCTCATGTCTGTTGCTAGTTTCTGCTGTTGACCGGCAAGAAAGTCCGAACAATTACTCACATAGCTGGCCGCCGAGCTGTCCATTTTGCCGCGCAACTGATCCAGCCTGTTGGCGTCCGCATTGGCCCCCTTTTGAGACTCCGAGACGAATGACTGCATGGCCGTTCTATAGTCGGTGGCCGCTTGTACAGTCGTATTGATCCGCTCGATGTCTTCGGCATCGCGCGTGATCGCGCGCAACGGTTCGACAAACTCATTCAGCTTGCCTAGTTCGCTGATAGCTTGCTCCATCAACTCAGTCTTTCCCGTAGCCTGGCTTTTGAAATTAAGCACGCGTACGGTCGTACCGAGGCTGGTGATGTCGGTCACCAGCTTGATCTTCTGCTGCCGTTCCGCCAGATCCTTTTTGAACGCCTTGTTCTGACCGTCAAGGAACGTACTGCAACTCTGCATGTAATTGACTGCAGCCTTGTCCAGCTCATTACGGTTGCCGGCAAGCACTTCGTTCTTTGTCACGGTGGCATTGGCCAGCGTCTCGTAAGTATTGACGTTCTCGACGCAAACCCTAACCGCTTCCTTGAGTTTCACGAGGTGTTCGGATGTATCTGCAAGCGTCTGGCACTCATCAAGCCATTTCTTAACCTCCGCAAGTTCCTGTTGCGCCTCCTGCAAATACTTGTCTTCCTCGCTGAAACTGTATCCGAGCATCCTGTACATCGTCAACAGTGAGTGCCGCTCGACATTGTTGGCCAAGTTAACCTCCGGCACGTATTCATTGGCCAGTACGGTCGATTCACGCTCCACCTTCTTCATGTTGAAAACCGCCAATGCACCAAGCAGGCATGCAATCACGATCAGCAAACCAAACCCCAAAGCGATTCTTGTTCCAAGCTTCATGTTCTTAAACATTGCGTTGCCTTTCTCAATTCAGTTCCATTGCGATTCGAAGTGCATACGAACACTTCGAGCGCCGTTCTCTTGCCCCGCCTGTCGCCGGAACGCCCGGCAATACAGTACGTCGTGGGCATTGGGTATGGAAAGACCAGCATATATCCGGATTCCGAATCGATGGGTGGTTCACTCTTTCACAGCTGCAGCACATCCGGAATGAGCGTATGGGCGCAATATCGCAAGAGCATCAAATCGATGTCGCCATCAGTCGTTTCAGGGCTTGCTATGCGCACCATACCGATACTCATCACTACATCGCCAGTCCCTCAAGATTGTCACCGGCAAGTACCCTGTCGATATCAAGCAATATCTTGACCGAGTTGCCGATCTTGCCCATCCCAAGGATGTAGTCCGTACTGACGCTCGAACCGAGTTGAGGCGTATCCTCGATGTCCTTGCCGTCGATATCCAGGACTTCCTGAACGTGATCGACCACGATCCCCGTGCTGAAGTCAGATTCGGCGGTGTGAATCTCTACAACGATGATGCACGTCTGGTCGGTCACATCGGCCGGCTCCATGCCGAATTTGGCCCGCAGGTCGATCACGGGGATGACCTGTCCGCGCAAATTGATGACGCCTTTGACATAGTGCGGCGTCTGCGGCACTGCCGTTATGTCCATATAGCCGATGATCTCCCGTACCTTGAGTATCTCCAGGCCGTATTCTTCCGGCCCGAGGGCAAACGTCAAATACTTGCCCTCCTTGTCGAGCAGTGCCTTGCCGGTCTGCTCGTACCTCGATTGATTGCTTTGTGTGCTCGTTTCTGCCATAGCTCCACCTTTCCCATCAATACTGATTGCATAACTCGACCCGCACGATCATGATAATCGCACAGCACCGTACCAGCACTCGACGGCTGCCCCCGGCGAACGTCGCCCGAAGATGACAATCGCAGCTAACGTTCAAGAGAATTGCCTGCTGCTCTACATTTGCTTCAGCTTGACAGGGTTTTCCACAATAGCGACAGAAAGCAATCTCTTTTACGATAACCGGCGCAGTACTGAATGCACCGCTGCCGAGGATTTGAGTCCTGACGAACGAATCAGAACGCACCCTCCCCAAATCGCGGGAAGAACAACGACTCCAAAACGCGCAACCGCCTCATGTTGTCAAAGAACATGATACTCAGCGTCGCGCCCCCACAGCGTTCGGCATTGAATTCAATGCCACCCCAAAAACCTGCTAATCATGCCGCATATGGCCGGTATATCGCCACGGACAACATGAATTGTTTTCTTACTTTAGCCTGTGACGCGGACACTTTAAGAATTGCTTGTGCCTGGTCCGCAACACGAGTACGCGGCGCTTTCGTGCGGCCGTAGTCTCCCCCCTGCCGCATGCACCCATCGAGATGTGTCCGAAAGAACCTGTATTGGCAGGGTGCGTTTTATCGGAGAGGATGGCCTTTGGAGTGGTCGTCAATCTCTAACGGCCTCAATGTGTGCCGCCAAAGAACACTCCCGCCCCGCCTGTAGTTTCTTTGAAATGGTGATATAGAGGGGCCCTTTGTCGCCCGAGATAGCCTGAGGATAGCCGATGCCGGGCCTTTTTCTTGCTTGAAAGCGCAAGACAGAACCGCGCTTCAAAAAAACTTTTCGAAGAATATAGATGCGCCCCCTCTCAGTTGGCGGATTTTCGGACCAACCGTCCCAAATCAGGTCCGATCCTCTTGCTTCTGTAAAGGCACGATCCCCTCCGAAATCGCAAAATGCACAAGCTCGGCAATAGACTCGACGCCGGTCTTCTGGAACAGCTTCCGGCGATGTGCCTCGACGGTCTTGACGCTCAGACCTTTTTCATACGCTATCTCCTTGGCGGACTTGCCCGTCGCAAGCAAACGCATAATGTCAATGTCCTTCTCGCTCAGAGCGGGCGTATTGGGTCGCCTACCCACATAAGCATCCACCAGAATCTCGGTCACGGCCGGGCTTATATAGGATTCGCCCCGCATCACCGTCTCGATCGCTCGAAGAAGCTCTTCGAACATGGTGTCTTTGATCAGGTACCCGGAAGCTCCCGCCTTGATCATACCGAGCACCAGTTCTCGCTGGTCATAAGCCGACAACGCGACAATCCGGATATCCGGCTGCTGTTGTTTAATCAAACGGGTCGCTTCGATACCGTTCATGTCCGGCATAGTCACATCCATGACGATCACGTCCGGCTGCAGCTCGGCCGACCGCTCGACGGCTTCCCTGCCGTTGGTGGCTTCTCCGACCACTTGCAGGTTCTCCTGCCGTTCCACCAGACTCCGCAGACCCTCAAGCATGATCTTATGATCTTCCACTATCATGATCGTAGTCGCCATGTGCTTATCTCCTTTTGTCTTGGCTCTTCAGGAGCGGTGCCCGCAACGTCGCAAGCGTGCCGCGTCCCGGCTCCGAATCGATGTCGAGCGAGCCTCCGAGTTGATGCAGACGCTCGTGCATACTGAATAAACCGAAACCAGTTTGACTTGATGACTCTTCCGCCGGACTGAACCCGGCACCATCATCTTCCACCCGTACGCGAATGTAATGGAATTCCCTGCTGATCGCAACACGAATCTTTTCGGGCTTGCCATGCTTCACCGCATTATTCAGCAGTTCCCGAACGCTGCGGAAAAGCAGCGATTTAATATCTCCATCCAGCGGTTTCGAAAGGCCGTCGTCTTCAAATTCCGTCGTAATGTCGTATTTGCTCTCTATCTGACTTCGCAGCCAATCCGCAACAGCCGTCTCGAAACCCAGCGTATGCAGTATCGGCGAATGCAGCTCGAATGTCAGACTGCGAAGCTCGCGCATAATTCCGGAGAGTATGCCGCTTAGCTTTGCGATTTCGTCTCTGCTCTCGGAATCCTCCACCGATTCAGCGGTCATCTGCAGCTTCATATTCACGTATGAGAGCGACTGCGACACCTCATCGTGCAGACTCACCGCCAGCCTGTCGCGCTCCCGCTCCTCCGTCAGCGTCAACTCCGAAGCGAGCGCCTGCAATTGCGACTGGTATTTCGCGAGTTTGCGCTCGTTATTCTTCCGGTCCGTGATATCCTGCCCGAAACTGAGAGTCCCGAGGATGGCGCCGTCGTCATCATGCAGCAGGGCGTTGTGCCATGCGATCAGCCTCTCCTCGCCGTCAGCAGTGCGTACCGGGTTTTCATAATACTCCGCCGAATCGAGCCGACCACTCATCAGCTCGACAAACCCTTCTTTCACGCGGGACCGGTCCCATTCGGGCACACAAAGATCAAACCAGCCCTTCCCGATAACGTCTTTCTTCGCATAACCGGTCAGTCGTTCTGCAAACCGGTTGAACGTCTCCACGTTCCCGTCCTTGTCGAGAACCACAACCATCGCATTGGCAGTCTCAATAAGGTTTTCAGAGAAGTTCTTCGCAGCCTCAAGCTGTTCGGCCACTTGCTTGCGCTCCACCATCGCGCCGACCAGACGCGCAGCCGCATGCAAACGCCGCTTGGCCAGGTCTATAATGAAAGGCGGCCGCGATTCGTACTTCCGCCCCAGGTCCATCAGCTTGTCTGCATTAACTTCATAACGCCTCGCGATCTGTTTTATCCTTTCTATGTCGTCCACGGGCGGATCGCCATACCCGAAATTCATCGCTCCGACAACTTTCCCGAAAGCAAATACAGGAACCGCATACAATCGAATACCGCCGTGGCACTCAATATCGACGGCGCCCTTCGTGCTAATCGCCCTTTTCGATGCCGTCGTCCAGCAGGACTCGTGGCAGTGCCATTTGCCGCTCGCCAGAGCTTCCGCGTTGTCCTCGACCCCGCAAAGCCGCCGCGAGCCCTGGTCCAGATGCTGACACCAACTGGATGTAAACATACCCAATGCATAGTCGCCATTGGCTTCGTACACGGCAGCCGATGTATCGAGCAAGTCAAGGAAGTCAACTACGATATCCTCCAGCACGTCCTTCCCGACCGAATCGAGGATCAAACGACAGCGGTTCAGTTCCGTCAGATCCTCATATCCTTGGTCCCTGCGCTCCGATTCGGTCAGTGTTTTACGTTTGGTCAGCAGCCACTCGATACTCTTGAGTTTCGCCTCGCTCTTCTTCCGCTCCGTAATATCGGTACCGATCCCGCACAGGGCAATCGGAACGCCCGACTTGTCGCGAACAACCATCGTGCGCAGATCGACAATCACCTCGCGCCCGTCGGGTTCATAATTCACCACCTCGGCCCGGTACCGCCCCTGCGCTTTGGTCTTTTCGAGAATCTCCTCCTGCGTGGCCCCGCGATGCGGATCATCCCCGAACATCTTGGTGCTCTGCCCGAGCACTTCATCGAGAGATTGGCCCACATGCTCCAGTTGCGCGCTATTCACATAACTGATCTTGCCGGCCATGTCGGTAATTGCGACGTGATCCTCGATCTGATCCAGCACCATTGCCTGCAGTTCGAGTTGTTCCCGCGTCCGCTTCTGCGCGGTAATGTCCGTCCAGACACTGACAAAAAGCCTCTTGCCGCGAAGCGAAATGGCGCGCGTACTGACCAGAACATCCAGGATGCCGCCGTCCTTCCTGCGATGACGCGTCTCGAACGTATCTGCCCCCGCTTCAAGAACCGCCCGCATGTGGGCCGCCGCTACTTCGGGCGTTTCTACCGCTTCAATATCGACAACAGTCATCTGCAGGAGTTCTTCTCTCGAATATCCGAGTATCTGGCAGGTCTTATCGTTGAAGTCCACAAAACCGCCTGTTTCCGCATCCATCAACGCAATCGCATCCGGTGCCTGCTCGAATACGGCTCGGAACTTCTCCTCATTCTCGATCAATCGCCGCTCAGCCTCCTTGCGTTCCGTGATGTCGCGCTGCAGCGAGATCGAATGCAGTAAGTTCCCCTCTGAATCTCGCACGGCATTCGCACTGAGCAGGACAGTCCTTCGCTCTCCGCTCCTGGTCAACACCGTCAGTTCCTGCGTAGGCAGGAACCCTTCGCCCTTCCACAGGCGGAACAGTTCGCGGGCCGTCTGCTGTGACCCGGGCGCATAGAGCGTCTCTATAAGCGGCCGCCCCAGAAGTTCCGAGCGGCTGTAGCCCAGCGCCTCCAGAGCACTCTTGTTCACGTCCAGAATGGTGCCGTCCAAAGCCACCATGTAGCAATACTCCGGCGCCAGATCGAAGAATCTGCGGAAACGCTGCTCGCTGCGTTCCAGCGCCTCGACGTGTTCTTTTTCACGCTGATCGTGCCGATAGGCGTCGATGATGCCGGCACATGTCGCAACCAGCGGCTCAAGAAACTCGGCAATGCTTTCATTGTATCCTCCCTGCCGATTCGCAACACCTGCAACGCCGACAATCCTCCCCCCGAAATACATCGGAATACCCATGAAACTCTCAAGAGGCGGATGTCCGGGCGGCAGACCGCCGGACCGCGAGTCCTGCTTCGGCTCGTTCGATATGACCAGTTCGCCGCTGACAGCCGGTGCGCCCGCAAGGTTGTTCAGATTCCGAAACTCAAAGCCGCTCTGACCCATCTTCTCATACAACTGCCGCGAATCCGCATCCCACGAGATGTCAGAGATGGCCAGACTCTTCTTATACACCTCGCCGTCTGCACCTTCGAGCACCTCATCCAGAAACCCCAATTCGCTGTCTGTCGCCCGAACCAGCGTATCAAGCAGCTTATGAAAGATACTCGCCGGATCGGCGCCGTGGATGTACAGGCTCTGATCCGCACGAATATCATTGAGCAATTCGGTCGCGGCCCGGACCTTAGCCTCCGCCCGTTTCTTGTCCGTAACATCCAGAGCCGTGAATGTCAGGCCCTTCGGGAGGTCCTCACGGTCCAGAGGCGTTGAAGAAAGCACCACGTCGATGACCGTTCCGTCCTTGCGCTTCCATCGCGTCTCAACGCTACCCGAACCGCTCTCCCTGATTTGACGGTATTTCTCCGTTCCCACGTAGTCGCAATCCTCCTGCGTGGGATAGAGCATTCGCGCATGCTGATCGAGCAGTTCCTCTCTTGCATAACCGGTCATTTCACAAATGCGATCGTTGACCCGACGGAGAATGCGATCTCGTACCAACCCGATACCCACCGGCGACACCCGAAGAATGCTGCTCAATTCAGCGCGATGCTTAGCCACCCGCTCTGTCGCTGCTTTGCGTTCCGTGATATCGATGCAGGCTGTCTGCGTGGCCGGTCGCCCCCGATATTGAATTAACGACACCGACAATTCCATCCACCGAACACTGCCGTCCTTGTGAATGGACCGGACTTCGTATCTGCTCGGTGCCGCCCCGCCTTCCATCCTCCGACGGTATCGCTCGAGCACCAAAGCCGCGTCCTCGGGGTGCAGCAGCATGCCAACCAACTCTTCTGTCGACATGCTGACTACTTCTTCAAGAGTGTATCCCACGTCCCGGCAGAATGTCGGATTGGCAAATGCAACCCGTCCATCCTGTACGATCAGCAAGCCCTGTAGCGAATGATCAACTACCGCGCGATAGGCTTCCTCCGCTTCTTTCCGCTGCGTGATATCCTGGCCGATAATCATTGTAGCGGGTTTGCCGTCCCATATCACGGGATTGGACGACGACTCCACCCACATCACACTGCCGTCTCGCTTCTTAATCCGGATCTCCGTAACGGAGTTCGCACCCCCTTCAGCAAGACGTTCGACGCGCCGGCGTATGATGTCATGGTCGTCCGGATGAATCGTATCCATGATGGGGACGCCCACGAGTTGCTCTGGACGTTCGAAACCGAGGCGGCTGGTGGCCATTGGATTGGCATAGACGTACTGGTTATCTCGTGCTACGAGCACCGATACGGGTGCCGCTTCGACCAACGTTCGATAGCGCTGCTCGCTCTCGCACAAAGCTCGCTCGGCGCGTTTGCGGTCGCTGATATTCTCAAACGCGGATGCAATCCGGTTGTTCGGCAGACAGAACACGCGAATACGAAATACACCGGCCAGCCGCTGATCGCCATAATCCACCTCCTCGGTCGTGTAGGTCTCGCCCGTCCGGGCCACTTTGAGATATTCCTGCGTGATGCCGGCGCGCTCGGCCTCAGGCCAGATTTCATTGAACTCTCTGCCTTGCCAGTCCGTAATCGAAATCCCGGTCAGACGTTCGGCCTCCGGATTCGCGCTTATCAGAATCAGACGATCCGGCGGTTCGAACTGATAGATGAACAGGCCCGCCGGAATCGTTCGCACAATGTCGTTCGACGTCCGAAGACTGTCTTCAAGCGCTTTTTCAGCCTGTCGGTGCGAGGTCACATCGCGGCTGATCGAGAGCACCGACACCGTCTGGCCTGATGCGTCCTTTTCCGGTACCAATCGCCAGTTGAACAGGGTCGGGCCGCCTTTGCCCTCGAACGAAAACTCCGTTTCATATGCCTGTCCGCTTTCAAATACTCTTGCTATGGCCCCTTCCCAGAGACTGCACATATCTTCAGCAAAACCGAGTTCGCGATGCGTCTTGCCGATGAAGCTCGCCGGTTCGATATCGACGACGTTCTTGACACTTTCGGAAACGAAAAGATGCCGCGCTTCGCGGTCGAACCGCATCAGAACGTCCGACAGGTTGTCAATCAGCACCCGGTGCGTTTCCTCGCTCTCATATAGTGCCTGCTCGGTGCGTCGCCGCTCGGTAATGTCGGTTACCACGCTGATAAACCCGACAACTTCGCCCTGCTCATTACGCTTGTAGTTCCAGTCCACAAGCACATCGAGAACCTCGCCGTCTTTCCTGCGATTCTGAGAAACATATGGCCGGGGCTCCGGCTGCTCGTTCTTGATGTATGCGAGGTACTCCTTCAGTTTCGCTACGTGCTCGGCGTCAGGCTCGTGATCCCATATGTATCTGCCGAGAAGCTCGCCCGGCTCATAGCCCAGCATCCGATGATAGGCCTTGTTGAGAAAAACCGTCCGACCATCCAGATCTACCTCCTCGATGCCGTACGGCATGGTCTCGACCAACTGCCGATATCTGCGCTCACTCTCGCTGAGCTTCTCCTCGTACCTTTTGCGTTCACTTATGTCTCGTACCGTATTCAGCAGGCACAGGCGACCGCCGTATCGAAAGGTTGTCAAGAGCCCCTCAACGTCGAAAACGGTGCCGTCCCTGCGAATGTTCTTGCCCTCAACGCATGTTTCATCGTTATCGGAAACGTCCTGAATGGCGCGATGAAAAAGCGGAATATAGTCTGGATGAATCAGATCCTTCGGACCCAGTTCTCGCAGTTCATCCCTCGTATAGCCGTAGAGCTTGCAGGCGGCGGGGTTAGCCTCCAGAATGTTTCCGTCCAGATCCAGGACAAATACCCCATCAGTTGAGGCATCGAAAATACCCTGATATTGCTGCTCGCTATCCCGCAACGCCGTAATATCCTGCGCAAAGATAGCGGCTCCCGTTACGGCTCCCCGGGCATTGCGAACGGGGTAGATGGTGTGATTGAATACGATGCCCTCGCGAACGTCCTGGAATGAGACTGGCTCTCCTTCACGCATCGCGAGCATGAGTTTTTCCTTGCGACGTGCTGCAATCTCGGGCGGGACTATTTGATCAACCAGACTCCCTTTGAGCTCCTCAGGCGTGCTGTGCAGCCGTTCGGCGCCGGCTCCATTGATCGCGAGAATACGCCCGTCGGCATCAATCAGAATCGCCGAATCGGTGGTGGCATTCAACAGCGCGTGCTCCCTCTGCTCGATCTCCCGAACGCTTTGCTCAGCCCCAAAACGCCTCAAAACGCTGCCAAGTTCCCTCGCAACCGTTTCAAGGACCTCCACCGTCTCCGCACGGAACTTCCCCTCCGAAGGGTCGGCTGCATGCACGAGTCCCAAAACATCACCGTTGTCCCGAATCGGTACCAGCGCGACAGATTCATAGCCGTATTCGCTACAGATGTTCCGCGTCTGCCTCCTCTCCTCGTCCGCAACGGATGCCGGAAAATGCGTCAAACCATTAATGAAGAACGAGCCGCCCTCCGTAAAAAACGGCTGATCGCAATCGTAACACCCCTTGAAAACGTCTATGCACATGCATTGATCGGCGTGGATCGACAGCGAACCTTCCGACTCGCAAAAAGACTCGGAAAAACCGACGAAAGACTCATACGGGAGATTGCCCCCATCGTCGGGCAGCCGAATTCCGACCGCCTCGCATTGGCAGAAATCGCGTATCGCATCAACCGCCGAATCGAGCAATCCGCGTAGGCTCTCGCAATGCTCCCCAGCCTCCAGAATGCGATGAGACAGTCTGCGAGCCGCCTCTGATCGCTTGCGCTCGGTGATGTCGCGAAAGACGCAGTGAGTCTGAACGAAACGCCCCTCCGCGTCGCGGGCAATTCTGCCGTCGAATTCAACCGTCTTGACGCTCTTGTCCGCGCACACCAGATCGAATTGACGCCCACGCACCACGCCCGCCGACTTGAACTGCTCGAAGTTCGCCGCAAACTCGCGCGCGTATTGATCTGTCAACAGATCGCCGAAATATTTGCCGACAACGGCCGAATGTTCGAACCCCACCACTTCGCACCAGGCGGGATTCACGTCAATGATATGGCCGGTCGCATCGAGCGACTGATAGGGCGCCGGACAGTTCCGCCAGAAAGACGCATAATCCTCGCAACCGTCCTTGCGCGTCGCTTCACTCGACTTGGAACCGCCAAGCGCCTCGAGTCTTTGCACTCGACGACGAAGAACATGTAACTCTCTGACAATACCAGCGTCCATCTCTGGCTTGTCTGGCATACCGGTGTCACCCCTGAGATCTACCTACACACTCTCTGTTTTCTACTGAATGCTGCCCCATATTATGACACGCTTCTGCACAAGTCAACAATGTCACCGTATTAAATCGAATTATATTGAAATTGCCGTCCGACAATCGCAGTCGTTGCGCAAGGCCGCCGTGTCACCCCGGAGCATGCCGGCCCGTTCTCACCGATTCCCGGCACAACCGGTTGTGCGGAGGACACCAGCCAAACAACCGTAGCCATTGGATACGCGCACCTCGTCCTTTGGCTCTCCACCGCCCCTCCAAAGCGTCATGTGTAACCGCCCTCTGGAGAGATGTAAGAGGCGACCACACAGTATTCACACCAAACACACAATAGATTCCGGCCTTATGCCGCACCTCTGTGTCGCAATGAGAACCTGCAAACGGGTCGGAGCGAATGATGGAACGCGCAGAACTGCAAGAGAAACCCCCGAAGTGAGCAAGCGGACGATTCGTTGGCTCGTGCGCAACAATCTGGTAGCATGGCGTCCCGTAGAAACACTCGAAGAAGACACAATGATAAGCGAATTCGGCATATTGAACACGGCCATACTCGTCGTGTATCTGGCGGGCATGGTCGCAATCGGCTTGCGTCTGGCAACTCGGCAAGAGACGACCGAGGATTATTTCCTGGCCGGTCGCAGCATGCCCTGGCTGGCCGTGGGCATGAGCATGTTCGCCTCCCTCACCAGCGCCACCACGTACATGGCCGTACCCGCATTCGCCTACGAACACAACATAGCCATGATCTTCGGCGTCGCCATGAGCCTCGCCGCCGCACCCATTCTCGCGTGGCTCATATACCCCGTATACCGCAGGCAGCGCGTCACAACGAGCTACGAGTACATCCTCGTGCGCTACGGCACGAACGCCCGTCGCGCCGTCTCAGGCCTGTTCATTCTCAGCCGGCTCGGCTGGTTGGGAATCGTCATATACGCCCCCGCCAAAGCGATATCCGTGGCCTCAGGCCTGCCCCTGCTGCCCGCTATCGCAGTTATGGGACTCCTGGCCGTTACATACACCGTCCTCGGCGGCCTGTCGGCCGTGATCTGGACGGACGTCGTGCAGTTCGTCGTGCTCGTCGGCGGAGCGATCTGGCTTGTCGCTACGCTTGTGGTACACGTGCCCGGCGGAGCAGCGGAAATCACCCGCACCGCCGCCCGGGCAGGCAAATTCGATGTCTTCGATTGGACGGATATCAGCAGGCTCACCGCCCTCTCGGCCATGATTGGCTGGTTCTTCATCTTCCTGAACGATTATGGCACCGATCAGGTTACCGTCCAGCGATTGATGGCCGTCCGAAACGATAAAGGCGTCGTCAAGGCCATCGCCTTCAATGCACTCAATGACCTGTTCATCAACGGAATGTTGATCTTCATCGGCATCGGCATATATACGTACTTCCACGTATTTCCAGGCCGACTGGACCCCGAAGTCAGTGGCGACGGCATGTTGCCCTTCTATATTATGCACATCCTCCCGCCCGGCGTATCTGGCCTGATGGTCACAGCTATCTTCGCTGCAGCCATGTCCAGCGTCGATTCGGGAATCAACTCGCTCGCAACGGTAATCGTCAATGACTGGATCAGACCCGCCCGACGCACCCAGAAGAACGATAGCAGCGACCTGAGCCTCGCCCGCTGGCTTACTGTCATCATCGGCGCACTGGCTACCCTCGCAGCACTCTACGCAGCACACATCGGCGATATCGTCGAGACGTGGCTGAACGTAATGGGCCTGTTCTCCGCCCCGATACTCGCCATATTCCTTCTTGGCATGCTCACACGCCGCACTCATTTCCGCGGCTGGCTTGCCGGCGCCCTGTGTGCCATAGCCGTAACGGTCCTGCTGCAGCACGCCCTCCCGCAACGCATCATGCCCGTCTGGCTGTTCCCCCTGTCGTTCTGCATCACCGCTCTGATCGGATACTCAGCCAGCCGGATCATCCGCCCCCCCGCGCAAAACGACGCAACCTTATAAAACAACCGCCAAGCCCCCCCGCCGTATCCTTTGGCTCGATTCGACACGGCATTGGCTGCTAAACTCGCCTTAACATGCTGTCGAAAAGACCTTTAACTGCCGGTCCCCGACCGGCCGCATGGAAAGCGATCTTTAGTTATGGGACAGATCATGAGCAGTACAGAAACCGTCCTGAAGTTGGTTGATCAAGCCGCAAACGCCGGCAAAACGCTCGATCCGACCGATCCTTCCGCGATCGAAGCGCTGCAGGAAATGCTCGACCAGATAGTCAGTCAGATAGAACAGGATGACTGCCGACCGAGTGAAATCCTCGATCAGGTCAAAGAGCAGACAACAGATGCTGACCAACTGCTTCGCAAGATGCTCGAAAACAAAGTGTCGGACGCCGAGCAGGCAAACCAAACAATCAGTAACGTAATATCAGCGCTGCATGGCCTCATTGAACAGTCCTCCGAATCTCAGCATGATGCGGCCTTGAAAGAGCCCGCCGAACAGGCTCCGCACGCCCCGACTCAGCCGAACCAGAATCCGGCCGAACAAACACCGACCGATAACCCGAAGGAAAACCGCACAGACGAAAAAGCCGAGTCCAGCGAAAGTGGAAAAGCCGCCCAGCCAATGCCCGTCGATGAGGACGACATCCCCTTGCTGCTCGATTTCATAACCGAAAGCAACGAGCACATCGAGTCGGCCGAAGCGGGACTGCTCGAACTCGAGGATCGCCCTCGCGACACGGAGGTGTTGAACCAGATATTCCGGGCCTTCCACACCATCAAAGGCATGGCCGGCTTCCTGAACCTCACACAGATCGGCTCGCTTGCCCACTCGGCGGAAAATCTGCTCGATATGGCCAGAAAAGGCGAACTCGTCCTCACCGGCAACAATACCGACCTGGTCTTCGCCTCGATCGACACCATCAAAAAAATGATGGCCACTCTCGCCGAAGCGATCGAAGCCGGAGAGCCAGTGCCCTGCCAGCCCGGTCTGGACGCCCTGCTGGACAAACTCAAAGCGGCCGCAGAAGGAGCTGCCGAACAACCCCTGACGCGCCAGGACGATGAGCAGATGGATAAACTCCTCGGCCAACAGCGATCGCAGGGCTCTTTCGAATCATCCGCCTCGTCAATAAAGAGCAAGACAAAATCCGTCTCAGGCGACGAAAAGATCAAAGTTAGCACAAAGCGGCTGGACAACCTGATCAACATGGCCGGCGAACTGGTCATCGCACAACTCATGGTGACCGAACAGATCACCGGCACCCTCGCCGGCGAACACGAACTGATACGCAAAACAACGCATCAGAGCAAGATCGTCCGCGAACTGCAGGAACTGTCGATGGCCATGCGCATGGTGCCGATTCGAGGCGTCTTCCAGAAAATGGCCAGGCTGGTTCGTGACCTTTCGCATAAGTTCGACAAGAAGATCAACTTCGTCACCAGCGGCGATGACACCGAACTCGACCGCAGCATCGTGGACAAAATCGCCGACCCGCTCGTCCATATGGTTCGCAATTCCCTCGATCACGGAATCGAACCGGCCGACCAACGCGCCAAAGCGGGCAAGAGTCCGACGGGGACACTCGAATTGCGGGCGTTTCATCAGGCCGGAAATATCGTCATAGAAATCGAAGATGACGGAAAGGGCCTCGACAGACAGAAGATTCTCAAAAAAGCGGTCGACCAGGGAATCGTCGAACCAGACCAGGAATTGCCCGACGAAGAAATCTTCAAGCTGATCTTCCATGCCGGCCTTTCCACCGCCAAAGAAATTACCAGCGTATCCGGCCGCGGCGTGGGAATGGACGTCGTGAAGAAGAACATCGAGGCGCTCCGCGGTCGAATCGACGTCGCCTCCACGCCCGGCAAAGGCAGCGTGTTCACCATTCGCATGCCGCTGACGCTGGCGATCATCGATGGCCAGGTCATCAAGATCGGCAGCGAGCGATACATCATCCCGATCAACTCCATTGTCAAGAGCCTCAAACCGACCGCCCAACAGCTTTCATCCGTAAGCGGCCGCGCCGAAATGATCAATGTCCGAGGCGACCTCATTCCGCTCGTGCGGCTCTACAAACTCTTTCGCATCGCTCCGACTACCGAAGATCCCACCGAAGCGTTGATTGTCGTTGTCGAAGAGGACGGCAGGAAATGTGGCCTGCTCGTCGATGAACTGCTCGGCCAGCAACAAGTCGTTATCAAGAATCTCGGCGAAGGACTGGGTGCCGTGGCCGGCATCTCAGGCGGCGCCATTATGGGGGACGGGAAGATCAGCCTGATTCTGGATGTGCCGGGCCTGATCCAACTGTCGCAAAACTGATCGCTTCAATGCGACGCATATGAAGGAAGCACAGCAATGAGCCTGTTGACCGCGACCGACATCGAGCTTACCGAAAGCGACTTCCGTAAAATCAGCCGCCTCGTGTATGAGCATTGCGGCATCAATCTGCACGAGGGCAAAAAGGAACTGGTCCGCGCACGACTCGCCAAGCGTCTCCGCCTGGGCAATTTCCGATCCTTCCCCGAGTACATGAAGACCGTAATGGCGGACACATCCGGCAAGGAATTCTCCATACTGGTCGATTCGCTCAGCACGAACCTGACGAGCTTCTTTCGGGAGTCGCAGCATTTTGACTTCCTCCGAACGAAATACCTGCCCAGACTCCTCGAACGAAAACACAAAAAGAACGAACACCGCCTCCGTGTCTGGAGCGCCGGTTGTTCCTCAGGAGAAGAACCCTATTCCATCGCAATCACGCTGCTCGAATCCGTAAAGGGCCAGGGACGCTGGGACATGCGCATACTCGCAACCGACATATCCACGACGGTTCTCGATATCGCCCGTACCGGCATCTATGAAGCCGAACGCGTCGCGCCGGTCCCCGCACCGCTGAAACAACGCTACCTCCGAATGCAGCGAAAAAACGACTCCAAAATCTACGAAGTTGGCGCCGAAGTGCGAAATATGGTCATCTTCAGATACCTGAACCTGATGGAGGAATGGCCCATCAAGGGGCCTCTGGACTGCATCTTCTGCCGAAACGTAATGATCTACTTCGACAAACCAACGCAATCAAAACTGGTCAACCGATACTGGGACCTGCTCAATTCCGGCGGCGTGTTGTTCACCGGGCACTCCGAATCGCTCACGGGAATCGCCCACAAGTTTGACTACGTTCAACCAACGATCTACATCAAGCCATAGGGTCTGCACATGCCAAAGAGACGCATAATCGTAAATGTTTCAGACGCCAGGTACTCCAAAGATCCCGACGACGTGATCATAACGTACTCGCTCGGTTCCTGTATCGGCGTCTGCCTCTACGATCCCGCAACGTATATCGGCGGGATGCTGCACTATCAGCTTCCCGAATCCAAAATGGATCCGAACCGAGCGAAGGAAAAGCCCTTCATGTTCGCCGATTCCGGCATGAAACTGTTGATTGGAAAGCTCAAATCGCTCGGCGCCAATTGCAAGCGAATGAAGGTGAAGATCGCCGGTGGAGCCGCCATGCAAACCGGCCCCAAAGGATTCGATATCGGCAAACGCAATCACCTCGCGTTGCGCAAGATCATGTGGAAGAACGGCCTGTTCATCGACGCCGAAGACGTAGGCGGATTCGCCGCTCGCAATCTCTACATGAATATGGCCGACGGCGAAGTAACCGTTCGCTCCAACGGACTGGAGAAGAGCCTGTAGAACATGAACTATTCGATAAGAAAGAGAACGTCATGGCTTTGAATATCTTGATCGTGGACGATTCGGCACTCACCAGAAAAGCAATAAAGAGAATACTCGATATGCTCGAACTGGACGTGGCCGAGGTCGCCGAAGCGGAGAACGGAAAAGAGGCTCTGCAAATCCTCCGCAACGGCCGGATCGATCTGGTCCTGGCCGACCTGAACATGCCGGTAATGGGTGGCATGGAGATGATCTACCACATGCGCGGCGATGAATCGACAAGACACATTCCCGTCGTCGTCGTGTCCACCGAATCCAGCACGACGCGCATCGAATGCCTACTCAGCGACGGCGCGAAAGACTATCTGCACAAACCCTTTACCCCCGAAAAGTTCAAAGAAGTCATAACCCGTACAGTGGGAGCTGCATGTAATGATTGAGACACAGGATATGCTGGTCCGGGCAGTGGATGAAGCGCTGGAAACCATGGCGTTCATGACCCTTATGCCCATTGATGAGGATATGAAGACGCCCGTGCGTACGATGCTCGCTACAATGCATTTCAGCGGACCAAGATCGGGCTCGATCGAGATACTCGCTGGCGTCGAATTCGCCGAAATCGTCGCAGAGAACATAGGAGCGATGGATGAGGTTACCGATGCGATGCGATGCGACGCAATGAAGGAAGTCTCGAACGTTGCGTGCGGGCTGCTCATCCCTATGATAGCCGATAGCGCAAGCGACGTCTTCGACCTCAGCGTTCCCGACGTCCAGATCGACGACACCGGCCGCGAGTGGAACGAATTCACGGCGCAGTCCACCACGGTGGTTTCCAACGTGGAAGGCTATGCAGTGGCAACAAGATTGACGACAAACGAGTAAACAGGGTTAAGCGGAGAACTGCCATGAAGACAAGGGACTTCACGGGAATACGAAATCGGGGCCCATTGCCTGATCCGGCCGATCTTGAAGTGCCGAACGATATTGAAGATCTGCTGGACGAATATGTCGAGTCTGCCGAAACGATGCTGGAAGAACTCGAGGGTGCGGCTCTCTGTTACGAAGCCGGCAGCGACGTCGAGGAAAGCGCGTCCGTCATTCGCCGTGTACTCCACAAGCTAAAGGGCGAGGCCGCCATGGTTGGCGTGCAGGATGTTGCCGAACTGTGCCACCAGGCCGAATTCGCCTTTGAGGAGTTGCCGCGATCGCAGGGCGCGGACATGCTCCTGCGGTTCAAAGACTGGGTCCAGGCGGCGCTGGAAAGCATGGCGGCATAAGTGACGTACGAAGGGACATAAGACATGACAGTCACCTTGAAGAAAACCATACGAACGCTGATCGTCGACGACTCGGCAATCGTTCGAAAGATACTCAGCAGGCAACTCAGTCAATATCGCGGCATTGAAGTCGTCGGAACGGCCCCGGATCCGTACATTGCCAGAGACAAAATACTCTCGCTCGAACCGGACGTACTGACCCTCGATGTCGAAATGCCCAGAATGGACGGTATCACGTTCCTGCGCAAGCTGATGAAACATCGACCCATGCCGGTGATCATCCTCAGTTCGCTCACCCCCCGCGGGGGGAAAACAGCGATGGAGGCGCTCGACGCCGGTGCCGTAGAGGTGATGTGTAAGCCCGGTCCCGCCTATAGCGTCAGCGAAGCGTGCGACGCGCTGGTCGAACGTATCAAGGCGGCCTCAAGGGCCCGCCTCGACGCACAACCAACGGTCCAGCGGTCCGTATCGACCCCTCCCAAAAGACTGCACATGGTCGAAACAACCGACAAGATCTTCGCCATCGGAGCCTCGACCGGCGGCGTTCAGGCGTTGACCCACGTGCTCACATCCTTCCCGGCAAATGCACCGGGTACCGTAATCGTCCAGCACATGCCGGCCAAGTTCACGACCTCCTTCGCCGAACGGCTCAACAATGAATGCGCCGTCACTGTGTCGGAAGCAAACGACGGAGACCATGTCATCCCCGGCCGCGTCCTGATCGCACCGGGCGGATATCACATGTCCCTCCGACGTTCCGGGGCCAATTATTACGTGAACATCACCGAAGGTGCGCCGGTGTGCAGGCAGAAGCCGAGCGTCGAAGTGCTGTTCAACTCCGTCGCCAAATACGCCGGAGCAAACGCTGTCGGAGCCATTCTAACCGGCATGGGAGACGATGGGGCCCGCGGCCTGCTCGCCATGCGTCAAAATGGGGCGCGGACGGTCGCGCAAAACGAAGAATCCTGCATCGTCTTTGGCATGCCCAAAGAAGCGATTCAACTCGGTGGGGCCGAGAAAGTGGTGTCGCTGTCCGATGTGGCACAAACAATGATAAGCATGGTCAGGCGATAGACGCCTGCAGGGAGTATAGTATGTTCAAGGCAAAAACAATTATGAATAAGGGCGCCATCAGCGTCCGCAAAGACACCGACGTATACGAAGCGATTCACATGATGGTCGAGCACAACATCACGGGCCTCCCCGTCGTCAACGGCGATATGACGCTGGCGGGAATCGTGACCGAAAAGGATGTGCTGCGACTGCTGTGTAATCCCGAAGGCTGCGGAGACAGGGTCGAAGACTTCATGACCGATGCCGTCGTGAGCTTCGATCAGGATGACAGCCTCATCGACATCGCCGAGACATTCATCGAGAATCATTTCCGGCGTGCCCCCATCACCAGCCATGGCAAACTGGTCGGTATCATCAGCCGTAAAGACATCATCGCCTACATTCTGAAACTCAGACACAAGGACGTCGGCGTAGCGACGCATGCGCAAGTATGAATGCCGCTGTTCGCCGCCGTATGGGATGGAAATATGACGCAAAATGGTGCCACCCAAACGACGGAGCGATTATCTGTTAAACTCGCCGGCAGACAGCTGTATTAGCGAGTTCTGCCTCATCGTCAGCGCTGCCCCATCCTCACCGAACTGGCAACCAAACACCATCAGTCCTTTCTAAAAAGAACCTTATACCTCACCAAACAAAGCCCCCCCCCTGAAGAAAGCCTCAGATTGTTCAGCAGATTTCACCATTGAAATCTGCTCGCCGTCCATGGTAAGATTCGACAATGGCGCGTGCTGTCGTGACGTGAAATCCGCTGCCAATACTGGTTCATAGGAGGCTTATCGATGCATGCACATAAAACCATCTCGATTCTCGCTATCGTATCAACGCTGCTCAGCGCCGCCCTTGCCGACACAACGACACACCAGCAACGCGCCGAACAGATACTAACCTCTGCCGGCGTCAAGGGGGGTCTCATCGTCCATCTTGGATGCGGCGACGGACAACTGACCGCCGCCTTGCGGGCCGGCGACAGCTATCTTGTCCATGGCCTCGATGCCGACGCTGCCGATATCGCCGAAGCCCGAAAGCACATTATGTCCATCGGACAATACGGCGACATATCCGTCGAACGCTGGTCCGCCGATACACTCCCCTACATCGACAACACGGTGAACCTCATCGTCTGCGAAACGCCCGACATTGCAGAGAGCGAGATGATGCGCGTCCTGGTCCCCAATGGCGTTGCTTGTACACGATCCTCGGACGGCTGGACAAAGAAGACGAAGCACCGGCCCTCCCGAATGGACGAATGGACACATTATCTGCACAACCCGAGCGGCAATGCGGTAAGCCGCGACGAACTCGTCGACCACCTCAGCCGGATGCAGTGGGTAGGCGGACCGCGCTATGGCCGCCATCATGACCACATGTCTTCGGCCAGTGCGATGGTCTCCGCCGCAGGCCGCCTCTTCTATATCTTCGACCACGCATCCCCGTTCAGCATTCAACTGCCGTCCAAATGGCAACTGGTTGCCCGCGACGCCTTCAATGGAACCGTCCTGTGGCGGCGCGAAGTCGGGCCCTGGTTCTCGCAGATGCAGCGACTCAAGAGCGGCCCCTCCAACCTCCCTCGAAGATTGGTGGCAATCGATGACACCGTATACGTCACGCTGGCGTGGCGCGCCCCGTTAACGGCCCTCAACGCCGCAACCGGAGAAACCAGAAAGACGTACGAAGGAACAAACGGTACCGACGAGATTCTGTATTCGGATGGGACGCTCTTCCTCGTGGTCAACAGAGAAGGGCACTCCAGAGAGCCGTTCACGGAATGGACCCGACAGGAACGAACCATAATGGCCCTCGATGCGGATACGAGCGACATATTGTGGGAAAGAACCTGGCCGTGGGTGATTCCCGGCGGCATGGCCGTGGATCATAGCCGCGTCGTATTCTACGATGGCGAGAGAATCGCCGCGCTCGATCGCAAGACGGGCGAACCGCTCTGGCGATCCGAAAAGATGGGCAGACGCACCCCCGTTCCCGTGTATTTCTCCCCCTGCCTTGTGCTCTATGACAATAAGGTACTGTTCTCCGGGTCGGATCCCGACACCTCGTCCTACCATGCAGACAATGGCAAGACGATGTATGCACTCTCGGCCGAAAGCGGCGAAATCCTGTGGCGCCAGCCGCACGCCCCCTCTGGCTACCGCAGCGCCGAAGACATTCTCGTCATAAACGATCTCGTCTGGACGGCCGACATCTTCAACAGCCGTGACTTGCGAACCGAACAGACCGGCACCGTATGGGGCCGTGACCCCAAGACCGGAGAAGTCAAAGTACAGTTTAAGCCCGACGTGGACACGCACTGGTTCCACCATCGCTGCTATAGGGCGAAGGCCACAACGAACTATCTTCTGACTTCCCGCACCGGCATCGAGTTCGTGGACTTTCGCAAAGAGCATTGGACATGTCATCACTGGGTGCGCGGCGCATGTCTATATGGAATCATGCCCGCCAATGGCCTGGTCTATGCGCCCCCTCATCCCTGTGCATGCTACCTCGAAGCCAAACTGTACGGCTTCACCGCACTTGCCCCCCGCTCCTCCGCGCACGAACAAATCCTCAGGCAGGCCAAACGAAATGCCCGCCTCGAACGAGGCCCCGCGTACAATACAACCGCCCCGAATGCCGCCGCAAAGCCCTCGGAATGGCCCATGCTTCGCGCCGACGTCGCCAGAAGCGGAAAAGTCGCCACGCAGGTCCCCACCGACCTCGAGGCAAAATGGAAGACCGACTTGGGGGGCAAACTCTCCAGTCCGGTACTCGCCGAAGGAAAGCTCTACCTCGCCTCCGTCAACACACACACGATCCATGCGATGGATGCTGACTCCGGCCGCTCCCTCTGGGCTTTCACCGCCGGTGCCCGCGTCGACAGTCCGCCGACAATCTGGCGCAAACGTGCATACTTCGGTTCCGCCGACGGCTACGTCTATTGCCTCCGCGCAAGCGATGGAGAAATGATCTGGCGGTATCGCGCCGCCCCGGCTGACCTGCGAATGGGCGCCTTTGACCAGATCGAATCGGTCTGGCCAGTGCACGGAAGCGTACTGATCAGACACGGCGATACGGAAAAGCCGGAACTGTGGTGCGCAGCCGGTCGTTCGATGTTCCTCGATGGCGGCCTGCGCCTGCTGCGCCTCGATCCCCTCACCGGCAGGCTGATCGATGAGAAAACGCTCGACGATCGCGTTCCCGGCACAGACAAGAACCTCCAGGCTGCGATCCAGGGCCTCAACATGCCCGTCGCCCTCCCCGATGTGCTGGTCGATGACGGCAAATTCGTCTACATGCGATCCCAGCAATTCGACGGCCAGGGCAACAGAATCGATATCGACATTCCAACGCGCAACGCACGCGAACAGAAAGGCGAAACAACCCACCTCTTCTGTCCCACCGGACTGCTCGACGATATCTGGTGGCATCGCTCATATTGGGTTTTCGGCCGCGTCTGGAAATCCGGGGCGGGCGGCTACTACCAAAGCGGACGATTCGCCCCTGCAGGCAGGCCGATGGTCTTCGATGACAAAAGAGTATACGGCTTCGGGCGCAAACCCCAGTACTACCGCTGGACCACCCCGATGGAATACATGCTCTTCGCCTCCCCCAAACAGCCGCCCGTCGTGAAAATCGCCAAAGACAAAAGAAAGGGCCTGGGCTCAATGCCCCCGACCGCATTCCACACCGACTGGCGCCAAGACCTGCCCATCCTAGTCCGCGCCATGGTCCTAGCAGATGACACGCTCTTTCTCGCCGGACCCGAAGATCTCTTCGATGAGCACAAAACGCTCAACTCGCTCGACGCCGATGGCACGCAAAAACTCCTCGCCAGACAGGCCGCCGCACTTCAAGGTCGCCGCGGCGCGGTCCTCCGAGCTGTATCGATTGCGGACGGCTCAAAGCTGAGCGAGCAGAAACTGGACGACGTACCCACCTTTGACGGCATGATTGCCGCCAACAGCCGCCTGTACTACACGACCGTCAACGGCCGCGTCGTGTGCCTGGCCGCCGGGGAACAAACAAAGTTCGCGTCAAACTGACGGCTACAGAGCCAGTTCGCCCTTGAGTTGGCTCACCCATTGCTTTACGCGCTCGGGTGTCTTGTCCGCCTCGTTGTCCTGGTCGATCGCCAGTCCCATGAACTTGTCGTCAACTTGCCCCGCAGACTCGTTGAAATCGTACCCCTCCACCGGCCACATACCAACCAATGCGCCGCCGCTCTTCTTGACCGTGTCATGCAGCAGACCGATCCCGTCCACGAAGTGGTCCGGATATCGCTTCTGGTCGCCCACCCCGAACAGAGCCACCTTCTTACCGCTCAGATCGATCGATTCCAGTCCGCCCTCGAAATTCGCCCACTCATCCTGCAATCCACCCCAGTGCCACGTCGAGGTCCCCAGAATAAGGATATCGTAACGCGCCAGATCGTCCGGCTTGGCCTTGCGAACATCATGCAGTTCCACTTCCTCAGGTGCGAACGCCTCTGCAATCATCTCAGCTACATCCAGCGTATTACCCGTCGTGCTGCCGTAGAAAAGTCCAATTTTCGCCATCGGATAACGTCCTTTCTTCTTTCTCACGAGTAACTATCAGCCTATCTGTGAGGCCCACTTATAGATGCATAACCACCTGCCTGTCAAGCCAAATGCCGGCAATATGGCGTATTTGGGCCGCCTAAGCCACATTTACCCAATTCTCACGCTAATATTTCACTAATATTTCCAAACTCTTCCTTGCAACACCCCAAAAGCCCGCCCTATACTAAGAGCGTTAGTGCAGTAAGGCTTTGCAATGGATACTGTGAGGCCGTCAGGATAAGAACCTGTATGAATGGGGAGCATGCTATGGATCGGCAGAATCCTGGTCTTTCGCGCTTGTGTTGTGTTTCGCGCCGTTCGGCCATGCAACGACAGCAGCAACGCAGGCAGAGACTCACCGAACTCCACCGCAAGGCCTGTATCCTTCTCGATGAACAGTTAAAGACTCAGGACAAATCCTATTCCGTCGAAGGCCCGGCCGACCTGGATGATGCGGACTTGGAAACGCAGCCGGCTCATGGGGACTCCTGAACGGCACAGAAACCGTAAACGCCGGCTTCTGCCTGGAATGACAGCATCCGTCCCTGTGTACCGTCAACATCGCGCTGCCGCACAGTCGCCATCCGACCCGTCTCCATCTCCGTCCGCTTGCGGGACCGCATCCCGCCGTCCCTCAGACCGCACCGTACACAAGAGAATCATAACCCGCATCGAAACAAAGCATATTCATGTCCCCTACCCATGATCGTAACAACAAAAGACCTGCATGGTGGCAATATCTGCCCCTCGCTATCGTAGTCTTGATCGCAGGCAGCATTTGGTTCTTCGTGGAGCTGGCCGACGAAGTGCTCGAAGGCGAGACTCACACATTCGATCGCCGGATTCTCCTCGTGATGCGCGACGCCGACGACGTCTCCGAACCCTGGGGACCGGAATGGTTCGAGGAAATGTGCCGCGACCTGACGGCCCTCGGAGGCATCCTCGTCCTCAGCCTCGTCACCGCCGCCTGCGCAGGAGGCATGTTCATCACCGGCCACCGAAAAACCGCCTGGCTCATCCTCTTTGCCGTCATCGGCGGCACCATACTATCATTCAGCCTCAAAAGCGGCTTCGACAGACCCAGGCCCGATCTCGTCCCCCATGGTTCGTACGTCTCTTCCAGAAGCTTCCCCAGCGGTCACGCCATGCTCTCGACAGTCACCTACCTCACCATCGGTTTTCTGATGGCCGGCACCTACAAAGGCAGTCTGATACGGGCCTACATAATCGCCGTCTCCGTTCTGATAGCAGGCATGGTGGGTCTCAGCCGCATCTATCTGGGCGTCCATTGGCCGACGGATGTGCTTGCCGGGTGGGCGATAGGCGGCTCCTGGGCACTGCTCTGCTGGCTGCTCGGAGACTACCTGCAGCGCAACAACCGACTGACCGGAATTGTCACATGGATAAAACCTCGCCGGTAGTCTTTTGTGCCTGCCCGCGCTGGCGCGCCACTGTCTTCGCAGGGTTATACTGAACCGCGCAGCCGTCTGGCAAAAGCAAGCGATCGAGATAAGGAATCATCCAGTGGCCGAAACTGGCATGCTCCAGCCAACATAAGTCCGCCGGCTCACCAGCCTCTGACGCGCACAACCTCGCCGGCCACCACGTTAAACCCCGGCGGCACCTGCATCAGCACCGGCCAGCCCCATTCCGGAATGTTGGGATTGCGCCACAACCGCTCGGGTTTCCTTTGCGCCGTCGGACTCACGGCCAGAACCACCGATTGCGCGATTTGAGCACGCTCCCGCGACTTGGTCATCTCCACCTGCATCTCCGCGTGCACCTGCCCAAGGGCATCTTCATTGACATAGGCGAGTATTTCCTTCGGCCGGGATTGAGCGATGGCCAGTATGGGGTCCCCCGCAGAGACAACTTCACCCGCCCTGCGCAACACCTTCTCACCGGAACGCACTATCCCACTCTCCTGGTTCTGCAACGGAATCGGTATCACAACACCATCGAACGGCGCCTTCAACTCCACCGTCTGGCGTACGCTCACAGCTTCCAGTTGCTGCGTAATATGCTCCATCACCTGCTCTTGCGCCTGTATCTGCCTTTGTATGGATGCCAGAGCCTCCTGGGCATCGGGATAGTTGGGCTCGCTCGCCAGGTACTTCGCGCGCCGCTGCTCGGCCTGCCGCAAATTGGCCTCCGCCTCGCTCACCAGTTGCTGATACTTCTCGATCTTCTTCTGTAGACTCTCGTACTGCGCTTCCAGCTTCTTCAACTCGTAGTATTCGATCGCGTCCTGACCGAAAAGCTGCTTGGCAACCTTCACATCCATAGCCAGATCGCCCAGCAGTATCTGATCGGCGGCAATCGTCGCTTCCCAATCGAGAATCTGCAGCCGAATATCCTCCACGTCGGACGAGAACCTCCTCTGTTCCTCCAGCCGCGTAGTCTGCCGATCCTGACGATCGCTCTGTAACGTCTCCCGTACGGTGACAAGTTCCCCCTGCAACCGCTCGCGTTCCGCCTCCGCCGATGCCAGTTGAGCGTTCAGTTCCGCCCGTAGCGACTGCTCGTTTTCCAGGATCGTGTCGATGATCGCAACGGTGTCGCCCGCCTCAACCTGCTCGAACAACTGAACAGGCACGCTGACCAGCCGGCCGGTACAAGTCGCGGCGATCGCTCGTATTTCGCCCTGCACAATCCCCAGCGTCTCGAAACGCTGCGTTTGACGCGAGAACAAGACCGCAATGAAGGCAACCGTGCACGCCCACACAACGAACGGCACCAGATGCGCTCTGAGGCCGGCCAGATAGCTTGTCGTACTGATCTTCCTCATGCGCCCGTTAAACCTCCAGCAGCGTTTCCTGCATCGTCAGGCTGATGTTCTCAACGCCCTCAATGTCTTTTAGCTCGGATAACATCTCTTCGTTGTACGCTGCGTTCCTGATCATTAACTGATAAGCATATTCCACCTCGGAGGTGCCGAAACCGCTGTCCTGTGCCGAGATAAGCGTGAAACTGCCGCAAAATCGCTTGAGAATCCGAGGGATCGGGTGGTCCGGCCCCAAATGCCCGCGAGCGCTGAATCGAAGGAATCCGTTGTGCGGCTGATGCGTGCCGAATCCCGTCCAGTACAAATACAACGCAATGCCGCACAGAATAATCGTCCCGATGATCGCGATGCCATATCTTTGCGATCCCGCCGCCATCCCCACAACCAGCGAGCAGAACAGAAACGCGATGTCCCGGGTATCCTTAATAATATTGCGAAAACGAATGATCGCCAGAGCACCCATCAAACCGACCGCGGTGATAATGCTGTTACCTATGACCGCCATGACCATCGACACCACCACGGTAATCATGATCAAGGCCTGCACGAAAGACCTCGAATAGGATAGACCGCTGTGCGTACCGTAATACACCCAGGCAATCACCTGCCCCAGAACAAAGGCCAGCAGCAGCGAGATAAGAATATCCACAGGCCCGTACAAGCCCGAGGTGCCGCTGTTTTCGAATATCTGCCAGGCTTTCTCCATGGATTCTATCCTACTTGGTTAACTTGTGGTGCACAGAACCTCAACAACGATGCATCTTCTATCGAAGAGGCATACTTCGAGATGGATCTGGCTCTTATGGAAAACAACTTGACCATGCGATTCAACCACGGCGGATACTTCCCCGTGAACTTGATCTCGAGAATGACTTTTCCCTTCGTAAACGGATTGGGCAGCCATCCGCCCCCGCCGAGCCGCACTTCCGGTTCGTGCGTAACGCAGTAGCACAACTGCCGGTCGAACGTCACGCGAACACGATTGTCGCCTTCGCCCTCATACGCCTGCCGCATATACCGCACCAGTACGGTGGGCCGTGCCCGAATACTGGCGGCGTATAACTGAAACTGGTTCAACGCATTCCAGTCCACATTGTAATTCTGAGGAGGCAGCGGCAGACCGGCCAGCAGGTCCGGAACGTCACGGTGCATCACGCGCGCCCGGCTCTTCATAATCACCCTGTTGATGCGCCGCTTGATTTCGAAAAAGCACGGATAGTCCGGCTCGTCCGTGTAACTGCGGATCCTCAACTTGAAGCGATTCTTCTGGCCATCGAGCGTCTCGCGACACAGCCGCAGATTCGGCGAGTCAATATAGAGACTGACGATCGGATAGTCCCCGCCGCGTTGGAGTTTGCAGTAGCGATCCATCTGGATGAACGGGCGCATGAATTGCGTCATCGCCTCGGCCTGAGACTCGCTGATCAGGTACTTCAGCTCGTTCCGACACGCCATCATCCGGTCGGTCGGCCGAGATCCCGCAAGACTCACCCCGGCTGTATCCTTACCGACGGAATCCGAATCATTCTTCTTCTGTTTCGTATCGCCCTTCAACGCCATCTACCCCATTGCTCTCGGCATGTGAGAACGGAACCACCCATTTTGCTTAAGTCACTTAAATTCCGATACTTATAAGGTTTGAAGCCCCCGCACCAGGCACCGACAAAAACAAACGACGGACCCGAGCAATTGTTTGTTGAGCATCTTCCCTTTTTCTTGCCCTTATTCTAAATGGTAACAAATTTACCTTCTCTATT
The DNA here is from genome assembly GCA_964526785.1 of uncultured Pirellulales bacterium. Classification (GTDB taxonomy): domain Bacteria; phylum Planctomycetota; class Phycisphaerae; order Sedimentisphaerales; family Anaerobacaceae; genus CAZGMJ01. Next base: position 28,410 of record CAZGMJ010000040.1, read on the forward strand.
CTAACATAAGGCTATGCGCAGAGTCAACTGTTTTCCATCGCCCCTGGCGTCCGTAATGCCCCATTTCTGTCCTTGCTCACCTGTTCACCCCGTCCGTACGACCGATAACTCAGAATCCCGGCGACGGGACCGTCGCATCCCAGTTGTTTGGATCGTTTCCATATGCGAACGCGGAAAGACGAGCGAGCGACCGGCCCTGCCCGTCCGCCTCGCTGGGCCACAAATCCACACCCCCGGGACATGCACCGTCGTGGTTTCCGTCACTGTACACCACACGCTCCACCCAGATATATTGACGCTCGCCGAATGCATCCACATCACCGGGCATCGACAACTCCACCGTCTCGCCCGCATCGTCCAGCCGGCCGCTGTATGGTCCAAAGATCCGCTCCTCCGGCACCGTCGGATATCGCCACATAAATGCCTCCTTGTCACGCACAACCACAATCACCCCGCCGGCCGGAATGGTGCACGCCTCTGCATCAGATGGAAAAACATAGTCAAGTCCTTCGGTGAACTTCCAGGCCTCGGACTCCGTGTAATCGTACAAAGTGATGCTTACCGAACCGATATTGCGCAGCTCGATGTATTCGTAGCGGTCGTTTACATAGGGACTTGCGCCGGGCCAGTCCGGATGATACATGATCTCATGGATCACCACAGGCCCCACCTGCGGATACGCATTCGCCGCCATCGGGCTCTGCGCGCTCATGGCAACAAAGTTCACATTGCCCGTGCTGCCTTTGAAATACCGGCCCAGCGAAACCGCTGTCTGCGAGGCGCCGAAATCCTCCGTCTCCCGATAGCCCATCGGCAAGCCGGCGGCGCCCGCGGTCAGACACACAACCTCTCCATTCTCACTCAAAGCAAAAGGCTCCCGCCTTCCCGGATCGCCGCTCGATGCGCCGAAATTGCCGGTCTCATAGAACACCCGGTAGCCGAACGGCTCGATCACGGTGCCGGCCGGAATTTCGTACTTGTCGAAATCAGCCGCACTGTCACTGAGAAACCATCCGCTGATATCGATCGCATTACCCGTCGTATTGTGCAATTCAATCCAGTCCGATGCCTCGTCATGCGAATGCGCCAAGACCTCGTTGATCACGATAGCGCCGGGATTGGGCAACTCGGCAGCGTCCGGCGAACCGGGAGAACCGCCCTCGAATGTGCTGGCCCGCCAGGAATCCTTCTCGCCCCACGAATCCACATCCGGATCCATAACGTCGATGATCACCAGCGAAAAGCCTTCGCCGTCCGTAAGATCGCGCCAGTCATCCGAATACTCGAAATCGCTGATTGTCTGCCCCAAAGCATCCGCCAGCGTCAACCTCTCGCCGTTGTTCGCCAGATTGCCTCGGTACTCCCCGACGACAGGCAAGCCGGACCCGTATCGAGCCTCGAACGCATCGCGATCCTCGACCACCAAAGCGAATTCCCCCGCCGAGAGAGTGTGATCCCCGAACGTAAACTCAACACCATCGGTGAACCGCACGAGATTCAGATTTATCGGCACATCGCCGATGTTCTGCAATTCGATGTACTCTTCGTTCTCTCCGCCGCCGGCCCCTTCAGCCGGATGATACATCAACTCGGTAATACGAAGATTCTCCGCCACCGGCCCCACTGCAAACGCTGCCTCCGTCAACGCGCTCCACGTCTGGCCGACCAGAGTCCGCGCCTTGATGTGCGTGCTCTTGTCAAGCCTTACGGGGCGCGAATAATTCATGGCGCTGTCCGCAATACCCGTCCCGGCCGCCAGCTTCTTACCCACCACCAGTTCGGCGTTGATAAGAAAATCAGGGCTGCCCGTCGAAGAGTTCAGACCGTGGATCGCCAGAAGATTGTCGCCTTGCCGCAACTGCCCCATGAACGCGCTGACGTCGAACTGCTTGAATGCAACGGCATCGGAATCCGCACGGTCCGCGTCCGCTCTGGACGCATAGTACGGCGTACCGGCGAGATTCGCCCGCGCGATCTCCACCCCGTTGAGATAGGCAACGAAACCATCGTCATACTGCATGTTCAGGTTCATGAAGTTCTGCTCGCTTCCATCCGCCTGATAGCTGAACACAATGCGAATCAAACAGCTCGGGTTGGCCGTGGGGTTCAGTCGATTCCCCAGCATCAGCGACATCGTATCAAGGCCGATGTAGCTTACGTAATTCGTCGCATCCGTCGGCTTGGCCTCATACCCGACCCCGCCGGGACTGCCGCTGTGTTCGAGCCATTGCGAATCATCGAATGCAACCGACTCGCGCCACTGAACGTCCACCTCGGCGAAAGGCACCAGCGCCCGCTTCGCCGCATCCGGCGAAACAAGCGTCGTTATATTCGAGTACGCACTCGTCGAAAGACGCGGATCCGATCCGTCGGTCGTGTAGTAGAGCTGCCCCTCGTCGGCCCCCATCACAAGACTGAAATCGCTCGGAACATGCCCGCCGTACGAACTCAACACAGGAGCATCAATCGGCGGAAACCAGCCCTGTCCGCGCAGTTGCGTCAGCAACACCCCGCCGCGCTGATATATCCAGTTGCGCACGCCGTTGACCGCACTGAGCCAGTCGCCCCGCGTCCGCGGATTCGAGCGCTTCGAGTCGCCCCAACGCGCAGACTCGGCAATGATCGCCGAATCGATCTGCGCAGCACGCCTGTCCACCCGCGCGATCGCCTGCTCCCTGCTGAGCAGCCCCCCGTTGAACAGGTACTTCTGTACGCGGTCCGCAAAACGATATCGATATTCCTCAACCGCCGTCAGTTGCTCGTGAAGCCAGTGCGGATTGAAGTATTGCACGTTGCTGCCCGCCCATGTCAAAGGCGTCACCAGATTGTTCTCCCCCGTGCCGAGCGAGTGCTCGGAATCGTGCTGAAACCATTTCCAGCCGTTCGGATCCGTCCGGCTGTATATCCCGTACATATTGTTCGGTATGTTGCCGTAACGCGACCCGGGCCCGTCCCGATCCCCCGTATAGTACTCGATGATCATAAAGTCGATCAGATTGTCCACGTCCAGCAACTTCTCATACGTGGCGTTCGGTTGGCCGTCGAGCCCCAGTCCCTGGACAAGGTTGTATTTCTCATTGTCGAACCCGCTCTTCGCAACCGCATGCAACCGATGATAAGCGTCCAGATTGCCGTCCGTCGCCATGATCGTCCGGCCCGCATTCGTGTCGACCTTCACCACGTCGTAATCCTCTTTGTCGCCTCCCATATAGGATTCGGCGTACCTCGCCTCCGACCGCTCCTGCGTCATGTAGATACCCCAGTAGTGGCCGTTCAGATACAAGTGGTAGTAGCGGCTTCGCGTATACGGCTGCCCCATCTCCCCCTGCAGATCGCGCGACCAGACCTCGCGGACCATCGTGTTCCGGCTGTCACCCGAAAACGCCCACGAATAATTCTGGCTGCACCGCAAATCCACCTTGTCGAATGCATCCGTCCCCTCGTCGCCGAAAAGCGGATATCGCAGCTTCCCCTCGCCGTAATCCTGCCGGAAGAACAGGCGGAAGGCATGCTTCGGATTGTTGCCGCTCCGGCTGTACCCTCCTCGAATCCGCAGGCCCGCGTTGATCTGAAAGCCGTCGCTCTGGTCGGGATGAATCAACTCAACGGACGCCGGCCGCTCCCACACCCGCCCGTCCTGCCGCGCATTGACATAAATCCCCGAACTGCTGCTGAAAAGATGGTCGAGATCGGTAACGATGGATATCGAAGGAATAGCCAGCAGCGCGTCGTCGACCAGATCGCCGTACTGTGAACTGTTCACAATATCCGGGTCCATCCCGTAGTTGATGTCCTGGCCGTTAACGCCCCCGCTCGGCCAGCCGCTGCCCGGCTTTTCGCCGTTTGGCGACTGACGCTTCACGTCCTCAACAAACAGATACGTCTGCGTTTCGCTCGTCGAACTGCGATACCCCGTCTTGAACGCCGCAGCACGAAGCGTCGTGGTCCGGTTGATATGAACCGGCGAAGCATAAACCGTACCGCGTGACGCACTCGGCGCGCTCCCGTCTGTAGTGAACCGGATGGTCGCCCCGGCCGTATCCGTCGCCATCACAAGATCGAAAGCCGCCTCATAAAACCCCCGCTTGTGACTGAACTGCACGTCCTCCACAACACCATAGAGCGTATCGCTGTTCGCCGCCCCGGGCGTCGGAACGGTCATCTGCTGAATGCTGAAGCCGCCGTCCGGATGCCGCCCCGAAGAAATGTTAGTCACCTCGTCCGAAAACTCCACGCTGTCCACCAGCGTCGCACCGTCGCTATCGAAAAGCAGAACCTGCTCGGCATCCGCGTTCAGCTTGAACGATGCATGCAGACCGGCGTCAGCCGTATCGCCGTCAGCCCACACAACCAGATACCCGCCGGCCGGAATCGTCGTCAACCCCGGCTCATCGGCGGGGAATTGCCATTGCGTCGGCTCCTCCGGATCGTCCGTCAGATATCTCCCCGCCAAATCGTACGCAACCGAACCGTAGTTGTACAATTCGATCCAGTCGTCATCATCCCCCTGTGGATCCTGTACGGTGCCGTTGTTCGACGCCATCCACTCATTGATCGCAACCGGCGCCCCGACGGCAAGCCAGTCGCTCGCCAGCAGGGCAAAATCCGCATGATCGACCCTGTCATCCAGATTCAGATCGCCCTCCTGCTCCGGCGGTCCCAGCCACTGCTCGGCCAGAATACTCAAATCCGAGACACCCACAGCGCAATCGCCGTCAAGATCAGCCTGCGGACAACCCGCATGACTTGCCCCGACCGCAAGAACCGCGACGCAAACAGCCGCCGGTAAAAATGTCCAGTGCTTTCCCACGTTCTGTTCCTTAACCAGTGACACCGCCCGAAGACAACGTCGTACTTGAATCCACGCCGGACCCTTTTCTAAAACCGGCACAAAATGCGCCCTCGCTCCTGCCGGCCCTGCTTACACCTGTTCCCATAATGCACTTGTGCAGCCCCACGATGTCTCCGCTCACATTCCCGGGGACACCGGCCCGACCTCCCAGTTGGACGCGTCGCTCCCGCTGTGATCGGACTGAAGATCCACACGGTGCAGAGCCCGCCCAGAACCATCGGCGCCCGCAGGCCACGGAGCGGCATCCGAATAGTACACTTCGTCCACGATCACCCACGATATTTCTTCATCAGGCGCATCCGGTGCTTCGGGGCGTTCGAGAGCGAGTCGCTCGCCGCCGTTGGACAGATTGCCCGACCACGGCCCGACGATATCCACGCCCGCGGTCAGCGAGCCGGTATCGTACGCCGCCTCGAAGGCCGCCAAAGCCGCCGGGTCCGTATACGGATTGAAGCCGACCACGATCAGCCGCCCGCCCGCGGCAATGGATACGCCCACGTCGAACGTATGGCTGACCGCGTTATCCAGCCTCCAGAGCCCGACCGCATTGACCAGACTGACCGCCACCGCCTGCGGATTGTACAACTCGATGTACTCGGCATTCGGATCGACCGGGTGATACATGATCTCCGATATCACCACGTCGCTCAGCGGCTCGCCGTTGGCCGTGCCGCGCGAGGGAATCATCGCGAACCAATACTCCCCGCCGTCCGGATACCGGCCCAGCGACACGTTGTTCTCCTGGCCCTTGAACGCAATACAATCGACCACCCGATCTTCCGACGTGCCCGGCAGGTACGACAGATACAGCTCCTCGCCCGCCTTGTTGAGACCGAAGCCTTCGGTGATCGGATTGTGGAAATCATGGATCTCATCGAAGCTGACCCGGCCGTGCCCCGCCAGCATCTGCGCCGGTATCGCCCATTTGTCCAGATCGTCCGCATCGTCGCTGAGATACCAGCCCGCGAGATTCACCGCGCTGTTCGACGTATTATACAACTCGATCCAGTCGTTCGATTCGTGCTGCGGATACAGATCGCTGCTGAGGTCCGTATGGGCCATCACCTCGTTGAGCACCACGGTTCGCTGCAGTTCGGCATCATCGCCGCCCGGGGAGCCGTGGATGTACGCACTGGCCCGCCAGTTGCCCCCGTAGTTCAACGGTCCGTCCGGCTGACTGCGAATCGCCTCGGGCAGCGGCACAAGCGAATGGCCCGCCCCATCGGCCGAACCCGGCCAGCCGCGGCCGTCGTTGTACTCGAAATCGGCAATCGTACCGTTGTAGGTATCCACCAGGCGAATCCGCTCGCCCGCATTGGAGAGCTTGTTCGGAAATACCCCGGCGATACGGTCCGAAAGACCCGCGCCGTATCGCGAGGTAAAGGCCGCTTCGTTGCTGACCACCAGCACAAACTCGCCCGGACCCAGCGTACTGACCCGGCTGCCCTCGAACGCAAAGGTGATGCCGTTGTCGAACGACACATATGTCAAATCCAGCGTCTCGTCCCCGATGTTCTTCAATTCCACGAACTCGAACTCGTCGTTGTCCCGCATATCCCCCAGCGGGGGATCGGCCGGGTTATACATCAACTCGGTGATACGCAGATTCTCCAGAATGCCCTTGGAGACCGGTTCGCCCGCAACGAACTGCACCGGCTGCGACCAATGGCTCCACCGACCCGTATTGTCCTGCATCCGACACCGAACGCGGTACGTACGCCCCGGCTTGACTTCCGTCGCCGGCACCTGGATCGTATCGTCAAACTCCGTCAGCAACGGGCTCTCCCAAACCGCGTCTATCTCATACTTGTTCCGCTCATCGCGCTCGTACTCCGGATTGTCATAATCGGTCACTTCCGCAATCCGCCATTTCATTGCCGCAAACGACCAACTGCCCTGCGAATCCACAAACGGCGTGCACTGGAATGTTAAAGCATTCTCCGGATACCCATCCGGCCCGCTGTAAAGCACGAACGGCGTGTCCGGAATAGACGGATCCTCGTAATACGTATCAAATTCCCGCGGCCCGTACGCGATATAATCCTTCATGATCTTGACCATGCCGGGAAAGTCCTTTGTCGACGCCTCCTGGTAAAACCGCCCCGCTCCCGCCTTCGAAGAATTGACATAGCCCGACGTCATAATCGGATTGTAGTCCCACATCGCCCGATCGGCATCGACTATCGAAGGCCCCCCGCTGGGATCGTCGATAATCGCAGCCAGTTCATCCAGCAGCATGAAGGCCTGATCGGTGTTGTAGAACAAATCGCGAAACTCCCGCAGCCGGTTCTGGTACTCGATCCGTATGGCAGCATGAGAGAATATCGCCCCCTGATTCTTGAACGGATCCTCCCCGTTGCCGTACATGTTGTTCGCCCAGACCAAATCCAGGTCCCACGGCAGCATGGACCAGACTTGTGTCTCGGGATTCAGATAAAAGAAGTAGTTCTTGCCGTACCCGATGTCGCCGTGATGAATGCCTTCAACCACGCAGCGGTACGAATAATATCGCTCCAGATCGACGTTCCCCCGCCACCAGTGCTCGCTCGGATTCGGATCATGATAGTAACCCGATTTGAACGCACTGAGGTCCGAGCGGTCGGTTACCGCCGTGTCGCCCTGATTGTTCAATTCGCCGTTGTGCCCCTCGATCTTGTACAGATTTCCGTCGGGCAGATCGTGCTCCTCAAGGAACCGTCCATCCATCTGCTCGATAACCAGATAGAGACCCCAGAAATCGCCGTCGTATTGGCTTGCCCCCTGCTCCTGAGCCTCGTCGATCACGCGGAAATGCACCCAGTGGGTTTTGGATGCCTCCACCCCCATAAGATTAAACATCTCGAACCCTGCGGCTTCGAACATCCCCTGCTCCCCGCGATGTCGATAGTTGCCCTGCTGTATGCAGGCCGAGAAGTTCAGTTTGTCCCACGGCGTGTCATATTTCTTGCCGTAGTCGTCTCTCGCCTGGAAGTAGTGACCTCGGTTGAAGTCGAACTTCCACATGTTCTTGCCCATGGCATAACGCCACACCCCCCCCCGGGCCCGATACCGTATGTGGTCGTAGACCTTCCCGTCATAAACCAGCGTACCGCTCCATTTGTACGCATCCCCCCGATAGCCCTCAATCCACTGACAACGCTCCACCGAGTCCTTCTTGCTGATCAGATGATAAACGGGAACCCGTGTAAGCACGGACGGACCATACGTGACAACCGGTGTATAGCCCGGCCTGGCCGCCCCCGCCCATGCAGGCACGCCGTCATAAACAAAATACGCAAAATTCGGCTGCGGATCCGTGCTGTACGGACCGACCACGCTCAATCCCGTCGCGTCGGTCGCCGTGATGCGATACCGCATCAACCGCCTGTGCACATGCAAAGGACCCGGCAGTATAACCGTGTACACGTCGTCACCGGCTTCATCGTCCCCGAGCGTGCCGTCGTCGCGCATGGTGAAATCGGTCCAGTTCGTCTCATACACCGGATCGTCAAGTTCGATGTAATTGCCCGGATCCACCTTCTGATAGGACAGAACCACCGATCGCACGCCGTCCGGATCTGTGACCTTGACGCTGATTGTCACCGGCTCGCCGCTCTGTGGCTGTTTGGGACTGTGATCCACCTGTCGCATCTGGGGCGGTAGGTTTTCCGCAAACGCGTTGTTCACCGTACCCGGCGACGGACCCGTTCCGCCGCCCACCGTCTCCCTCAGCCTCGCATTGAGAAAACAATCGGAGGACCCGTTCAGAGACGCATTGAAAACCTGGATCGCCAGCACGTTCGTACCCGCCTCCAGGTATTGTGACGGCATCGGCAAAGAGAAGCTGCTCCAGTCGTGACTCTCGATCGCACTGTTCGCCGTCTCCCCCACCGGCAGATCGTCGCCCGGAACATTGACGCTCAGAACGTGCACCCCGTTGATCCATGCAATGAAACCGTCATCGTAAACAACTTCGAGAGCCAGATTGCCGACAGCCCCGGGATCGTTGATCGCGAACGTCTTTCGCAAGAACACGGACGTGTAACTGCCGCGCATATCGTTCAAAGGCGTGGTCATGAAGTTCTCGCCGTATCCGATGAACAGACCGCCCTGTGCCCACGACGAATCATCGAACCCCCGTTGCCGCCATAGCGACCTCGGTGACGAAGCCTCCTGTGTGCCTTTGCGATATCGCCATACGCCGTTTTCCGCGATAAGCGTTCGCGGAGGCGTCACAGCATCCGGCTCGCTCGGCCGCCAGCTTCCGCCAAGATCGTTGTCGAACGCCGGATTCACCAGCTCGATCGAGTATCCCGGCGGATCGCCTACGATGGGCCACGGAAACTCGCGCTTGTAGTCAACCGTATCCACCTTCCGCCCGCTGCTGTCCCGAAGCGTGATCTCATCACCGTCGTTGCCCAGCTTGCCATCCCAGGGACCGTACACCATCTCCTCAGGTACGCCGCCCCATTTGGCCTGCACTTGCTCGGGCCGGTGCGCCACGACAACATACCCGCCGGCCTCAATGGCCGACCCCTCAGGAAAGTCGTACGATATCCCGTCCGAGAAGAACCAGCCTGTCAGATCCACAGGCTCTGGGCCGCGATTGTACAGTTCGAGAAACTCGACCAGTTCCGTCTTGATGTCGGGGTCGTAATGTAATTCGTTGATGATGACATCCGATTTGTGCCAGTCGGCGGCCAGACTCGCAAAATCCGTCATACCGACGCCATCTTCATTGTCATCCAGGTCTATCGGACCTTCCGGGCCGTCCAGCCAGTGCTCGGCAAGGATTTGAAGATCACGCGCCCCCACCCATCCGTCCTCGTCCAGATCGCCAACCGGGTACTCCGCGCGCACAAAACCGGCCATGGATAAGCTCATTAGGCAGAGGTATACCAACCCCCTGAATGATATTTGCATCTTCTATCTCCTTCCATGTGCCTGCTAAGCGGCTAAGTTCTTCCAAAAAAAGCCTTTACAACGCAACCAGGCACTGAGAGTCACATCATTAACCCTATTTTAACATATTACACGGGCTTTGGTCAATCGTGTTCGTCGGTTCCGATAAAAGCCGGTGAAACACCCAACTCAATCCGTATTGCTGCTCATAAGACTCTTTTCGGCTATCTCCCGCCGGCATTCCCGACTATAGTTGCCAAATCGCCGACAGGAAGGCAAAACCCGCTTGACTCAGTATCGATTTTGCCTATTCTAATGGTTTTTCCGCTTCTTCCGTTGACGGAGTATGACAGGTGCAGGGACGTGCTGGTGCAGGCCAATTCGATTTCGACCCTCCCGCTGGGCCACCGCAGGGCAGCGTGCTGTACGACGAGCACCTCAAACTCGTGCCGAATTCGCGCATGGCTGACTTCGCGGGTTACTTGATGCCCCTCTGGTATAGCTCTATCAGCAGTGAGCATGCCGCCGTCCGCCAAACCGCCGGGTTGTTCGATTGCACGCACATGGGCGTTCTGGAGGCCGCCGGCCCCGATGCCGAACCATTCCTGCAAGCCGTTACGACCAATAATGTAGCCAAATTGCCCGTCGGCCGGGCGCACTATTCCTACATTCTCGACGCATCCGGCCGTATTCTCGACGACATCATCATTTATCGGCTTCAACCCGACCGGTTCATGATTGTCGTAAACGCTGCGAACGAACCTAAAATAAAGGCTTGGTTCAATGCCCTGTTGACCGGTCAGACGCCGATCGACATCAATTCGGACGCCGCAATACAACACAGGCCCGCAATTCGTGACATGCGGCAAACGCAAGTGGCTCAAGACTGCCGGGTCGATCTCGCTCTTCAGGGACCGGCTTCGACCAAAGTGCTCGCCGCGCTGACCCCGGACTCCGAACAACTCCGCCGGATCAGCGATTTGAAGCCCTTCCGCCTTGCCTCCGCACAAGTTGGTGGAATCGACTGCATTGTCGCCCGCACGGGTTATACCGGATCGCACGATGGCTATGAGTTGTTCGTCCATCCCGACCGTGCAACCGAACTGTGGGACCTGCTGCTCGACAGCGGCAACAGCGCCGGCCTGCTCCCCTGCGGACTCGGCGCACGAGACAGCCTGCGAATCGAAGCGGGCCTGCCGCTGTACGGCCACGAACTCGACGGCGAGTTCGACATCTCGCCGTTTGAAGCAGGCTATGGCTGGGCCGTCAAACTCGAAAAAGACTTCTTCATCGGCAAAGCCCTCATGGAGAAGATCGCGGACAGCTGCGCAATGCACGTCGCCCGAATCCAGCTCTCCGGCGCCCGCGGCATCCGCCCCGTCCGCCAGCACGACGCCGTCCTCGACGACAGCGAACACTGCATGGGATGGATCCTCAGTTGTGCTGGGGCCGGAGACAAACAGATAGCCCTGGCGTACGTGGACAAAGACAGGGCCGCCGAAGGAAATGCGGTCGGAATATACTATCTGGCCCGCCGACAAAGCCAGGTCGCTCAGGGCCGCAAAGAACAAGTGGACAAGAACGAAACCGTCCCGGCCGACATCCAGGGCCGGGTCGTAAGCCGATTCGAAAAGTTCTAACGGAGGACGCTATATGGTACCCGAAGGCTTGCTTTACACGCAGGACCACGAATGGGCGAAGGTTGAAGGTGACGTCGCAACCATCGGCATAACCGACTTCGCACAGGAACAGCTCGGAGAAATCACCTTTGCCGAACTGCCCGACGCTGGCGCCGAAACGAAAGTGCACCAGGAACTCGGCGTTGTCGAAAGCTCCAAAGCCGCTAGCGATGTCTATTGCCCCGTGGCCGGCAAGATCGTCGAGGTCAACGAACAACTCGAATCCAGACCCGAGTTGATCAACGAGGACTGCTACAACTCCGGCTGGATATGCAAGGTGCAAATCGCCGACAAGAGCGCACTCGATGAGTTGATGGATTCCGCGGCCTATGAAGAATTTCTAAAGAGCATGTAGCCTGCCGCCTTATCGCAGCTCCGCACCGCTGCCGGCTCCGCACTTTCGGAGGTAATCCCGCATGCATTTCATCCCAAACACCGCCGAACAGCAACAGCAGATGCTCGCGGACATCGGCCTGTCTATGGACGAACTGTTCGCCGACATCCCGCCCGATCTCATGGGCCGGCCGTTCGATCTGCCCCCGGGCATGACAGAACAGGAAGTACGCAACCACCTCGCTGACCTCGCGGGCAAAAACCACATCGACCTCACCTGCTTCCTCGGTGGCGGTTTCTACGACCACTTCATCCCCGCCGCCGTCTATTCCATCATCTCCCGCAGCGAGTTCTACACCGCCTATACCCCCTACCAGCCCGAACTCTCACAGGGCACCCTCCAGGCCATCTACGAATACCAGTCCGCCGTCTGCCGCCTCACCGACATGGAAGTCTCCAACGCCTCGCTCTACGACGGCGGCACTGCCATGTACGAAGCAATGATGATGGCGCTCCGCATCACGCGGCGCAATAAAGTCATCGTCGACCAAAGCGTCAACCCCATCTACCGCGTCATGATCGACTCCTACACGAAAAACCTCAGCATCGACCTCGAGCAGACCCCCTGCCTCGACGGCCTGGCCAACCGCGACGCGATCATGGACAAGCTCGACGACGAAACCGCCGCCGTCATTCTCCAGAACCCGAACTTCTTCGGCTGCATCGACGACTTCACCGACATCGCCGAAGCCGCCCACGCCAAAGGAGCCCTGCTCATCGTCTCGTGCTACCCCATCTCGCTCGGTATCCTCAAGACCCCGGGCGCCATGGGAGCGGACATCGTCACCGGCGAAGGCCAGAGCCTCGGCATGCCCATGTCCTTCGGCGGCCCCTACCTCGGCTTCATGGCCTCCCGAATGAAATTCGCCCGCAAAATGCCCGGACGCATCGTCGGCCGGACAAAAGACCGCGACGACCGCCGCTCCTTCGTCCTCACACTCCAGGCCCGCGAACAGCACATCCGCCGCGACAAAGCCACCTCCAACATCTGCTCGAACGAAGCCCTCTGCGCCTTGACCGCACTGGTCTATCTCTCGCTGCTCGGAAAGCACGGACTCAGGGAAACCGCCCAACTCTGCGCTGACAAAGCCAGCTACGCATACCAGCGCCTCACCGCCATCCCCGGCGTCGAACCCCACTTCAAAGCAACATGGTTCTTCAACGAATTCGTGCTCGACCTGCCCCGCGAAGCCGCCGAAGTCGTCGCCGGACTCATCGAAAGCGGTTTCGCCGCAGGATTCCCCCTCAGCCGCTACTACCCGAACACGGAAAACTCCATGCTCATCTGCGTCACCGAAAAACGCACGAAACAGCAGATCGGCATGCTCGCTGAAGCCCTGGAGAGCATCCTATGAAACTCCTCTTCGAAAAAAGCGTACCAAACCGCAGAGCCTCCCGCGCCGTCGCCAGCGATGTGCCCACAACCATCAACATAAAGGAAGACCTGCTCCGCCCCGCGCCCGCCGAACTTCCCGAACTCAGCGAACTCGACGTCGTGCGGCACTTCACCGAACTGTCCCGCCGCAACTTCGGCGTCGACACCAACTTCTACCCGCTCGGCTCCTGCACTATGAAGTACAACCCCAAAGTCACCGAGCGCATCGCATCCTACCCCGGCTTCGCGCACCTTCACCCCCTCCTGCCCCAGCTCCGCCTCGGCGGCATGCTCACCCAGGGCGCCCTCCGCGTCCTCTACGACACCGACATGCTCCTGCGCGAAATCACCGGAATGGCCGGCTTCACCACCCAGCCCATGGCCGGCGCACACGGCGAACTCGCCGGCATGATGATCATGGCCGCATACCACCGCGACCGCGGCAACAAAAAGAAGACCGTCCTCATCCCCGACAGCGCGCACGGCACCAACCCCGCCAGCGCTGCAATCGCAGGCTTCGACGTCATCTCCATTCCCTCCGATGATACCGGCGTCATGGACGTCAAAGCCCTCAAGGCCGCAATGAACGACGACGTCGCCGGCATCATGCTCACCTGCCCCAACACCGTCGGCCTCTTCAACCCGCACATCAAAGAAATCTGCGACGCCGTCCACAGCGTCGACGGCCTGGCCTACTACGACGGCGCAAACCTCAACGCCATCGTCGGCAAGGCCCGCCCGGGTGACTTCGGCTTCGACATCGTGCACATCAACCTCCACAAAACCTTCGCCACCCCCCACGGCGGCGGCGGACCCGGCGCCGGACCCGTCGGCGTCACCGAAAAACTCGTCCCCTTCCTGCCCGTCTCCATCGTCACCAAACGCGCCGACGGAACCTTCGCCCTCGAATACGACCGCCCTAAATCCATCGGCTACATCGCCCCCTTCTACGGCAACTTCGCCATCGTCCTCCGCGCCTACGTCTACATCTGCATGCTCGGCAAAGACGGCCTCCGCCACGTCGCCGAAAACGCCGTCCTCAACGCCAACTACATCCGCACCAGACTCGAAAAACACTACGACCTGCCCTATCCCGGCCTCTGCAAACACGAATGCGTCTTCAGCGTCCCCAAACGCATGCTCGACAATGGCATCCATGCTCTCGACATCGCCAAAGCCCTCATCGACCGCGGCTTCCACCCCCCGACCGTCTACTTCCCCACCATCGTCCGCGAGGCCATGATGATCGAGCCCACCGAGACCGAAAGCCGCGAAACGCTCGACGCCTTCATCGCCGCCATGATCGAAATCGCCGAACTCGCCGTCGCCGACCCCGACAGCCTCAAGGCCGCACCGCGCACCACGCCGGTCTGCCGACCCGATGAGACCCTCGCCGCGAAAAACCCGAACATTGCCAGCCTCTGACCGCTCCGCTATCCTCGGGGCAATGAATTGATACCTGCGCTCGCAAACCGTACCGGCCGTCCCGTCGTTGACCAATGGCCCCCGGCCGCCGCGTTTGCCGGCTATGAGGACGAATAATGCCCAGTCCTTCGCGACCGAAAATCCTGCTCGTCAATCCGCCGATCTACGACTTCGCGGCCTACGACTTCTGGCTCAAGCCCTACGGCCTGCTCGCCGTCGCCGGCTTCCTGCAGGACCGCGCCGACCTCGCCCTCTTCGACTACCTCGACCGCCTCCATCCCGCCCTCGCCGCCAACCAGTCCCGCAAATCCGACCGCTGGGGCAGAGGCCGCTTCCCCGCCGAACGAATCGCCCGTCCCGCCTGCCTGCAATCCATTCCCCGCTACTACCGCCGCTTCGGCCTGCCGCGACCCCTCTTCCGCCGTTTCCTCGCCGCCCGCGCCCCCTTCGACTTCGCCCTCATGCAGGTCACCATGACCTACTGGTACCCCGGCGCCCGCGAAGTCATCGAAGACATCCGCCGCTTCGCCCCGTCCGCCCGCATCGTTCTCGGCGGCAACTACCCCACCCTATGCCCCGAACACGCCGCAACCCTCGGCGCAGACCTCGTCGTGTCCGGCACGGACCTCGCCCCGCTCTGGTCGTTCCTCGGCATCCGGCCCGACACCGCCCGGCCCGCTCTCTGGCAGGCATACCCCGCACTCGACGTCGGCGTCCTCAAACTCTCCGACGGCTGCCCCTTCCAGTGCACCTATTGCTCGGTCCCCAAAGTCTACGGCCGCTTCGAACCCCGCCCCCGCGACCGCGCGCTGGCCGAACTCGACCTCCTCCGCCGCCTCGGCGCAGCCAACATCGCCTTCTACGACGACGCCCTGCTCTTCGACGCCGAAAACACCCTCGCCCCCTTCCTCGAATACGCCGCCGCCCGCGGCCCGAATACCAACTTCCACAGCCCAAACGCCCTCAACGCCCGATTTCTCACGCCCGAACTCGCAAACCTGATGGTCCGCGCCGGCTTCAAAACCTTCTATCTCGGCTTCGAGTCCGGCTCGCCCCGCTGGCAACAACGCACCGGCTCGAAAGTCTACTCCGAAGAACTCGCCGCCGCCGTCGCAAACCTCCTCGCCGCCGGAGCCCACCCGAACGAAATCACCGCCTACCAGATCCTCGGCCACCCCCGCAGCGACGCCCAGAACCTCGAAGCCGCCATGCACTTCGTACACAGCCTCGGCATCCGCGGCATGCTCGCCGACTTCTCGCCACTCCCCCAAACCCCCGACGGCCGGGCATGCCGAAAATGGATCGACCTCGACGAACCGCTCATGCACAACAAAACCGCATTCGCAATCACCCGCCTCGGCTTCGAACGCACAAACTACCTCAAAGACCTCCAACGCAGACTGAACCGATCCATCAAAAACCCCCCGTAACCACGAACATGCCCAAACCCTGCGTCGTGCCAAATCCCTCCGCTCCGACCTTGTCACCCTGAGCGAAGCGCAGCCCCCCGTGTCATCCTGAGCGAAGCGCAGCCCCCCGTGTCATTCCGAGCGGAGCGGAGCGAAGTCGAGGAATCTGCCCGCGAACAAGTTCTTACTCAGATCGCGCAAAATCCCCTCCAAGCCGCCCTGATCCGGGCATTGTCCCCAACCGCGTGTCATCTCGACCAAGCGCAGCCCCCCGTGTCATTCCGAGCGGAGCGGAGCGAAGTCGAGGAATCTGCCCGCGAACAAACTCCATCTCCCGCAGCGCGGCCTCGCCACCGACAACGCCCTGCCCTTCTGTTTTCTGTATTCTCTGTCCTGCGTTCTGCTCCTTCCTTTTTCCGAGCCAAAATGCCACTTTTCCCCCCGTCGCCTTCATACCGAGCACACCGCTCTTTGTCATCTCGACCAAGCGCAGCGCGTAAAGAGATATCCCCTCCGACCAGCAAGCTATGCCCGCAAGTGCAACGACCCCTGTCATCTCGACCGGAGTCTCGACATAAGTCGAGACGCAGCGGAGAGATATCCGCACCGCACAGGAAGCTACTCACCCACCCAGCCCAAACATCGTCATTCCGACTACAGGGCCGCCCCAGAGCCTGCCCTGAGCAAAGCCGAACGCGCGGCCCGAAACGGAGAAATCTCGCACCCGAACAAGTTCTTACCTGCGTCGCGCCAAATCCCTCCGCTGCGGCCTTGTCACCCTGAGCGAAGCGCAGCCCCCTTGTCATTCCGAGCGGAGCGGAGCGAAGTCGAGGAATCTGCCCGCGAACAAACTCCACTCCCGCAGCGCGAAACACCCTTCGACCGGACCCTGTCATTCCCGCGAAAGCGGGAATCCAGACCATCGAGCCTGCCCCCGCATGTTGTAGGTGGGGGTCATTCCGACTGAAGGCCAAAGGCCGAAACGTAGGAATCTGCTACCCGAACAAGTTCTTACCCGCGTCGTGCGAAAATCCCCTCCGCGCCGACCTTGTCACCCTGAGCGAAGCGCAGCCCCCGTGTCATTCCGAGCGGAGCGGAGCGAAGTCGAGGAATCTGCCCGCGAACAAACTCCATCTCCCGCAGCGCGGCCTCGCCACCGACAACGCCCTGCCCTTCTGTTTTCTGTATTCTCTGTCCTGCATTCTGGCGCCTATCCTGTCATCCAATTTCAAATCTCGACTTTCCATTTTCATTTCCCCCTGTCATCCCGGCCAACGAGCCGGGAGCTCAACAACCAACGAACAGAACCGACGTGCTCCCCTGTGTCAGAAACCCTGCACGCTAGCGCCTCCTCCCGCATCAATTCTCCACTATCGAATCTCGACTTCTTGCCTTCCCGCACTGCCAAACGCCCGCATTCCCTTCGAAAATACACCATTCCGGTTGCAAGCGAGACGACCTTGTATTACTATGATCACAACTGGCGCGTACTGGCCGAATACGACGGATCCAACAATATCCGGCGCAAGTTCGCCTACGGCAATACTATCGACGAGGTCCTGTTCATGATCGACAGCGACAGCACCGAATACGCCGGAACTCCTCCCGGAACCTGTTTTGCAACGAGATTGAGCGAAGAGTTCATGGGCAAGGCCGGAGGTGAAAAAGGCTCACAGGCGTACTACCTGTACGGCGAGAACCTTTTTCGCAGACAACGCAGCCCCATGGGCTCTGCAGCCAATCGCAGTAGAAAGAGGTTTCGGGATGAGTTCCTTACCCACGATCATCTCCACAGCCCCGCCGTACTGCTCACCCTCGGCGGTACCATCCACGAACGCTACGAGTACGACGCCTACGGCAACCCCACGATCTACACCGGCGACGGCGGCGACGGCAACTGGTTCGACGGCGATGAAACCAGCGGCGATTCCTCCGCCCTCGGCAACCCCTACCTCTTCACGGGCCGACGCGTGGACTTCCTCGACAGCAACGATCTGGTCCTCCAGTACAATCGGAACCGCTACTACAACTACTACACGGGAAGGTGGCTGACGCAGGATCCGTTGGAGTATGTCGATGGGATGAGCCTATACGAGGGATGTCTATCAAATCCTTTGCTGTATGTCGATCCTTTGGGACTGTTTACGATAGAGCCCGTCGGACCTCCACTTTGGCGTCCAGGGGAACATGGATGCTTCTCTGGCGCCTATATGTCCATTGCCCTTTTTCCCGATGAAGGCGAGGAGAAAGTATTGCAGAAGATGCGTTCTAAGGGAGGTCTGGATGGTGGTTATGCGACCTTCCTTCAGCGCAGATATGCAAAATGGCACGTCGAGTGCTGTGAAAAAGGCAAAATCATTGCTAGTGGAACAGAGCATGCCACTTTTGCGAGCAGATCCCGGTACGATGAGTCAACACCAGCAGCGGCTCCAGGAGGCAAGATGATGGAAATATACGCAGTCGAACCTGGGAGCAAACCGGTGTGGATTGATGTGAGATGGGCAATGCTATATTCAGCTTTAGTCGCAATGGAATTCGATAAAACGTGCTGTACTAAGGGCTATATCGATGTAACGGCACAATACCTATTGTACGGTGAGGAAATACGTCTATCGGGCAAACGTCGCTCTCCGGGTCCGTCATCCGTTACAGCATGGCCTGAATACAGACACGGAATGGATCAGGAGGGGGGCTGGACAAGACCTCCAAGTGGCATCAGAGACAGTCTCATGTCAAAAGGTGCGATCAAAGTGAAAATTGAGTGGGATTGCAAGAAAAGGAAGAAGCCAACAATCAGAATCACAACGCACTCGGACTCCCCATATGTTATTCCTTCCGAGGGCGTCAACACACGTCCGGGTCGGGGACGGGAAGTAGGGGGACATCCGGGCTGGACACCTTTCTAACATGATCGGGGCGACCACAATGTTGACCAGAGTGTCACGCATCGTCGTGATTTGTATGTCACTCTTTGTGACAGTCGTGTGCCATGGAACTCCGCTCATAGTAGGCGGAGAGTTGGTGTGTAACTACCATCAAGCATGGCGTGAATTCGTACTACCGAGTTGTGGTCCCTACGAGAGATATCAGGTTTCACGTAATGGGCTTCGCCTTCCGGATCACGAACGGGCTATTCTCTCGTGGCTTCAAGAGCCGGCAAATAGTCCAACATACGTCAGCCCTTTGCTGGTTGCGCCGAACAGGAAGAGTCGCGATGCGAACGAGACTCGGGTCGAAGCTTTGTGTGTGCTTTTCCAGGAAGCATTCGATCCCCCTCTGATTACTCCATACCCCCAGAAATGCCGAGACGGATTCTTTGACAAACTCGGCGAATTGTCAGAGTTACGACACTTAGAGCTGTTCAGCTATGCTATTGACGTTACCACATTTGAGGGAATACGCAAACTAGCACAGTTGCGATATCTGGGTATGCCAATCAATAGTACGGATGATCACCTCAAGAGCATCGTGTCACTTGATGACCTCGTCTTCCTCAATGCTAGCGGAACCGAGATTGAGGGTCCTGGATTGAGCTTTCTCGGGCGATTGCCAAAACTGACGACCCTCGATTTGCGGCGCACCAGGGTCCAGACGGAGGCGCTTTCATATATCGGCACCTGTGAATCATTGTCCGCGTTACTCCTGTCGGATACGAATTTGACGGACGAACACGTAGGCGACTTTCCGTTTTTGGCAACCCTCAAGTGCATTACCCTGCACAGGACAAGTGTGACCAATGAGGGCTTTGAGAGCATCCTTCGGCAAGCGCCAAATCTTGAGTACGTGTCCATATACGACACAGAGATTGATGAATCACAGGCTAAACGATCTTCGTTGCAGAAAGGAAAGTCCGAACTGGCCCTTGATGTCCAAAGACCTCAAGAACTCCGGGTGTTTCTAAACGATCACCTATACTACCAAGCATATATGGGAAATCGTGAATCTCAGGTCAAACTCTCCCGAAGGTACCGTGCTGCAGTCCGTGCGACGTACGGAAGATCTTTTGCGAAACTCGAACGAGAAAGGCAAATCATCCATCGATGGATTGGTCCTGCCGATGCGGTGGAATTGCTGGCGTGGAACATTGTTTTGTCCGAGCAACAATATGAGGCGCTGGAGATGATTGATAATACCAATCTACGGGAGCATGAAATACGCGAGCAAGAAACAAGAATGTTAGAAAGACTGCTGGATGTGGAGCAAGTCCATGAGGCTCAAAGGAAGGCTCGTGTTTTCCAAAAGATGATGCGTCGAGGTACAAGAGAACCGGAATTGCCAAGGAGCAGGGCTCCGCAGTTGTATCAATATGGTTTTGAAATGGCCAACCGACGAGTGATCCCCTAAATATGGAATGCATCGATGGCACCATAGAGGGTGTTGTTTGGCCTCTCATGAGGGAATTGCTGACAAATCCCTCCCCAATATGACGGAGCAAGTGATTCCGGTGTTACCTTACTTGGTCACTTGCGGTGTAGTATGCGGATCTCCAACATGAAAACCATGCAAGGAAATCGCACTATCTCTGCAATGCATGTCGTATTCACTCTGCTGGCTTTGCCGATGTGCGCATCCGCAGCTGTTGGCGCCGAGTGCACGACTCCATGTGACACCCTGGAATGCAAGTCCTTCGTACCAGAGATATCATTTTCAAGTCCTGTCTGCGACCTTGGGGAGATAGGGTCCGGCTCACGTCACACATGTGAATTCAAATTCACCAATTCCGGCTCAGGGCGCCTTGAAGTCACAAGCGTAAAGAGCACATGTGGCTGCACAGTGCTGGATTTGCCCCCAGGAGAGTACGAGCCAAATGAATGTGGAACAATCAAGGCGACCTACACTGCTTCTCGAGCGGCGGGCACAATACGCAAGCACATATACGTTTCCTCCAATGACAAGACCAATCCCGTGATGAGAAGCAAGACCGCGGACGCAAGGGCAAGCCCCCTTGCCCCGGCGTTGCCTGCATGTCGTTCATGCAAGCGATAGAGAGAGAGGGCTGTCGCAGATGCCTGCATCGAGAACGGCCCACCTCCCTGATCGCAAAAGGGCCGCCCGGCCCGCAACGCCATCCTATATCATGCCAATCATCCCTGAATCATGCACCAGTCTCAAAGACGCGCCCCGGCGATGCGCAGATGCCCGGTGATGGGTCGGCCTCACCCGTGGTGCGAAGCAGCACGCGGCCCCAAAGGCAAGCCCCCTTGCCCCGGCATTGCCTGCATGTCGTTCATGCAAGGCGATCGAGAGAGAGGGCTGTCGTAGATGCCTGCATCGAGAATGGCCCGTCCCTCGATCGCAAAGGGGCCACCCGGCCCGCAACGCCATCCTATATCATGCCAATCATCCCTGAATCATGCACCAG
>CAZGMJ010000041.1:0-48179 GCA_964526785.1 uncultured Pirellulales bacterium
AGTGGAACAACTATTGGCAAAAGGCCACACTGCCCTAAAACGTTCACAGACACCTAAGCGGCAGCGTATCAATGTTTCGCTTTACTTTGTGGGTTGATCCTGCAAGAATGGCATCCCGGTGTGCGTTGTCGCCGGGATGTTTTTTTTGTGGTTTCGAGAATCAGGTAGCGTATGAGTCAAGAGCTTTCGAAGGTTTACGAGCCGAGCGTCATAGAGAAGCAGGCGAACGAGGTGTGGCTGTCGGGCGGCTATTTCCACGCCGATCCGGGCGACTGCGAGCGGCAGAAGGCGTACACGATCGTCATCCCGCCGCCCAATGTGACCGCGGCGCTGCATCTGGGCCATGCGCTGAATAATACGCTGCAGGACGTACTGATTCGATTCCGGCGGATGCAGGGGTTCAACACGCTCTGGATGCCCGGCACCGATCATGCGGGTATTGCCACGCAGACGGTGGTCGAAAAGCGTATTCTCTCGGAGGAGGGCAAGCGGCGGACCGATTTCGAACGGGAGGAATTCGTCGGGCGGGTGCAGGCGTGGAAGGATGAATACGAGCAGCGGATTATCCATCAGTTGCAGGCGATGGGCTGCTCGTGCGACTGGGAGCGGACGCGGTTCACAATGGATGAGGTCTGCGCCAAGGCGGTGCGGACGAACTTCTTCAACCTCTTCCGCGACGGGCTTATCTACCGGGGCAAGCGACTGGTGAACTGGGACCCGGCGACGCAGACGGTGCTGGCCGACGATGAGGTCGAGCACGAAACGGTCGAGGGGCATTTCTGGTACATGCGATACCCGCTGGTCGCACCGGTCACGGCCGGAGGAGAGCGAGTCGAACATGTGACTGTGGCTACCACGCGGCCCGAGACCATGCTGGGCGATACGGCGGTGGCGATGAATCCGAACGATCCGCGAGCACCGGAGCTTGTGGGGCAAAAGGTTCGGCTGCCTATCGTCAATCGTATCATCCCGATTGTTGCCGACGAGCACGTCGTTCCGCCCGATCCGGAAAGCGAGGACGAAAAGGCGAAGTTTTCCACGGGCTTTTTGAAGGTAACGCCCGCCCACGATCCCGACGACTGGCAGATCGGCCAGCGGCACGACCTGCCCGTGATTAATATCATGGCGCCGGATGGTTCGATCAGCGACAAGTTCGGCTGGGAAGACGCGGGTGAACCCGAGGCCCAGGCGCTGCTCGGCATGGACCGATTCGAGGCGAGAGAGGCCATCGTCGAATGGTTCCGCCAGGAGAGTCTGCTGGAGAAGGTGCGCGAATATGCGCACGAAGTGGGGCACAGCTATCGCAGCCACGTCCCCATCGAACCTTATCTTTCGGACCAGTGGTATATCGCCGTCAAGAAACCGATCGACCACCTCGCCGACAAATTCGGCACAGGCCTGATCGAAGGGACGGACGTTCCCGTCAATTCGCTGGCGGGTCTGGCGCTCCAGCCCCTGCTCGACGGCCGCCTGCGGTTTATTCCCGAACGCTACGCCAAAACGTATCAGATCTGGCTCGAAAACCTCCGCGACTGGCCCATCAGCCGACAACTCTGGTGGGGACATCGGATACCGGTTTGGAGTCAGAGCAATGCAGATCAGCAGGCCGTTGACGATCTGACAGCCACCGGAGCGGTCGAAGGCGTTACAATGGATTCTGAAGAGGGCACAACGACCTACCTCTGCGTTGATGCCGGAGCCCCTGAGGTTGAAGCGAGAATTGAAAATGAGGGCTGGGTACGCGACGAAGACGTTCTCGATACCTGGTTCAGCTCGGCCCTGTGGCCGTTCAGTACGTTGGGCTGGCCGGAGAAGACGGCGGAGCTCGGGGCGTTCTATCCGGGCGATGTGCTGTGCACCGCACGGGAGATCATCACCCTGTGGGTCTCGCGGATGGTCATGATGGGTCAGTACTGCGCGGGCGATATTCCGTTCAGCGACGTGTACATTCATGCGATGATTCAGGACGGCCAGGGCCGCAAGATGTCCAAGAGCCTCGGCAACGGAATCGACCCGCTGGTCGCTATCGACAGCCACGGGGCGGACGCCATGCGATTTACGCTGGCGAGCATGACCACCGATACGCAGGATATCCGCATGCCGGTCGAGTCCATGAAGTTGCCTGACGGACGCGAAGTGAACACCTCTCCGAAGTTCGACATCGGACGGAACTTCTGCAACAAGCTATGGAACGCATCGCGATTCGCCATGATGAACCTCGACGGCATAGACCCGGCGCAGTTCGATTCGAACAAACTGATGCTGGAGGATAGATGGATTCTGTCGCGTCTGGCATTAACGATTGCGGAGGTCAGCGAGACAGTCGAAGAGTTCAAATTCAGCGAACCGCT
Organism: uncultured Pirellulales bacterium; assembly: GCA_964526785.1. Taxonomy (GTDB): domain Bacteria; phylum Planctomycetota; class Phycisphaerae; order Sedimentisphaerales; family Anaerobacaceae; genus CAZGMJ01. The sequence continues at coordinate 2,352 of CAZGMJ010000041.1, forward strand.
GGCGGCATTGTACCGCTTCTTCTGGAACGATCTGTGCGACTGGTATCTGGAATGGGCCAAATTCCGCATGCAGGACGAACAGCAGAAGCCCATCACGCAAAACGTCCTGGCGTTCGCTCTGGACCAGACGCTGCGGATGCTGCACCCGTTCGTGCCGTTCATTACGGAAGGCATTTTCCAGAAGCTCAACGACATCGCCCCGATCCGTGGACTCGGGAATCTCGGCGAAGCGCCGCAGGCGGACGCCATGGTCGCGGCCTGCTGGCCGAAGCGCATCGACGCCCTGCGCGACGCCGAGATCGAAAAGCGGGTCGAACTGATTCAGGGTACGATTCGTACGATACGAGAGATTCGCAACAATCGGAATATCCCGCCGAAGGAGCGTTTGACCGTCTCGGCCAGGGCTCAGCAAGCTGATGCGGAGGTACTGAACAGGGATTCCGAATTGATTCGTCAACTGGCGGGAGTCGAAGCCTTTGAAGCCGGGGCGTCGTTAAGCAAACCCTCCAACGCCGCGGTTGGGATTGACGGAACGACCGAGGTATACGTCCACGACGCAATCGACGTCGAGGCTGAACGGGCAAAACTTGAAAAGCAGAAGCAGCAAACTGAGAAAGCAAAAGCCGGAACGGAGGCCAAACTGGCCAACGAGAATTTCGTGACCAAGGCGAAACCCGAGGTGGTTGAACAGGCGAGAGAGAAACTCACCGAGTTGACGGAGCAACTGGCCACTATCGAAAAGCACCTCGCGGAACTGGCCGAATGACCCGGCGGAGGTGATATTGAATGGAAATCGAAGCGGAACTGTCTCGCATCATTATCAACGAGCAATCGGATCAGCAGATCATCGTCGTTAAGGAGCGCAACGGCAACCGGAGCATTCCTATCGTCATCGGAATCGTCGAGATATTTGCGATCGACCGGCGACTAAAAGGCATCACTCCCCCGCGTCCCATGACGCATGACCTGCTCGGAAACATCATCGAGAGCCTCGGCGCGACCGTCGAGAAGATAGTCATTAACGATTTGCGCAACCATACGTTCTTCGCCCGAATACACCTGCGGGCCAACGGTGAAATCATGGAGATCGATTCGCGGCCGTCCGACGCAATAGCACTGGGCGTGGCGACGGAAACGCCTATTTTTGTTGCTGAGCATGTGTTTGATCTGACATCCCAGCAGTAGCGGTCGAGATGATCAGCAACCCGACGCCGATAACCAACAGGCTGTCGGCTACATTGAAAGCCGGCCAATTGTATTCGGTGCCGGAAATGCGGACGTACAGGTTGATGAAGTCCCGCACCAAACCTTGGTTGAATGCGCGATCGTAGAGATTGCCGGCAATGCCGGCCGCGAAACACCCCAGGGCGACGTGTACGATGCGGTGTTGCGCCCCGCCCAGCAGGAATACCCCCAGAACAACGATCAGTGCAATTGCCGAGATCGCAATGAGGAACAGCGCGTTGCCCGCAAAGATGTTGAATGCCGCCCCGTCATTGGTGGCCAATACCAAGCGCAGCAGGCCGTCGATGACCGAATAACTGCCCCTCTGTTCGAGCCACGCAAAAATGGCATGCTTGGTCCAGAGATCCAGCACCAGGCCGCAGACGAACAGGGACCAGAATATCACGTGCGCTTTTGCGTCGGGGAGGCTGAACCGCTGATCCGGATTTGTCATCTGCTTCTCGGCCATGTCTAATTCGCTGAGTGCTTCTGGATCAGCCGCTGCAAAACTTCGGCGTTGGGCTGGTTGGGCTCGATCTCCAGGGACCGGCGCCACTGCTCGATCGCCCTGTTACGAAGGGTTTGGCCCTGGGTGCCGAACGCTTTGAGCATATAAGCCACGCCGAGCCCCCTGTGGGCTTCCCAATCCTTCGTGTTGATCTCCAGCGCCCGTTTGTACGCATCTATTCCGCTGTCGATATCGCCGAGTTTGAGCAGACAATAGCCGAGATGGCGGTGCGCCCTGCTGTCCTGCGGCTGCTTCTCAATGACGGATTCGAGCAGCCCTTTCGCCGGACCGTATTGGCCGCCTCTTAGATGCGCAACAGCCAGATCAAGCATGATCTCGACATCGTTGCTGTCCATTTCAAGGGCACGTTTGTAGGCCGCGACGGCAGCGTTGTAATCCTCGCGCGACTGATAAACAGCCGCAAGCAACTGCTGGACCTCTACGGCGCCCGGAGCTATCTGCGACGCTCGCCGGCCGTAATCGAGCGCCTTGTCGTATTCTTTGAGCCGCATGTATGATCGCGCACTGCCCATGTGTGCACCGAGGTGGCCGGGGTCTATTTCGCATGCCCTGGCGTAGGCATCGGCCGCCCTGGCAAACTCTTTCAGCAGTTCGTAGACCCGCCCCAGGCTGAAGAAAGCATCGAACGATTCTTCCCGCAACTCTGTGGTCTTTTCGTAATACAGAGCACTCTTCTCAAACTCGCCGAGCCCTTCGTATATCTTCCCGAGCAGGAAATAGGCAAATGCAAAGCCCGGATCGACATCCACCGCCTCATTGAGCTTGTCCACGGCCTTGTGGTCCTCGTCCAGTTCTGTATGCAGGACTGCATCGAGATACAGATTCACGGCCTTGTGCTGCTCGCAGCCGCTCGACAACAGCAAAAGCGCGCACACCATACAAACAGAGCAACGGCGCGCCCTGGCATCAGCAAGCATAGGTTTTACCTTTCGGCAGAGAGATCCACACCACAATACCGATCCTCAGCTATTTGCTTATGCAGCCTTGATTGGTGGTTGATTATATCAGGGCGGTTAGCGGTGTCAAAAGATTTCGTTCGATTGCCACGCGGGCGAAATGTTTGACACACCATGGCCGGGCCGGTAACATACGCACTCTATCTGATATGACCTGAACTATGGGCGAAGCTGCGCTTCGTCTTCACTGATTCTCATTGAAAGGTACTCCCTGCATGGCAAAACAGAAAGTGAAACTGGATAAGCGACCATGTGTACTGATAATCCGCGACGGCTGGGGATATAATCCCGAGGCGGGCGAAGACGCCTATAATGCCATTAAAGTCGGCGAGACGCCCGTTGATGATATGCTGATGGCCGAATATCCCAATTGCCTGATTCATACCAGTGGAGAGGCGGTGGGACTGCCCGAAGGCACCATGGGCAACAGCGAGGTGGGACACCAGAATATCGGCGCCGGACGTATCGTTCCCCAGGAATCCGTGCGTTTGACGATGGCCATTCGCGACGGTTCTTTCTTCGAGAATCAGGAGTTTCTCAAGCTCATCGAACACGTCAAGAAGAACGGCGGCAAAATGCACGTCATGGGACTGTGCAGTGACATCGGCGTGCACTCTCTGCTGGAACATCTCTATGGATTGCTCGAACTGGCCAAGCGCAACGGGCTTGAGGACGTCTTTATCCACGCATTCACAGACGGACGGGATTCGCCGCCGGACAGCGGAAAAGGCTATATCGATCAAATCGAGAAGAAAGCGGGTGAGATCGGCATCGGCACTATCGCCAGCGTCATGGGCAGGTTCTACGCAATGGACCGCGACAGCCGCTGGGACCGCGTACAGAGAGCATACGAATGTCTTACCCTGGGCAAGGGGTTCAAGGCCGGCAGTGCCGCCGAGGCCGTCGGCCAGAGTTATGAAAACGGCGTGACCGATGAGTTCATTGAGCCTGCGTGCATCGTGAATGAGGAGAATGAACCGCTGGCTATTATTGAAGACGGCGACGGTATCGTTTTCTTCAACTTCCGGGGCGACCGCCCGCGAGAAATCACGAGAGCATTTGTTGAGCCCGATTTCAAGGAATTTGTACGGACCAAGAATCCGGACGTGCATTTCGTTTGTATGACGGAATACGACGCGACTATTCCCGCCCGGGTGGCATTTCCGAAACCTCCGAAGATGAAAAACATTCTCGCGGCGTACTGGAGTTCGCTGGGTGTCAAGCAGTTTCGTTGCGCCGAGACCGAGAAGTACGCCCATGTGACGTTCTTCTTCAACGACTATACAGAGAAGCCCTTTCCCGGCGAAGACCGGCAGATCGTGCCCTCTCCGAAGGTTCGCACATACGACCTCAAACCGGAGATGAGTGCGTACGAGGTGGCCAAAGTGGTACTCGAACGGCTCGAAACGGGCAAGTACGATGTGGCCGTGGTCAACTTCGCCAATCCCGACATGGTGGGCCACACGGGCGTGCTGCCGGCCGCGGTGAAGGCTGCGGAAGTGGTTGACGAGTGTGTCGGTAAGATTCTCGACAAGCTCAAGAGCATGGGCGGCGCCGCTATCGTAACGGCCGATCACGGCAATTTCGACCGGATGGTTGACGGCGACCCCGACAACCCCCATACGGCACACACCGTCGGCGATGTCCCCCTCGTGTTGTTCGACGACAGATACAAGGGTCGCAAACTGCGAGACGTCGGCACACTGGCCGACATCGGGCCGACGATGCTGGAGATGATGGGCCTGGAACAGCCCGAGGAGATGACCGGCACAAGCCTGCTCAAGACATAGTCATGGTGCCATGTCCGGACGTGGTCCCTTACCGGTTCGCGTCACCGACCAACGATTGACAACTTCGTATCCGATTACACAAACCATGGGACAGATAGTCGCGCTCGATCAAAACATGGTGAATATGATCGCAGCCGGCGAAGTCATCGAACGGCCCGCCAGCGTAGTCAAGGAGCTGATGGAGAACAGCATCGACGCCGGCGCGACACAGATTACGGTCGCGGTGGAGGACGGCGGCCGCAAGTCTATCAGCGTGATGGACAATGGATGTGGAATGGACGGCGACGATCTGGCACGAGCTTTCGAGCCACATACTACAAGCAAGATCAAGAGCAGCGAGGATTTGCTCGGAATATCCACTCTCGGCTTCCGCGGCGAGGCCCTGGCGAGCATCGCTTCGATATCACAGGTTCGCGCGACCAGTCGCACGGGCAAGTCAGAACAGGCCAACCGTATCGAGATCGACTGTGGGGACAAGCAACCGATTGCCCCGTGCAGCGGAGATGTCGGAACATCGATCGAAGTGCGGGACATCTTCTACAAGTTGCCCGCACGGCGGAAGTTCCTGCGAACCGCCAATACGGAAATGGGACACATTGCCGAACAGTTTACTCGCATTGCACTGGGCTGCGGAGTTGCCGGCCAACTACCGTCGGACTGTCCGGAGCGGTCCCGGCTGTCTCAACGCAGCGATTTGTCTTTGACTTTGCTGCACAATGGGCGGGAACTGCACCGCATATCAGCCGCGATGCCGCTCGAGCAGCGAATCGGAACCCTTTTTCCGACGCTCTGCGACAACCCCACACAGGATTTGATCCGCACGCAAAGTGCTGAGAAAGGAACGTATATACTCGCCTTGCTGGGCAGGCCGACAATCTCGCGAACGAGCAGCAAGTTTCAGTACGCTTTTCTCAACGGCCGGTTCATACGAGACCGTTTCCTGTCTCACGCCGTCAGGGAGGCATATCGCGGGCTGATGGAGCCCAATCGCTTTCCCGTGGTATTCCTGTTTATCCAGATGCCGCCCGAAGACTTCGACGTCAATGTCCATCCAACGAAAACAGAGGTTCGCTTCTTCAATGCCAACCTCGTGCATTCGCAGATCCTCGGATGTCTGCGTGAGAAACTGTTGGGGACCAACCTCGACGTTCCGGCCAGACTACCAGCGGACGCCCCAGTCAGTAGTACCGGTTCCACCTCTCCGCAGAGGGAGAAGATCACCGACGCGATGGCGGAGTTCTTCAGACGCCACAGGCCTTCCCATTCGCAGCAGCAATTCGGATTTCCCCGCGAGGCGCGCCATCACGAACGACCTCGGCCTCAAGGCCAGAGAGAGGATATATCATCTGAGCACCCCATACCGCCATCCGTTCATGCGGAGAGCAGACCGAAATTCATGCAGATCCACGACAGCTTCATTGTCGCGCAGACCGACGAAGGATTTGTTATCATAGATCAGCATGCTCTGCACGAACGCGTCATATACGAAACACTGCGCAAGCGGATGAAGGCAGACGGTCTGGAATCCCAGCGGCTGCTCTTGCCCGCCAGCATGGAATTGACGAAATCGCAGATGGCGACCATCGAAGCAAACGGCGCACTGCTCGACCGTCTGGGCATCGAGATCATTCCTTTCGGCCCCGGCACGATAGCAATTCAGGGTTTTCCCACGCTGCTGTCGGAGGCCGACCCGATCGATTTCGTCCGCGATTTACTCGATGTACTTGAGACGGACGGCACGGGCCCCGAAAGCGAAGAATTGATCGACGTGGTGCTGAATATGGCGGCCTGCAAAGCAGCAATCAAAGCCGGCCAGAAGCTCAGCGAAAGCGAGATCGACCATCTGCTGGCGTACGTGGAGTCAACGGATTGCGTCAGTCGCTGCCCGCACGGCCGACCGACAACCATCCGCTTTTCAATTGGAGAATTGGAGAAGCAGTTCAAGAGGACCTGATGACTATGGTGCGATGGCTGTTGTTGTTCGCGATGTGCTGGAGTGCCGCGGGATTCGCATTCCTGCAACCGGGCCGGCGCGCATCCAGCGGAACCGCTTCCACCGCCCCTCGAAGGATCGTGTCGCTTGCCCCGAACATCACGGAGATACTCTGCGCACTCGGCGTGCAGGAGCAGATTGTCGGCGTGACGCATAATTGTGATTATCCTCCAGCGGTGGCCGCAAAGAAGAAGATCGGAACGTTCTGGCAGCCGAATATCGAGGCGATCATCGCCCTGCGGCCGGGACTGGTCATAACTCTGGGCTTTGACAAACAGAGCGAAATAGCAGCCAGACTCGGACGTATCGGGTATCCCTGTGTGTCCGTTGCCATCGATTGCACAGAGGACCTGTTCGAAGCCGTCGAGATAATCGGATCGACAGTCGGCGCCGACGCTGCCGCAGACAGGCTGGCGGGGACCATGCGTGAGGAATTACGTGCTGTCACAGCGCGGACGGCCGGAAGAGACAAGCCGAAGGTGCTGTGGGTAGTGCAGCGAGATCCGCTCCGCGTGGCCGGGCGGGACACGTTCGTCAACGAGATAATCGAGATGGCGGGCGGCCGAAACGCAATTGGGCGAACGCTCCACAAATACCCTCCCCTGGGGTCCGAGCAGGTGATTGCATCCGAGGCAGAGGTTATCATTGAGCCGACAATGAGAGCGCACGGTGATGTGGATGGACAACAACGTTCGGCCGTGCGATACTGGAGTAGATTTCCGACGCTACCCGCAGTGACCTCGCAACGTATCTGTGTTATAGACGGCGATCTTGTTTCCCGCCTGAGCCCCAGGCTCAGTCGCGGGGTACGCAGCGTCGCACGGATTCTGCAGCCCGATTTGTTCGAATAAGCGCCATGAGAAGCATGTTGACACCCAAGCAGTTGGTTGCTGCGGTTCTGACCGCCCTGGCGGCGCTGCTGGCGATTATGTTTGCCTGCTCGCTCGTCGGCAGTGAATCGATTGCGCTGCAATCCGTATTCAACCCGAGCGACACAGGCACGCCGAATCCCGATTACGAGATATTCATGCGGGTCAGACTGCCGAGAATCGTGCTGGCGGCTATCGTCGGAGCTGCGCTGGCCGCCTCCGGCGTCGTTTTCCAGGGGCTGCTGCGAAACCCGCTGGCCGATCCATACATTCTCGGCATATCCAGCGGCGCGGGTCTCGGAGCAATTATCGCCGTGGTAAGCGGAATCGGCTGGACTCTGTGGGGGCGGTCCCCAATCGCGCTTTTCGCGTTTTTCGGAGCGCTTGGCACGGTCTGGCTGGTCTGGTTCATCGGCCGCCTGACGGGCCGGTTTTATGTGACGGGTCTGTTGCTCGCCGGGGTGGTGGTCAATGCGTTCCTTTCCGCGGTCATCATGTTCCTGACTGCTGTAGCAAAGAGTTCGGAGGTACACGCGACCATCTTCTGGCTGATGGGCAATATGAAGGAGGAAAGTCCCCTTGTGCTCTGGCTGGCCGGCGGCTGGGTTTTCGCGGGCATCGCATCGCTTTTCTTCATCAGTCCTCGTCTCAATGCGATCAGCTTTGGCGAGCAGGATGCGGCGGGCATTGGTATCCATGTGTCGCGAACACGTGTGACGGCATTCTCCATAGCAGCGTTGATGACGTCCATCGCGGTCAGTCTCAGCGGCCTGATCGGATTTGTCGGCCTGGTCGTGCCCCATGCCGTACGCCTGCTGTCCGGTCCCGACCATCGCCGCCTGCTGCCCCTTAGCGCCATATCCGGAGCAGCGTTTCTCGTTGTGGCCGATACTGTCGCCCGAACCGTGGTTGCACCGGCGCAACTGCCCGTGGGAGTCATTACCGCTATGATAGGCGGCCCTTTCTTCCTCTTTCTCCTGATCAAACACGGCAAGCGAGTGGGGTGGCTGCAATGAATAACATCGTCGAAGTCCGAAATCTCAGCTTTCGCTATACACCGGATCGAGAGGTAATACGACAACTGTCTTTGGCCGTACGTGCGGGCGATTTCCTTTCCATCATCGGCCCTAATGGAGCGGGAAAGAGCACGCTGCTAAGTCTGCTCTCTGGCGACTTGCGTCCGGCAGCAGGGTCGATCGAAATTGACGGAACCGCCCTTGAATCGTACAACCGACAGGACCTCGCTCAGAGAATCGCCCTCGTGCGCCAGGAGTTCATGCCTGCGTTCGGATTCTCGGCTGTCGAGACAATCGCAATGGCGAGAATTCCCCACTATGGCCGGTTTGGCTTTCCTCATGCGTCCGACAGGACCAGGATAGAGAAGGCGATGGACTTCACGGAAACAACGCATTTGGCGGACCGTCCGATTACGAGCCTCAGCGGAGGCGAGCGTCAGCGGGTCTTTATCGCCAGGGCTCTGGCACAAAATACGCCTATCCTGCTGCTGGATGAGCCGACCAACTTTCTCGATCCCAGACATCAGGTGGGGATATACGACTTGCTGAAGATGATACAGGCAGAGCATGGGAAGACTATTATCGCGGTAACGCACGAGATCAACCTCGTGGCCCGCTACAGCGACGGAGTCCTTGTCCTGGGCCCCGAAAGGGAGCACCAATTCGGCCGGACCGATGCTGTGATGACCGCGAATGTGCTGGAACAGGCCTTCGGCGTGAATCTGGAGGTAGGCACCGCCGGGAATCGCACATTCTTCGTACCCGTCGGCAGGCATGCTGTGATCGGCAAATCAGCCGCTCCGGGCGACCAGTCTCTTCACCGCCAAGATGCGCCAAACAACGCATAAGCCACTGCATCATAAGCACTTATAAGCAGCCTGGCATATTTGCCTTGAAGCCCCGCCGACCCGCAATTATACTCTCCGCTCCGGTTGTTGCTAAAGGACAAGGCTTGCATGAAAGAGAGCGCTCCGTATATAATACAGGTTCTGTACTCAAGGTAACAACTCGCTTATCACATAAAAGGTAGATAGAGACGTGGCGAAAAAGCGAAAATCAACTGCGAAGAAGACCAAGAAGACGGTGAAGAAGGTCAAAAAGGCGAAGTCGGCAAAAAAGGCCAAGAAAACGAAAAAGGCCGGGAAGAAGAAGAGACCGACGCGCAGGAAGAAGAAGCATTTGACAAGCGCTGAAATCAAGCACTTCAAAACGCTCTTGCTCGCCAAGTACCGCGAAATCCTGACCAACTGCACCGAGTTCGAGGACGAAGCTCTCGGTAAATCGCGGCTCGACGCCAGCGGAGACCTTTCCAGCATGCCTATTCACATGGCTGATCTGGGCACGGACAACTACGAGCAGGAGTTTGCGTTGGGATTGCTGGACAGCGAGCGTCGTCTGCTTAGCGAGATATACGAGGCACTGGACCGTATGGAACGCGGCCAATACGGAATTTGCCAGGGAACGGGCAAGCCGATTCCAAAGGCCAGACTCGAAGCTCAACCCTGGGCCAAGTATTGCGTGGAATACGCCCGCAAGCTGGAACAGGGCCTGGTCTCTGAAAACGACCATTTCGGTGAGTTCGATGAAGAGGAACAGCAGTAGCCGTGCAGCACGCTGTCCCGTATGCCGAAGAGTTGTAGCCGACGCAGGCGGCAGCGGTGAACCGGGCACATCCTCCTTTCCGTTCTGTTCCCAGCGATGCAGGTACGTTGATCTGGGCGCCTGGCTCGACGGCCTCTACTCGGTCGCCGACACATCGGCTCGCGGCCATCTTGGCCAAGATTCGCTCGCTGACGAAGGCAACACGTTTGACCCGTAGCAGGCGGCTCGATTTCCTGTTGAAGTAACCGGCAAATCAGCTATAAATAGACTTGCGTGCTACACGGAGACAAATGCTGCACCTTATTGGATGAGGCAGATCGAATGGAGAGCGACCGACAATCGCCGCAATGGTTCAACGGAATCCTCTTTCCGGAGGTTTTTCGCACGTTCCGCCTGGCAATGCAGCCGGTCAAGCTTATCATTGCATTTATGATGATCGCTGTAATCTGTCTGGCAGGCTGGCTGATGGATTTCAGCAGGACCGTCGTTGCCACACCGGACACTCAGTACGCGGTGACTGAACTGCACACGTACCTGGCCGATCCGGCTCAGTGCGAGCGTTATGTCGAGGCGTTCGAGGAATCAGGGGCTCGGACGGGCGTATTCTCCACGCTTTGGCGGTTCACCGCTACACGCTATCACAGCGTTTTGCGGTCGCTTTTTGACCTGGACTTCCCCGCTGTGGCAGCCGATATCGAGGACTGTGTAAAGGCTCTTGGCTGGGCGGTCAGACGTCATACGTTATACTGCGTTGTGTTCTTCATTATTGCCCACGCCGCCTTCTCGGTTGCCGGTGGGGCAATTTGCAGGATTTCCGCACTGCAATTCGCCCAGGGCGAGAAGCCGGGGCTCACCGAAGCGATGCGATTCGGATTGAAGAAGTTTCCGAGTCTCCTGGCCGCCCCTCTCGTACCCGTCGGCACGATTGCGGGGGCCGGACTATTCATCGTACTGTTGGGTCTTCTGGGCAATATTCCACGGGCGGGCGAGATAATCGTCGCTGCGTTCCTGCTGTTCGCCCTCGTAGCCGGCGCATTCATTGCGTTTGTAGCCATCGGGGCGGTGGCGGGCTTCAATCTCATGTTTCCAGCTATTGCTTATGACGGACTGGACTGCTACGACGCAATAAGCCGCACGTTCAACTACGTCTACGCCAGGCCCTGGCGAATGGGCTTCTATACCGCTCTTGCAGCTCTCTACGGCTCCGTCTGTTATGTATTTGTCAGGCTCTTCACCTTTCTACTTATCTGGCTCACGCGGGCGTTTCTGGGGATCGGCATATGGGCGAGGGACGGCAGCGGTATCAGCAAGCTAGCCATGATTTGGCCGGAACCGCGTTTCGGCTCCTTGTTCGGAGGCCCCGTCCCGACGCCCCTCGAATGGAGCGAAATGGTCGCGGCGGCCCTGATCTATCTTTTTCTGCTCGTCGTCGCGGGCACCATGGTTTCATTCATAGTCAGTTTCTACTTTTCCGGCAACACAATCATCTACGCCCTGATGCGACAGAAAGTCGACCATACGCCCATCGAAAACGTCAGCAGGCCCTCGATAGAGTATCCAAACGACGCGGTTTTCATCCACCCATCTACAAACGGTTCCAAGCAGCAGTGAGAACAGAGTTGCTGCCTGCTTTAGAACTGTTCAAGAACGGGCCGATTATCGGAAATCGAGAGCATCCAGCAGCGGCCCTGCGAAAGACACCGGCTAATTACATGCACCAATTCTGCCGAAAAACACAGAGGGTAGGCAGTTAACCGCCGGCCGGAAACGCTCGCCCACTTGACATTAACCTAACTCATTGATATACTTGCATTTGCGTAATCACGCAAGCGCGTGTGGCTATACGAAGCAAAGAATGGATCGCAGCGATAAAGATAGAAAACCCGCTCGTAATGGGCGTGCTCCGCTGGAGTTGTCCGGCCCCCCTGCCACCCTACTGCGCTTTCGCAAGCCGCTGATCATCCTCGCCCATGCTGCGGCTTTCACGGTTGCACTGTTGTTGGCCTTTCTCGTGGTCAACCAGATGCAGTTTATTTGGAAAAGCGACGTGAGAGTTGCGTGGGTCAGCGAGCAGTTCCCCCCCCTGCTTGGACTTTGTCTGCTCGTCAAGATACCCATCTTCGCACTATTCAAGCAATATCGCGGTTGGTGGCGATATGTCGGTATCTTCGACCTGGTCAGCATCGTCCGCGCCTCGCTGGTCAGCACACTGATCATTGTGGCCTTCTGGTTCCTTCTGATTGTGCGAGGTTTCATTCCGCTGGGCGAAACGTTCGAAGAAGTCGCCAACGTAAGTCAGGGCGTGTTCATGGCGGATTTGTTCGCCACCATCATGGTGTTATCCGCCCTGCGAATGATCATACGTCTGTACTATGAAGAATTCCGCACGGTCGAAGCAGGCAAACTCAGTCGATTCCTCATCGTCGGTGCGGGCAACACCGGCGAAGCCCTTCTGCGCGATATACACCGTATGAGCGTCGTCGAGTACGCGGTGGTCGGTTTTGTCGATGACGACCCCGCCAAACAGGATATCAACATCCACGGAATTCCCGTCCTCGGCACGGTCGATCAACTCCCGGAAATATGTGAAGCCCACAAGATCGATGAAATCGGCATCGCAATGCCTTCGGCCTCTCATCAACAGCGCAGACGCGTCATCCAGTTGTGCGAAGGAATGAAAATACGCTTTCGCACCGTCCCGTCGCTGGCAGACATCGCATCAGGGAAATTCCGTGTATCCCAGATTCGCGACGTGGACATTAACGACCTGCTTGGACGCGAAGTTGTTCAGCTTGATCTCCATCTCATTGAGGAATTCATCAGAGACAAGGTGGTCCTCGTGACCGGCGCGGGGGGCTCCATCGGATCCGAGATGTGCCGGCAGTTGTGCGTCTTCGAGCCCGGCCGGTTGCTGCTCGTGGAACAGGCGGAGAATCCACTTTTCTATATTGAGCGCGAGTTGGCCAGGCAGTTCCCTTCCGTCGACATGCGCGCCATCGTCTGCAACATCACCGACCGTGCCCGTGTAAATCAGGTCTTTGCGCACTACCGCCCCGCCATCGTCATTCACGCCGCGGCCCACAAACACGTCCCCTTGATGGAATTGAATCCGGGTGAGGCCGTCAAGAATAATGTTCTGGGAACCAGGGCGGTCGCCGACGCCTCCGACCGTTTCGGCGCCACGAATTTCGTCATGATCAGCACGGACAAGGCGGTCAACCCGACGAGCATAATGGGATCGTCCAAACGTATTGCCGAGATGTACATACAGAACCTCAACCGGACCAGCAAGACCGATTTCGTAACCGTCCGCTTCGGAAATGTGCTCGGCTCAGAGGGTTCGGTGGTCCCGATCTTCAGGAAACAAATCGCCGAAGGCGGCCCCGTGACAGTCACGGACCCCGACATGCAGCGTTACTTCATGACAATTCCCGAGGCCAGCCAGCTTGTCCTTCAGGCCGCCACTATGGGCAACGGTGGCGAGATATTCCTCCTCGACATGGGAGACCCCGTTAAGATCGTCGATCTTGCCAGGGAACTGATTACGCTGAGCGGTTTTCGCCCCGGAGAGGATATCGAAATTGCCTTCACAGGTCTGCGTCCAGGTGAGAAGCTGTTCGAAGAACTCAGCATCGAAGGCGAGGACATGCAAAGCACCCGCCATCCGAAGATCAGTATCTGGAAGAATATCCCCATAGATCGCCGGACGCTTCATGACGGCATAGATTCACTTCTCGCGTTTTGCCAAGCCGAGGACCGGGCGGCCATCGTGGACAGGATCCGTCAACTCGTACCGGAATACATTGGCGGCGAGGACCGCGCAGCACAGGGCTAACGGCCGCATCGAGTATCTCCACTCATCGCCGGGCATCCTCGTCCTCGCATCGTTCCAATGGCACGCAAGGCCTGGACAGATCTATACTATTTTGCCGACGCGCGGGCGCATAAGAAAGCCGCCCATGCAGGCGGCTTCTCGCATTTCTATCTGCTCCGATGTCCCCTTAGAAGGCGTCCGTATCGTCGAAGTCCTGGCGGGGATGAGCGTCATCGTACTCTTCTTTGAGCTTGCTCGTACTGAGGTGTGTATATATCTGCGTGGTGGACAGCGACTGATGCCCCAGCAGTTCCTGCACACTTCGCAGGTCAGCTCCGTTGTTGAGCATATGGGTAGCAAAGCTGTGCCGCAACGTGTGCGGACTGATCTCTCCGTCGAGCCCGGCCATCTTCAGGTATTTGTCCATTTTTCGACGAACGCTTCGGGTACTGAGCCGCCGGCCGTGTTTGTTCACAAAAAGAACCTTCGGATCGAAGTTGCTGTTGTTCTGGGCCCGCTTGTTCCGAAATTCCATGTAATGCTGAATGGTCTGCAGTGCAGAAGAACTTATCGGCGCAATGCGTTCCTTCTTGCCCTTGCCTCGCACGTGCACGACTTCGCCCAGGAAGTCGATGTCATCCATATTCAGCGCAACGACCTCGCTTACACGAATGCCTGTGCTATACAGCGTTTCGAGTATCGCTCTGTCTCTCGCCCCCAGCCATGTGTTCACCGGCGGAGTTTCCAGAAGCCTCTTGACCTCTTCGTATTCCAGAAATCGAGGGAGTTTCTTTTCCTGCTTCGGGGTCCGAACGGCAGCAACAGGATTGGCCGCAATTTCGTTCCTCTTTACCAGGAACTTGTAGAAACTCCGCAGGGTCGCCAGTTTCCGTGCAATCGTGGCCTTGGAATACTGCTTTTCGTTCAGGAACCCCAGATACGCCCGCACTGCATTGACGTCCGCCGTCAGGAGCAACTTGTCCGTCGCCGGCTTGGTCTCAGTCGCCACAGCGGTGGCGGTTCCGCTCATACCGGGTGAACCCAGGAACGTGCCTGCTTCCGGAGTTGGATCGTGCTCCCGGTTGGTCAGGAACTCACCGTATTGCGCCAAGTCTGCTCCGTAGCATTTGGCGGTGTGCTCGGAGAATCGCTTCTCAAACTTCAAATAATCCAAGAACCTCTGAGTTATCGTGCTGTCTTCCATAATATACCTGCCACCTGGCGTCAATTTGCCTCATCATTCGTCCGGCGTCTCTATAACCGCTTCGACCGTCGCGCCGGTTCCACACACACGTTTCAGTTCACATGGATTTCCGCGTCCGTGCTCTCGTCCAACAGTTTGTCTGCCTGCCCGATCAGCGACTGCGTCAGTCGAAAGCTCAACACCGCCGCATCAAACCAGTCGAAATCGGTCCGCTTGTCCCTGGCTTGCTCGATCAGAGCATCCAGCAGATCGTCCTCACAACCATGTTCGTAGCGGAAAATGAATTTCTCTCGTCCCTTGTTCAACACCAGTTGTCGCCTGTCTTTGTGCATCTAGGCAACTCCCAAATCGAAGGCGGCCGGCCATCGATAATGCAACGACCGTCCGTCACCTTCCAGAAAACGCTTAGTCCTTATATCGGCGGATAAGCAGCTTACTAAAGTCCCAAAAACAGCATTTCCCCAGACATTCGATAAAATCTTTGCTGTGCAAAATGCCACAAGCCTTTTATCGGCCAATGTCGTCGATACCTTTACAAAATGCGCAATAATGCGAAGAGATGTGTGTGAATATAGGGAAACACCGTCCTCGCGATGGACGGATGAGGCATGCGGCAATCAATGCGCCATAAAGAGTTGTCTGCCGTTACGGTACTCGCTGCGGATAACGCCCTTGTCCTGCAACTGCGCCGCAATCTTGAGCACTTCATGCCGGTGGATATGCAGGCCGGAAGATATATCATCGACTGAGCATGGTCTGCGTCGAAGGAGTGCAAGCACATCGTCGGCACCGACACCGGCCGTTGCGCCGCTCGGCGCTTGTGAGAAGTCACTGATGATCTCGCACCTGGGCCCCAGTCTTCGTGCGATGGCTTTGAGTTGTTCAATCTCCACACGTTTGACGTCGGGGTCCGCAGTCGGTCGGACGGCCGTATTGAGATGAACTTTATCGGGCCGAATGCGACCAATGCACTGGTCAATCCTATCGATATCCTCCTCGGTCGTATTGATCGGCGAGATGACAAACACTTCGAGCCATATCCGGCCGCGGAAATCATCTCGGAACCGGCTCAGGCCGTCAACCAGCTTCTCAATACTAAGATCGACGTGTGGACGATTCAACCTGCCAAATGTCATCGCATCGCCGGCATCCAGGGAGGGCAACACGACATCCGCCTTTGCGCTCTCACCACGTACATCGGCTCTGTAGAACAGAGTGCCGTTCGTCAGCAAGGCAACAGGTATATCCGTCATGGCTTTAATGCCGTCCACGAGTACACCCAACTCAGAATTCAGGGTAGGTTCGCCCGAACCGCCAATAGTAATATAGTCGGCCTTGAGACCTTGCGCCACTCTGCCGCGAATCTCTTCGAGAATCACGTCGGCCGCGACATACGCCCTGCGCTCGGTCGTCAGGTCGGTGGTGCGTCCGATCTGGCAGTACACGCAATCGAGCGTGCAAACCTTGTACGGCACGATGTCGACTCCCAGACTCAGGCCGAGCCGCCGGGAAGGGACTGGTCCGTACAGATACTTTTCCTCATCGCTCATGATTTCTTCTTACGACCGAGAATATTTCTCTGCAAACCATCAGGACTTCTTCCAGCCAGTCCAGAGGCATTACGCAAGCGGCATCGGACTTCGCCTCATCCGGTCGCGGATGGACTTCCAGAAAGAGACCGTCGGCACCCGCAGCAACCGCGGCGCGTGCCAGGACGGGAGCCATCTCGCGCACCCCGGCGCTTGCCGTACCCAGACCACCGGGCTGCTGAGTGCTGTGCGTTGCGTCGAACATGACCGGAACGCCATGCTGCCGCATACGGCTGATGCCCGTCATGTCGTTCACAAGCCTGTTGTAACCGAAGAACGTACCTCTCTCGGTCAGTAGTATCTGCTCGTTGCCACACGCCCGCACCTTTTCCACCACGTTTTTCATTTCTTCCGGCGAAACGAATTGACCCTTTTTGATATTGACAGGCTTGCCCGTTCTCGCACATGCACAAATCAAATCGGTCTGCCGGCACAGAAATGCGGGTATCTGCACACAGTCCACCCCCTCAGCGACCTGTCCCGCCTGTCCGGGTTCATGGACGTCCGTCAGCACAGCCAGCGCAGTCTGCCGGCGAACCGCATCAAGTATTGCCAACCCCCTCTCGATACCGGGCCCGCGAAAGCTCGTAATACTGCTCCTGTTGGCCTTGTCGAAACTGGCCTTGAAGACGATTGGCACGCCGGTATTGGTCGATACTTCGAGCAGCTTTTGCGCTATATCGAAACACAGCGATTCACTTTCGATCACGCACGGCCCCGCCACTGCAAATAGCGGAACATCCAGTCCCACTTCCACGTTGCCAATGCTGAAATGCGTTTCACTCATCCGCTAACCCCAAGAGAACATCGGGAAACATCTCCCAAACAAAGACCAGCGGGAGATATACTCCCTATTATAGCATCGCCTCTGACACTGCAAGCACAATCCCCGCTTGGCCAGGTCAATGTCGCTCCAGCGCAGGAACCGCCAAACGTATTACCCCAGTGCCCGCACAATACGGGTCCGGATACCGGCTGGTTTTGCATCTTCGGGAACCATGACATGCACCGCCTGTGGAATTACTTCTATCTGCACCGGCAGTTTGGGTCCCGGGTCACCGTCGATCTCAGTGCGAATCCCGCCCGCTGCGCTGCTGACCCGCACGCTCCTGCCCTGCTTATACGTAACGCCCTTTGCCCTCGCATGCCGTTTGGCTAATGTCATGCCGGTGTATTTCAAAGCGCAGAGCTTCGTGGCACACCTGTAAACACAGATATCCAGCAGGCCGTCGCCGAATTCGGCATGATGCAGGATCTTCACGCCCATGGCGTAGCGGGATATGTTGCCGATCCACACGAGACCGGGGCCCTCATACACCTGCTCACCATCCACCTCCACACATAACGGTCGAAACTTGTAACTCCAGAAGGTCCGCCAGAGCGGCCAGAAGTAGTCATTATATCCTATGTTGCCGTGCCGGTTCCGACTTACCCGACAAACAACCTCCGCGTCCAGACCAACTCCCACGATCGATGTGAAGCAGTGGCCGTTCAGTCTGCCCAGATCCAGCGGCCGCGTGTAGCCGGCTTCAAACGTTCGGATCAGCGTCTGGAGCCGTTCGTCGAAGCCCAACTCGCTCGCCAGCAGATTCTCCGTGCCCTGAGGCACAATGAACAGCGGCTTTGCGCTGCCAGCCAACCCTTCCGCCACATCCCGGACCGTTCCGTCCCCGCCCACGACTACCACCATGCTGCAGGAGGCATCGTCCGCGGCTTCCGCAGCCAGGTGGTTGGCGTGATCGAGCGACCGCGTATGGCGGACTCGCACCTCGAATCGCTTCTCTACGAGATAATCAACAAATCTCCGGCACGTCAATTTGCTGCTCGACGCCCCCGCCCGGGGATTCACAATAAACGAAATGTAGCCATCGTCTGGTTTCACACTGTCTCAGGCATAAACGGGAATGCCGCGACAGACGGCACTCCTCAGACCGGGTCCTGTCTTTATTCGGTTTGTTTTGCCGCAGCCTTCTCTGCAATCATGCCCGCATAACTCCGCGTTATGTGAGGACGCTCCGACAATCCCAGTTTCTGCTGAACTTTGGTGATCCTTTCATCGGCCGGCCCCTCGATCTCCACGAAGGTTCCCAGCCCCTCAACGCTGTCCAGTGCAATTTCGCAGCCCTCGAATCGCCACATACCTCGACACTTCTTCACAGTCAGCCTCGGCGAATATCCCAGCGCAGCAAGGATCTTCGCAGCCTGCGCCGCGTCAGTCACTTCGACCTCATTCTCCTGCCGCTTCTTCACATTGCTCTTCTGCTGAGGTCCCTTGTAGGTCAGAATATGTTTGACGCGGCCTTCGACATCCTGTTTCCGCAACCGCAGACACTTATCGTTGTCTGCCATGCTGCGGCGGGAATCATCGAAGTGCTGGTCCGTCTGGTTCTGAATGGCCACGAATGCGGCTCCCAGACTGCGCAATTGTGCTTCCACTTCGTCCAGCGAATCGACTTTGAGTTTGGCTTCAATCTCGACATCCATCCGGACTAAGCCCTCAGACAACGATATTCACCAATCGGGATTTTATCACGATGATCTTGCGCAGCGTCTTGCCCGCCATGGCAGCCTGCACCTTCTCGCACGCCATGGCGGCCTCTTTAATCTGCTCTTCATTCGTGCCGGCCGCAACCACGATCTTTTCTTTGATCTTGCCGTTGACCTGCACCGCCAGTTCGATTTCCTTCTCCTTAACCAGCGATTCGTCATACTCCGGCCAGGACGCATACGCAAGACTGTCATCGTGTCCCAGCCTGTGCCATAGTTCCTCGGCAACATGCGGTGCGAAC
The DNA here is from genome assembly GCA_964526785.1 of uncultured Pirellulales bacterium. GTDB lineage: Bacteria > Planctomycetota > Phycisphaerae > Sedimentisphaerales > Anaerobacaceae > CAZGMJ01. The sequence goes on from CAZGMJ010000041.1 coordinate 21,727, forward strand.
GGGGCGAGAGTCAGCACGAACTTATCCACAACCGTTTTCGGCCGAACGGCCTGCTTGCTCAGATGGTTGATGAAGATCATCATCGCACTGATGGCGGTATTAAAGCCATACGTCTCGACATCTGCCCCCACTTTCTTGATCGTCTGGTGCAGAAGCCGTAAAGTGGCTTCGTCGGCGTCCGCATCCTGAACCTCCGAGCATAGCTCGCCCGTCTCCTCGTCAATGATGCATCGCCAGGCTTTGGCCAGGAACCGGTGCACACCTTCAACGCCCTGCATGCTCCACGGCTTCATGGCCTCCAGCGGCCCCATGAACATCTCGTAAAGGCGCATCGAGTCGGCGCCATAGTCGGCAATGACCTTGTCGGGATTGACCACGTTGCCCCGCGACTTGCTCATCTTCTGTCCGTCTTGCCCGAGAATCATGCCCTGATTGATCAGCTTTTTGAAAGGCTCCTTCGTGCTGACATAGCCCAGATCGTACAGAAACTTGTGCCAGAATCGGGAATACAGCAGATGCAGGACTGCGTGTTCGGCCCCGCCGATGTACAGATCCACGGGCATCCAGTATTTTTCTTTCTCGGGGTCCCACCCGCACTCGTCGTTTTCCGGATCGAGATAGCGCAGGTAGTACCAGCAACTGCCCGCCCACTGGGGCATTGTATTGGTTTCGCGTCTGGCCCTCGTGCCATCAGGCAGGGTCACATTGAGCCAGGAATCGATGTTGGCCAGCGGAGATTCGCCCGTACCCGCAGGCTTGTAATTATCCACCCTGGGCAATTCGAGGGGCAACTGCTCCTCGCTCAGCGAAAGAACGCGCCCGTCTTCAGCGTGCAGGATTGGAAAGGGCTCGCCCCAATACCTTTGCCTGCTGAAAAGCCAGTCGCGCAGCTTGTAGTTTACCGCCTCATTGCCAAGTCCCTTCGCTTCGAGCCAGTCGGTAATGGCTTTCTTGAACTCGGCCGTGGGCATGCCGCTGAACTGCCCGCTGTTGATGGCCTTTCCATTGCCTGTGAAACAGAGCTTCTGCTGGCGGGCCAGTTCGGCCTGTCGGGCATCAGGCGGCTCGACCACCTGAAGTATCGGCAAATCGAACGTTTGGGCAAATTCGAAGTCGCGCTCGTCATGAGCGGGAACCGCCATGATCGCACCTGTGCCGTAGCTGATCAGCACATAATCACTTACCCAGATCGGTATTCTCTGGTCGTTGACCGGATTGACCGCGTAAGCCCCTGTAAAGACGCCCGTCTTTTCTTTTGCCAGATCCGTTCTGTCGAGATCGCTCTTGCGTGCGGCTTCGTCACGATAGGCCTCAACCTGCTGCTTCTTGTCGTCGCTCGTGATAGCATCCACAAGTGGATGCTCGGGCGCCATCACCATATACGTCGCGCCGAACAGAGTATCGGGACGAGTGGTAAACACGCGAATTGTCGCATCGAAGCCGTCAACTCTGAAATCGACGTCGGCGCCGATACTCTTGCCGATCCAGTCGGTCTGGAGCTTCTTGATCGAAGCAGGCCAGTCCACTTCGCGAAGGTCTTCGAGCAGTCGATCGGCGTATTTCGTGATTCGCAGCATCCATTGGCGCATGGGTTTGCGGATTACCGGATGGCCGCCCCGCTCGCTGACTCCTCCGACAACCTCCTCGTTCGCGAGCACCGTCCCCAACTCCGGGCACCAGTTGACGGGCACTTCCGCCTCGTACGCCATACGGCGGTCGTCAACGAACCGTCGTCTCTCCTGTTCGCTCAGTCCTTCGGGCACTTCCAACTGCTCGATAGGCCTGGCCTTCTGCTCGCGATCATCGAAATAGCTGTTGTAGAGCTTGAGGAATATCCACTGCGTCCATTTGAAATAGCGGGGATCGGTCGTGCTGACCTCCCGATTCCAGTCATAGCTGAAACCCAGCGACTTGATCTGACGCCGCATGTTCTCGATGTTCTTCTTCGTCGTCGCCTCGGGCGGCGTACCCGTCTTGACCGCATATTGCTCGGCAGGCAGACCGAACGCATCCCATCCCATCGGATGAAGCACGTTAAAGCCCTTCATGCGCTTGTACCGTGCGACGATGTCACTGGCGGTATATCCCTCCGGATGGCCCACGTGCAGTCCCTGACCGCTCGGGTAGGGAAACATATCGAGCACATAATACTTCGGCCGCGAATCGTCCACGTCCACCGCCCGAAACGTCCGATTCTCTTGCCAGAATCGCTGCCACCGGGCTTCAATTTCACCAAATTTGTATGAGCCTTTGCGCAAATCCATATTCAATCGTTATCCACCTTACTTGCTTGCTTGACAGACAACAGCGGCACTTCACAAATGCCACATCGCCGCCTCGAAGACCGCCTCACACACCGCACCGTCCTGCACCGGACTTCGCCACAAGTTACACAAGAAGGATGCGGAAATCCACCAAAATCCGCCATTCGGAGTCTGCCCGGACATCGATCGCTCTACAAACCAGCGTCCCAATCGCCTCCAGGACGACAAAAAGGCTGCCAACCGGCGTCGCACGGCCAATGCCGCCTCGGCAAAGTGTCCCATAATATCCCGCGTGACCACCCATGCACAGCCCCCACAATACCCGCATCGAATGCCCCGCCGGCAATCCGACAATCATCGACGGTTTTGCTTGAATCGGTCCTCAGCTTGTGTTATAATTGCGTTAGTGATCATAGGTAGAAGCTGTGTGCGTTCAGGGGTGATGAACGGGTGATGAAGATGTGCCGCACAAATGCAAGCCCACTCTCCCTTTCTTCTCTGTAATCCGACGCACGATCGAGCTGTTTGAGTACGACAGCCGAAAGAACAGGTTTAGAGGAAGGAAATCGACGATCATGATCGGAACTCAAAGACGTTGCCCACGAGCTTTTGTTTGTGCGTGGCTTGTTGTCTCGCTGATCTGTGCGCCGCTGATGGCCGCCGAGGAAACTGCAGATCCGCAATCATCCGGAAGCGATGCACAAGAACGGTTGAGCACGCGCATAACCTACAGTTGTGCCGAAAAGCCCATCGATTCCGTCTTGCTCGATCTGGCAAACGAGGTCGGCATCGACATCATCAAGAGTCCGAAAGTGACGGGAAATGTCACGGTAAAGGTGACCGACGTACCACTCGGGGAGGCCCTCACGAACATACTGGCCGCCTACGATTATACCTACGTCGCAACCGAGAACATGATACGTGTGACGCCGCTGTCCGAGATCGCGATGGCTAAAGAGCAACTCGTGTCAAAGGTGTATAGAATCACGTACGCCGACGCCAACGAGGTGGCTTCCGCTCTTGCGGGATTTGTCTCCGAAAAGGGACGCGTTGCCCTGAACCGGGGGACAAGCCACATTGTCGTTACAGACCTGCCCGACAAGATCAAGGCGGTGGACCGCTTCGTACTCGAACTGGACCGGGAGACCCCCCAGGTACTCGTCGAAGTACGAGTCTATGATATTACGACCAGGGAGGGTTTCGAACTGGGCAAACAGTGGCACGTCAATAGAAATGAACCGCTCAAGACCTCGCAGCACACAAACACCTCGATCGATTCCGATGCGCCCGAACAGGTAACCAAAACGGAGGTCACTGCAACCGACGGCACCGTCGTTGAGAATGAAACGATCAACTATTCCCCGGACTTCACGACGGATCCGCAGGGCTGGAGGCCCACACTGCGGGAGACGCTGACGACCACGACGGGCCCCACCACGGAAACGGTCACAGAAACCGAGGACACGGAGAAGATTACGTACGAAAACGTGGAACAACAAACGTATACCACGAGGCGTAGAAAACCGTTCGTCGGAGGCTCCTTCGACACCATCCGCGGCGGCACCCTGAGCTTCAGCATCCTGAACGATGCGGTTGATCTCGAGTTCGCCCTGAACGTCCTGAAGACGCAGGTCGAGGCCAAACTGCTCGCGAATCCGCGCATCCTCGTGCTCGACAATGAGACGGCCCGATTCGACATCGTCCGCGAAGTACCTTATCGAGAGATTTGGCAGGTTGCGCGAGAGGATCCGATTACGTATACGGATTTCAAGAATGTGGGAGTGCAACTCGAGGTAACGCCGCACGTCACCAGGGACGGAAAGCTCCGCCTGCACGTTAAGCCGGAATTCGGTGTCCTGGTCAGCCAGGATCCCAACGGCGTGCCGACCATTGACACCCGGCGAGCAGACACAAAAGCCCTGATACGGGACGGCCAGACGATCGCCATCGGCGGACTCCGCAAGAAGCAGACGTCCAAGGACGTGTCCAAGGTGCCTGTGCTCGGAGACATCCCTCTGCTCGGAGGACTGTTCCGCTCCACCAGCGAAATCGAAGAGAACAACGAACTGGTCGTATTCATTACCACAAAGATCATCAATCAGCCCGAAATGCTGGCGACACAGCCAACCGATGTGATTGAAACGCCGAATCTGCTCAAACTCGACGAGGATCGCCCGGGGCATAGGGCGGAAGAACAGACCGCAGAACCGCCGGCAGAACGCGAGGAGCAATCCCCGCCGATGGAGACGACCGAACGCCGGCCGCTAACGGAGGCCGAGAGTCACCAGGACAAGCCCCAACCCCAAGCAGACACGCCGGAACGACGGGTCGCGGACCAGCCGACTCACGACATGCGGGAAACGGCCATTGACAGGAGTAATCCTGAAGCCATGGTTCACATGGCCTACGCCTACATTAAGAGCGAGCGTTACGAACAGGCGGCCGAATTGCTCAGTTCTGTTATCGCGATCCAGCCCGACAGCGCGATTGCGCATCGGTATCTGGCATATTGCCTCCTGCGACTTAGAAGGACGGACAGTGCCGTCAAGAACTACCGCAAGGCCATCGAACTTAGTCCCGACGACTGGGAGGCACATCGCGGTCTCGGCGTAGCGTACATGCTGCAGGCCAAAGAGAGCGGCGATACCGACCTCCAGGACAAAGCAGTCGAGCACTGGCAGCGATCGCTCTCACTCAATACCGATCAGCCCAACGGCGACCAACTGCGCAAGCTCGTCCAGGCGTATTCACAGTAGCTGTAACGCATGGCTGAGTCATGCCGCAGCGTTTCCAAAGCCGATCCGGCTCAGTGCAGTGCGCGCCAAGGCCAATGCGCACAAGCCGATTGCTCGCACATATCGGGGCCGTCCGGCTACCGCACCATCACCTGACCGCAGTCGCATACAAGAACCTGTCCCGTAATCGTGCGTGCCAGATCGCTGGACAAAAATACAACCGAGTCGGCTACGTCCTGCCCCATGATTTCACGCTTTAGCGGGGTTTTGTTGATGTAGTACGGAATCACCTCATCGGGCTTAATTCCGTATTTCTTCGCACAGACCTTGATGTACTCGGGGTTCCATATCTTCGAGCCCTGAAAGACATTCCCCGGAGCCACGCAGTTCACGCGAATGCCCGATTCACCCAGTTCGAGCGCCCAGCCGCGAGCCATATGTATCTCGCCGGATTTGGTCGCATTGTACGCCCCGTTATTGATGCTGGCATCCAGCCCGGACTTCGACGTGATGTTGACGATGCTGCCGCCCATGCACTGCTTCAACATGACGCGAGCGGCGTGTTTGGCCATCAGCATGTACCCCGTCAAATTGACCTCCAGTGCGAAACGCCACTCGTCGACGGGCATCTCCACCAGCGGGTACGCCGGCGCAACGCCTGCGGCATTGACCAGCACATCCAAGCCGCCCCAATAGCCTACGAATACCCTGAACGCCTCCTCGACGCTCGCCTCATCCGCTACATTACAACCCAGCACCATCGTCCCCGCCTGCGGGATCTCCTCTGCTATAAGCGCTGCGGTCTGTTCGGCTGCTTGTGTGTCGATGTCGAACAACCCCACAATCGCACCCGCACGCGCCAATCCGACCGCAATGCTCCTTCCAAGGCCGCTGCCGGCCCCGGTTACCACCGCAATACGATCTTTGAGAGCACCGGCCCCCTCACCGCCGACCAGTTTCTTGCGAAAGGCTTCCGACTCCCAGTTATTGATGAAGTCCTGCTCGCGCGCGGTCAGAGCCTTGATTCCGCCGAATCGTGCCGCGTTCATCCTGATCGCCAGCGAGCCTTCGGTAATCTCCGCAATTACCGGCGCCGTCTTCTTGTCGGCAGCCACGAAAAGGCCCATGCCTTTGACGACGAAAGCAGCCGACGCCTTCTGGCCCTTGTCGACCAGCGCCTTGAGTCTCCTTGCGAGTACCCGCTCGTCGAGTTTGTCCACCCACATCGCCGAACCGTTCGCATAAACCAACTCGTCCGGATTCAGCGCAGCGGTCTTCAACAATTTCGGCGCATCCTTCTGCGCCATGAATGCAGCGACGGTCTCGCTGTCACCAAAAAAGCCCACAGGCAGGTACTGTCCGGTCGCATCGTGCAGCGCCCTGCGAATGATCAACTTGGCGTCAATGATGGCCTCGCGATCCGGCGGCTTGACGGCCCTGACGGGCATCATGAACCTGCTCTCGCAAAGCTTGATCACCTTGCGCACGAGCCTCAGCGCCGCATTTGCGGTCGACGCGGTAACAAACAAGCCGTGCTTTTCCAGAAAAAGGATCGCCGGGCCCCTGCCGTGTTCCTCGCGGTACTCGGCAATCAACCTGGCAATCCGCCGGGCCAGCATGAACCCGGGGTCCGTATACGGCACCCATACCGGCGGGAACTTTTCCTTCGCAAAAAGCTTCTCAATCTGCTCTTTGCCGTTCTTGGCATTAACGTAGGCTGCTACCGCAATCGGATGCAGATGAATAACGCATGTATCCAGAAACGAATGCAGATGCGATTCCACCGATGGTCGGGCTCCGCTCTCGACATTATCATCACACGCAAGCAGCAAGCGATTGACCACCTCGGGCTCGCGTTTGGAAGCATCCAACTTCGCAAGCTGCTTATCATCGATGATGCCGACTACGTCGTCGAGCCGCAGCCGCCGCCACCCGCGGCGCTCGTCCATGTCCTTCAACGCCGTACCGCTGGCCTTGATGTACATGTACCTGCCGTCCTCGGTCTTTACCGACGTATTGCCGCCGCCACCCTGCACCAGGGCCGAATCCTTGCCCGTCACATTGGATATTCTGATCAGATCGCCTAAAGCCTTGTCCATTAATACCTGTCCTTTTTCACAGATCTACTTCGCTTCATTTCTCTTGATCGCCCATACCGTCCCCGTCACAAAGTACACGAGGGTCGGAACGATCAGAATCTTCTTAAAGGTAGCCAGCGCGTCACCGTATTCCCCACCGCCGCGCGTGTATACCCAGAACGGCAGGATGAGACACACCAACAGAGAACCCAGCGCCAGGATCGCCGAGCCCCAGAGCACCACATCGACCTGCTTCTTCGGTGCCGCGAACTTCGGAACCGGCGGGCTTTCTTCCTTTGATTCGCCTCCGCCGTCCGCCTTCGGAGCGATGGCTTCAGCCGGGTCAGCCGGAAGCTTCTCGCGCGCCCCGGCAAATGCGGCAAATACGATGTACAGTATAGCCGTCAGGAACCATACGGGTACGAAAAGGAAGAACAGATGAATGTATCCCATCCGCTCGGCCGTCAAAGCCGCGGCGATGGCAATACCCCAACTCAGCAATGCGGGCCAACTGAAGACCAGCTTCTTCTTCGACACCCAGAACTGCGTCCACCCCAGCATGGGAAATATCCAGTGCTCGACGAACACAATCGCCCCGACGGGCATCAACAGCAGTCCGTACAGACCGACAAAGCCGAGCAGCTTGGTGAACACGAAGGGCGAGCAGGCTATGGCGGTAGTCACCGCCCCCGCAACCAGCGTCACCAGCCATCGCGGCCAGCCGGGGGTCACCGCCTGAAACGCCAATCCGGCTCGGTACAATGTGGGATTCGACGTCGTCCAGCCTGCGATAATTACCGCAATAATCCCGACCACGCCCAGCGATTGTGACGCTACCGCACCGGCATCCAGCTCCGCCATGCCCTTGCCGACAAGGATGGCCGTCGTCGCCCCCATGATCCCTGCGCAAATCCACGCCAGGTAGTGGCCCAGGAACATGCCGAACGCCGAAAACAAACCATAGGATGCACGCCTGGCGTAACGCAGTATCGCCATGTCCGACAGCCCTGCATGCATCGCAAGATTGCATATCCACGCAAACGCCGCCACGTGATAAAACCCTATCGGCTCCTGGCCTTCCGGCGGAGTCCCGGTCCAGATCGCGGTGTTGGCGATTTTCCAGAATTGTGAAAAACTGCCCATCTGACCGCCCAGGATCTCCTTTGAAAGCGCCGGCAGCATCACAATCGCACCGGCGATGAACATCAGAAACATCCAGGGCGAACACACTTCCGCGAACTGGGCCAGTTTCTTGAAACCCAGAATTGCAAGCGTTACCACAACCGCCCCTACACCGATGACCACCAGCACGAATCGGAAATCCGTCGGCACCCACCCGGTCTGCTCGGGAATTCCGAACGGCACGCGCACCGCAGAGGCCGAAACGGTAATCATGCAGCCGGCCAGAATACAGAACAGTACTGCGTTAAGAATGTTGTAGATGGTGGTCGTCACCGGCCCCGCTACCTTGCGCAGATACCAGTACAACGTCAGCCGCGTACGAACCGCAATCGGCGCACACACGAACGTCCACGTCAGCACCGCCAGCAGATTCCCCAGGAGCAAACCCAGGAAGATATCGCGCGCCGTCGCTCCCCAGGCGACGAACAACGCACCGATCACAAATTCCGTCCCCGCTACGTGCTCGCCTGCGAATACGCCCGCAAAGTGCTTGGCGGGTTGCAGGCGATCCTCCGAAACCGGCTCGCGCTCGAACTCATAAAGCGAATCCATTCCCTTAATGGCGCTGCTCTCGGCATCATTGGCCATCTGTCCATCCTTTCAAATCCACTTCACATGCTCCGCCTCGAAACAAGGGCACGTCACCGCTTGCTCGTCACGTTCTGCTCGTACTCGTGAACGACGTCCAACCACTCGGGCCAGACCGGCACATCCTGCGTCAGACAGTAGTAGTCCCATACCGCACCGAACGGCAACGTCTTGGCTTCCTCGATCAGTGCCAGCCGACCTGTGAAGTCGCCCTCGGCTTCCATTTCCTGCAATCGGCTTGTCGGCTCCAGAAAGGCCAGCAGCAGCGCCTTGATCATGCATCGCGTTCCGATCACCCAGGCCGCCACGCGGTTGATACTGGCATCGAAGAAATCCAGACCGATATGGGTCCGCCCGAGGTAGTCTCCCCGGACCAGTTCGCCCGCCAGCGTGCGCAATTCGTCCGAGAGAATCAGAACGTGATCGCTGTCCCATCGCACCCCTCTGCTGACGTGCAGCAGGATTTCGTCCACGAACTGCATAACAGCCGAAATCTTGTCTGAAACCACCTCCGTCGGGTGAAAATGCCCCGTGTCCAGACATAGCAGCGTCTTGTTCCGCACGGCGTAGCCCAGATAGAATTCGTGCGAACCGACAACGTAGCTCTCCGAGCCTATTCCGAACAGCTTGGCCTCCACGGCATCCAGCAAATGCGCCCTGTCCAACTTCTCGGCGAACATCGTATCGAGCGATGCCTTGAGGCGTTCACGCGGCGCCTTGCGGTCGGCCGGCATGTCCTTGTAGCCGTCGGGTATCCATACGTTCGTCACGCATGGCGTCCCCAAGGCCTTGCCCATCGCCGCACCGATCTTTCTGCACGCAATGCCGTGTTCGACCCAGAACCGGCGAATCCCATTGTCTGCGTGGGACAGCGTGAAACCATCGGCCGCCTTAGGATGCGAAAAATAGGTTCCGTTGAAGTCCAGCCCGAGACCGTTTTCCTGTGCCCAGTCTATCCACGCCGAAAAGTGCTCCGGCCCCAGTTCATTGCGGTCCACCCTGTCCGCTGTCTCAGCATACATCGCGTGCAGATTCAACCGATGTTTGCCCGGAATCAGGCTGAAGGCCTTCTCAGCATCACTGCGAAGTTCGTCGGCCGTTCTCGCCTTGCCTGGATACGCACCGGTGGCCATGATGCCGCCGTCGGTCAGACCGGCCGCACTTTCGAATCCACCGACGTCATCCCCCTGCCAGCAGTGCATCGAAATCGCAACCTTGCTCAACTGCTTGATCGCTCGCTCGGCATCCACACGCAACTCGGCGTAACGCTCATTCGCCAGTTTGTATGCTTGTTCAATTGTCTTCGAATCGCTCATCGTCGTTGATGCCTTCCCTACTGGATTACGATTGATATTCGCCCCGCTGCCGGTCCCTCAGCAGAGTCTTCAGTACTTCAACTCCTCCTTGCCGGGCAACTCGGGAAACGGCGCATGAGGCTCGGCCTGGTACCAGTATGCCACCGAAGACAAATCGTCCTGCAAAGGCAGATATCGCCCTTCGCTCTGCCACCCCAGTGCCTGAATAGTCACACGCAGATCCTCTTCGAATCGAATCGGATCCATGATGTGCCAGCGGTACAGCCCGAACCACGGATTGTCCCGATCCAGAATAACCTGGGGCATGCCGACGTATGGCGTGTTGAATGCCTGATAGCCCTTGCCGCCGGGCGTGACGAAGCCGTATGAACCGCAGAAATAATCCTCGGTCCCCGTCCCGCAAATCGTCGGAAACTCCTCGTCGCCGTCCATGTAGAATTTGATCTCCCCTTCGCCCCACCAGCCCGGACTCTTTGAGCCCCAGGTCATGTACGTCCCGACGTACTGGCCGTGACCTGCAATGCCGTCGACAATCGTATAGACTTCCTTCGCCGGCAGTTTCCTGACGCGTCGGAACTGAGCGTGAAAATACGCCATGTCCTCGGGCACGTGCGTCAACGTGTAGTCGATCTGGTAATAGAGCACCATCGGCCGCTCGTCGATATTTGTCATCGTAATGCGGCAACGCCTGCGGAACGGCATCAGCCAGTAGCAGTTGAGCCCGCTCTTGGGATTCACACATACCGCCAGCGATGTCACCTTGCCGTACTCCCCAAGTCCGCACGCAAAAAAATCGCCCACGGGACACTCCACCGACGGCTCTTCCTCGCCGTCCCAGTATATGCGGAAGATCGTCAGACGGTTGTTCCCCGTCGGCGTCATCCATATATGCTGGATCGCGCCCATTCCTCGCACGTCCGCCATCGTAAACGTCTGACCCGCTTCGATTCGCACCGATGGCGATACTTTCCAGCCCTGCCCGAGTTCGCGGGCCGCACGCGCCCCCGTCCCTTCGGTGGCCATTCCGGCCTTGCCCTTCTCGCCCGTGAAATTCTCCGGGCTGATGGACCGGGTCTTCGCATGCGAAAGCCGGGGCAGTGACCCCATATTCATCTGCAAACCATCGAAGTCAAAACTCTCGCCATACGCCAGCCCCGCAGCCAGATGCACAATCAAAACCCAGGTTTTCCAGTTCTTCATTTTCTGCCCTTTCCAGCAACCGCGAAACACACGTGATTCAACTGCCGTACCTGTCCAGCAGCACCCTCTCCGCCTCTGCCGTCCAAAGCCCCTCACACAGAGCCGCCCCGACTTCGGGCAGTTTCTTCTCCAGTTCCTCCAGGCGGATCAGACCGAGTTCACGGCACGCGGGATAGACGATGATCTTACCCGCAATCAAACGGTTCTCGACCGCCCGAATGCCTTCCGTGGCCCCCTGCATTCCGCTGATGGCCGCCACGCTGACGTTAGTATCGAGCCGGCCGCTTTGCGCTTTCGCCAGCATCTGCTTCATATCATCCAGCGTTGAACCGCTCGTGCCAATGAAATACAGTTCCTTCTCAATATACATATCCAGGTCGATCTCGCCGGTCACACTCGCCGGTATACCCGCGAAGATATTGATCAGTCCGCGCCTGGCCGCGTCTTTCACCGCCTGAGCCGCCAGTGCCGGCACAGGAACCATTAGCGCCGCGTAGTCGAACTGCTCGGAAGTACCGTCCGTCTTCGGATTGTATGTCTCGAAAGGCACGCCGCATTGCTGCGCCGCCGGCTTCGCCACCTTACTCAGCATCGCCAGGCGGTTGTCGTCGAGATCGCCCGCCCAAACGCTCACACCCTCCACGCCCTGGCAGATGTTCCGAATGGTATGCATCATCCCCATCGGCCCGCCTGCACCGATCACGTTCACCTTGTCGCCGGACCGCAGTTCATCATCCTTCGGGATGATCTGCATCGACTCGCACGGATCGGACCCCGGTGTACCGACAATGCGAATACCCCCGTAATGAACCCGCCCGACCGTCGCTACGATATCCCGGCCGAACCGCCCGCCACACTGCACGATGTTCAAAAGCCCCGCCTTACCAACCTTCGCGAACAGCGCCTCGACCGTCTCCGGCCTGCTCCCGAAATACACCACATCGTCGTATCCTTCATCGTCGAGCTGCGCAACGGCTTCCACCTGTCTTGCCGTCGCACCACCTCCCTCGCCCACGGTACAGCCGACGCACGCAACCTCGCCCGGTTCGCCATACTGCGCGAACAACTTCGCAAGAGCCCCTTCGGGCATCTCGCCATCCGCAACAACAGCCATCCTCCCGCCCGCCTTCAATGTCGTCCGTTCCCTCGACGCATATGCATCCTCGACGCACGCCCAGGGTTCAACCAACGCAACAGCCGAACCGCACAACTTTTCACCGGCAGGCAACAGCATCGACTCGCCGTCGGGCGAGGTAATTACCCGCAAGTCCATCAATACGTATTCCTGCAGCGCCCCCTCGAAGTTATATCCGAATGCCCCGTTGTTGCTTGCCGTCCGCAGCCATCGATAATCCGTCTGCACCAGGTATCGATCGCCGACCTGCACGCCCTCCACCTCAGGCCCTACCGCTGCGATTCGCACCACAACCTCATGTCCGGGAACGGTCGGCGCAGAGCCGGGTACATAGCTCGGCACCTGCTCCAATACGCTTTGATCGATGCCCGAGACAACCGGGCCCTTCCGCGGATGATCGCTGAACTGTTTGAGCAGCTTCAAATCGGAGAAGCACAGCCCCACCGCTTCCACCTGCCCCAGCACCTGATGCGCCCCCGGCACAAAAACCTCTTTCGATGTATTCAATTCCAGTTCATCCGGCCCGACCAACTGCACCGCATATTGCGTCTTTGGTATATCCATGTCACATTCTCGAAAACAACGTTCGCTACTAAAGGCGTTTCGTGGCACTCTAAAGCCACATGCAGGTACGGCCCCGAGGAGCTCCCCTTCCAAAGTGCAGATCAATTATTCCTGTGAACGCCGAATTGCTCGCATGTTCCAACCGCATATTCGCAGCTCCAGCGTCGCTCACCTCTTGGCTACTTTCAATACATCATCCGGCGTCGCATTTTCATCCAGATCCGCCAGATCGTCTTCGCGCTGTGGATCGAGCGTCTTGCCGACTCTCTGGAAGAACTTATTCTTCTCCGGCACCCCGCGGAAATTTTCCGTCGCCCACTCGCTCATATACCCCAGACCACATTGCTGCTGCAGGACCGTATGAGCGTAGACAATCCGGGCGCTGCGCACCAGAATCGGAACCAGCGGCGAAAGCTCGATCGTCCCGAAATCGTCCACGAACTTCTGCCCCGGGCTGTTCATCTCCGTTCCGACCACGATCGGCAGGTTTCGCCGGGCCGCCACCTCGATCACCTTGTACAGATTATTGAGCTTCTCATCCCGGGCGCCCACCGTGTAGTTTCGATCCGGTATCACGTTAATCGCCGCCGAACCGGCCAGCATAGCCACGTCCAGCAGCGACTCGATATCCCGCTCTCCGTCGCTCGTACCGTCCAGCCACGTCCACGTCGGAATCGCCCCGGCTGCCAGAATGAATTCGTTCGTCGGCCGCAGATGCGGGAACGACCCGCTGCCGGGCTGAACGTACCCCACTCCCCCGCGCTTCATCGTCTTGGCCCGAATTGCATTCGTCAATTCCCTGCTCTCGGGCAAAGCCGACACTTTCACCTCCATCCCGAGCTTCTCCGACCAGAACGCCGCCAGTTTCTCTTCGTCCGCAAAGACCGCTTTCGCCTTGCGCGCGTAGGCGGAACACATATGCCGCTCGGTCGCATTGCCGCCCGGCGTCAGCGTCAGTACATCGGCCTCGTAATCCAGCGTCACCGGATCGAGATGCGCATTCACCCGCTCCATCAACTCCCGATTCCGCTGCTGCGCCGTCTTCCGCAGATTCTCCAGAAACTTCTGCTGCTCGCCCTCCAGATTCGCACGCGGAAATCCTACACCCATGTGATACGATATCCCCGGCTCGCCCGGAGAGTTGATCACCTTGTCCGCAACTTCCGGCACAAAGACCCGCGTCTCCATCCCGGCACTGCCCTTAAGCCCGAGCATACGCCGTGCTGCATGGAATTCCTCCAGTGCATCGAGCACGTCGAAGTCCACCACACCAGCCACAGCCAGACCCGCTTTCCTCGCCAACCATGCGAATTTGCTGGGCGAATATCCGCACGCATTGTACGAAAAGAACGTGTGGCAATGGAGATTCACGTCGCGCCCTGGTTCGGGCAACTCGATCTCCCCCGCCCGGACTTTTTCACACAGCGCTTCCAGCGCCGCTTTCCGCTCGGCCGCATCAAAACTGTCCAGCCTGCGTTCCAGTTCTTCAATCAAACTTGCACCTCATATCCAACACCGACATCAATCAAAACGCACGCCACCACGGCCTCTGCATTTGTCGCCTGCACCCACAGTCGGTCAATCCCGACTCCACAGGCCGCGTACCTGCTCATATTGCTTCGCCCATAGCTCCGTATCCTGCGGCTGGTATTGCTTCAAGTCGAACGACGCCCGCACAATCTCGCGTCCCTCGGCCGCCGATCCGATCTGGCCGGCCGCTTTCGCCTGCATCAGAATATTGCCGCTGGCCGTCGCTTCGATCGGCCCGGTTACCACCTTCTTGCCCGTCGCATCGGCTGTGAACTGACACAATAGCTCGTTCTGTATCCCGCCGCCGACAATGTGCAGAACATCCAGCGTCTGGCCCGTCACGTCCTCCAGCGCCTCGATCACCGAACGATACTTCAACGCCAGACTCTCCAGAATAATCCTCGCCATCTGCCCCTTGTCCTCCGTCGGCTCCTGCCCCGTGCGCGACAGATAATCGTTGATCCGCCTGGACATATCGCCCGGTGCAAGAAACGCGCTCTCATCCGGATTCACGTATCCCGCAAACGCCTCGGCCTTCTCCGCCATCGCCGCAATCTCCCCATACGACAAATCCTCCCCTTCCCGCTGCCACTGCCGCCTGCACTCCTGCAGCAGCCACAGCCCCATGATATTCTTCAACAGACGAATCGTCCCCTCAACACCGCCCTCGTTCGTGAACTCATACGCGAACGTCTTGTCGCTTATAATCGCATCGGGCACCTCCACGCCCATCAGGCTCCACGTCCCGCTGGAAAGATACGCCCACTTGCCTGCCTCGGCCGGCACTGCGACCACCGCCGAAGCCGTATCGTGCGAGCCGATGGCGATCACCGGTATCGCCCCGCACCCGACCTCCTGCTGCACCGCCTCGCTGAGATGTCCCACCACTGTCCCGGGCTGAACCACGCGGGGCATAATCTCCATCGGCAGTCCCAGTTTCTGAAAAACCGCCTTTGACCATTCGCCCGTCCGCATGTCCATCATCTGCGAGGTGCTGGCCAGCGTATACTCCGCAAACCGCTCGCCGCAGAGGAAATAGCTCACCAGATCCGCAATGAAGATCAGGTTCTTCGCCTGCGCCAGCGCCTTCGAGTCCGCCAGCCGTGCCGCCAGCAACTGGTACACCGTATTGAGTTGCATAAACTGCAGGCCTGTGCTCTCGTAAATCTCCCGCTTGGGCATCATCGCGAATGCCCTGTCCATCATCCCGTTGGTCCTGGCGTCCCGATAATGATACGGCTGCTCAGCCAGTTGCCCCTCGGCGTCGAGCAGGCCGTAATCCACTCCCCAACTGTCCACGCCGATACCACAGATTTTTCCATCCGCCGCCCTCGCCGCCTTCCCTATCCCCGTTTTGATCTCCGTCATCAAGTTCTCGAAATCCCAGCGCAGCGTTCCCGCCTCATGAACCGGTCCGTTCTCGAAACGATGCATCTCCTCCAGCCCGAGCTTGCCGTCCGCAATCGCACCGAGCATTACCCTGCCGCTCTCTGCTCCCAAATCCACCGCGATATACTGCTTCTTGTCGCTCATTGCCTGCCTCTCACACTGTTTGTGTAAACTACATTGCCGTCATACGCATCCGTTCGCTCCCCCGGCATTCAACCTCCGCCCGAACCAGCACTTATAACCCAATCCCACGGCCATTGCAAACAATTCCCCCTCGGCACCGCTTCGTGCCGGCTCACACCACAACATTGCTCTCGCTCCCTGCATAAAGTACGCTATGACATACGCGGCGCCGCCGGTGCCGTCTGCAATGCTCAACGCTGATCTGGAGGCCGATATGGCAGATAGAGACAAACTCTCTCGACGACAGACCCTCACAGGAATGACAGCCGTCGGCGCCTCGACGATCCTCGGCCCCCGCGCATGCGCAGACGAGCCTTCTGCCGCGCCGCCGGCACAGCAGACCCGCCGGGCAATCCGTGAGAAAGTCGACCGGACGCCGTTTGTCGATACACACGAGCATCTCATCGAAGAACACGAACGCCTCAAAGGCGCCTCCCACCAGCGTGTCGTCTGCGACGACTGGGCCCTGCTGCTGAGCCACTACCTCAATTCCGACCTCATCGTCGCCGGCATGCCGCGCGATGTGCACGACAGGTTTTTCTCAGCCAAGACCGACCCGGCCGCCAAATGGAAACTCCTTGAACCGTACTGGCCGGCCGTTAAGAACACTGGCTATGGCCAGGCCGTCCGAATTGCAATGCAGCGGCTTTACGACGTGGATGACCTCTCGGGCGGGACTGCCCGCCGGGTACAGCAAGGCTACGAAGAGACCCGCCGCCCGGGTTTCTACAGACATATCCTCTGCGACAGAGCCAACATCGAGTCCTGCCAGGTCAACTCCCTCACCGGCCCTTTCAGCAAATCCCCCATGCCCAGCCTGCTCATGCAGGACATCAGCATCGTAGGCATGTTCGCCGGTCCCGACATCAGCGGATACGCCCGACCCGCCGGCATCGAAGTCAAATCGCTCGCCGACTGGCACCGCGTCATCGACTGGTGGTTCGATCGGTACGGCCGATACGCCGTCGCCGTCAAATCGCAGAACGCCTACAGCCGCGACATCGACTACGACAAAGTCCCAGCCCGGACCGCCGAGCCCATCTTTCGCAAGCGCCTTGAAGACAAACCCCTCCCGCCGGCCGAGCGCAAGCAACTCGAGGACCACCTCTTCTGGTACGCCGTGGACAAAGCCACCGAGCACGACCTCCCCGTCAAACTCCACACCGGCTATTACGCCGGCCAGAATCGCATGCCGCTCGAACGCCTGATCCACAACGCCGCCTCGGCCGCCCGCCTCTGCCGAACCTCTCCACAGACGACCTTCGTCTTCATGCACATCTGCTATCCGTATTACGAAGAGATCCTCTCGGTCGCCAAACAGTACACCAACGCCTGTATCGACATGTGCTGGTCGTGGATCATCAATCCAGTCGCCGCCAGGGACTTCCTCAAGAAGTACCTCGTCACCGCCCCCGCCAACAAGGTCCTCACCTTCGGCGGCGACTACATCCCCGTCGAGCCCGTCCTCGGCCACGCCGCAATCGCCCGCCGAGGAATCGTGCTCGCGCTGTCCGAACTGGTCGAAGAAGGATGGCTCACCATGCCCGACGCTCTCGAACTGGTCGAACCCATCATGCGCACCAACGCCCACTCCATCTTCGACCTCCAGACCAAGACCAGAGCCCTCAAGAACGCGCCATGGGCATAACGCCGGATATCGAGCAGCATTTGCGCTCAACGTGCGTTTGAGGCACGTTCTCAGGAAAAAGTCGCAGGTCACACAGGAATCACGCAATAGATACCCCCCCTCTCAACCGTCTGTAATTGGCGCTGTCGCTATATACAATTGCAACCGGCTACAGAGCCAAGGAGAACCTGAAGATGAAAAACGCCAAACGATCAACCATCGCTAAAGCAAGGGCCCTGCGCCTGACGATCCTCACCATTCTGGTGCTAACCTGCCCCGCACTGTCCGCAGACTGGCCGCAGTATCTCGGCCCCGGGAGCGACTCGACTTCTCCGGAAGACGGTATTCTGCGCTCCTGGCCCGAGGACGGCCCGGAAGTCCTGTGGACGGTTGCTGTTGGCAGGGGATTTGGCGGACCGGCAATCAAAGACGGCAAGGTCTATCTGCTCGACAGAGACGACGAGGTCGGCGACAGCATGCGGTGTTTTGACCTCTCCACCGGCGAAGAACTCTGGAATTTCGCCTACGACGCTCCCGGACGTGTCTCGTTCCCGGGCTCGCGAAGCGTACCCACTGTGGATGGCAATTACGTCTATTCGTGCGGCCACAACGGCGATCTGTATTGCATCAACATCAACACGCACAAACCCGTCTGGAACAAAAACATCTGGACCGATTTCGGCGGGGAACTGGGCGGTGGATACCCCCGTGGAGCCGGCCCGGCAAGCAGGTTCCCGATCTGGGCGGTTACTCAGTGCCCTCTTGTCTATGGTGATCTGCTTATTATCGCCTCCCAGGCGCCCGAGGCCGGCGTGGTGGCCTACGATAAGCTCACCGGCCAGGTGAAGTGGAAAACACCGTCTCTTGGCTACGTAGGTTACGTCAGCCCGACAATCGTGAAGATAGACGGAGAAGACCATGTGGCCATGATAACTCCATCGACCAATCCTCACAGACGGGTGAGCCCGGATGAGAATAACATGGGCAAGGTCATCGGAATGGATCCGCGTACCGGAAGAATCCTCTGGGAATACGATAACTGGGAATGCCACATCTCAGTGGCAAGCGCTGTCGATGCCGGCCGGAATCGAGTGCTCGTTGCAGGAGGATACGAGCTGGGCGTAGTTATGATAAAAGTCGAGAAGCAGGCGGATGGCGGCTACGAAGTCAAAGAACTCTTCAGACATAATGACTTCGGCGATCAAACCAAACCCCCGATAATGCACGACGGTCATTTCTATGCCCAGTTCTCAACCAATAGGAAGAAAGATGGACTCGTGTGCATGAACATGGACGGCAAGGTCATGTGGAGAACGATGCGTAACCCGCTTTTCGACAAAGGCAGCATGATTCTCGTCGACGGCCTGATTCTGGCCACCGACGGCAGGACTACGTTGTATCTGATAGAACCTGATCCATCTGCCTTCAAGCCGCTGGCATCCGCCGAACTGCTGGGACAAAGAGGAGCGGACACGCAGGGCCTGTCTCGATTTGGAGGTCGGACCCAGAACTGGGCGCCTATAGCACTTTCCCAAGGCAAGCTGCTCATCCGCGACCAGGCGGCAATGAAGTGCGTTAAGGTCGCTCAATAACTCAAGAGAACATTCGCGTCAATGAATTGAAGGAATAGGTCATGAAAATCAGAGTAATCGTAATAGCAGTAGTCGTAATGGCGCTTGCCTGCAGCAGCATGGCCGCAGACTGGCCTCAATGGCGGGGACCGAACCGGGATGGCAAATCCGCAGACACGGGGTTGCTTCAGCGATGGCCGGAAGGCGGGCCACCGCTCGCCTGGAGAATCGACAACCTCGGCGGCGGCGACAGCGCCCCTTCTATTGCCGATGGGCGGATCTACGGCATGGGCAATCGAGGCGACGACGAAGTCGTCTGGGCCCTCGCGGAAAAAGACGGCAGTGAAATATGGACAACGCCCCTCGGACCGGCCTTTCGCCAACGCGCCTCACAGGGCAAAGAAGGACCGGGCTGCACGCCGACGGTCGACGGTGAACGGCTCTACGTTGAGGGACTCGGCGGCAATGTGGCTTGTCTGCAGGTCAAAGACGGCAAGATCATTTGGCAAATCAGCATGACCGAGAAGTTCGGCGGGAGCCCACCAAGGTGGAGCTACCGTGAATCACCGCTTGTTGATGGCGATAAGGTCATCGTCACTCCCGGCGGCAGTGACGCAATGCTCGTGGCCCTCAATAAGCTCACCGGCGAGACGCTATGGAAGAGTAAGTTAGCCGAAACGGCTTCCAGCCCTGCGTCAAGCGGCCCCCGGCCACAGGCTCCTCCGGACCGTGCCGACCGTGGCTCTGGCAGACGTCCGGGTGGTTTCGGTGGCGGTCGTGGCGGCTTCGGCGGTCGCCGAGGTGGATTCGGGGGTTTCGGCGGTGGCGGTGGCGGTGGCGGCGCAGCCTACTCTTCGGTCATAGCGATCGACTTCGAAGGGCAACGCCAGTACGTCCAACTGCTCTCCAATACACTCGCAGGATTTGCGGCGTCCGACGGCGAGTTCCTCTGGCGATATGACAAGCCTGCCAACCGTATGGGTATCAATTGCGCCACGCCTGTCTACCACGACGGCATGGTGTTCGCCTCCTCGGCTTACGGCGCCGGCGCTGGACTGGTGAAGCTCAGCAAAGATGCAGACGGAAACATAAAGGCTGAGCAAGTGTATTCTACAACGGATATGCAGAACCACCACGGCGGCATGATCCTCCTCGACGGTTACCTCTACGGCGCCAGCGGCGGCAATGAAGGCGGCGCACTGGCCTGCCTCGACTTCAGCACCGGCAAAGTTATGTGGGATCAGCGCGAAACGGCAGGTCGTCGTGCAAAAGGCTCGCTGGCCTTCGCAGACCACCGACTCTACTATCGCATGGAAGACGGCACGGTGATCCTGATTGAACCGAGCCCCAGGCAATACATCGAACGCGGCCGCTTCGAACAGCCGGACCGCAGAGGACAACCGGCCTGGGCTCACCTGGTCATCGCCAACGGCAAACTCTACATCCGCGACCAGGACCTGCTGTTCTGCTACGACGTTAAGGCGAAGTAACCAAGACTGTATAGAAGCTGGCAGTGAAATACTGAACCATGATACTCGGCTTCTACGAAGTAACTCGGCACTTCCCTGCAAGCTTCTTACACATGATGAGCTGCATCGGGGAAAACCGGCGGACTGCTGCTATGCAAAGGGCCAACGGTTTATCTGCAATGCAGGCCTGGGATCAGCGATCTGGCTGATCCCGGGTTCTCATCATATAAGCCGACGACCAGCCGGTGCGCTCAGCCGTGGCTATTTCGACTCGCTCAGGTGGACGAAGATGCCTTTTTTGTTGGCCACGACAATGTCCGGCCGCTCGTCGCCGTTTAACTCTACCGCCGCGACCTGCGTGCCCACGCCGCTGTCGTCGTCGATCAGGTGCGGGATGAACTTCGCCCCGCCTTTGCCGTCGCGACGCGTCTCGAACCAGAAAACTATCGCCGGAGCATCGGGCTCCTTGTCGCCCGTCGGACCGTGCGCCCAGAACCGCTTGCCGGTCACGACGTCCTTTACTCCATCGCCGTTCATATCCACCAGATCGAACGCGTGCAACTGACTTGCACGGAAATCATCACTGCTCACATCCGGCGTCGGCGAGAGAATCACATTCTGCCGCCAGTCGATATCGCCCGCGGCCGTCCGGATCTGCTTATACCACATCAATCCATACAGATGACAGTGCCACGCCGTAAACACATCGTTCAAGCCGTCTCCATCGATATCATAGATCAGCATCTGTGCCGCGGCGTCCGCAAACCGGTGCCCGTGAAACGTCCACGGACCATCGGAAGCGGCATCCACCGGCTGTTCCCACCAACCCGCAGCCTCGATCATGTCCGTACGGCCGTCGCCGTTGATGTCCCCGAATCCCACGCCGTGCGTGAACTTCTGATACCGCTTTTCCTCAGTTGAAACTGCATGAAACTTCCAGGGCTCATCCGGCCTGGATGGATCCGGACCTGCATATCCCAGATAACCGTCGATAGTGAACAGCAACTCGGGCCTTCCGTCGCCGGTAACGTCGCCCCACATCGGCGACTCATTGCCAACGCTGGAATGTGCCGGATAACGCTTCCAGTGACCATCTTTGCCGGCCGGATTCGCGTACCAGTACCCCTCCCTGCCCGGGAACGGCACGCAGAGTATATCGGTCCACTCATCGCCGTTGAAATCGCCCGCAAACGTCAGGAAGTTGTCCGAATAGCCCTTCGGGTCGAACACCTGGCTCGGCCGATACTCGTGACGCTTCTCGAAATCCCCCCCTTCGAACCAGAACGGCCCGGCTACTATGTCGGTCGTACCGTCACGATTGAAATCGCCGTAATATGCCCCCTCGGCGTAGAACTTATCCGAAAGACGAATCTTCCTGTACGCATCACGCTCCGGCAATCTGGCCGCCCTGGGCTCGGCCGCCGGCTTCGGCGCCGGCGCCCTTGAAGCACTCACCGGCGGCGCATCCTTCTGAGATTTCACGTCGAGTCCCTCGATAGGCTTACCATCCGCTCCAACGATGCGCGCACAGGCCGACCAGCCGCCCCCGCCCTGTGTCACCTTGAGCAGCAGTTCGTTGGACCCTTTCTCGAGCTTCACCGACGCCATATCCTCATCGACGATCATCCCCCTGTCGATATTGTTGCCGTGTACCAAGTCCCCGTTCAGCCATGCCTTGACCCCGTCGTCCGTACCAATCAGCAAGATCGCATCGATAGCGACCGGCGAGATGACCTCAGCCTTCAGATACGCTGCACAATTCGTCTGTCCCGGATAGAATGCCGCCAGCGCAACAACATCCCCGACCGGTGCGGCGTACCATTCCACTTCCTCACCCGCCTTCTCCGGACCGAAGGCGATATTGTACACAGCAAGCGCTCCCACCGCGTCCCGCTGGCGATACGGCCCGCACACCAGCCAGTCCCGAATAAACGGACCGCCCGCTCCGGGCCTGATCCGCAACGCCCACGCACGCTTGACAATCGTCGGAATCTCGCAGCGGGCGATGACCTTCCGTGCCACCTCATCGGCCAACTGCTCGTTGCCGCCGGCCAGCGCCTCGGCGATACTGATCGCCGCCTCCGACGCCTCATTCACGAGCAACTCGTTGTCCAGATGCTCAAGAACCATCTCAAGTGCCTCAATCTGCCCAATCCGCCCCAACTGGCTCAACACCAGACGTTTCTCCTCGGGCCGCCGGGCCAGGGACAAAGCCTCGCGCAGCATCGCCAGACGCTTCGCCGCATCACCCTCATGATCGGCCACCGTAATCCCGCCGCGTAAGGCAAGGATTGCCTGGCTCGCGTCCGAAGAAGATCGGGCCAGAGCAAACAGATGCGGTGCAGCCGCGGCGTTCGGCCACTGCCCGAGCACGCGCACCGCTTCCCGTGACAACTCCGCATCGCTGTCGGCACTCGCCCTCTGCACCGCCGCCAGAGCCTCGCCCGTCCCGATCTCCGCAAGCACCGGCAGGACATGGCGACGCTGTCGTCGCGAGAACTCTTCCATGGCTCGAATAATCCTTCTGCCGATTTGCTGCCGCTCAGGATGTTGCTGATACGCAGCCGTAAGAGCACGCAGCCCCTCCCTTCTCTCCGATTCAGACTCCGAATTCGCTGTGATATCCAACAGCGGCATCAGCGACTCCGGCGCCGCCACCTCGCGTAAAGCTCGCAGAGCAGCCGACTTTGCCTCTCCGTCACCATGCTTTGCGTTCTCCAGAAGCACATTCACCGCAGCATCCTCACCCCGCGCTCCCAGCGCAGTGAGTACCACTACTTTCTCTGCGGTGGAGGCCTTCTTAAGATGGGCCAGAAGCGCCGCGATTACGCCCTCGCCGCTCATCCGCGCCAGTGCATCGGCGGCAGCGTCCTTCTCGATGTCCTGTCCACTCGCCGCCGCGCGAACCAACCACGGAATCAGCGACGCATCGCCGACATCCGCCAACGCCTTCCACGCAGCCACACGCACCGCAACGTTTTCGCTCCCGCCGGCCAGGCGAATCGTACCAGGAGCATCGCCAAGGCGCGCATGCGCATCAAGTACGGCCAACTGTCCCATAGCCGAAAGCGAACCCCACCGCCTCACGCAAACCTCGATCGTCTTCTTGTCCGGCACCTCGCGTATGGCAGACAACGCGGCTACCCGCAAGTCCTCATCCTCACCACGCAGAGCCTCGGCAATCAAATCCGGACGCTCCGTTTCGTCCGCCAGCACCAACCCGCGCCACGCTGCAACCCGGATTCTATCCTCAACCCCGTCCGTAATTACGTTACGATACAGCTTGGCCGCCCCCGCAGAATCACCCGCATTCAATCGACCGTCCGCACAATCCAGCAGTGCCTCCAGCACCGCAACCTTGACCTCGCCGCTCGCCTTCGCCCGGGCCGCAACCAGCGCCGCGACGGACTTCTCGCCGCCGATTTGTCCCAATGCCGACGCCGCGGCAGCAGCCATCTTCGCATCCGCATCCGACAGCAAAGGCACAAGCAGTGCAATCGCAGCCTTGTCACCGCGCAGACCCAGCGAATCAACAATGCCCATCTTCGTCGGCCCCGAGGTCCTGCTCAATGCAGCCCGCAACGCAGCCCCGGCCTGCGGATACGGCATACCCTCCAACGCATACCGCGCAGCGTGACCCACTCGATCTACATCCAGCATAGCAGCCAATGCCTCAACCGACTCGGCCGTACCATAGATCCTCAACTGCTGACACGCAGCGCATTTCTCAACGGCGCCGGCCTCCGACCGCAACACCGCGATCAACTCCTTCTCCGCAGCACCTTCCACAACACAAGCGGCCAACAGAACAACGCTCGCCAAAACGATCAACCTGTATGATTTCATCTTCGTCAGTTCCCCAGGATAGTACACGATGACAGCTCCCACAAATGGACACCTCACCCGTGGGAGAGGGACCACGGCGGACGCGGAGTATACGACAGCAGCCGATTCGCCTCCGCATCGCCCTCAAACTCCAGCCTCACCGGATCCCACCGCACATCTCGCCCCAGAGCCAGCGATATCCCCCCGATCAGAATCGCGTTCATGGTATAAGCCGCCACGTCCGGATTGCAGATCGTCGGCTTGCGAGTCCGTATGCACTCCAGGAAATTGCCCGAATGGCTGTCCGCATAATACACACGCTCGTCCCCGGGCTTGAGCGGCTCGCGCAGAATGTTGCCCGGATACGACACGATGTTGCTGCGATCCACGGCGATCCGCCCGGCCGTACCGACGAAACACGCCCCGCCCTCGCCGCCGACGCTCTCGCCGGGGTACCCGACCGAATGAACCACCACCCCGTTACCGTAGTGATAGTGAACGTTTCCGTTGTCGTACTCGACCTCGATCGGCGCGCTCAGGTCCGGATTGACCGTCCACTGAATGATATCGTAGTGGTGCGGACTCCAGTTCACATCCCCGACGAACAGGCCGCCCATTGTATGGCCCGCTTCGCCGCCGTAAGGCCGCCACGGCAGCGGTCCGAGCCACATATCCCAATCGAACCCGTCCGGCACGGGAATCGAATGATCCGACGTCCACTTCGTCGGTACGAACGCCCCCGGCTGCCGATACGCATAGACCTCTTTCAATTGCCCGATTCGCCCGTTGCGCACCAGCTCACACGCCAGCCGGAACTTGCCGTCGTATTCCGACCGCTGCTGCGTGCCCGCCTGATAGATCCGCCCATATCGAGCGGCCGTCCGCCGCATGGTTTCGGCCAGACGCACGGTCATCGCAATCGGCTTCTCACAGTACACGTCCTTGCCCGATCGCAGCGCCATGATCGACATATGACCCGCCCAGTGATACGGCAGCGCCAGCAGCACGGCGTCTATATCGCTCCTCGCCAGAATCTCGCGAAAGTCATTGTACGCCTTCACGCCGTTGTAGTCGGCCCGGCCAACACGCTCGGCGTACACGTCGTTGCACCTCCGCCACGCAACCGTCCGACGCTCGCGCCGAACATCGCAGACCGCGCGGACCTGCACGTCCTCCCGTGCGATATACCCGCCCGGGACGTACGTCCAGGCCCCGCCGAGCAGATGCCCGGCCCCCTGGCCTCCCAGTCCGATGAATCCCATATTCACCCGCTCGCTCGCCGACGGCCTCCCCCCGGCCCCCAGGGCCGAACTCGGCACCACGTACGGCACAGCCGCCGCTGAACCCGCCATCGCCAGAAATCGCCTTCGCGTTATTCGCATCCGATCGATCATTGCGTACTCCATCGTGTCATCCAGATTACAGTTGCGCGAACGTCACGCAACCCATTGTAGTGCCGCACCCGGTCAAAAGCGACCATCTGCCCGTCTTCGCTCGGGAATCAAGACGAGTCAGCGCCATCCAAAGACAGTCCATGCAGCACAAGAGGTTTACATGATGTATTAGGCGCTTGCTCGCGAAACATCTTCAGGTCGAGCTCTAAGCAGATCAGGAATCTTTCTGTAAGCCATCCCGAATCTCTCGCAACAACTGCTCGACCTTGGCATGATGCCGTTTCTGCGCACCCATGATCCTCCACATCTTCCCATCAATCAGCGCCAGTCCGATCACCAGAATAACTACTAGCCCCAAAACAAGCGAGGTTCTTTTCGGTTTGCCGCGACCGTCACAGTGACT
>CAZGMJ010000042.1:0-47772 GCA_964526785.1 uncultured Pirellulales bacterium
TGCACCAGCTCTGCCGGAACGCTCGTCAGTTGATTGTTGCCAAGATAGAGCCACTGGAGATTCGTCAACTGCACCAGCTCTGCCGGAACGCTCGTCAGTTTGCAGTCGCTCAGAGCAAGTCTTGTCGCCCCCTCTCGCCCGGCCCGTTCGATTCTCTCCAGAACTTCCTTTTCCGTCATTCTCCAGACCTCATTCATTGCCGCAATTGACCTCCGGCCGCCCTGCCCATGAACAAACCAATCTCAGAACCGCCGGAACATCCCTTCGCCTCCATTCTACCGGACCTGTCCCCAACCTCAAACAGTTTTCTTCTATGTTCACCCACCCGAATTGCGACATACCATTTTAATCTCGATTCTCGATTTTTCTCCGAACATTTCACGCCCGCCGAACGTCTATATGTATTGTAGTCATCTAACTACAATGGTGGAGTCATAGACAATGCAAAAGACCGAACCGACGCCCTCGCAGCAGAACCTGTCCGACAGCAGGAAACCAATAGACCACCACCGGCACGGCCCCCAGCCGAATGCCGCCCACCCCTCAATGCCCCGATGCCTGGACGCCTTGATGCCTTTTCGAAAAAACAAAGCCAAAAGCAAACTGGATAAACTGCCATATTCACACACAATTACCCATACCCCCAGACACCCATCCATCCGGCACATGTCTTCGCTTTACCCCTCAGTGCCTCGATGCCCTGGCCCCTTGGTGCCTGCCGTCTATGAAAAACAAACCCAATCGACACCCTTCTACATGGACTCGGGTGTCGTCCCGAGCGAGTGGAGCGAGCCGAGGGAGCTCCCCTCGAATGGACAAACATGAAAAACAAACCCAATGTAAACTTGGGCAATTACCCTGCAACCATTTACGCGAAAAGCACTTACAGACGAAAGGAGCTTGAAAGGACCGAAACGCACACGAAAAACAAAGCCAATCGCCCGAAACCGGATCGGCGTTTACCATCCTTTTTTGGAGAAGACGACGGGTACGGTCTTGAGGAGTATGAAGAGGTTTAGCAGGAGGGATCGGCGCTGGATGTAGAGGTAGTCGTATTTGATCTTGTGTTTGGGCTTGAGGTCGTAGAAGCTGCGGATCTGTGCCAGTCCGGTGAGGCCGGGCTTTACGGCCAGGCGGAGCTCGCGCAGGACGCGATGCTGCTTGACGAAGTGCGGGCGTTCGGGCCTGGGGCCGACGAGGCTCATATCGCCCATGAGGACGTTGAACAACTGTGGCAGCTCGTCGAGGCGCGTCCGGCGGAGCACTTTGCCGACGCGCGTTACGCGGGGGTCGTCGGTGCTGGCGAGGACGGGTCCGACGTGCTTTTCGGCGTCGCGGATCATCGTGCGGAATTTGTAGAGCGTGAACATGACGCCGTCCTTGCCGACGCGCTGCTGGGTGTAGAAGACGGGGCCGGAGGATGTGAGCCGGATCAGCAGTGCGGCGACGAGCATCGCGGGCGTCATCAGGATCAGAATGGCGATACTGCCGGCGATGTCCAGGGCCCGAATGAGGAATTCGTCGATGTCGCGGCCCTGGCCGGTCATGGTGCCGAGATAGTGCATGGCGCCGTGGCCGTTGATTCGCTGGGGCAGCAGTTCGAGGTAGAGCGCGGGGCTGAAGAGCACGCTTACGCGGGCCGTCTGGAGGTAGTACAGCAGGAAGGTGAAATCCTCGCGGTTCTCCAGACGCCGGCAGACGACGATCTCGTCGATATCCTTGTACTGCGCGAGTTTGCGGATATCGGCCACGGCGAGGGTATCGACGATCGAGCGTTTGCGGACGAGGCCGTCGACGCTGCCCTTGCCGATGACGATGGTGCGTTTGCGGATGCGGCCGGCCGATCGGAGGATGAACTGGTCGGCCTTGAAGACCAGCAGGATCGCGAAGGCGTAGGCGATGAGGAAGGTCGACGTCGAGAAGCCGCCCCACTGCTCGCGGAAGACGTAGACGAAGGCCACGCTCAGGAGCGTGCCGAGCGAGAGGCCCAGCAGGACCCTGCGGAAGAGGTCCCAGGAGGAGCGAAAGCGGCGGCGGTAGACGTCGAATAGCAGCAGGCAGATGGTGTAGATGAGTGTCAGGTAGATGAAGCTTTTCTGGTATGGGACGAAGTTGATGGGCGGAAAGGGCCAGCCGTAGCGAACCAGAAACGCCAGGAGGAACGCCGCGTTGATCAGCAGCATGTTCAAAATGACCAGCAATATTCTTGCCGCCACCGTAATATACTCCTCTTGTCGCGTGCCTTTGGAGGCCCTGTACGTCACTGCAGCTCGGCCGCGGCCGCCATCGGACCGGCTTCGAGCAGCCGTCGGCGAGATGCGTCACGCCTTTGGTTTGTCGTCCGTGCCGGAGGCGTTCTGCTTCAAACGGTCCGCGATATCCTGCAGGCGCCCGTTCATCTTGTCCATCTGCCGCAGCACCGCCTGCAGTTGCGAGTGGGTGGTGCGCGAACCGTTTATGGTCTGGGCAAATATGAGGAAGAACAGGACAGCCACCGTGCCGCCGATAGCCATGAAGCTCACGCCCCAAAGGATCTTCTCGAGCAGTTCGTACATGCCCGGATCGGGCACCGAACCAACGTCAGCCGCAAGTATCAAAAAGTCCATCATATCCCTTACCTTTTCCCAGACAATACGCTCGCCGGGCGGTTTCGTCAAACAAAAACTGATCGCGAACCGCACGCGGCCCGGCGGCGGACAAACCGCCGGTGTACGACAGGCCGGGGCTTCGGATCGGCGGGTCGAGAGGACGGGGTCGCCAGACGCAGGGCGGTGCAGCGCATTCGGGCTCGGGGCCGGCTCGCCGGCGGCGAACGGCATGGATTCGTCCGGTTCTCGCGGCGGATGTGCAGGCCGGTAGTGCGGCGCGCGACTGGGCGGATGCGGGCGCATGAAGAGGCGATGATATCACCGCGCGGGAATGTCGGCGGGCAAAGGCCGGAACGTCAGCGAGGGTCGGCGACCGGATGCAGGGCCAGGATGCGGACGCGGTCGTCGGCGGAATCGACCTGGCTGCGGTCGAGAATGGCGACCATGCGTCTCTGCGGGCCGTCCGGGCCGATGCGCAGGAGCATGTACGCGGTGAAGATGTCACTGCGGACTGTCACCAGGTTGCTGATGCGCTGGAATATGAGGTCCCGCTCTTCCATGTCGTCGGGGGCAAGGTCGCGGCGGACGCCGGCATTTTCGAGCCTCTGGAGATACGTCAGGTCGGGCAGTCCCGTCTGGTCGCCCTGGGTCATGGGATTGGCCGGGTCGGCGTAGTAGGCCATCTGGGGTATTTGCGTCATCTCCGGCGTGCCGCGGAATCCCCAGAACTGGTCATCGCGGACGGCCTGGACGGTCCGGCCGATGATCGGGTTGACGCTCATCCAGGGCAGTTGCTCGAGGACGTACCAGGGGGCCGTGTTGATGTTGATCCGGCCTTTGACGCGGGTTTCTTCGGCGGGCTGGCCGTGATCCGTCGGGTCGATGACGGTCAGGTAGTTCAGCAGGCGGCTGTAGAGCGGATTGCGAAGGTCGATCAGCAGGTCGGATGCGGTGGCACCGGCCGAGACGTTGTAGCCGCTGCCGGCCAGCACCATGCCGATCTCGCCGATGTTGGTGAAAGGCTCGTTGGTCGGGTGGGCCTGCACCAGTCCGGTGTCGGCGTCGACATAGGCGTTGACGCTGCCCAGCGTGGGCACGCCGGCGCGGGCGACACCGGCCCAGAGTTTGCGGATGCACTTGTGCATGGTGATGTCACGCTCGATGCTCCGCGGTCCGGCGTTGGGCTCGAGCCAGCCGCTGGTGCCGGCGGACGGAACGGCGAACGTATCGACGACGACGCCCACACCACGGACGCGTCTCTGGAGATATATGCTGCTGCCGCCGGCGAAACTGTAGCCAGCGATAGTCTGAGGCGTGCCGTTGCCCGGATAGGCGGGGTCGTTGAAGGCGACCGAGAGCGGGGCCTGGGCCTCTTCGGCGCGCATGACGTGGAAGCGTCTGGTGCCGGACCAGCGTATCGGAATGGGCGAGCCGTCGATAACCAGTTCCCACTGGCCCGTGGGGGGATTCGCATCCTCGCCGTATGGCTTGAACAACTCGACGGCGTAGGAGCGAAACGTATTGCCGCTGCCGTCGGTGACCACATTGGCGGCCACTTCCGAGATGTATACGCACGGCCTCTCGAAGCCGTTGTAGCTGGTGCTGTTGGCGTCGTAGTAGGTGACGGTTGAATCGTTGTCGCGGTAGTCGACGATATTGGCGGCTATTTGTGCGGCCCTGTCGACGGCGTCCGGGAGGTTCGGGTCCGCATCGAGCAGCGCCTGCATAACCGCGGCCTGGATGGTGACTTTGTCCGCCCGGTTAATGTTTACCATCTTGCCGCCGTCGGGGTTTATGACGCGGTCCATGCTGTAGACGGTGGCGAGGTGGCGAAAGGCGTAGTTCGGGTCGAGGCTGCCGTCGTCGCTTGCACGCTTGAACCAGTTGTCCAGTTCCCGGCCGCCCTGCTCAACGGGTGTCCAGATGGCGCCGCTGCGGAATTCGTTACCCCAGGCTTCGATGCGTGCGTCGATGGCCGAATGATTCAACAGATAGCGATAACGCAACTCCAATTCGTCCGAGATATCGAAAGGCGTATAGCCTACGGGCAGGCTGTAATTCCATATGACGTTCTGTTCGTAGGCGGCGAGGTTGTTGGGATCCAGCCCATAGCCGTAGTTGGCGCGGGCGAAGAGCAGGTCGTTGGCATCCGCGGCACTGGGCGGCGCGTTTCGCGGTCCCGCCAGCGCCAGCGTGTTTATATGCAGGACGCTGGAACCGCTGGCTCGCGAGGCGGGGACGTTGGGATCGAAGGGATTGAAGCCGAAGCCGGTGTTGACGTTGAGCATGCCGGCATTGTCGATGATGCGCACGGCGGCGTATATGGGCCGGCCTTTGCCGGTTGTAATACCCGGTATCCGGAACCACTTGGCGTCGGCCACGCCATCGCCGTCGGCGTCGGCGAGCTGCTCGATCAGCGTACCGTCGGAAGCGAGGAGCAACGGCCTGCTTTCGGGAATCACGGGATTGAACGCACCGACGGCGCTATCATCGATGGCAATGTCGTTAATGGACCAGCCCCGGGCGGACAATGCACCGGTGACGTCGCTTATCTGCTGCCACATCTGCGAATCGTTGGGCTCCATGGCGGCCAGCCAGACGTCGTTGGGGCCGGGGTAGTCTTCATATTCCTGTCCGGCAACACCGGGCACGTCTTCGACGAGTTCCCGCTCGATCTGGCTGACCAACGTGTGTACGGCGAGATCCAAATCTTTGCTCTCAACGGAGGCCGCACTGGTCATCTGGTCTATTCTGCTGACCATCACAAAGAGCACACCGACGATGGCCAGCAGGCTCGTGAGCACCACCGTCAGTATCAGCGCCGAGCCCGGGTGGGAGTCGAATCTGGAATGTATTGTATGATTACGATTCATACGTCAGTTATCGAGATAAATGATATGGGTAAAGGTCCTGCCTTCTTTGATGATGCCGCGGGAATCGTACAGCGTGAAGGTGAACTTCAAGGCCCTTCCAAGTCCCGGGATTTCGTCAAAACGTGATTCACTAAGCCCGTTACGCGGGTAGGCTACTCCCTTTATCGAGACCAGACCGTTCGGTGGGTAGGGATACAGCACGCCGGGAGTCCGCGACCCGCTGAAGTAGAATTCCGTATCGCTGAGGTCTCCATCGCCATCGGGATCAACCTGGGGAACCCAGCGGAGTTCGGCATCGTACCAGCCCTGCACCTTGAATTCACCGACCCCCCGGCACAGGAGCATATGAATGGAATTCGCATCGGTCGGTTCGATGGACGCGCCTCGGAAGTCATGGTCGATCGTACTCGAGCCCACATTCACGTCGGCGATGACCGCCAGTGCATCTTCCTTATCCTCCCATGACAGGTTGACCCATTGCTGGAGCGTGCCCTTCTGATACTCCATGCGGTTATTCCAATCGAACCACTCACTATCGGTGAAGGCGTTGGGGTCGAACACGGCCGGGAGGGATGCGTCGGCGGTGACAATGTGCTGGACTCTGGCCAGCATGCGCTCGCGTGGCGGTTGCGCCTGGGCCTGCACCGTGCCTCTTTTTGCGAGCATATATGAAATCCTCGCAAGGTTGCCCCGAATGGGGGGGTCGGCGTGATAGGAGTGGAAATCCCCATCGGCGAAGAACATGATCCGGTCGAAGCGTTCGTACGTTCCGTCCGAATCGGCGTCTTCGGCGACCCAAACGGCGAATATCTCGCCGTCCTTGCGAAGTCCCTGGAAGTCTGCGTCGAGCTGCTCGGTGATTGCGCGGAATTTCTGCATGATCTCGGAGTTGGCCATGGCTGTACGATGAGCATCGATGCTGACGCGAAAGATAGCGCCGGCAAACGAAAGGACTATCGCCAGGATTCC
The DNA here is from genome assembly GCA_964526785.1 of uncultured Pirellulales bacterium. Lineage (GTDB taxonomy): Bacteria > Planctomycetota > Phycisphaerae > Sedimentisphaerales > Anaerobacaceae > CAZGMJ01. Next base: position 6,431 of record CAZGMJ010000042.1, read on the forward strand.
GACAGCCACGAGCAGCTCAACAATGGTAAACGCTCTTTTCATTCTTCCTCTGCCACACAGGCAAAACAACCAAACCTTCTACACATGTTCACATCTTCTTGGCAATTCTCCGAAAGCCAGTCTAGCGTCGTACAATTTCTATCGGCCAACACACGCATATCAAAAGCGGATAAAGCGCTGATACACACCAATACCGGGCCTTCTGCCTCCGCTCAGAGCCGGAGGAACGACCCACACCGAAGTATCGGAAGTTCCACCCTGCCAGGGGACGTCCAGTATGACGACGTCGAGATCCGCGGGGTCCTCATCCAGGACGCGATAAATTCTGCCCGTCTGGTTATCCACGATCTGGTCGCCGGCGCCGATGTATGTTTGTTGATCGGCATCGGTGATTTGCAGCTTATTCTCATTACCGGCCCCGGTTACAGGGGCCACCGGAACCTCCACGGGCACCGGCCACAAAGCGCCGCCGACGAAGTTATCCGCTGTGGGCATTTTCCTGCTGACAAAGACGGTCACCTGTACGAGGCGCGCATCCGGGTCGGGCGATGTGAGGCGGCACAGAGCGGACCAGAAATACTGCTTGTCCGAAAAGACGGTTCTGGTGGACGGGTAGGCGAATTCGTTCGGGTCCACCATCGTCAGTCCGGCCAGCGAATGTTGAAGGGTCTCGAACGACGTTTGCCGATCGGCGGCCAGATTGGGGTCCGTAACATCCACGCCATACAATCGTATCTTGGCAAACGCTTCCTTTGCGACGGCGGTTCCCGTCGTTCTTTCTGTGGAGACGCTGCTGAGGTATATCCCCGTGAGAAAGGTCCCGCCGACGAACGTCAGGCCAACGGCCAGCGTGCCGACGGCGAGCAGCACTTCGGTCAAAGAGAAACCACGATGTCGTTTGCTGATGGCCATTGTTCCAGTCAGTTGGTTTCGAGCAACTCTCCGGTGTACGGGCTGACGTATATGGGCTCGAGCGACCGCAAATAATCGAATCGCTCCTGCGCGGTCGCGTCGTCGATCCGCAGACGGTCGCAAATGACGAAGCGATGTCTGCTGTGTTCGGCGCCCAATCCCAAGGACGGGTAGTCGTCCTGTACGAATCGGCCGCGATTGTACTGTTCGATATTCACAAGTGAATTGAACAGGTCATCGGTTGACGTTTTCGCGGCAACACTGTTGTCCGGCTGGTATATGCCCTGACGATTCCGCACGCGGACGACCTGACTTACGACCCGGCCGGCGGGCGAGAATACAATCGAGAACGTGCGCGTATCGTAGAGGTAGACATTGCTACCGTTGGGGTCGAGGTTGGCGGGATCGGTATCATCCAGATGCACCACATCGAGCGGCATTTCGTTCGGATCGCTGCATGCGGCGACGGTAGCGGCTCGATTGGCCCGCACCCTCATATCCATCACCCCCACGGACGGCGGCAGGGCCATCGGCTTAACGCCGGGGACCGCACGAAAACCACGGGCCAGAACAGCGGGGTCATGAATGATGAAGATCATGTGCTGGCGTCCCTCGGCATCGGGCTGAAAGCGGATACCGGCGTATTGCTGCCTGTTTGCCGCTATGGCGCGGGCGGAGGCAAGCGCCGATGCGATCATGCTGCGGGTTCCGCTCTCGGATTCGAAGGAATGGACAACCGTGCGGACGGCCGGGATTCCCAGCGCGACAAGCAACCCGATGATGGCGGCGACAACCGCCATTTCAGTGAGGGTAAGGCCGGATTTTTTGCACTTCGTACACATTTTATGACCGTCTGTTGTGCAAAGTCTCCATTCTATAGCGCATCTTCTATCTTCCCCTGCCCCTACTTATTGGTCATGTTGTCGCCAACCGTCACGAGGTTCTTATCGGGTCCGCCCGAGATTATCGTCGGGAAGGTCTCGATCGGCTCGTATCGATAGTCGAGCACGGTACCCCACGGGTCGGTAATCTCCGGCAGGTTGTCAACATTATCGCGTATCAGGGATTCGCTTATTTCTTCGAGCACGTCCCGACTCTGCGGGGTGCTGTAGAGCTGGTCATACAGGGCCGCGGAACGACTCGGATACGGAGGCGTATGCGGCTTGTTCGGATCGGGATAGGCGCCCCAGTAGTCGTAGTACTGTTCGAGCGCGCCGTCGAGCAGTGCGAAAGCCGCTTCCATGGCCCGCTGCTTCGACTGGGTGTCGATATGGCCCGCGACATTGAGCACGATGGTGGCCAGTATGGCAACGATAGCCACCACCACGAGCATTTCGACAAGCGTCAAACCGGTTTTTTTTCGTACGTGCACCATTTTCTCGACATGATCGATTGCAGCGATCCTGCGCGGGCGAATTCCATCCGTATTCAGTTGCCAAAGTTCGTCACGTCGTCCGAGGTACCATAGAGGCCGTCGGGGCCGGCGGAAATGAGGATATAGGAGTCGCTGCGGTAGGGCCTCGGCCTTGCAGTGACTTTGGGATCGCGTATGTATTCGTAGAAGTACTGGTAATTGGAAGCCGGGTCTCCCAGCGGTTGCACCCTGTTATCAACGTTTTCTTTAAGCAGAACGAGCGAATCGTTATCGCGGGCATCGTATATCTGGGTCAGTTGTCTTCCTGAGACATCGGCTTTATAGTACAGAATAGGAGCACCAGCCTTGACGGTCTCGCCATTCGGCATGCGAACCGTGCGGTCGGTGAAGACGTCGCACAGTACGAATGTATCGGGAGCGAGCGAGCCTGTATTGCGGTAGAGGCCCGGGTACCGGGCGGAGATATCGCCAAGTCTGAAGACGTTGGCGGACTCCAGGTCCAGGTACGGCCCCTTTCGCTGATCCAGAAGGAGCGGATCGTTGGCGTCATACACGTACAGGCCGGCATCGGTTCGGCCATCCCAGTTCCAATCGGACTTTGGATGGAAACCCAGCATATCCCAGCCAACGAGGGCTTCGGCAAGTTTCTGGGCGCCGCAGTAGGGCAGCGCACCGCCACCGGCGTAATCCCAGCCGTCGGAGGGCGGATAGTCCCCCTGATCGTTCCTGAACGCCTGCAGTCCCATGTCAATGGTCGCAAACTGAGCCTTCTGCTTCGCATTCTTTGCGGCCTCTTTCACCGCCGTCAGCGCGGGAAGCAGAATCCCGACCAACAGGGCGATGATCGCAAGCACGATCAGCAGCTCAACGACCGTGAAGCCTTTTCGTTCGCGTTTCACGGTAACTCCTCTTTGTAAGCATCCCTTATTCATTTCCAGGTTCTTCCGGTTCTTCCGGTATCAAACTGGTCTGCATCCAATCCTGAGCCATTATTACGAAGTCATGGAAGTTCACGATGCCGGCCGGTGGAACATCTTCTTCGGTGAAGAGATTGTACGGGTCGCCCAACTCCACCTGCTCGAGCCATTGGTCGACGAACTGCTTGAAATCCGCGTAGTTGCCGAGCCACTGATCGCCGTAGACGGCGAAGTCGAAGAAGTCAATTGTGGCAAATCCCTGCTGGTCATCGATATGCGAGAGATTGAGCCTCAGGTCGGGATCGACCGGCGCGAGCCACTGTTCGGCCATCAGCTGCAGATCGCCCGTATCGACGTTGCAGTCGCGGTTGACATCGCCTTCGAGCAGGCCGCCGCCGTTGCAGTATACGGTGCAGGCGAAGTTGTCCCAATCGGTGTAGTATTGCTCAAAGAGCTGGCCGTCGATCTTTACCATAAGTCCAAACGCAAGGGTGTGCGGCTGGTTGTCACGATACGTGTCTTCCACTGTGTAGCGCTGGTCGAGGTAGACGCCGCGAATATCCGGATTGTTCGTATCCGGGGTCCAGACCACTTCGTCGTCGATCATCAGGACCGGGACGACCACGTTGGGATCCCAGGCGGTTCCGGCGAACGTAGTCAGTCGCAGGTCAAAGGTGATATCGTTGACGTCGGCAAGATCGACCGGCTGCGAGATCGCCGCCGTTTCACCAAGCGTGAAGTTCCTGAGCCATCTGGCGTACAAAGTCAGGTTATACTGTCCGTCAGTCGCCCAATCCAAGTAGGCATAACCTATGAATTTGTCCGCCAGAGGTCCAACAGTCCAGCCGTTCGGATCCTGCACGGCGATGTTGTCCAGAGCGCCATCGTCCTCGAAGCTGCCGTTGACGATTCCGCATTCGGCGGCGCGTGCGTATCCGCAGACCAGAAGCACGGATGCAACCGCAGCCATTGTCATCAACCCCTTCATCATCTCCACCTTTCTATATAGCATTTGCCATCCATCTCGGCCTCGTCATACGCGGCTCTTATCCGGAAGCAACGTCCCTTTCCGCAGCGTGTTACTGAGCCGGTTTGCTTTTCCATTCGAAGTTGTACACGTCATCGGCGGTACCGTACTCGCCATCAAATCCCGCGGAAATCAGGATATAGGTATCGGCGCGGTAAGGCCTCGGCGGGTTCTTGATCTTGTCGCTGCGAGTGCAGGCATAGAACCACTGGACGTCGGAGAGTTTGTGACTCGTGTTGGGGCCGGAGCCGGTTGCGCCGGGCTTGCCCAGTTCGAGCAGTTCGAGATTGTCCCAGTAGTTGTAGATGAAGCCGCGGTCGTCGGTGGGCATGGGCAGGCCGCCGGAGTTGGGATCGTGCAGCGTGCCGGCGCTGTTTGCCTTATAGTAAAGGACGGGCATGCCGACTTTTTCACCGGTGTCCCGCGTCTTCTTGAAGACATCGCAGAGGACGTACAGATCGGGCGTAAAATTGCTGCTGTTGATCTTGCTGGCCATGTATATGTCCGACAACGGTATGGCGTTGGCGCTTTCGAGCGGGAGGTACGGTCCCTTTCTCGCCTTGAGGTTGTCGGGATTCGGCTGATAGATCTGGAAGTTGCCGCTACGGTCGAGGCCGTCCTGCCTGAAGACGGAGTTGGGATGGTATCCCAGCAGGTCGCGGCCCATCATGGCTTCGCAAAGTTTCATGGCCCCACAGTATGAAGCGCCGGTCTCGTCGAAGGCATCGGAGGGCGGATATTCCTCGAACTCGTTGTTGAACAGCTCGATGGCGGCTTCCATACTGTGGAACTGGGCTTTCTGCTTGACGGTCATGGCATACTGACGCACCCGATTCAGGGCGGGCACAAGCAAGCCGATGAGCACGACAATAATGCTCATCACGGTCAGCAATTCCACAATCGTGAATCCGTGCGGTTTTCGAATTGTTTTGGCGACTGACTTCATTTTGGTTCTCCTTGCAATCTGACTTGTGGACTTTCGCGTTGGCTGTTTCGATTGGTTATACACTAAGCGTTGTAATAATCTTGATCATGGGCAGGAAGACGGCCAGAACGATGGTCATAACGATCACACCGAGGACAACGATCATAATCGGTTCGAGCATCGACATGAGGGATGCGACCAGCACGTCGACCTGTTCGTCGTAGTTGTCTGCGATTTTCAGCAGCATTTTATCGAGGTCGCCGGTTTCCTCGCCGACCGCGACCATGTTCGAGACGATCAGGTCCACGGTCTTGGATTGTTTGAGCGGCGCGGCGAACGTATCGCCCTGGCGAATGGAGTTGTGCACGTTTCCCAGCATGTTGGCGTATACTTCGTTTCCGGCGGTTTCGCGGGTCACGTTCAATGCGTCGAGAATGGGTACACCGGCACTGATAAGGGTTCCGAGCGTTCGGGTCCACCTGGTCACGGCGATTTTTCCGGTGAGCTGGCCCACGACGGGAAGTCTGAGCTTGATGCTGTCGAGAACAAGTCGGCCGGGGCGGAACCTCCTGACGAGTCGCAGAAAGAAGATGACCGCGAAGGGCACGCCACACAGGACAGCCCAGCCGTACTTAAACGCGATCCAGTGACTGACGGCCAGTACGACTTCGGTCAGCCTCGGCAGTTCTCCGTCGTCGGTCATTTCAGTGAGCACTTCGGTGAATGAGGGAATAACAAAGGTCATCAAAAGCAGGAGGATGACGAATGCGGCGGTGATCACCACGATCGGGTAGATCATTGCGCTTTTGACCCTGGCCTTGAGTTTCTGGGCCTTTTCCATGAAGTCCGCGACGCGGGCGAGAATCAGATCGAGCACACCACCGGCCTCGCCTGCGGCGACCATGTTCACCATGAGCCTGTCGAACGCTCGCGGGAATCTTCCCAGCGCTTCAGAGAGGGTCGAGCCGCCTTCGATGTCGTCGCCGACGTAGCCAATGACGCGTTTGAAGGTACCGGATTTCTGCTGTTCTTCGAGAATTCGCAGGGATCGCAGAATCGGCAGGCCGGCGTCCTGAAGGGTTGAGAGTTGCCTGGCGAACTGGGTAATGACCTTGACCTTGACCTTGCCGCCGGCCCCCCGCCGCTTCTTGGGAGCGGCCGCAGCTCTGGCAGCCGGCTTCTTGCCACCCGTTTTGGACCGCACCTTGGTGGGGAAATACCCCATGTTGCGTATCTTGCTGATGGCTTCCTTTTGACTAAGGGCTTCGACCTCGTCCTTAATCTCGACTCCCTGGGAGTCCAGGGCAGAATACTGGAAAACTGGCATTATGCTACCTCCGTATGCTCAGCATCGAATAAAACACACACCATGCAAACAGCCACATCAAACCTCTTCCATAATGGTTTCCTTGACGACCTCGTCGATTGTGGTGATACCGTCGTAAACTGCGGACAAGCCGTTGTCGCGCAGCAGGACCATGCCCGCCTTCTGGGCAGCCTGGCGCAGTACTCCCGTGGACGCCTGGTTCATAATGAGTTCTCGCATATCGTCATTGAACTCCATGATTTCGAAAATTCCCAATCGGCCCTTGTAGCCTGTGCCGTTGCAGTAATCACACCCTTTGCCGTAGTAGAACTGCTTGTCCTGCACATCCTCGGGCGTCAGTTGCAGTTCCATCAACTGCGACTCGGTCGGCTCAAACGGGGCTTTGCATCGGGGGCAGATCTTACGCACGAGGCGTTGCGCGACAATTCCTTCAAGCGTGGCGGTAAGCAGAAACGGCTCGACGCCAAGGTCCAGAAGACGCGCGATTGAGCTGGGAGCGTCGTTGGTGTGGAGCGTGGTGAACACCAAGTGGCCCGTGAGCGAAGCCTGCGCTGCAATTTCGGCGGTTTCCAAGTCACGAATTTCACCGACGAGTATGACGTCGGGGTCCTGACGCAGAATGGACCGCATGCACCGGGCGAACGTCAGGCCGATATCCGAGCGGATGGACGTCTGACAGAGTCCGTCCACGTCGTATTCGACCGGGTCCTCGGTAGTGATGATCTTGGTTTCGACGTCGTTCAACTCATTGAGAGCAGAGTACAGGGTGGTGGTCTTACCCGAGCCGGTCGGCCCGGTGACGATAATAATGCCGTTCGGCTTCTTGATCAGCCTGTGGACGGTATTGAGGTCGTGTTGCCGGAGCCCCAGCTTCTCCAGATCGAAGCTGACCTGGCTTCTATCGAGGATACGGAGTACGACGCTCTCGCCGAACATGGTCGGCAGGACGCTGACGCGGAGGTCGACGGGATTGTTTTGAACAGTCAGAGAAATGCGGCCGTCCTGGGGGAGGCGCCGTTCGGCGATGTCCAGATCGGCCATGACTTTGATCCGGGAACTCAGTGCGGCGGCGATGTATTTGGGCGGAGGGATCATCTCGTACAGAACGCCGTCGATTCTGTAGCGCATTTTGTATTCGTTTTCAAACGGCTCGAAGTGGATATCGGAGGCCTTATCGCGAATTGCCTGGAGCAGGACAAGGTTCAGGAGTTTCTTGACGGGGTTCGATTCGGACAATTCCTTGAGTTCATCAAGGTCGATACTCTGGTTACGGCCCTCGAATTCGGCCAGGAAACTGTCGCCCTGTATCTCGCCGATCAGTTCGTTTATGTTTTCGTCCTCGGTCTGGTAGTATTTGGTCAGCGCGGCTTCCAGCGCATCGGCATCGGTGATTTTCGCAACGACTTTGAAACCCATCAACGTACTGAGGTCGTCCACCGCCCGGAAATTGGCAGGGCTATCGAGAACGACCGTCAGGAGATTCTTGTCCGAATCGTATTCGATGGGAATGATGTGATAGGTTTCGGCCATCTGGGCGGGCACTTTTTCGATGACCTCAGGGGCAATATCCAGTCCCTCGATACCGGCATACTCCATACCCCTCTGGGCAGCCAGCGCCATGCGCAACTGGTCCTCGTCCACCAACCCGACTTCTTTCAAGATCTCGCCTATCTTAACCTTGCCCTGCTTTTCCTCCTGCATCTTGAGGCACTTGTGAACATCCTCTCTGCTGATCACGCCCATCTTGATCAGGATTCGGCCAAGCGTTCTGCCCCTTAACTGTTCGGCAGGCGGCATATCCCGGTTGCTTTTGCCCATTTCACTATACCTCTATAAACAGCCTCGATTCACCTGTTTATTATACGTCACTAAAACGTTATAGAATAACAAATTACCTATCGGACACTTGGTATATACCACATAGACAGCCTGCATGATCCAGCAACTGACTCCCTTTGGAATGCTTATTCCCTCCCTGCTCCGGTGCCTGTGATCGCCAAGCGGCCTGTCATGTCCTCAGGACAGGTCCCATATCCTCGTCCTCGCCCTTCTCCGGCTGCTTGCCCTTTGCCTTGGCGCGGCTACCATACAGTTTGGCCATTGCCTTGTCCTGCAGGGCACCCGGCTGGCGACCCTTGTCGAGCATCTCTTCCAAGCTGATGAGGCCTTCGTCGTACAGCTGCCAGAGGTGGTCATCGAGCAGCTGCATGCCCAATTTCTTACCCGTCTGGATGCTGGAATCAATTCGGTAGGTCTTGTTCTCGCGGATGAGGTTGGAGATGGCGGGGGTAACTACCATGAATTCGTAGGCAGCAACCCGGCCTTTTCCGGTTGCCTTGGGCAGCAGCGCCTGGCTGAGTACGGCAATGAGGTTACTGCTCAGCTGCGTGCGAATCTGCTCCTGCTGTGCAACAGGAAAGACGTCGATCAATCGTGTAATGGTACCTGACGCACTTACGGTATGGACTGTCCCAAAAACCAAGTGTCCGGTTTCTGCTGCACTGATTGCGGCCTCGATTGTCTCGAGGTCTCGCAATTCACCGACGAGGATGGCGTCCGGGTCCTGTCGAAGCACACGGCGCAGCGCTTCAGCGAAGCTGGGAACATCAATTCCGACTTCTCGCTGATTTACGACCGACTTTTTGTGATTATGGTAGTATTCGATCGGGTCTTCGACGGTGACGATATGCTTGTCGAAGGTCTCATTGATATAGTTGATCATGCAGGCCAGGGTTGTGGTCTTGCCGCTACCGGTAGGTCCGGTAACCAGAAACAGGCCTCTGGGACGTCGGCACAGGGCCGCACATATCTTGGGCAGGCCGATTTCTTCAAAGGTCATGATCTTGGTGGGAATCAGACGCAGGACGAGCGATATATTGCCCTTTTGACGGAACACAGAAACACGGAAACGGGCGGCATCGCCGAAGGCAAAGCCGTAGTCGGTTCCGCCCTCTTCCTGGAGCTCCTGCTGACTTCGTTCCGGGGTGATACTTTTCATGAGCGCCGTTGTATCATCAGGCTCGAGGACCTTGGTCTCCAGCGACCTCAGTCGGCCGTCAATGCGAAATACGGGCGGTCTTCCCACCACAAGATGAATGTCGGAGGCTCCCTGCGTAACGCACGCCTGGAGCAGCCTGTCCATATTCACTGTTGCCATTCACATAACCTCAACAACCGTTATCGAATCAGTCCGTCGCCCCTTCGGTCTGAGTAATTCTGACCACTTCGGCGGGCGTAGTAACTCCGTCGAATATTTTGAGCACCCCGTCGCCCATGAGCGGTCTCATGCCGCCTGCTTTGGCGGCCTTTCGGAGAGCCGTCGTGGGAGCACGCGAAAATGCCAATTCGCGGATTTCGTTGTTCATTTCGAACATCTCAAAAATAGCGATTCGGCCCTTGTAGCCCGTATTCTGGCACTGGCTGCATCCGGCACCCTTGTAGATGGGTCGTTTCTCGACATCTTCCTTTGTTACGCCGAGGCTCTGCAGGTGCTCCCAATTGGGATCCTCGTCCACCTTCTTGCACTTCTTGCAGATTACCCGGACAAGACGCTGGGCCATGATTGCCTGAATTGAGCTGGCGACCAGGAAGGGCTTGACGCCCATATCGATCAGACGCGTGATTGCACTGGGAGCATCATTGGTGTGCAGCGTACTGAACACCAAGTGGCCCGTCAGGGCGGCCTGGATAGCAATATCCGCCACTTCACCATCTCGAATCTCACCGATGAGGACGATATTCGGCGCCTGGCGGAGCATAGCTCGAAGTATCTTGGAGAAGCTGAGGCCGATTTCGTGGCGAACCTGGCACTGGTTCATGCCGTCGAAGTTGTATTCGACGGGATCTTCGGCGGTAATGATCTTCTTGTCGGGTTTATTGAGGGCCTGGAGGGCCGCATACAACGTCGTGGTCTTACCGCTACCGGTCGGGCCGGTCACCAGGAAGATGCCGTTCGGCCGTTTGATGATCTTCTGGAATATCTCGTAGTTGTCCGGTGCGAAACCGAGCGATTCGATACCGATATTTACGGCGTCCGGGCGCAGAATTCGAAGCACAACGCTGGGGCCGTGATTACCCGGAAGGGATGAGACACGGAAGTCAATGTCCTGACCCCCGATATTTCGTTTGATACGACCGTCCTGCGGCAATCGCCGCTCGGCAATATCCATACCCGAGAGAATCTTGAATCGGGTAAGCAGAGGGGCCTGCATATTCTTCGGAATATTGTCTTTTTCGAGGCAGACACCGTCGATACGGTAGCGAATGCGGACACGGTCGGCCATCGGTTCGATATGAATATCACTGGCCCGCATATAGTAGGCGTTATCGATGATGAGGTTCACCAGGCGAATAATAGGCGCATCGTCATCCTCTCCGGCCGCCTGGGCACGCAAGGACTCGGCCTGCAGATCGTGGCCTACTTCGGCCAGTTCCGCTGCGGTTGCATCGATACTGTGCTTCAGTCGGTCATCCGATTCCTGTACGGGGGTCTCGGCGGTGTCCTCGATATAGGTGCGTATTTTGCGAGGATTCGCAACGAAGCACTCGAGTTTGGTGTTGAGACGAAACCGCAGAGCGTCCATCATTTCAAGGTCTGTCGGGTCGCCGATGATGACTTTGAGCGTGCCGTTGCTCATATCGAGAGGAAGCACATTATGCTTCTTCATTAACTCAGCGGGGATGATGCGGCCCGGGTCGGAAGGCAGCGAAGCAGTATCCATATTGACATACTTGAAGCCAAACTGCTTGGCAATGGCTTTACTGAGGGTGTCCTCGTCGATCAAGCCCTTTTCTACGAGTATCTCTCCCAGCCGTTTTTTCTCGACTTTAGAAGTCTTTATTGCATCGATCAACGCCTGTTTTTTGACGATGCCGGCCTTGTAAAGGATTTCACCCAGATGTCTGCGTTGCTTAGGCATAATCTCCTTGGAGTTTCAGGTATCTGCTATCCCCAGCAATTGATATTATAGCACATCGCATCAGCCTCGTCAAGCTTTGAGATTGCGGCGCAGCAGGTTCAGGGCGGTCAAGACCGAGCGTAATCTCACGGCGCTTCTCCCGTGCGAAAATACGTGTTTTTCACAGCTAACACCCGACGCAGAATCGACACCAATATATACTAATCCCACGGGTTTCTGTTCGGTCCCGCCGGCGGGACCGGCGATGCCGGTTATGCCGATTCCGAAATCTGTTCCGGCTGTACGCCTTGCGCCGGCGGCCATGGCGCGGGCAACCTGCTCGCTGACGGCTCCGTGCGCGTCGATGCACCGCCGGGGCACGCCGAGTTGGCGCATCTTGGACTGATTCGTGTAGGTGACCCATCCCTGGATGAAGTACTGACTGGCTCCGGGCACCTCGGTCAGCATGCCGGCGAGCAAGCCTCCCGTGCAGGATTCGGCCGTCGCGACCGTCTTGCCCTGACTTGCCAATTGGGCCCCCACCACCTCAGCCAACGTCTGTTCGTCGCAGCCGAACACCAAGTCGCCGAGCAATTGGCGAAGTTGTTGTTCATCCCGGTCCAGCATCTGATTTGCCGGGCGTCCTGCGTCCGCCTGGGCAATTATATGGAGCGTAATTATGCTCCCGTGGACAGTGCAGTTTATCAACGGATTGCGGCCCCGCTGCATCAGGGAGCCGAGCATTTCCGCGATATTGGATTCGCCCGTGCCGAAGCATCTAAGTTTTCTGCTCTTGACGATCTGGCTGCCAACCCACGGATGGAGCCTGGGCGCCAGCGAGTCGCGAAACATCTGTTTCATTTCGGAGGGCACGCCGGGCAATGCGGCCAGCAATTTGCCCTGTTTTTCCGCCAGAAGGCCGGCAGCAGTGCCAATGGGGTTGTCGAGCGGTTGAACACCAATCGGCAGGAAGGCCTGGACCCTATTAGTGTCGCTCATTTGGCGGCCACGTTTGTCGAAGAACGCCTTGATGCGATCGAGCAGTTCGGCTCGGAATTCCAATTGTACATCAAGGAACTTCGCAACTGCGGATCGCGTGAGATCGTCGTCTGTAGGCCCGAGCCCTCCGGTAATGAGAATGACGTCGGCATCGGCCCAGGCGTGTCCGATGGCTCCGGTTATTGCTTCTATCTCATCGGCAACGGTATATCCACTGACCACCGGGATGCCCAGCGAAAGCAACTCACGACTGAGATGGGCAGCGTTGGTATCGATCGTCAGGCCGCTGAGAACCTCGTTGCCCACGCTGATAATGCTCGCCTTCTTCATCAGAGAACCGTATCCTCAAACGGACCGTTTGCAGACGGCCAGCGGGGCACCAATCCAGCCGTACCGAGCGCTTCTTTTGCAGCACATACGCTCATTCAACAACCTCCTGCCGTATTGCTCGTGCGCCTGCAATCATGCAGGTGAGCGTTACTTCTGTCTCAAAACTCAATCAAGGCCTTTACCACTCCGTCCTTATAGCCGGCGACCATGTCAAAGGCTTCTCGCGACCGCTCCATGCCGAACCGGTGTGTGACCATGAAATCGGGTTCGATCCTGCCCGATGCAACGAGGTCCATCGTGTCCTGAGTGCAGTCGTTCTGCCTGCGCACATTGACGATGGTGATTTCCTTGCGACGCATCTTATCGATAGGGAATGAGACCCGATCCTCACGGGGTATTCCAATGAGCATGAGTTTCCCGCCCGGGGCGAGCAGTTCGACGGCCTGATCGATGGTCTCCTGCTGGCCCGCACACTCGAATGCGATATCGACGCCGAGCGGTTTGTGTTTGCCGATTTCTCCCACGACATTCTGCTTGTCGGGATTGCCCACCCAGGTTGCGCCGTTGCGGCGAGCGATTTCCACGCGGGCGTCTATTTTTTCGGTCATATAGCAGTCGCCTACGCCAGCGGCTCGTGCACCGAGCAGGCAACTAAGACCGATCGGCCCGGCACCGAGAATTGCGATATCGTCTCCCTGCGAGAGGCCCGACTGCCTGACGGCATATACGGCGATAGCGAGCGGTTCGCACAGGACGCCCTGGGCGATGGAGAGCCTGCCCCGGGTCGGCAAACAGCATTCTTCGGGCATGACCATATATTCGCAGAGGCAGCCGTAGCCCTGGCCGGGGGTGCCGAGAAAGCTCAGGTTGTAACACGTATTCTCGCGGCCCTTATTGCACTGCTCACAGTCGTGGCAGGACACGGCGGGCTCGATAACGACTTGATCGCCTTTCTTGACGGACTTGACGTCCGAGCCGACGTCGACGACGGTGGCGGCGCATTCGTGGCCCACGATATAGGGAAACTTGACGACCTGCGAGCCAATGCGGCCGGTCTCGTAGTAGTGCACGTCTGAGCCGCACACACCTACCTGCTCGATCTTGAGCAGTACGTCGGTGGGCTTGTCGATCACAGGATCAGGCCAATCCTGGATTTCCATTTGGCGAATGCCGGTCAGTACAACCGCTTTCATACGAGGATCTCCAGCGTCGTTTTGCGTTGTTTGAGTCATCACCAACCCGCAAGCGGGAAGGAAGACCCTCTTATATCATACGCGGGGGGCGTCTGCCAGTATTACCTCTTTTCGACGCATTCGATCTGGAAGAGGCTGGGCCAGAGTTTGCCTGTAACGAAGAGTCTGTCGTTTTCGGCATCATAGGCGATGCCGTTGAGTACGGCGTCCGGATGGCGGGTAGTGCGCTGGGGGCGGAGGCCGGCAAGATCGATCCAGGCGGTTACGCGGCCGGTTTGTGGATCGATCCGAGCGATTCGGTTGGTGAGCCAGACATTGGCGAGGATGCTGCCTTTGACGTATTCGAGTTCGTTGAGGCCGTGCACGGGCTCGCCCTGATATGTGATTGGCAGGTGGCGAATTACCCGAAATGTGTGGCGGTCCAGAAAATGCAGCGTGTGCGAGCCGTCGCTGGCAATGAGATGTTCGCCATCATGGGTGAGGCCCCAGCCTTCGTAGGGGTAGTCGGCCGTGTCCATCAATTCGAAGGTTTCTTTGTCGTAGGTCAGGATGACACGGGAGCGATATGTCAACTGCAGGATACGATTGCCGAGGACGGTGAGTCCCTCGCCGAAATAGGCGGGAGGCAGCGGTCTGCGCTCGATGACGTGTCCGCTTTCCAGATCGACTTTGCGCAGGCTCGAGCCGCCGTAGAGGCCGGTACCTTCGTACAGGCGGCCCTCGTCGAACGCAAGGCCCTGCGTGAAGGCGTTCGGATCGTGGTCGAAGGTGCGGACGACTTCGTAGGTGTACAAGGCGGGGGTATCACCATCCAGATAGAGCCAGAGCCCCCCCGCCAGTGCTGCGGCGCAAATGACGAAAACCAGCTTATGGCGTTTCTTCGCTGCCACGCTCGACTCATACATTGAATCGGAAGTTGATTACATCGCCGTCCTGAACCACGTATTCCTTGCCCTCGAGCCGCGTACGGCCTGCGGCCTTGATGGCTTTTTCGTCACCCAGTTCTCTGAGGTCCTCGAAAGTGAAGGTCTCGGCACGGATGAAGCCGCGCTGGATGTCGCTGTGCACTTTGCCGGCGGCGTCGACGGCGACGGTTCCGGCCTTTATGGGCCAGGCTCGCACTTCGTCGGAGCCGACGGTCAGGAAGCTGACCTGGCCGAGGACGTCGTAGCAGGTGTTGACGAATTTGCCGACGGCGGACTGGGTAACACCGAGATCCGCCATGAACTCTTCTCGGCTCTCGGGGTCCAACTGGGCCAATTCGTATTCGAGCTTGGCGCACATCGAGACGACGGGGACTTCTTCGCTGACGATGTCGTTGAAATCCCACGATTTGTCCAACTGATCTTCGCCCACGTTGACCAGGACGGCCATGGGCTTGAGTGTGAGAAAGCCGAGCGATTTGATGATGGCCAGTTCCCGCTCGTTGGCGATGGCGGCGCGGATGGGTTTCTCGGACTCGATGGTTTCCTGGAGCTTCTTCTGGACCTGGAGTTCGGCTTTGTCCTGTGCCTGGGTTTTGGTGGGCTTGTGGACCTGTTTTTCGAGGCGTTCGATGCGTGTGGTGACCAGTTCGAGATCGGAGAGGAGCAATTCGGTCTGGAGTTCGGACAAATCGGCCGACGGATCCACCCGGTTGCGGTAGGCGGGTACGGACGGGTCGTCGAAGGCACGGACAACCAGAACGAGCATGTCTACGGTGCGTATCTGGTTGGCGAGTTTTCGGGCCATGGTCCGCCCGTGCTCGTCGGCGAAGTTCAATCCGGGCACATCGAGGCAGTCTATCGTGGCATAGGTGGTCTTTTTGGGCTTGTAGTGGTCAGTGAGCCAGTCGATGCGTTCGTCGGGCACCGGGACGATGGCTTCATTGATTGTTGCGGTTCCGGTCTGGGGGATTTCTTTGCCGCTGACAGCGGTCAGGATTGTGCTTTTGCCCGATTGGAGCAGGCCGAGCAATGCTACTTTCATGGTATCCTCGTTCAGATCGGCGTCGCAGGGGACTGAGACGCGCAGGATAAGTCAATACTGGGCATTGTTTTTATACACGGTATTGCCGTGCGAGTCATACGCAACGACGGCTGGAAAATCAACTACTCGCAGGCGGCGGATGGCTTCGGTTCCGAGATCTTCGTAGGCAACGACGCCGGCCTCGACAATGTGTTTGCTGAGGGCCGCTCCGGCCCCACCGACGGCGGCGAGATGCACGGCGCCATATTCCTGCAGGGCCGCCCGCACGGCCGGTCCGCGGTAGCCTTTGCCGATCATCGCCCGCAGGCCATGGGCTATCAGGGTCGGACTGAAGGCATCCATTCTGGATGAGGTCGTGGGTCCGGCCGAGCCGATTACCCTGCTCGGACGGGCGGGGCTTGGGCCGAGAAAGTAGATTACCGCGCCGTCGAGATCGATTGGCAGGGACTTGCCGTCTGCGATGGCCCGGCAGAGCCTCTTATGCGCCATGTCGCGGGCACTGTATATGGTTCCGCTGATCGCGACCTGCGAGCCGGCCTCGAGTTGTCTTGCGGCCGCCGCGTCAAGGGGCGCGCAGATTTTCGTAATGTCCATCGTCGCCATAGGCCATATCAATAAGAAAAACTGTGTCTCGAAGCGGAGTTTACACAAAAAGGGGCCGTTTGCGAACGGAAATCTGCGTTCCGGCAAAAATGCGGCGGCATCGGGCTAATTTGCTATCGAGCGGTGAGACTATGCGATAGAATGCATGGTTATGGCAAAGTACCCAATATTTCTCGAACTCAGCGGTCAACACGTTGTGGTGATCGGCGGCGGCAAGGTAGCGTTTCGCAAGGCCAAAGTGCTGCTGGAGACGGGAGCGCGGGTTGTTGTGGTCGCCAGGAAGGCCGGCGAGGCGATGGAGGCGCTGTGTGCGGGAAGCAACATTCGGCTGGTCAGAGATTCTTATGCCAAGGAGTATCTTGTCGGAGCGGTTCTGGCGATTGCAGCAACGGATGATATGGCGCTGAATCAGCAAATCCACAAGGACTGCCAGGAACTGGAAGTGTTGTGCAATGTTGTCGACGAGCCGGCGTTGTGCGATTTCTACGTACCGGCGGTGGTTCAGCGGGGCGC
Source organism: uncultured Pirellulales bacterium (assembly GCA_964526785.1). GTDB lineage: Bacteria > Planctomycetota > Phycisphaerae > Sedimentisphaerales > Anaerobacaceae > CAZGMJ01. The sequence goes on from CAZGMJ010000042.1 coordinate 23,418, forward strand.
CTTGCAGATAGCGATCGGAACCGGCGGGCAGAGTCCTGCATTTGCGGGTCATTTGCGCAAGAAGCTCGAACGGATCATAACCGCTGAGCACGGCGAATTTCTGGAGGAACTGGAGAGGCTGCGAAAGCGTATACAGGCGGAGATCGGAGACATCAACGAGCGCAAGTCGCTGGCAGGGGAACTGGTCGACGACAAATCATTCGAGCGATTTGTCGAAAGTGGAGCAGCCGAGTGGCGCCGCTGGGCGGATGAATTAGTGCGGAGTCGCAAGCAATAACATTTGCGACGATTCAGGCTTCGATCTTGTCGATGGTTACCCGAAGATACCTCTGGCGATGTCCTATGCGCGTTCGGCTGTTCTTGCGGCGGCGGAACGTCGTGGGGTAGAGTTTCCTGCTCTTGACCACGGCCTCGGCGGCGCTGTCTGCAAATGAGCCCACCACCTTCGCTCCCTCGACGTACGGAGCACCGACTTTGACATCCTGGCCATCACTAACGAGCAGAACCTTGTCGAAATCCATCGATTTTGCATCGGATTTGACGTCGGTCAGGTCAATATCGATCACGTCGCCCTCGGCGACCTTGTATTGTCTGGCACCCTGTTCGATGACTGCGTACATTCCAAACACTCCTGGCTATTAGCTGACATTGCGGAAAACAGCGTATTGTATCCGGAGGAAGGCGTTTGTAAAGCGAATTATGCAATTTTTTGTGGGCGATGGGGGTTCGTATCGCTAAGATACAGGCTTTGGACCGTTGTTTTGGGAGCACAAGCATGGAAGTTGCAATGATAGGCGACCAGATACTGCCGATGCATGCGGTGGAACCGGTCTGCCTGGATCGCGGCACATTCTTCGGCGATGGGGTGTACGAGGTTATCCGGAGTTACGATGGGAAGATTTTCGCGCTCGACGAGCACATGGAGCGGTTTTCCAACAGTCTTGCAGCAATCGGGATCCACGGGATAGAGATTGAGACGGTTCGCAGCCGGGTTTTGCGGGCTTTCGAGGTCGCCGGCATTGCTGAGGCGAAGATATACTTTCACGCGACGCGCGGGTCGGAATTGCGGATGCACGTGCCGGGCGACGGCATTCGGCCGAATTTCTTCCTGATGCTCACAAGACTGCATTACGATCTGGAGGCCAAGGCCAAGGGAATCGCTGTCTCGACGCATCCCGACTGGCGCTGGGCCAGATGCGATATCAAGTCGCTGAATCTGCTGGCCAACGTTCTGGCCCGGCAGGACGCGGCCAAGAAGGGTTGTCAGGAGGCCATTCTGGTCGATTCGGCGGGCTTGATCACGGAGGGGGCCGGCTCAGCGTTTTTTGCGGTGATGGGCAAGAGCGTGCGAACGGCACCGCTGACGGCCAATATTCTGCCCTCTGTGACGCGGAAGTTCGTATTGGAGGCGGCGGAGCGGCTCAAGCTAAAGGTCAAGGAGGAATGTCTGACATCCAAAGATGCGGCCGGCGCCGACGAACTGTTCACGGCGGTTACGACTCAGGACATCGTGCCGGTAGTGCAATTCGATGAAACGACAATCGGGGACGGCAAGCCCGGTCCGGTGGTCAACTCACTGATCGAGGAGTTTCGCAAACTAAGGAAATAGCGACTCACGGACCAAGTTTTCGGTTTGACATCAGGAGGTCTTCAGCATGGACGCAATCAAGGTCGCGATACGTCTGATCATCATTCTTACCAGCACGGTGGGGGCAGATACGTTAGAAAGCCCTTATCTGTCTCTGGAGGTAGACACAGCGACGGGCGGCTGGGCTGTGATCGACAAGAAATCAGGGGTTCGCTGGCCCACAGCCGGGACGGCATCCGTCGGGGATGCGGAGTGGCTGGGAACAGAATGGCAGCGGGCATGGTGTGGAATACCGGATTCGGTTCGGCTAGTCAGCGGCGAGGCGGGCGTCGTGTTCTCTCTGATTGAGGATAGGCGAGCGGTGCAATTGCGATACGAAGGCAAGGCGGGACGGCCGGTCAGCATTATGGGGGACGCCCTGGCCATGGGGGCGGACGAGGCAGGCTATATGGTCGTGCCCTGCCGAGAGGGCCTGTTGATACCGGCGGACAGCGGCAAGCGCTTTGAGCGTATGTTCGGCACGTCGGATTACGAAGGCTTTCACATGAATATGCTGGGTCTGGTCAAGTCGGGCGGCGCGATGGCGGTTGTGTGGGATGATGCGTATACGTTTGCCGAGATATCGAACAACCAGAAAGCAGCCGATGGAAAACTCACGGCGCGCTTCGAACTGCGGGGCAGCGCACACGCCATTACTCTGCTGCCTCTGGGCAAGGGAGACTGGAACCGGCTTGCAGAGGGTTATCGCGATTACGCAAAGAGGCACGGTTTTGCGGTGACTTTGCGAGAGAAGATACGGCGCGATCCGCATGTCGAACGCATGCTCGGTGCGTCCAACGCCAAACTGTGGACGTGTTTGGCCCGGCGGATGAACGAACAGAGCACTGCGGAAGAATCGGTCAAGGTGCGATGGACTTTCGACGAAGCGCCGCAGATCGCAGAGCATCTGCACAACGATCTTGAGATCGAGAGGTGCTTTTTCATGATGGGCGGCTGGAGCGAGGGCGGTTATGATTGCCGACATCCCGACAACCTGCCGGCCAATCCCGAGTGCGGCGGCAACGAGGCGCTGGCCGATGCGGTGACGCGAATTCAGTCGCTGGGATACGTGGGCTGTCTGCATGACAACGTTCAGGATATGTATCGGGACGCGAGAAGCTGGAGCCCGGACTACATAGAGAAGCGGCCCGACGGCTCGCTGATAACGGGCGGACGCTGGCTGGGCGGACGGGCTTATATGGTGTGCGCACCGAAGCAGGTGGAACTGGCGAAGCGGCCGCAGAATCTGCCGGGCATATCGAGGCTTTTCAGGCCGTGGAGCTACTTTATCGATACCACATATGCGGTGGGTCCGCGAGAATGCTTCGATCCGAACCATCCGATCGATCGGAATCTCGATATCGCATGGAAGATTCGTCTGAGCGATTATGCACGCGAAGCGTTCGGCATTTTCGGCAGCGAGTGCGGGCGGGAATGGGCTCTGCCACACAGCGATTTCTTCGAGGGGTTGGTCAGCGTATCCGGACGGTACTACCATAACCTGCCTTTCGAGGATTTCGGAGCGACGGTGATTCCATTTTTCGAGATGGTCTACCACGACTGCCAGATATGTTACGGGAAGTACGGTTATGCCGCCGAGAAGGCGGCCGAGTGCGTGGCGCATCACGTTCTGTGTGCGCGTCCGCTGTACTACCATTCGTTCGGCGATCATCTATACTGGCAGAGCGCGCAAGGCGGCGAAGGCCCGGATGCGCCAGACGAGGCACGTTACGCACGCTGCGACAACGGCTGGGCTGCGGGGAGACACCCGTGGGACGTGTTTATCAAGAACACGCATGAGGTGCTCGGGCCGCTGCATCATGCGACCGCACACGAGCGGCTCACCAGACTGCATTTTCTCAACAAAGAGAAGACCGTTCGGAGAGCCCGTTACGGCTCCGGGGCCGATGCGGTGCACGTCACGGTTAACTTCGGGGTTGCGGATTACGAAGTGGAGACCGTCTTCGGGGGCACTGTGGTGCTGCCTCGGTGGGGCTTTGTCGTCGAAGGACCGCGATTTGTGGCTTTTTGCAGCCGCACGTGGGCGGGCGAGCAATACGAGACGCCGAGCCTTTTTACAGTGCGTCCGGCGGGCGAATCCAATCTGGAGGACGCATCAAGGGTTCGGATCTTTCATGCATTCGGCGACAGTACGATTCAATGGAGGGGCCAATCGCATAATGTTGCCAGGCAGCGGATCGTGGCTGCTCAATGAGCTGAAACTATGATGTTCCGGCAAAAGAATCGGCCAGCCGGATGCTGTGTATTTCCACAGAGCACTCCAGCAGGTCCGGCTGAGATGTTGCCTTTCGGATGTGCAGCGTTTTGATATCGGCCAACACGTCGGATTCATCCATCTTGCACAGGAAGTCCACCAGTTTGTCGAGCGAAACCGGCGCAAAATCCAACTCGACAATGACCTGTTCGTATTTATCTTCGAGCGGGACAATGCGCGGCTTGATCAAGCGGACGTGCTTATCCAGACCGGCACGGCTGATGAGCTTCTCGACGTGCGGAAGCAGGTCGAATCGCTCCTGGCGAGCCACTTTTTCGCGCAGGCTCTGGAGCGACTGTTCCAGGGCGGTGTACTCCCGGCCTGCGCGGCGCAGTTCGACGAGTTCCTGCTGCTTTTGCGGAATTACGCGTCGCAGGGTGCCCAGGCGGTCGACCGCGGGCTCCAAGGCAAAACTGTAGAGAGACCAGCCGCAAACGAAGGCGACGAGGGCCAGGCCGTAACGTTTCTCTTTGTATGTTAAGCGCATCATGTTAGTTCTCTATCTCCGGAGCCAGTACCATGGTAAAGCTCACGCGACCGCTGCTGGGTTCCTTCTGAACGTCCTGCACCTCTACGAGAGCGAAGTTCGGAACCTCCTGGAGGCGGCGCTGCCACGCGTAGACTGCATCAAACGAATCGCACGTACCGTTCATACGGACGGTGTCATCCACGATGAGCAGATCATCCACTTCGAGACCCCCTTCGGATGCGGCGTTGGCGCTGATCATACTGAGTATCTGAAGCGGGCTGAATGAGCCGGGCACGAAAGAGGCCAGGGCCTCGTGGTCTTTGCGAAGGGTATCGAGCTTCTGCTCCATTTGTGCGACAGGATTGACCACGTTCTTTTCCTCGGGGAGCGTTTTTCGGAACAAGCCGGCGATCTGCTGTTTGGTGGTTGCGTATGTGTTCTCCAGTCCGGAAACGCGCGCGAAGATACCGATCAGGAGGAAGCCGATAATGGTGACAAAGATTGCGGCACACTTGAGTATTTCGCGTTTTGCACTGAAGCCCGCCACTGCATCAGCACTCGCCTTGAGGAAGTTGACACGTTTGGCGGCTTTGGGCGCCAAGACGGCCAAGGCGAGCCCTTCGGCTGTGTACTGCGGGGCTGCCGCCCGACATTTTGCGGTGACATGCACGCGGGCATAAGGATCGACGGGGACGATATCACATTCGAGACTCTGATTGGCAAGCATGGTGAGATAGTCGCCGACCCGATCATCAGCAAGCAAGTACAGGCGCGTGTGGGGCTCCATAGGAGCTCCGAGCACTCGCTGCCATGTGACCTGCAACTCGCGGAGAACCTGCTCGGCGATTTGCTCGGCGGTAACTTCGTCCTCTTCGGATGTGACCGTTTTCGGAATGCGTCGGATAATGAGGAGGTTGCCATCCTGAGCGATTGCCAGGGTCACGTGGGAGGCATCCACGTATACGACAACCGCCTTGCCCGATCGGCTCTCCGGGTGATTGACGGCGATGGTGGAATACGTTGCGATTATTGCAGGTTCGATCAGACACGGATGCATGGAGGCCGAATCGAGCAGCTTGAGCGTTCTTTGCAGATCGGTCTTGGCGGCGGCGGTCATCAGGACCGAGTACTTTCCGTCCGTAGAGGGCGTGTGTGCACAGACGCGGGGCACCATATCATCGGGATCGATGGGGAAGCTGTTCTTCCATTTCGGATTGTCACCGCGTTCGAGCGATTCGATATCCTTCGAATCGGTTGTGACATTGCGGAAGAAGACAGCCTTTTGCGGGAGCGTCGCCGCTACGGCCGCGCGTCGATGAAAGCCATGCTGCCCGACGAGCGACTTGAGTATCGCGTGCGGAGAATCGCTGGCCCTTCGCGTTTGCGTGCTGAAGGAGCGTTCGATCAGGAATCTGTTGTGCGTCTGGGCTATCTGCACCGCGCTGATGTGCGTGCTGTCAATTTCAATGCCTATGCATCGCCTGGTCCGTGCCATATTCTGGACTCCCTTTCAGTTATGTAAAGGCTGTCTGCTATGTTTCTTCATATCGGATGATATCAATCGTCCCGGTCTGAGGGTTGCGGTGCAGGAGGGCGTGTATGGTGCGGCGGGACTGATTGCGAGCGCCACACGCTTCGACACGGTAGTAGAAGCCTGTGTCCTGCACCGTTACCGAGTTTCTTATCTGTTCGTATATCTCGTCGTTCATGCCCGGGAGATTCTGCAATTCGTCGATCGTCTCGAACGGCGTGACGGACCTGCGTTCGACGATAATCTGCGCGAGCATGCGATCCATCAGCGGAGAGAGGCTTTCGATGACGAGAGGCGGAGCATGGTTGATGTTGACTCGCGTATCGCCGCGAACGGTAACGAAGTCCTTTATTCTTTCGAAAACGCTCTCATCGACCCCCTTGATGAGAAGCAGTTCTTCGATCATGTCGAGGTTGCGGTTGGCGCAGCGATACGGCGTTTCGAGATTTGCATAGTAGTCGGATTCGGCGCCGAGGTTTTCGTGCTGGATAAAGGGCAGCACGGTAGTTTCTTCATCCGCATCGGTCCAGTCGATCAGGGCTGCAACGAGGCCGTAGCCGATCCGCGGCTGGTCCGTCGTCTGCCTATCGACCAGATCGATCAATCGCAGGAGTTGGTCGACGCGGGTGCGATCGATCTTGCCGTTGTCGCGGCGAAGGCCGTTGAGGTTGATTCTGCCGTTGTCGGGCCTGACCAGGATGCGGCATGAGCCGCCGGCAATATCGAGACGCGTTCGGCCGGTCAGCAAGTGGGCGGTTTTGTCGTCGGCAAAGACATGGCGGCTTGCCTGTACGGCTGCGATTGCCGTGTTAAGGCCGGCGGTAGCGCACTGCATAGCGACAGTTCGATCGCGCATCGTCTCGATCTGGTCGAGGTTCTTGCGCGTCTTGTGGTTGAATGCGAACAACAAGACCCCAAGCAGGATCGTCATGCACAGTACGACGATTATGACAAAACCATCCGGTTTTTGCGGCGATCTATCAGTCATTTCGGGAGGTCATCGTTTAACAGCGTTTTCGGTCCATCGGCCTTCATTTCAATTTGGGAACACGGCAGGTGGATCACTTCGGACAGATTGTAGGTCTGCCGACGCGCGTCGAGGTATTCGAGGTCAATACGCGCTGCGGCGGGCAGGTTTTTCATCTCAGTGCTGTTCCATCGATCGACCCAACGCTCGCCATCGTGGCAGGATATGCGGATACGGCGAACGTCTTTCAGCAGAGGTCTGTAATTTGTGCGATCGTCGGAGGAAGCGAGCGTGGGAACAAAGCGTCTCTGGCTCAGCAGCAGCGTGCCGGTGGCCGCATCGAAGGCATAGGCAGCATCGGTCAGGCCTTGAGGCTGATTCGGATCGCTGAACAGTCTGGCGGTCGTAACAAGTCGCAACAGCACGCCATCCGGGGCATCGGGTGCTGCGAGGAATCGGGCGGGATCGGGCGTTTGGATTTGCGGTTGTTCGGGCGGAGACGCTGCGGGAGCACTGGATTTCAAATCCGTGTATGGAGTATGGAACGCGCCGCGAATCTGACGACTCATCCGTTCGAGCGTGCGGCGGGCCTGGCGATGGGCGTCGATGCGCGACGTCCAGGCGCGGGCGGATTTTGAAGTTGCAGAGTAACTCGCGTAGACCATCGAAACCAGCAGAGCCATGATCGCGGTGGCGACCAGCACTTCAATGAGGCTGAACGCCGTGCGGCGACGACGAACGTGGCCGGTGCTGCGAACAGATTGTGCAGGTCCGGTCGGTCTCACGGCACTTTCCTTTCGGCGAGATACGTAGCTATCTCGAAATTGCGGTCCCGATTTGCAGCCCACTCGACGCGTACGGTCACCTTGCGCATCGGTCCGACTTCGGCTCGGCGGAGCGCCGGCGGTTTTTCGTCGTCTACGCGGACTCGCCAGAGCAATTCAGCCGAACCGACGTGTTCGGTTCCGGAGACAGTGCCCTGCCGGGGGAATCCGGCGGCGATGGTCTGCTCCATCTTACGCCGGGCGAGGGTGGCGGCGGCACGGATCGCCTCGGCGCGAGTCACCGTTTTGGTGCTGATCATGTGCAGACGGATCAGGGCCAGCAGCGCGATCGAGGCAATCGCCAGGGCTATTATCACCTCCATGCAGGTGAAGCCCACCGGCGAACGCAACTTATTGTGTATCGAGATTCCAGTTCTCCACATCGGCGTCATCCTCGACTCCACCGTCCTCGCCGTCCGCTCCGTAGGACTCGAGGTCGTAATCCTTTCTATTGCGGCCCGGTGATATGTAGATATAGGGATTGCCCCAGGGATCGACGGGCACTTTTTCGAGATAGGCGTCGCGATTGTAGCCACGCACGCCGGGGTCCGAGACCAGTGCATCGAGCCCTTCGGAGGTCGTCGGAAAGCGTCCGGTATCGGCGTGGAACAGGGACAAGGCCGTCTCGATGTTGCGGATGTCAACTTTGGCTTTCATGCGGCGGGCCTGTTCGGGTCTGCCGAGCATCTTGGGCATAATCACGGTCGCCAGCAGGCCGAGAATGACCACGACGATCATCAATTCGATCAGCGTGAAAGCCTTAAACCGTCTTTTTTGTCTGTTATGTACAGGCTGCATTTTTTCACACTCCTCAGATTGTCTGATTGATTTCGAAAATGGGCAGAAGAATCGCAAGGACAATAAAGCCGACGACGGCGCCCATCACCAGCAGTATCGCGGGCTCGAGCAGCGACGTGAGGGTTCTTGCGGTCAGGTCCACCTCTTCGTCATACATTTCGGCGATATCATTCAGCGCCTGTTCGATGGTGCCGCTGTCCTGGCCGGTGGCCAGCAGATGGACGACGACGGGCGGGAACAGTTCGGTCTGGCGCACGGCATCGGCGATACTGCTGCCTCGTCCGATGGCTCCTTTGATCGTATCCAGCGCGGCGGCGACGCAGCGGTTCTTGACGACGGCCTCAACGGTATCGAGTGCATCGAGGATCGGTATTCCGCTGGCCAGCATGGTTCCGAGGGTCCGGGCGAAGCGCGCCACTTCCAATCTCAAGAGCAACGATCCGATCAGCGGCATCTTCAATTTGAATCGGTCCCATCGCATGCGGCCTTCTTCAGTGCGCACCCAACCGCCAAAGGCGACGGCGACGGCGCCCACGACCAGGGGAATCGCCAGCCAGTAGGTCTTGAGCAGGCTGCAGCCTCCTATCAGCAGACGGGTGGGCCACGGCAGCGTACGGTTCATTTCGAGGAACAACTCGGTGACGCTTGGCACTACATACGAAAGCAGAAAGGCCACGACGCCCACGGCCACTACGATCATCATCGCCGGGTACGCCAGAACGGACTGGACTTTGCCGAGCAGGCGATTGCGTTTGTCCTGCATGTCCGCCAGGCGCAGCAGGACGGATTCGAGATTGCCGCTTGCCTCGCCGGCGGCGACCATGTTGATGTAGACCGCTTCGAACACCTCGGGATAGGCCGCCATGGCGTCGGCCAGTGTGCTGCCCTCATTGACCGCGCCGTGGACGTTGCGAACGACATCGCCCAGGCTCAGGCGCTGATCGCGAACCTTCTGCCGGTCTGCAGTGAACTGTTCCACCAGCGCGGCCAGCGCGCCGAGCAGCGGCATGCCCGCCTTGAGCAACGTCGCCAGTTGGCGGGTGAAACGGCCAAGTTCCTTGTGCCTGACGCGAATAACGGACTCGCGAGGTTCGGCTTCGGCGCGCACGTTCACCTCTGGTTGAGAGTGACTCGTCACATTGTGGTCGATAAGCGGCATAGGTTACTTGCGGGTTCGAGGTATCATGGTTCTGCGAAGTCGGGCTGTGTTCAGTATGTTTGCGTCGTCGCCGGCAGTCGGCGGTTCACTTCGCACCGTATCGAGCGTGACACGGCAGACTTCTTCGAGCGTCGTCTCTCCGGCGCGGGCCTTTCGCAGGCCGTCCTGACGCAAGGTACGCATGCCCTTTTCGATTGCCTTGTCTTTTACAATATGCGAGCCGTGTCTGGCGGTTATGAGGCCCTTTATGTCGTCGTCGATCGTGAGCAGTTCGAATATGCCGCTGCGACCGAGATATCCGCTCTGCATGCAGTGATCGCATCCGTGGCCTTCATAGAACTTGCCCTGCACTTCCATCGTTTCGTTCGTATCGCCGGCGATTTCCAGCATCCGGTCGCTGGGGCCCGCGGGGGTTTTGCAGCGGGGGCATATCACACGAATCAGACGCTGGGCCATGACCGCAACGACGGAGGACGATATGAGATAGGGCTCGATGCCCATGTCAATCAATCGCGTCACGGCGGAGGCGGCGTCGTTGGTATGCAGGGTGCTGAGGACCAGATGGCCAGTCAATGACGACTGAATCGCGATCTCAGCGGTTTCGCGGTCGCGGATTTCGCCGATCATAATGACGTCCGGATCCTGTCGCAGGATGTGTCGCAGGCAGCTTGCAAAGGTCAGATCGATCTTGGGCTTGACCTGCATCTGGCCGATGCCCGGCAGTTGGTACTCTATCGGGTCTTCCACGGTCAGAATGTTCTGCTCTTCGCCGTTTAGTTCGTTGAGTGCTGCGTAGAGCGTCGTCGTCTTTCCGCTACCGGTCGGGCCGGTCAGCAGAATGATGCCGTGGGGCATGGTGATCAAGTTGCGAAAGGTCGCGAGTATTTCGGAGCTGAAGCCGATCTGATCGAGGCCCAGTTCCCCCCTGCCCTTGTCCAGCAGGCGCAACATGACTCGTTCGCCGCCGAGGGTCGGAATCGTCGAGACCCGGACGTCCACAAGGTCTTCGCCGATCTTGACGCGGCTCTGGCCATCCTGGGGCAGACGGCGTTCAGCAATGTTCAGACTCGCCATGATTTTCAAACGGGACAGCATGGCGGGCATTTGCTGTTTTGGCAGGGTGCAGACATTATGCAGGACGCCATCGACACGAAAACGGACTCGCGCGTGGTCCTCATAGGGCTCTATGTGAATATCGCTGGCCCGGCTGTGGACCGCCTGGAAGAGTATGCGATTGACCAGTTTTATGGCGGGCGCCTTGCTGGTAACGTTCAGCAGGTCTTCGGCGTGCGTCTGTCGTCCCAGCCCATCATCGGGCAACGCAGGGGCCGGCTGCTCCTGCACAACAGGCTCCTGCTGCTGTTCAACGGGGGGCGAACTCTGGTAATAACACTGGCTGATGGCCTGTTCGATCTGTGCTGAGGAACATATGACGCGACGGCACGGGCGGTCGAGCACGCTGACGATGGCGTCATAGGCCTCGACATTGAGCGCGTCGGCCAAAGCGACGGCTGTTTCACCACTGTCCAGAATCACCGGAATTGCGGTCTGGCTCTTGAGAAACTCCAGCGGGAGTCTGCGCACCAGTTCGGGGCTGAGCATTTCCGGGCGGATCTTCTCCAGGACCTGATTCGATTCATATGAGCGAACATTCTTCATAGGCACCGGACGGTTCTGTGTTGCGGGGCGTTCTTCCAGTTGGGCATTCACTACTGCACCTCCTTGTTGATTTCCGCCTTTCACTGGGCCGCGTCCTTTTTATCGCGGTTCTCCCATGCGGGCAGTATTTCCTTCTTCTTGCGTTCGGTAGCGCGCTCCAGCTCCTCCTGGTTACGGATGATATGCGGCGTTATGAAGATCATGAGGTTGGTCTTCTCAAGCTGGTCGCGTTTGAAACGGAACAGACCGCCCAGGCCGGGCATATCTCCCAGCAGCGGCACCTTCTTTTTGATGGTTACCTTGTCGTCGCGAATGAGTCCGCCGATTACGACCGTCGAACCGGTCTGCATTGAAACCGTCGTCTCCGCCTGTCGTTTGGCAGTCGTGGGCGTATCGGTCGAGGCGCTGCTCGAGCTTTCGATGAGTTTTGTGAATTCGCTGGAGACTTCGAGTCGAATCAAACCACCCTGGCTGATATGCGGGGTGATCTCCAGCGTAATACCGACATCCTTATACTCGAAGGTCTTGATAACAGTCGGTGTAATAAAGTCCGTCGTCTCAGTAATCCTGGACTCCGTCACGAACGGCCGGTTGTCGCCGACGATGATTTTGGCCGTGTTGTGATTGAGCGTGAGAATATGCGGCGTGGAGAGGATGTTCACACCGGTCTGTTTATCGAGCGCGTGCAGCATGGTACCTATGCGGAGATTGGAGCCGGTACCCTTCCAGAGTCCAACGGCCAGACCTTCCAGATTGCCGCTGGCGAAATCCACGCGCGGCCCAAAGCTGGTTGCGGCGAAGCCACGTACGCTGCCATCAACAGACTGATCCAGGGAGGCCCAATCGACCCCGATTTCCTTGAGGCCGTCTTCACTGACTTCCATGATGAGCATTTCCACCAGGACCTGCTCGCGAACGATATCGAGCTTCTCGATGATCCCCTGTATGAGTTCGTAATCCTGGGGCGACGCGGCAATGATTACCGAGTTGGTTCCCTCGTCTGCGGTAACCTGTACGGGCTGGGTTCCTTCCAGAGCGCCGGATATTTTGAGATTCGTCAATGCGGCGGTCAATGAGTCGGCCACTTCCTTGGCCTTTGCGTTCTGCAGGTAGGTCACATGGACGTTGTTGGCGCCGACGGGTCGCTGGACATCGAGTTGTTGCGCCAGCGAACGGATCGCCTGGGTATCCTGGGGATCCGCCACAACGATCAGCGAATTGGTTCTTGCATCAGCGAGTATACGACCGTCGGAGCCCCCGCCCGAGACGGCACGAGCCCGTACAGCCTGGGAAACGGCACCATTTTCCTTCTGCATGATCCTGCTGATTTGCTCGGCGAGCACCTGTGCCGACGCGTACTGCAGGGGAATTACGGAGACCTGCTCCTGCGAGCCGGCCACATCCAGGCGCTGGATCACCTGAGCGATATGACGAATGCTGGCGGCCGTGTCGGTAATGATGATCGCATTGGTGCGTGGATAGATGCCGAGTTCGGAATCGGGAGCGACCAGCGGACTGATGATACTGCTGACTTCGGCCGCATCGGCGTACTGGAGCGGCATAATCTGTGTGATGATGCTATCGCCCTGCGGAATGCGGGCCGGATCGCTGCCAAAACGCACCAATCCGTTCTTGGTGGCGGCCTTCGCCTTCGGGACGATCTTCACCAGACTGCCCGCGGGCACGGCGGCAAAGCCATGCACTTCAAGGATGGACTCGAGCACATCGTATACCTCGCCCAGCCTTATCTTGGTTGGCGACATCACGGTCACGGTGCCGCGTACGCTCTCATCGACAACGAAGTTGATGCCGGTGATATCGCCGATGGCCTTGAGGACGGTGCGGATATCGGCCTGGTCGAAATTCACGCTGATCAGTTCGTCCGCCATGCCGGGCGTACTGAGGACCGGTATCTCGAATTCCGCTTCAGGGGTTTCGATAACTTCCGGCATCGTATCGAGGGGGCGCGCGGGCATGGTTTCCGGCAGCACATCGGCTACAGCTACGTCTGCCTCAGCCTGCGCATCGGAGGGCGCGGCCAGCACCGTCGAAGATGTGATCCTCAGATCGTTCAAATCCGGATTCGCCTGGATAGTCATTGGTTGTGCCGGCTGCGTCGGTTCGGAACGCAACGGTTCATTCTGTGCAGCAACCGGCACCTCCTGTGCGTCTCGAATGCGCCGGTGGCCACTCTTTTTCTTCGACCCGCAACCCGAGATCGCTGTACAAATTACGCATAGAGCCAGTACAAAGACGGCCAGGATGATAACTGTCTTATTTCGGTTATGTTTGCTCTTGACCATGGACACGCCGACCTCATTTCCTAGCGGCTTGAACGCCTTATTTAAGCGAGAACGCGACCTTTCTGTCCCTGCGGTCGCGCGTTAGTTCAACTTCCATTCTCGACTGGGTTTTAGCTTTCATAAAGACCTGAAACGCCTGTTGTTTGCTTCTCAATCGATGCCCGTTGACGGCCCGAATGACATCGCCGTCTTTGAGTCCGATATTCTTTGCAGCGGGAATCTTGTCGAGGTCCTTAATGATCAGCCCATCAGTCTGATCATTGACGACATACGGCTCGATCGTGGCTTCGCGAAGAACGACACCGAGGCGATCCGCCATCGAGAGGTTGGTCTGCACAGGCTGCGTCTTCGTCTCAGTGGTTTTCGGGGCGATCGTCTTCGGCTCTGGCTCGGCAGGCGTCGGGAGTTGAGCGGAACCGGCGGAGCCGGCCCGGTGCGACTTGAGCATCATCCGCCGGCCGTTGTATATGAGAACGACCCCCTCGTCCCGTATTTCTTCCACTTGCGCACCGCCGACCTGCTGGCCGAGACGGTACGTGTCGAGCGTGTTTTTGTCCGTGTCTTTGATGATCGCACGGGACAACGCGGGGTTGCCGGCGATAACGCCGCTTAGTTCGAGCCCCAATTCCTCCTCAGCGGAGGGCAGAACATCTGCAGAAGACTGCATGAGCGGTTGGGTTCCTCCGATGTTGCACTGGGCACCGAAGATGTTTCCTCCGATAATGCTCGAACAGCCGGGAAACTGTGGTGCGGGCGCACGCAATGGGCGAACGTCCACGCCGGATTCGCCGCCGGACGCGGAACCCGGAGAGAAGACTTCCACCGTCCGCGCTCGATTCGAGAGCGTCACAACGACGACGTAGCCCAGAATCAGAATCAGGGCCAACTCACAGAAGAAGAAGCATTTACGAACAGACAATTCCCGACCTTTCTGTTTGCATCGACAGTATTCTATACCTGTTCTATCGTCCGCGCCGGTGAGACACTTAAGCTGTCTTGGGGAGTGTTCGGCCCAAACGGAAAATCGTATGTGAGGCAGTATGCAGCAGCGGAACTATAGGACCGAAAAACAAATCGAGAATACGTCTGAAATGCAAACAGAAGGCACTTTTAGAGCGAAGAGGCCAGACAGTAAAAGATATTTGCCAGGCCGTGGAAAGCAATGGGGACCAGCAGCGAGCGCGTACGGAGAAACATCCATCCGAGGATACAGCCGGGGACAAAAGTCATGCCCGATAATAACCGACCCTGCACTACTATGTGTGCGGCGGCAAAACAGGCGGCGGAGAGCATTATCGCTATCCAGTCGGCTTTGGGGTGGTTCCACAGGCGTCGAATGCGGCTGAGCAGATACCCTCGGAAGAAGAGTTCTTCCGAGACCGCAACATACAGGAACTGATAGCAGAGCCAGGCAGGCCAGCGTCCGGCGACAGGAGCAGCGGGAGCCAGGGGAGCGACTATGCTCCAGCGATTGAGCATCCAGATGCCGAGCAGGGTTACGGGAAAGACGACTGCACAGGTGCCGCACAGCACAGCAAGACGATCCCGACCCCCTTCGATGCGAAAGTCCGAGAATCCCGAACCGCGGAAGGCTGTTGGGATCACTGCAGCGGCGATGAGTACCGAAGGCGCAATAAACCAGTCCGTTCCGACCGCCAGGAGTCCTGCACCGGCGCGGATCAGTGCAACCGCCGCCAGAGGCACCAGAACGATTTCCAGCACGTCGAGGCGCTTTGGCAACATACCTGCCAGGCAGGATGAAGCTGCGGGACTTTTTAATGATGATGCGTGCACGAAGTTTTTTCCCTGCCGGAGTTCCGGCATCCTAATGTCGCTCAGGCACACCGGCTTCTTCGACGCCGATCTCTGATTCTAAGGCCGACCATGACACATGTCAGAACAAAATACGGCGTCAGGAATTCGACCACGCTGCCGTCGCCCGTGGGGGAAACGGAGCAGCCACCGCCGCCACCGCCTCCGCCTCCGATTGCGGCCGCGGCACCGCCACCGATGACATAGAACGGCGTGAAGTGGGTCGTTCTGAAACGCAGGGCGTGCACGGTGGGCGATATGATGAGGGTTTCGATATCCGATATGCCCTGCTGGCTGAGGTCGCCCGTCAGCGAATCGTACCAATACGGCTCGACGGTTACTGAATCGTCCGAGGCAGTGTATGGTATGGTCACGGTTACGGGGACGTCAAACTCCATACCACTGGGGCCGATTTCATAGCTGTTGAGACACGGGTTGGAGATCACTCGCGGATTGACCACCGGATAGACTGCGATGGTGGCGTCGTGCGGGCATGCTCCGGTCGGCACCTGGACGGAGACGTCGTCCGTGTCGGCTATTTCCGCCGGCTCGGCGCCGATGGTTGCTTCCTGGCCGGCTTCCACGTCCACTGCGGTAAGCGGATCGCTGGACATATATGTGCTTCCGGCGTAGTAAATGTCCGTCTGAGCGCTACGATTATCCAACCAGAGAACGGCAGGATAACCAGCCGTATCGAGACAGATCATGGGTTCGGATTGGTCGGCATTTGTTCGGTCATCGCCCAACAGAACATTGGTTTCCGAACCGCTGTTGACCTGTACCATGTAGAGGTCGGTATCACCGACTCCGCCGGCGATATTGCGGTAATCCTGCCAGCAGACGAAGACCTTGAGTCCATTGCCTGTGGCACCGTTTACTGCGATAGCAGGTGCAAGCTGGTCCGCAGCGGTGGTGTCATCGATCAGGGATCGACCGCTGATCGCCGAGGTTGGCAGGCCGGAGGACGAGCCATAGTACACATCGGCATCGCCCTGGCTGCTGTCCACCCAGACCAGGTGCAGCATGGAACCGGTGCTCTCCGGAGCAATAGCCGGGTCCGTCTGGTCGCCGGATGCAGTAACGACCGCGGCATTCGCCCAGTTGCTGCTCGAGCACGCACCGTAGATATCCGCCGAGGAGTTGCGATGGTCCGTCCAGAGGCAGTAGGCAACATCCGAGCCGTCCACCGTCAGTACCGGCGAGGTCTGATCCTGCGCGTTTGCCGTGATCTGCGTGACGTCGGATTTTGAGAATCCGTTTCGCGAGGCAGCGAGGAAGATGTCCTGATTGCCGTTGCGGTCGTCCTGCCAGGCGACGTAGCCGTAATTGGGTGAACCGTTGTCGAAGACCAGCACGGGATTCGTCTGATTGTCATCGGCATCTACGACGGCCGACGGCCTGGACCACTTAACGCCGTCGTTCGAACTGGCGACGTAGATGTCCCAATTGGCGGCGCGATTGTCCTGCCAGACAACGTACAGTTTGTCATTCCTGTCCAGCCCGATAGAAGGATTGCACTGATCGGAGCCGTCGGAAGTGATCTGGACGCTGCTGCCGAAGACCTGCGAACCGGCGGCCTGTCTGCTTATGTAAATATCGCGTGCCCCGACGGGACCGGCGTGCCAGACGGCCCACAGGTCTCCGTTCGAGCTGCGAATCGCGGCGGGAGCGCCTTTGGCGGCCTCCAGTCCGGCTGAATCGACCTTCTTGTTGTTGCCGAACGAGCGCATCTCGGTGCGGAAGGCGTAGGTGTGCTCGGCCATTCGGTTGCCTTCCAGATCGGCGGCGGCGGCTTTGACGCTGACCGTCTGATCGAAATGGTACATGGTGTTCGCCTGGTAAGTATACGTGTACCGCGACGGTGTACCGCGGCGGCGACAGAGTCCGGATGCGCTGGCGTATTCGTCCACATCGCCGGTGTAGACGACTTCGTCATCGACCTGGATCGCAACGGTATCGGCGTCGATGCCCGCGCCGCTGTCGCTGATATCCATAATAACGAGACTGTTCAACGGGGCCTGAATCGCTTCGGCGGCGGGCGAAGTGCGGCTCACCACCGGAGCGGTAGTATCCACGCTGTTGACGGTGATGCGGACCGTCTGCGTATCCTGCAGGTCGCCGTCGCTGGCGACGAAGAGCACGTCGTAGGTGGCATCGGCCTGATCCGGACGCGGCGTCCAGTTGAAGGCCTGATTGGCAAAGGCGGCGCCGTCCGGCAGATCGCTCGCCGTCAGATCGAGTGTGTCGCTGTCCGCGTCGGTGGCGGTTACGGCAAACGAGAGCGTAGTCTCTTCGTCAACAGTCTGGTCGGACAGTTCGCCCAGCACCGGAGCGCGGTTGGCGTTGCCCACCGCAATGGCGACGGTCTGCGAATCGGTCAGGTCTCCGTCGCTTGCGGAGAAAGTCACGTTGAACACCCCCGCCTGCTCGTACGTCGGGGTCCACGCGAAGGTCGTGCCGGCAAATGCTGCGCCGGTCGGCAGATCGCTCGCTGCATAGGACACGGCGTCGCCGTCCGGATCCGTGGCGCTGACGGCAAATGATAGCTGCGTGTTTTCGCTGACCGACTGGTCGGCGATTTCGGTCAGGACGGGCGCGCGGTTGACGTTGCCGACGGAAATGACCACGGCCTGCGAATCCTGAGCCTGTCCGTCCGACGCAACGAACGTCACGGTGTGGTTGCCCTCCTGAAGATACGTGGGCGTCCAGGAGAATTGATTGGCGCTGAAACCGGCCCCGTCGGGCAGATCCTGCGCCGAATAGGTGATGGTGTCGCCGTCGGGATCATCGGCGGTGACCGTAAAGGTCAGGGCCGTGTCCTCATCGGTTGACTTATCTCCGATGGCGAGCAGTTCGGGCGGGCGGTTGGTATTTCCAACCGTCACGGTGACGGTTTCGGTGTCGGTGGCCGAACCGTCGCTGGCGGTAAAGGTCAGTTCATAGCTGCCGGCCTGCTCGTACGTCGGGGTCCAGGCGAAGCTTTCTGCGGAGAAGGTTGCGCCGGCGGGCAGCGATCCTGCAGTAACGGTCACGTCATCGCCGTCCGGGTCGCTTGCGCTGACGCTGAAACTCAGGGCGGTATTCTCCGCAACCGTCTGATTGGCGATTGCGCTGAGCACCGGTGTGCGGTTGACGTTTTCCACCGTCAGGGCGACCGTTTCAACGTCCGTGGCCGAGCCGTCGCCGGCGGAAATTGTCAGGGAATACGCTCCGGCCTGCTCGTAACTCGGCGTCCAGCGGAAGACGCCGTCGGCGAAGGTTGCGCCGTCGGGCAGTCCCGAGGCGGAATACGTAATCTGCTGGCCGTCGGGATCGCTGGCCGAGACGGAGAAGGTCAGCAGGCTATCCTCCGCCACAGCCCGCGCTCCTATTGTATCGAGAACCGGGGGCCGGTTGACATTGGCCACGGTAACGGTGACCAGCTCGGAATCCTGATCCGTGCTGTCGTCGGCGATGAACGTAATCTGGTAGCTGCCGGCCTGTTCGTACGTCGGTGTCCAGGCGAACGTGCTGCCGCTCAATGCGGCACCGCTCGGCAGGTTCAGGGCCGAATAGGTTACCGTCTCGCCGTCGGCATCGGTGGCCGAGATCGGGAAGTTGAGTGCGGAATCCTCATCGACGGACTGCGAGCCTATGGAGGCAAGCACGGGCGCGCGGTTGACGTTGTCGACCACGATACCCACCGTCTGCGATGTCTGGTCCTGACCGTCGTCGGCGGTGAACTGCACGGAGTACGTCCCGGCCTGTGCGTAGGTCGGCGTCCAGTCGAAGGTCCGGCCGGAGAAAGTGGCTCCGGCGGGCAGATTCGTCGCCGAGTAGCTCAGGCTGTCGCCGTCGGTGTCGGTCGCCGAGACGCTGAAGTTCAGCGAAGCATTCTCGCTGACGGTCCTGTCCGGCGTGTCACCGAAATAGGGTGCGCGGTTGGTGTTGGAGACGGTCAGTGTTATCGTCTCGGAGTCCTCGGCCTGGCCGTCGCTAACGGTGAAGGTTACGCTGTACGTGCCCGCCTGCGTGTAGCCGGGCGTCCAGGTGAACGTGCTGCCGGAGAGGCTCGCGCCGGTCGGCAGGGTCGAACTGCTGTAGGTCAGTGTATCGTTGTCCGGATCGCTTGCGCTGAGTGTGAAACCGCCGGCGGTGTTCTCGCTGAATGCCTGATCTCCGATGGCGGCGAGCGCCGGGGCGCGGTTGACATTACTAACCGATATGGTCACCGACTCGGTCGTCTGATCCTGACCATCGCTGGCGAGAAAGCTGGCAGTGTAGGTGCCGGCCTGGGTGTAGGTCGGCGTCCAGGTGAACGTCTGATTCGAAAACGACGCCCCGCCGGGCAGGCTTGCAGCCGAATAGGTGACCGCGTCACCGTCGGCGTCGGTGGCGCTGACGCTGAAGCTCAGTTGTGCGTTCTCGCTGACCGACTGGTCGGATACCGGAGCGAAGACCGGAGCGCGGTTGCTGTTGGCTACGGTTATGCCGACGGCCTGGGTGTCCTGCGCCGCGCCGTCGCTGGCCGTGAAGGTCACGCTGTAGGATCCTTCCTGATCGTAGCCGGGCGTCCAAGCGAAGGAGGCGTCCGAAAAAGTCGCGCCGCTCGGCAGGCCCGAGGCGGAGTACGTCAGCGGATCTCCGTCGCTGTCGCTGGCGGAGACGGTGAAGTTCAGCGCTGCGTTTTCCTCGACGGACTGATCGGCGGTCGAGGCAAACGACGGACTGCGGTTGGTGTTGGCGATAGTGAGCGTAACGGTCTCGGAATCCTCGAGCGCACCGTCACTGACCGAAAAGGTCACGTCGTAGCTGCCGGCCTGTGTATAGCCGGGGGTCCAGGCAAAGGTTTGGTCCGATAAAGTAGCCCCATCGGGCAGATTGTATCCGGAATATGTCAAGGCGTCGCCGTCCGGGTCGCTTGCGCTGAGCTCCAGACTGATCGGCACGCCCTCGCTGCCGGACTGGTTGGCGATGGAGGTCAGTTCCGGAGGCCGGCCGGCGTTCCAGACCGAGATGGTTATGGTCTCGGAATCCTCATTGGTGCCGTCGCTTGCGACGAACGTAACGCCGTAGGTTCCGGCCTGATCGTAGGCCGGGGTCCAGGAAAATGCGCCGGTGGTACTCGACAGCGTCGCGCCGCCGGGCAGGACCTCGGATGTGGAATACGTCACCGTATCGCCGTCGGGATCGGTCGCCGAGATCGTGAAGGCGAGCTGCTCGGCCTCGAAGACTTCCTTGTTGCCGATGGTGTCGAGGACCGGGGCGCCGGCCT
Organism: uncultured Pirellulales bacterium; assembly: GCA_964526785.1. Classification (GTDB taxonomy): domain Bacteria; phylum Planctomycetota; class Phycisphaerae; order Sedimentisphaerales; family Anaerobacaceae; genus CAZGMJ01. The sequence continues at coordinate 44,096 of CAZGMJ010000042.1, forward strand.
GCGGCTCGGAAGTTCCGTACTCATAGGCCCCGACATCAACAGCCGGTCCCACCGGTCGTGCTTTGCCGTCGATATCTTCGGCCGGAGCATTGCTGCTGCTGCCGGCGTCGCGGAAGCTGCTGCCGGAAGTCAGGTGAACATTGCCTGTAGAAAAACTGACAAACTCCTCGGCCGCTTCATAGTCTTCAATTTCTATGTTGTTGTCAACAACAGTATTCCTTTCCGGGATCCCCGGATCATACGAATGAGCAATGTTATTTCGTACAATACTGTCGTAAGGTTCAGTAGCTTGAAAGCCGATTGCGGGAGTGCTCCCTGCAGACTTGTAGCAACGAACAACTGTGTTATTAACAATCCTTAAGTTTCTGATCACGTCAGTGGGATGTTCGCCGATTTTTATGCCATGGTTGCTCACCACCAAGACAACGTTGTTCTCCACAGTGAAGCCGTCGGCATATTCGTACTCGCAGAATATGCCTTGGAGTCCGTCGATCGTACGATCTGGGTCAGTGCGTGCGTTAATGTAATTCCGGCGAATATAGATATTACTGCCATCTACACCCCAACCCTGAATAGCATCTTCGTGAGTGCCTCCTATATTGAAGTAAACATTGAGGATTGTATTATCTTGAACAACAATATTTGGCCCTCCGATCATAATACCGTCAATGAAGCCATCTATACTGCACCGCTCGACGATGCTGTCGCGTCCAATCTTCATACCCGTCTTCACATTCTTGATCATCAGCCCACGACATGTTTGGTGAGTGGAGTTTATATTCAATCCCTCCCATACACGATTACTCCAGTCGTTGACATCCCAACTAGAAGCGTCGGAGACAGTATAAATGGAGCAGTCTTCAAACCAGATGTGATCGTTGTTGTATCCGTACACAATGGACCAAGGTCCCCACCCGTCGCTAGGATCCGCGCCGTGATCCGCAACACTACTCGGTGTCGAGCTTTCGGGAGTAATCGTCAAACCAACGAATTTCCAATAGGATGCTCCCTTCAAAACTATGTTGCGCAGAAAGGCCTTCGCCCCAGTCTCACTGCGAATCGTGACATATCCTGTATTATTCTTGCCGCTTGCGAGCGTACCGTAGTAACCGTCCCGCAATATCACTTCATCACCACTAGCGATCAAAGAGCGTGCTTTCTCCAGCGTCCTCCATGGCTGGTCGCTGGTGCCGGGATTGGCGTCGTCGCCGTTGGCGGCGTCCACGTAATAGGTGGCAGCTGCGGCCTCGGAGGACAGTACGGGCACCGCGCACAGGATGGCCGCAAGGAGAATGACTAACTGGCGGTGCACGTGTGGCCTGCTGTTCTTATGATGTGTCTCGATGTATGTGCTCTTTGCTGAGGTATTCATGGTTCGGTCTCACCAGAAACTTGGGATACGATTGTTGTACGCCTTCTAAGCGGGCCTACGTACGCAGGCCCGTCACTATAAAATGTAGAAACTAACGGGGCCAAAGGCAAAATGAAGTTCGCCACGGGCTCACGCCCAATATTATAGGACAAGAATCAAGGTAAGTCGAGAGGCCTCATGAAATTCCCTGTATCGGAACATCCCATTTTGCCAGCACAAACAGCGGCGAAACCGCGTATGTTGAAATCTGAAGCTGAAATAGGCAATCGGAGGCTGTAAATAAGGGGCTTTACCTAATGGACCCTTGACGAAAGGACGATTTAATGTACAGTCTGTAGCGCATCGGCATGCATTCTCAGGGATGGGGCGCGATTCGCGGCACGGCAGGCGCAGGTTTTCCGTAATGACAGGTAACAGCAGGCATTTGCAGTGTATGGAGTACGCCTTTGGGGTTAGCCTTGGTGAAACAGGAAGCTGACAATTCGCGAGTCCGCCTGGCGGGGTATATCGCTCGTGCTGCGGGCGGCAGGCCGGGCAGGGTTCCGCTGATCGTGGTCTGCCTGATTGCGGTCGCCGTGCTGGTGCCGGCGGGCATCGCCTATCGGGCTCTGGAAGCCGATTTTACCGGAACTGGCGTGGCGGCGATCGATCTGCCCGTACCGCTTGATGCGTTTCCGCAGAGCATAGACGGCTGGAAAGGGCAAGACCTGCCGCTTCCGGCGACAACGCTGTCCTATATGGAGCAGAACTTTGCGGACGACTTTATCAGCCGCCGGTATATCCTTCAAAGTGGCCCGATCTGGGCCGATCTTTACCTGGTGTACTGCGCTTCGCGGCCCAGCGCGATTCTGGGACATCAGCCCCGCGTCTGCTATCCGGGCGGCGGTTGGGTGCACGAAAGCACCGATCGATCGGAATTCAAGACGGCAGCGGGCCAGACGATACCCTGCCTCGTGCACTGGTTTCACAAGCCCGCCCCGGCTTTTGTCCGGGTGGTGGTGCTGAATTTCTATGTGGTGAACGGGCGTCTGGCGATTGATGAGGACGCCTTCGGCGCGACCGGCTGGCGCACGCCCAATATCGCAGGCGATCCGGCAAGGTACGTCGCGCAGGTCCAGATCAGTTCGACCGTCGAGAGCAACGCGCGCAAGCTGGCGACAGCGGCGACCGATACGATCCTGGGCTATCTGCCGGATGAGGAGGGGAAGGTAAGGGCACGGCAATTCGAGAGTTCGCAAGTGCGAAAGTTCGAGAGTCCATACGCTGAACGGCGATAGAAGACGGAACGACAGAAGACGGTAAAATGGCAGAATTCGAGTAGTCGAGAAGTCGAGAAGACGGTGTGGAACGACAGTAGTCGAGAATACGAGTAGACGAGAAGATGACGGAACGACAGCAAATAGTCCGAGAATACGAGAAGCTACTCGACTCCTTGACTTCGTTCATAGAACGACTACTCGACTTCTCAGTTACATTGACTACTTGACTCCTTGTCTACTTGACTTCTCAGTTACATTGACTTCTTGACTTCTTGTTACAGCTTGCTCCCCCAAGGGTAGCAGCCGCAGGGCGCAACCCACGGGGACGGAGTCTGGCTACGGAACGGCAGAAGACGAGTAGTCGAGAAGACGGTAGAACGGCAGAAGATAGTCCGAGAATGCGAGAAGCTACTCGACTACTGACTTCTTGACTTTTCAGCTAAAAGAGAAGACCAGAATTCGAGAATCTATTCGACTACTCGACTACTCGACTACTCGACTACTCGACTACTTGACTACTTGACTTCTCAGCTAAAAGAGAAGACCAGAATTCGAGAATACGAGAAGACAAAAAGATGAACGACAGAAGCTGAGAATGCCTGACTACTCGACTTCTCAGTCTTGCTGCCTTCAGTCACGATCTCGATGCCTGCAAAAGGCCATTGTAAATTTACATTGAGCCGTTGTAAGCTTACATTAGGGCATTGTTAACTTACATTGAGGCATTGCAGATTTACATCAGGGCAATGTTAATTTACATCGTGGCATTGCAAGCTTACATCAGGGCAATGTAAGTTTACATCGAGGCGTTGTAAGCTTACATCATGGCATTGTTAATTTACATTGAGGCAATGTACATTTACATTGAGGCAATGTAAATGTACATCGAGGCGATGTAAATGGCACATATTTCATGTAAGGCGTTACAAATAAAGGACTTACGATACTTTCGACAATTCGGGCACGTAAGCAGGCACATTGTGAAGAGGCACTAAGCTCGACTTTTGCCTTTTGGAATAGTTATGCTGCCTGACTCAGGTAGTCCA
>CAZGMJ010000043.1:0-46021 GCA_964526785.1 uncultured Pirellulales bacterium
TCTATTTTAACATTGTGAGATTTCCTCACACTTTCTTTTCATGCGATTGCCCTGCTGCACGGGGGCGTATTGGCGAGCGGTAGCAGATGGCGCCGGCGGGCGAGCGGAAACACGACGGAAAACCTTTCCTCGGCCGGCTCGCTGCTTGACACGCGGGGGGCGAGTTGTCATGCTGATTGCGGTTTCAACAATGACGGAAGACGCAGTTCGCAGGAAAGGAACCGATTATGGTGCGCACATTCAAGGCCGAAGAGCATGTGGACGGAACAATCAGCCTGTCGCGAAGCAAGGGCTCTAGCCAGAAGATTTCCGTGTTGGGAGTGCTTGCGGCGGTGTGGGTCTTCGCTGCCATAGCGGTCTGCGCCGAGGAGCAGTCGGCGGGCGAATCGCTGTATCAGGAGTACTGCGCATCGTGCCACGGCGCGCACCTGCGCGGGGGCAATGCGCAGAGCCTCGTTGATTCGGTATGGCAGTTCGGCGACAGTCGCGGTTATATCTTTCGGAACATCAAGTACGGGGTGCCTCATCTGGGTATGCCTTCTTACGAGGACTCGCTGAGCGACCGGCAGATCAATCGGATCATCGATTTTCTGCTCGAAGCGGAGAAGCGGGCGGGTACGAAGAAGCCCGGGCCGCCCGAAGAGTTGGAGACACTGGACTATAAGATCAAAGTGGACGTGTGGGCAGAGGGGCTGAGCATACCGTGGAGCATTGATTTTCTCGACGCCAAGACGGCTCTGGTTACCGAGCGTCCGGGAAGGCTGCGCATAGTCAACGACGGCGGGTTAGTGAAAGAGCCAATAAAGGGCACGCCGGAAGTGGTGGCCGAGGGTCAGGGGGGACTTCTGGATGTCGCGGTCGATCCGAACTACAAGAAGAATGGGTGGGTTTACCTGGCATACAGCCATGCGCTCGAGGGTGTCGAAGGCAATCGGAGGCCGCCGGCCATGACCCGCATCGTTCGCGGCCGGGTGAAGGACGGTTTGTGGAAAGACGAGCAGACGGTGTATGAGGCACCCGGCGAGACGTATCTGGAGACGCGGCACCACTACGGCTGCAGAATCGTTTTTGATCCCGACGGCTATTTGTATTTCTGCATCGGCGAACGCGGCCGGGCGTCGCACGCACAGGATCTGGACAAGCCCAACGGCAAGATTCATCGCGTCCGGCGCGACGGGTCGGTGCCCGAAGACAATCCTTTTGCGGGACTGGACGATCGGCTGGCCACGATTTTCACTTACGGCAACCGCAACCCTCAGGGAATGGCGGTGCATCCGATTACGGGTGAGGTATGGGAGACCGAGCACGGCCCGATGGGCGGCGACGAATTGAACCTGCTCAAGGCGGGTCGGAATTACGGCTGGCCGGTGATAACCTACGGGCGCAATTACGACGGCTCGATCATTACGAGTGCCACTGAGCGGCTGGGGATGGAGCAACCGGTTGTGTACTGGAAGCCTTCACCTGCAGTCTGCGGGCTGGATTTCTATCGTGGCGAGATGTTTGCCCGATGGCGGAATCGCCTGCTGGTCGGAGCGTTGAAATACGAAGAGGTCCGGCTTCTCGATATCAAGGACAACCGTGTGCTCCATCAGGAGGTGATTCTGAAGAATGCGGGGCGCGTGCGCGACGTCGCATGCGGACCTGACGGGGCTATCTACGTCGTGCTCAATCAGCCGGGCACGATCCTCCGGCTGACACCTTTGGAGATGAGCAGGCGATCAGATAGTTCAGGGTAGCAGATGCATATCCCGGTCATGGTTGCAGGCGGCGCGCGGTCTGCATGAAGGCTAATGCTTCATGGGTCTGGCCGCGAACGAGATTGAACAGGCCGCCGGTGTTGTGGTATTATTGGCGAGTTCGCACGGTTATCCACGGCGGATGCTGCAGAACGCAAGCCGTTGTGAGATTGAACAGCAAGCGCATTTGTACAGGAGTTCAGATCATGTATTTGCGATTCTTTGCATTGATCCCTTTGATTTTGGCATTGACGGCGCCACTGAGCGGCCAGGAAGTGGTCGGCTTTACTTTGATCGACGCCAATAAGGATCGCGAGATCCGTCCGCTGGCCGACGGCGAGACGATCGATTTCAAGAAAGAAGGTGCGTCACTGAGCATCCGCGCGGACGTTCGAGGGAGCGTTGGCAGCGTTCGTTTCGAATTGAACGGCGGGCAATGGACCAAGACGGAAAGCGCCCCGCCGTTCGCGATTGGGGGCGACACACAGGGCAACTACAATGCCTGGACAGCACCGCCGGGAGAGTATCGCCTGCAGGCTGTTGCGATGGACACCGACGGCGGAAGGGGCGGGAGCAAGAAGATTATCTTTAGGGTCGTGGGAACACCAAAAGGATCCTCGCCCGGTTCTTTGCAGTCGTCGCGCGCGGTCCAGACCCTCCAGAGCAATGTCAATCTGGGAGAAATCCCCGCGCCGACGGGCGGGAGCGGTGTTGTGGAAGGCGACCTGAAGCAATGGCACTGCGTTCGGATTACGTTCGACGGGCCCGCGTCGAGCGAGGACGCTGATGTCAATCCGTTTGCGCACTACCGACTCAACGTCACGTTCACGAACGGAGAGAGAACGTACGTAGTTCCCGGCTTTTATGCAACGGACGGCGACTCGGCTGACAGTTCGGCCAAGGCGGGCAACAAATGGCGGGTCCGTTTCACTCCCGACAGCGCAGGGCGGTGGCGTTTCAAGGCATCGTTTCGGATGGGGCTGAATATCGCGATAGACCCGGATCCGCAGGCCGGCACTGCGACGGCCTTTGACGGCGCTTCGGGGACGTTCACTGTGGGCAGGTGCGATGCGGCCGCAGCGGACATGCGGAGCAAGGGGCTGCTGCGATACGTCGGCGGGCATCATCTCCAACGGGCCGGGACCGGCGAGTATTATCTCAAGGGCGGGGCCGACAGTCCCGAGAACTTTCTGGCCTACGCGCAGTTCGACGGCACGTACGATGCGAGCGCGGATTCGGGGAGTTACAAAGCCGTTGGGACTTTCATCCACGAGTACAAGCCGCATTTGAAAGACTGGCGGCCCGGCGATCCGACGTGGAAAGGCGGCAAGGGCAAAGCGATCATCGGCGCGTTGAACTACCTGGCCGGCAAAGGAATGAACAGCGTTTATTTCCTCACTTACAACCTGGACGGGGGCGACGGCCGGGACACATGGATGTGGACCGGGCCGGAGGTTCGCGACCGCTTCGACTGCAGCAAGCTCGATCAGTGGGAGATCGTATTTACGCACATGGACCGGCTGGGCATCATGCTTCACTTCGTGACCCAGGAGGCCGAGAACGACCGCAGATTGGGCGGATCGCCGGCATTGAATCCTATTCGCAGACTGTACTACCGCGAACTTGTCGCGCGATTCAGCCACCATCTGGCGGTATTATGGAACCTGGGCGAAGAAAACAATACGTCCGACACCGACCGCAAGGCGATTGCCCGTTACATTCGGGACCTGGACCCTTACGATCATCCGATTACGGTACATACGCACAATAACAGAGCCCCCGATTTCTATAACGGGATTCTGGGCGATCCGTGTTTCGAGGCGACTTCAATCCAGGGCAATATGGAACGGTACAATGACTGGGCAGTCGTTCTGCGAGAGCGTTCCGCACAGGCCGGGCGAAAATGGGCTATCTGCGGCGATGAGCAACCGCCGGCGGGTGTGGGCGTCATGCCGGATGCCGATGATCCGACCCATGACAAGCCGAGAAAGCATGCGCTTTGGGGCAATCTGATGGGCGGCGGAGCGGGCGTCGAATGGTACTTCGGCAGCCGCTATCCACATATGGACATCAACTGCGAGGACTGGCGAACCCGGGAGAATATGTGGGACCAGACCCGTTACGCGCTGGAGTTCTTCCAGAATTATCTGCCATTTGCCGAGATGGCCCCCGACAACTCGTTGAGTTCGAACGCGAAGTCATACTGCCTGGCCAAGCCCGGGCAGGTATACGCCGTTTATCTGCTCGAAGGAGGAACCACAGACCTCCGCGTCGGCGGCGGGACGTACTCCGTGCAATGGTACAACCCGCGGGAAGGCGGCGAACTGGTGCGTGGGAGCGTACGGCGGATCAGCGGACCGGGAAGGCAGTCCATCGGTCAGCCGCCACGGGACAGCAGTAACGACTGGGCGGTTCTGGTGCGCAAGATCACGCCTTAGTCCGGCGCGGCGGAAATAACAGCTTCTGTTTGGTGCGTTCAAGAAGGGGAATCCGGTCCTTGTTCGAAGGCATCGGTCTGGAAGATAATCGGCTGGAAGGTTCATGGATCAGCGGTTTGGCCGAAAGGGTCCGGCAACATGCCTCAAGTATCCTGCGGGGCCTCACCTCAGCCGGTGTCCACGGGTCCTTCGCTCGATTTCGCGAAAACAATTCTAAAAGCAGTTTTAATCAAACCTCAATCTTCCCTTAATACTACCCGACCATCATTAGCGGCACATTGACTTTGAGTTGGGATGGTCTTTCCCGCAGAAACAGAAGTGGCAATGGAGGACTCTGATGAGGTTTGTAGCTGCAATACTGATTCTTACGGCGATGCTCGCAGTTGCGGGCTGCAACGAAGGCTGGATGTCGGGTGTTGACGCATCGCAGTACTCGGGGGTGATCGAATACAACAAGGATCCGCGGATAGGCAAGTACGCGCCCGAGATTGTGTACACGACGCTGGAGAAGCAGCGGACGTCTCTGAGCAAGATCGGCCATCCGATCACGATTATTGGATTCAGCGATGCGACCACGGCAATGCCGGCGATGCTCGATCTGGCGGACAGATATCGGCGCCAGTCCGTAACCGTAGCTCAAGTCTTTCGCAACGGCGGGAAAAGGGTTGTGGGCAGCAATCTGGTCAGTCTCAGCGATGTGCACGATATTGCCTGGAACCATTACGGCAAGCCTGATGCGGGCACACTCTTCCTCGTCGATGCCAATCGCAAGATCGTGGCCGTTGAGAACGTGCAGAATGCGGTCGCCGTGCGCGAGTATGCGGATCTTCTGGCAAAGAAAGAGGAGGCACTGGCCGAGGAAGCCTTCTCCCAGTAGCCCGCTAACGATTGCGACGTGAAATGCGGTACGCGGTCCCGGTGGTCGGCTCTACCACGGCACGACCAGGCGTTTTGTCGCGGGCGGGGAGATGCAGTCGTCGGATGATGCGAAACCCGTCGGCGGCAGGCATGGATCGATCCGCGGCACCGGGCAATACAGACACACGATTCTCCATCAGACGCCCGTTTCTTCGTCTGACGTCCGTCCATTGGTCTGCATATTTCGCCACGCACATCTCTGCGTGAATCCCACCTATTGCGAAAATGCGCAAGAAGTCTCATGCAATGGTGCATTCGGCGGGCTGTTGCTGTAGAATCGCGGAGGTAAACAATGCACGCTGGGTTTTGATTCGAGGGCATGATTATGAAGTACATCTGCTTGCTGGTTACACTCTGTCTCGCTGCGGCCAGTTCCCACGCCGGTTCGGACGGAGGTTTTCGCGAGATTCCAATAGACGAAGTTCGCGAGGCTTTCGAGGGGCCGTGTCCCGCTCATCCGCGATTGTTCATGACGGACGAGCGTCTGGAGCAGATCCGCAGGCAACTCGACTCGCAGGCATCGCTGCGGACTTTCCACAAGGCAATGCTGGAGAAGGCCAACGATATCGTGGATGATTCGCCGGTCAAACGCGTCAAGACGGGCCGTCGTTTGCTCGGGGTATCGCGGGAATGTCTGGACCGGGTTCTGCATCTGAGTGCTGCGTACCGTTTTACAGGAGAGAAACGGTATCTGCGGAAGGCTGAAGAGGAGATGCTGGCGGCGGCGGGTTTTCCGGACTGGAATCCGAGCCATTTTCTGGACGTGGCGGAGATGACCGCGGCGCTGGCCATCGGCTACGACTGGCTTTTCGACGATCTGGCAGCATCGAGCAGGGCCGCTATTCGCCAGGCCATTCGTGAAAAGGGCCTTGAGCCGGCGCTGAAGCAGAGGGGCTGGGTCCGCGGACACAACAACTGGAATCAGGTCTGCAACGGCGGCATTACACTGGGCGTACTGGCAATTATGGAGGACGAACCGGAACTGGCCGAGCGTCTGGTGCATCGCGCGGTCAACGGCGTGCAGGTCGTCATGAAGAAGTACGAGCCAGACGGTGCGTACCCTGAGGGGCCGGGTTACTGGGTCTACGGGACAAGTTACAACGTGATCCTTCTGGCGGCGCTGGAGTCCGTTCTGGGGACGGATTTCGGTCTGTCCGAGGCTTCGGGTTTTGCGCGGAGCGCTTCGTACTACCTGCACGTTACCGGTCCGACGGGTTTGTACTTCAATTATCCCGACAGCGGTTCGAGAGGCGGGTTGGTACCCGCAGTTTTCTGGTTCGCTCAGCATTACGATCGTCCGGCGCTGGCGTGGAACCAACACCAATACTGGAAAGACGCCGCGGAGGATAATCCCGGTGCGCTTGTCCGCAGCCGGTTCGCTCCGCTGGTGCTCTGCTGGTACACGTCGGAACAGACGGTGCCTGAGAAACCGGCGTGGCACGGGCGCGGGAGCAATGCGGTGGCTATGTTTCGGACGTCGTGGACCGATCCGGATGCGGGCTATCTGGCGATCAAGGGCGGCTCGCCCGGGGTTTCGCACGGGCACATGGACGTGGGGTCCTTCGTGTTCGACGCCGATGGCGTGCGATGGGCGGCCGATCTGGGGCCGGAGAGTTACCACAAGATCGAATCGCTGGGTATGAATCTCTGGGGCAGGAGCCAGGATGCCGAGCGATGGACGATTTTTCGGTACAACAACCTGTCTCACAATACGCTGGTGGTCAACGGCAAGCATCAGCGTGTCGAGGGCACCGCGCCAATTATTGGTTTTTCCGATGGAGAACCGTTTCCGCACGTTGTTTTCGACATGTCGAGCGTATATGAGGGCCAGTTGGCCGGTTGCTTTCGGCGCGGCGGACTGCTGGGCGACGGTACGGCCGTCGTTCAGGACGTTTTTACAGCAACCGCTCAACCGGCGACCGTTCGATGGGCGATGGTAACGCCGGCGGAAGTCTCCATCAAAGACGAGAAGACTGCGATGCTGACGGAACGAGGCGAAACGCTGCGTCTGGCCGTGGTGACCGACGAGGATGTGCAACTCAAGATATGGTCCACCGAACCGAAAGCTGACTATGACGCACAGAATCGCGGCACGCGATTGATCGGCTTCGAGGTGGCTTTGCCACCCGGACGGACGGCGCGCACGCTTGTCACACTGACGCCTCTGCCGCAGCGGGGCGAGGCGGGTATTCAGATTGAGTCGCTGCTGAAGTGGTCAGCGAAGCAGGGCCACAGAGCAAGGAGTGCGGAACCAGGCTTCTGAAAGTTACACGCATATAGATACCTGGTGCGCGAGAAGAACAGTTTGCGCATCGTTATAGATTTGGAACGAAAGTAACAGGAAGGAATACTCTATGACAGACGACAGGACAAGAGTGAACGCGGCGATCGGTTTGTGCGTGATCGGCTGCATCGTGGCGGGAATAGCGGGTACATACGGCGGCATTGCTGCAGTTTTCGGTGATGGAGATTTCATCGGCGGCGGCATCTGCCTGGCATCGGCGGGTCTGTCATTCGGGTTGGCGCTTATCGCGATGCTGCTGAAATAGGATGTCCGCGGAACTGCGTGTACAGGTTGCGTCTCGTGCACGTCTGCGTTGCAGCATCGCACGGGGTGCAACGAGTGACCGGTCTTCGGCCATCTGCGGGGGCGCACGGGACAGGGGCAAATATGGGGTAGATATTCATCGGCTTTCTGCGTAGACTTGAAGACGTTCGATTCAGGATCGTGTTCAGGAGGCTTTATGCAGAATACTCATATACGCAGTGCAGCGTGGGCAATTGTGGCGGGATACGTGGTTTGCTGCTGTGTTTGTACGGCAGCGGCGGCGGAGGAGAGTTCAACAGGCAACAGCGACCTTGCGCGTTTTTTGCCGAACAACGGCAACAGCGTGTACGATGCGTCGGGGCTGCTTCGGGAGTGGCCTGCGGGCGGTCCGGAGGAGTTGTGGCGGGTCGAGATAGGGTGGGGCAAGAGCGCCATCGTGGAGGCGGACGGCCGGGCTTTTACGGCTACGGAGACAGACGAGAAGCAGTGGGGCATTTGCCTGGATCCTCAGACGGGCAAGACGCTTTGGAAGCGTCTGCTCTATCCCAAAGGGAATCGACATTTCGCGAGGGGGCCGGTGACGTCGCCGGTCGTGGACGGCGAGCGCGTGTATTTCATTCCGTACGCGATTCTTGGAAAGGACGTGTGGGAAATGCGATGCCCGATCATCTGCTTCGAGGCGGACGGCACTGAACTGTGGCGCGTGGAGGAGAAGGTGTGGGCCACGGAGGCGTCGACCCCGCTGGTTGTCGGCGATACGCTGTATGTGGGAGCGGATAATCCGCAGCGGGCGGTGCTGGCGGCGCTGGACAAAATGAGCGGAGCGGTAAAATGGATTGCGGTGGCGGAATCTGACAAGAAAAGGGAGTTGGGAGCGCCGGCATCGCTGACGTATCAGGTAGTGGACGGGGTTCCGCAGATTGTCGTGGGTACGTACGGCACGCGGGAGCTTCTGGGGGTTCATGCGGAAACGGGCATGATTATGTGGCGATATCCGTATCCGGCGGAGATTATTATCGGCCTGGTCAGCACGCCTGTGGCGGTCGGTTCGCGGCTGTTTGTGGCCGGTGGCGAGGGGCGAGGCAAGATGTTCTCTGCATGTCTGGAAATGACGGCGGAGAACGGGCGGATCACTTATGAAGAACTGTACGTCGATACGGAACTGCAGACGAACAATTACAATACGGTGGCGGTCTATGAGGATGCGGTATTCGGTTTTGGCGGCCTGGGGAAGAAGGGCTTCCTGCATTGCACCGATTTTGGTGACGGCAGGCTGCTGTGGAAGGAAGAATCGGATGACTGGTCGAAGGACCAGCAACTGGTAATCGCCGACGATCTGCTTTTTACGATCACGAAGAACGAGGAGATTGTGATGGCCGAAGCGAGCCGGGAATCGTACAGGGAACTGGGGCGGTTTTCTCTCGGCATGGAACTCGGCAGGCCGCAGCAACCGACGATCGCCAACGGCCGGATGTACATTCGCGGCAATACGACGGCAGCGTGTTATCAGATCGGCGAGTAGGCGTACGTGGGCAGCGGAACGTGTCTTGTTGTCGCGGGGAGGTTACGGCCTGCTGCGGCCAGATTCTTCAATTCGCTCCAACAGTGCGGTCAGCCGCCGGACCTTTTCCGGATGAAGGTCGTAGAGATTCTCCGACTCGGTCGGATCTCTTTCGAGATTGAATAACTGGCCCGCTGGTTTGTTCGGGTCCGGCTGCCTTGCTTTGCTGCCGATTCCGCCTCCATGCTGAGCGAGAATCAGTTTCCAGGGACCCTGGCGTATCGCCATTTCGCCCGTATAGCTGTCGTTGACGATGGCTTCTCGAACCGGTCCGGCGGCGGGTTGCCCGAGCAGTGCGGGCAGGAGGCTGAAGCTATCCTCGGCGGCATGCGACGGGAGTCGTTCGCCCAGCAATTCTGCAGCGGTGGCCATCATATCGGTCGTAGCGACAAGCTGATCGCTGGTTCGGCCGGGGCGAATGCGGCCGGGCCAGCGGACCAGAAACGGGACGCGGTGACCGCCTTCGTAGATTTCCGTCTTCTGGCCGCGCCAGGGTCCATTGGCGCGATGGCCGTCATAGTCCACGAAATCGGCGGGCCGGTAGCCCCTTGCGACGGCGCCGTTGTCGCTCGAAAACATTACAATGGTATTGTCGGCAAGTCCCTTGCGGTCGAGCGTATCGAGGATTTGTCCGACCGACCAATCGAGCTCGTGGATGAAGTCGCCATAGGCACCGATCCGGCTTGTGTCGCGGAAACGGGGATTGGGCCGGACGGGGCTGTGCACGTTGCGCTGAGCGAAATAGAGGAAGAAGGGCTTGTCCGCGGCCCGTGCTTCGAGGTAGTCGACGGCTTCTTCGGTCAGTCGAATCGCAAGGTCTTCATGCTCGTAGGAGAAATCATCTGTGCCTTCGAACGTATGCCAGGGAGTATGGCCTTCGCGCGGCCGCCCGGTGTAGGGCAGGCGGTATTCTTCGTTCTTCTTGTCGAGGACAAGCCTGATCCGGTCGGCGGGTTTGCGGCCCACGATGTCATGGTTGCGGATATAGACGTGCGGGAACTGCCCGACGTGAGGGATGCCGAAGAAGTAGTCGAAACCGACCTCCAGAGGGCCGGGCTTGAGCGGACGGTTGTAGTCCGGGCCGTAGACATCGTCCCAGCCCGGTCCGCCCGGCCTGCCGAATGCGAGATGCCACTTTCCAATGCATGCGGTGGTGTAGCCGCTGCGCTTCATCAGTTTCGGCAAGGTGAGTCTGTCGGTGTCGATCAAGAGCGGATCGGTGGACCAGACGCAACTGGTGCCCGCCCAGGTTCGCCAGCAGTATCTACCCGTCAGGAGGTTGTAGCGACTGGGGGTGCAGACGGAAGACGGCGAGTGGGCGTCAGTGAATCGCACACCCTCGCGGGCGAGACGGTCGATGTTCGGCGTGGAGACTTTCGTCGCTCCGTAACAGCCGAGATCGCCATACCCCAGATCGTCGGCGAAGATAAGAACGAGATTCGGCGGCCTGGAGGTTCCGGCGGCAGTAAGCGAACGGCTCCAAGCAGGAGCCAGAGTTGCAAGCGCCGAGAGCCTCAAGAAACCTCTGCGGGTCATCTTGTGCATAGCTGCTGTCCTCTCTGTCGATCACGAAGCAAGCCGGGCACCCGCCGATGATACGCCATCATCCGGAGCGTCATCCGGCATTGTCCCAGATATCAGTGGTTGCCAGCAGCATGGACTGCGAGCAGCGAGTCGACGGCTGACGCAACAGCGGCCTAGCCTTCTTCGATGACATTCATGCCCATCAGGCGGGCGAGATGTCTGGCACTGTCCATGTGGTCGCCATAGAATACGACGCGGTGCAGCAGGGTCATGGCGTCTTCGGTCTCCAGCGCGCTGCTCCAGTTGGCGGCCATCGTCGCGGCATCCCGGACCTTCGTGACAATCTGCGTTCGACAACCATGTACCGCTTTTTCCGGGACCTCTATGATCTCGCCGGTGGAGGCCAGTATCGTATCGAGGTTGATCATTTTGGTACGTGTGATCGTCTCGCCCAGGCGATACTGAATCTCGGGGACACAGCCACTGCCGGCGACTTCCGAATGTCCGCGAAGCAGATACGGTGCATCCTCGCCGTCCGGCCCATCCATCTTGAGCGGCGCGGTGCAATGTGCAGTCCACAAGACATTTCGGGAGGTATCGAAGGTTGCGTTGCCCTGGAAGCCCGGCTTATCGATCATGTACTGAAACAGCATCATCGTCAGCAGGGAGTCCATATCTCCTTCACACGCGGCGGGGATTCCCGCGTCGCGCAGGCGGGTGAACCCGAGACAAGGGAACCCCTTATTGAGCCATCCCATGCACGTACCGACGGCCAACCCCTGGGCCTGCTCCTTATCCATCAATCTCTGCAGCGCGATGCTCACCCGGGCGGCCTTGCTGATGTCCTCGGCATTCGGTTCGATGGTTTCTTTGGCATTTTTTGTCCAGACTTCGGCCTCGGCGCGAACCGCGTCTTCGGGCACCGTGGCGAGCATTTCGGTGAAGGCCTTTTCATCCATGCCGACCACTTCGGCGCCGAGCCGCTTTTTCACCTCGTCGGGGGACTGGGCCTGTTTTGTGCCCCGAGCGGGCGGGAACAGCAGAATGCGCGTCTGCTTCATCATCGGGATAACGCGCAGTATGCGAAGCGCCCGTTCCAGTTCATCGTAATCCCTGGTGGCGAAGAGACTGACGGGGTGGCCCTGGCGGTGCCAGCGCGGCGCGTACATCCAGTCATGTCCGCTGGCGGGCAGGGAAAAGAAAATCATCGGATGGCCCCCACTTAGAACAGGCTGGACAACGCGCGTCAGAGCGAAATTGCGGACGTTGACAGCCAGTACGGGAGCGTGCGGTCCGGCCTTTTTCAACAGGGCCGAGGTCTGTTCGGGGCTGGTGGAGGAACCCATTATCAGTTCAATGTTGCCCAGTTGCTTCTCCGCTTTGGCCATGCGGGCTTTGGCGGCCGCGATCTGACCGTCGTCCGCTCCCCAGTCGCGATCGCGCGGGGCGGGACGGCCCGTGAAGATCACGCAAATCCGCGATTTAGCCATAGGATGGCTGCGGGGGGAGTCGGCAGCCCATGCGTGCGTCCACCCTGCACCAGCCAGCATCAATCCACTCGCTACCCCTGTGCTCAGAAACTCGCGTCGCGTGCAGTGTTCACACATGGTACTAACCTCCAAAAGAACCAGTAGCAGGATATACGGATGCACATCACATCAGCGACTATAGCAGCGGGAACTGCCACGTTCAAGCGCGGAAAGCGACGTTCTTAATGAAAACTAACGCCCATGGGACTGAGACCAGGACCGATGACGAACGATCCGGGAGCTGCTAATCCAGTTCCTGTCTGCCCAGAATCGCGTCGGTCAGTATCTTGCCGCTGGCGTACTCGATGCTGCTTCCGGTCGGCAGTCCACGGGCCAGTCTGGTGATCTTCACGCCGATGCTCCGCAGCAGCGAACTGATATACAGGGCCGTTCCGTCGCCTTCCATATTGGGATTCGTGGCCATCACAATCTCCTGCACATCGTCCCTGCGGACGCGCTGGACAAGCTGCTCGATGGTCAGATCGCCGGGTTCGACGCCTTCGAGCGGTGCGATATGCCCGCCGAGAACATGGTACACCCACTTGCACGCCCCCGTTTTTTCCAGCGCGATGATATCTTTGGGTTGCTCGACGACGCATATCAGACCCTTGTCGCGGCGCTCATCGGAGCAAATCGGACAGATCTGCCGCTCGGACAGATTGAAGCATATCTCACAGCGGCCGATCTTGCTTTTGACATCGCGTATGGCGTCGGCAAGTTTCATGGCTTCGGCGGGCCGGGCTTTGAGCACGTGGAAGGCCAGCCGCTCGGCCGTCTTGGGCCCGATTCCGGGCAGCCTTCCGAATTCCTCGATCAATCGGTTCAGTGATTCGGTGTATACTTCAGTCATGCGAAAGACCCTTTCATCGATCATCCAAGCCCACCGCCGGCGCACCATACACCACGGGGGCAGCGATGTCAACGCATGCGGTTTCCGTTGCTCCGCTCGGGCGTTGGTTTGCGTCTGCTCAGCAACATCGAGGTGCTTGCAACCCCGCCTTCGAGCGTTTACTATTGCATGCCAAGGCGAAAGGGGATCACATCGTTTGTGATATCCGTCCTTTGCAGCGTTTGCGCATGCGTGTTCGGATAATGTCCGATGGCGACCGAGGATAAGCCTCACAAAGCCAATGCATCAGATATCGAGCGGCTGATCGATCAGCACACGGAAGTTTTGTATCTATACGCACTGATGCGTCTGGGCGACGAGAGCCAGGCAGAGGATATGGTGCAGGAGACATTTCTGGCGGCGCTGCAAAACTGGGATACTTTCAGCGGAGCCTCCACACACCGCACATGGCTCATCGGCATCCTCCGCCACAAGATACTCGATCACTTCCGGCGGAGGCGACAGACCGCGTGTCTTGACAACACCGCGTGGAAAGCCGACCATTTCAGCAAAAGGAAGCACTGGAAGGACAAGATGCTCAACTGGAAGGGGGACCCGGCAAAGCTGGCGGAAAACGGGGAATTCTGGGACGTCCTCCGACAGTGCATGCACGAACTGCCCGAGAGTATGGTGCACGCTTTTATCATGCGGGAACTGGAAGGAATGACAAGCGCACAAATATGTAAGCATCTGCAGATCTCGGAGACTAATTTATGGGTACGACTACACCGCGCCCGGCTGCAGCTTCGCCGTTGTCTGGAGCTGAACTGGTTTGCGGGGAAGGACTGATTCATGGGCCGAAGCAGAATTTCGAAAATCCGGCATATCATGAGCCTTCGATGCGACGAGGCCTCGCAGTTGATCTCCGCATGTCAGGAACGTTCACTCGATACGAGCGAACGTTGGGCATTGTCCTTTCATCTGCTAATCTGCAGAGCATGCCGGCGGTACAGAAAGCAACTGGCGCTTTTGCGGCGACTGCTCCACGCGATGTCGCACCCGTCCTTTTATGAAACAGCCGGACCATCCTTCTTGTCTGCGGAGCATTCACACGCCCTGAAGAAAAGAATCTCCACAAAACTACAAAAAGGCGGAGATTCGATGTAAGCACCTGCCCCTCTTGTGCGACTCACCTGTGCGTTACAAAAGTCGTTCGGCACCTGACGCAACTTTTGGAAAGAACCGGCCACGGTCATATGTGGCTACCGCCGGTGATGGGTAATTCATGCGATCCATCAATTGAACCGCTATCGGCGCTACTTCGCTAAACTCAAAGGGACATGTTCTGCGACCCGGGGCAACTTTTCGGGTATGGGAATGTCCTGAATGTAAAAAGGAGAATAAGGAAATGAAGAAGACATATCTAGTTATCGCAGCAACTTTACTCGTGGCCGTTTTGACGGTAGCAGTTGTCGAGGCCAAAGTTATTCGCGATGCAATCTGGGCCGACGGGGAACTGTTCGGCGTCACCATCACGCCCAATGACGTTCCGAAGAGGGGGCCGTTTGATGTGATATACAATTTCGGCAACAGCGGTCTGGACGGACAACGCGGTATTTCAGAGACCAAACCAGGGGACAGGGATTACAACGGAGGCCGCTGGGAGGTCTTACCCGTCACATTTACGGAAGAAGGCAAGGACGTGCACGATCCGGACGGCGACGGTACGGTGAACTTCGAACTGAAGTCCGCTGAAGCAGTAATGGATCATGTGGTTCTGGGGCATCTGACGGTGGGGGATCCTGTTCGCTATTTCGTGTGCCCGCTACATCCCCAGAAGAACGAAGAGTAAATGCACTGCACTTGCTGTAAAGGATGAGTATGTGGCAGCAGCAAGCTAAATCGTTCTGTGGGGAAAGGGGTTCGATCAGCGAGCCCCTTTTTTCTACGCGGGTTTTACGTGCTTATTGATGCGACTCAGCAATTGCCGTATATCGATTAAGGATTTTCCTCATAACACTCATAGAAGCAGATAGATACAGTCGTATAAGAGATGATAGGCTTTGGTCGCAGATACAGCCTCATTCTGTGCGGTCTGCGGCTTGTCATCGCACGAAAGCGGCTCATATGGAGCAGGGCTTTATGCAGCGATCATTGAAAGCACTTCTTTCTGTTTGCATGTGGATCGGATTTGTGTTTCTGGTTCGGTCGCAACTTCCGGTTGAGTCATCCGCAGCGCGGCAGGCGGCGACACCGAGCGTGCTGACGATGACGCTTCGCGCCAGGTCGGTACAGGAACATCTGGGGCTGGATCGGGATCAGATATCGCGACTGCAGAGCGAACTGATCAAGGTTGAGACTCCGCTGTGGCGTTTGCGAGATCTGCCGGAGGCCGAGCAATCGGAGAAAGCCGGGCCGCTGTTGCGGGAGTTCAGCGAGGCAACGTCGCGCATTCTGCTGCCGCATCAGCGAGACCGACTCCACGAATTGATTCTCCAGGCTCAGGGCATTCGCGCCGTGGCGATGCCGAGCGTGGCCGGGCGTTTGCGATTGACGACCGCTCAGCGAGCCGGCATCGGCGATATCCTCCGCGATCTGGACCGACAGCTTGCGGAGACTGGTGGCAGGAATCCCGCGGCGCTCGATGCTGCGAGGGGGGACGAACTACGTGCTGAGGCCGAACGGCAGATTTTCGATTTGCTCGGCGCAGGCCAGCGGCGCGTTCTCAATCGTATGGTGGGTCCGCCATTCGACTTTGCAACGATTCGGCATATCGCCTGCAAGGCCCCTGACGTTCGCGGCATCGAAGCCTGGATCAATTCCGAACCGCTGACGCTCGGCCAGTTGGAGGGCAAGGTGGTGGCACTACATTTCTACACATTCGGCTGTATCAACTGCATCCGAAATCTGCCTCATTATAATGCATGGTATAAAGGGTTTCCGAAAGATCGCTTCGTCGTTCTCGGCATTCACACGCCCGAGACAAAAGGCGAGCATGATATTGCGCGGGTGCGAAGAAAGGCTGAAGAAGCCGAAATGCAGTACCCGCTAGCGGTCGACAACAAGGAAGAAACGTGGAAGGCCTGGGCCAATCATGTGTGGCCCGCGGTGTATCTTATCGACAAGGAGGGCTTCGTTCGCTACTGGTGGTACGGCGAACTGAACTGGCAACAGATCGAAGGCGAGAAGTGGATGCGCCGCAGAATACGGGAGTTACTGGCCGAGGATGTTCGGCGGCGCCCCTGAAAGAGCACGTCAACGCTGACGTAGAAGGGACAAAATATGTCACGCAAGAAACGCAATACGTTGATCTTCGCTATCGCGGCCCCCCTGCTGGCGCAGAGTTACGGGTCGGCGCAATACTACGAGCGAGCCGGGTGGGAAGCGCAACTCAGCACGAAATTCCACGGGGTATCCGGGACCGTTCGCATCGTGGATCACAACACGCTTGAGGTCGAGGATTTCAGCTACGACGGAGGCGGTCCGGCCGTCTACTTCTACCTCGGCACGGAGAACACCCAGGCCGCTTTCCTCAACGGCATCGGTGTCGGCCCCCTGCTGAGCGGCCCGGCCTACAACAACGAGACGCTCACCATCGACCTGCCTGCCGGAGAGACGATGGATATGTACAACGCCGTCTCGGTCTGGTGCGTGGATTTTGAGATCAATTTCGGTTCGGGCACGTTCGGATCCGTTGTCGAGTATGCAGTGACGTTCGATGCGACCTGGAGCAGCGAGACGCATCAGAACATTCCGTCCAACCCGCATTTCTCGGGCCTTATCGGCGGAACGCACAACGCGCAGAGCAGTTTCTGGCAACTCGGCTCGGTCGCTTCCGACGGCATGGAGGACATGGCGGAACTGGGCAACAAGTCTCCCCTCGATGTGGAAATCAACGCGTCCATACTGGGCGGGGACGCGTACAGCGTGATCTCCGGCGGGGGCATCAATCCGTCCCCGGGTTCGGTCACCGCAACGTTCGGCATGCACAGCGCTCATCCGGACGTGACGCTGGTTTCCATGATCGCTCCGAGTCCCGACTGGTTTGTCGGCGTCTCGGGTCTGAGGCTTCACGAGCAGGGGCAATGGCTTGATAACGTCGTCGTGGAGTTGCTTCCGTACGATGCGGGCACCGACAGCGGCGTGGATTTCACTTCGGCCAATGCAGACACCGACCCGCCCGGCAACATCACGAAGATCAGCGGCTTTCCGTTCGAGGGTGATCCGCCGCTGGGTACGTTCACGTTCCGCCTGGTCTGCGAGAATCCGCCGGCGGGCGACGTAACGGGGGATTGCCGGGTCGATCTGGCGGATTTCGCGATGATGGCGAGCAACTGGCTGGTGGACTGCAACGTGACGCCGAGTCATCCGGCGTGTCCATAGCAGGGCCGGTACGCGCTGATCCCATCCGGACGAGTGCTTTGCGTGCCAAAGCCTGATCGTCGGTGCGCGGCTTACTTCTTTCTGTCCCACGGCTGAGCGGGTGTGGGTTCGTAGCGCGGCGCAGCGTCTCTGTCGGGAAACGTACGCACCACCGCTTCGAGTTTTCGTTTGGCCGCTACCACTTCGGGCAAATCGCTGTCGATCAGATTCGTATGTTCGCCGGGATCGGTTTTAAGGTCATGGAACCTGTCGGGTCTGCCGTCCACCACCCACAGCTTGTATCGCTTGTCCCGTATCACCCGGTCCGCGTACTGCTTCACGGGTACCACTCGTCCGTCTCGCAATCCGGCGGGGCCGTATCCCATGGACATAATCCATTGCCGCGTGCCGTCCGACGCGTCGCCTTTGAGCAGCGGAGCAATTGAATGGCCGTCGACCACCAGATCGGCCGGCATGACCGCCCGGCCCAGTTCCGCAAAGGTCGGCAGCATGTCCGTGAAATCAGTCAGCGCATCGGTGACCACTCCGGCGGGGACGATCCCCGGACAGTTGACGATGAAAGGCTGTCGGACTCCGTTCTCTCCGAGCGAGGCCTTGCCGCCCCGTATCAACGTACCGTTCATTCTGCCGGAAATGCCCCTCGACGTTCCGTTGTCCGTCGTAAAGAAGATGATCGTGTTGTCCCGAATCCCGAGCCGTTCCAGGGCGGAGACAAGCCTACTGACGGTCAGATCGACATATCGCACCATAGCCTTGTGCCTGCCCATTTTGCCCTCGGCGTCAGGCTCGGCCGGCGTCGTCGTCAGCGGTCCATGCGTCAGGCACATCGGAAAGTACAGCATCATCGGCTTGTCGCGGTGCCGCTGCATGAAATCGATCAGGAAGTCCGTAAATACGTCGGTTCCGAAGCGTCCTCTGTGCGTTTTGCTCCCTTTGGCCGTATGGATGTACGGGTCCCAGTACCGCTTTCCACTGGGCGGATTGCCGCCTTCGTATCCGGTCCACATGCAGTGCTCGTCGAAGCCGTGCTCCTGCATGATCTGCGGCTGCACGCGGAAATCGTTGATCTGCCACTTGCCTGCGGCGGCGGTTCTGTAGCCTGCCTGCTTGAGCAGGCGTGCGAAGCTCATGTTATGCCTGGGGTCGAAATGGCAGCCCGCGCCCCACCGCGGGACGTCCCAGTGATTGATCCAGCCGTGCCGCCAGGGATATTGACCGGTCAGCAGGGTGGCCCGTGTCGGCGTGCACTGCGCCATCGAGTAGGCGTTCTCGAAACGCATGCCCGTCGCCGCCAACCGGTCGATGTTGGGCGTCTCTATCTCCCGGGCCCCATAACAACTGATCCACTCGGGTCCCAGATCATCGACCATGATAAACAGCATGTTGGGTTTGCTGTGCCTGCTTTGCGTGTCTGCGGGGAGATGACCGGGCCGGCCGGCAATTACGCCGAGAGTGCCGCCGGCCGCAAGCCTTAGAAATCGCCGTCGATTCATTCCCATTGTCGCCTTCCTTACCATCTGATACGCTGCCGGACGCCCGCGCGGGGCGGGTGTGGTTCCATTATGAAACAAATGGGGAACGATTGGAAGTGCTAATCGGCGTCGCTGCCGGCGCCGTCGGTGACGAGCAGCGAATCCAGCTTTTTGGCGGGGTGGCTGCCGATTGTGGGGGCCGTTCCGATCTTGATATCGTTACCATCCTGGATGGTGTAAATGTTGTCCCCGTCGATGCCGCAGGCCGGGGTCTGCGAGAAGGTGACATGGCTGTCGAGGAAGAGAACGTTTTGGCCCTGATTTCCGTGAGCATAGGCATTGCCCCGGTAGACAGTCTCTCGGCTCTCGAAAGAAAACCGGGAGAGGTCTTTGGCCTTATGAAAGGGACCTGGTTGAAACGGATTGCGATCGGCTGCAACTGCGAGTCGTTCATTGTCGGATGTTTTCAAGGCGTACCGGCCGTAGGGCATGTGGTACGCATAACTGCAATGCACTTGCGGCCTGAGGCCGAAGTCCCACAACTCAAATGGTTCTCGACCCGAGCGGTATTCGGCGGGGTCGAATTCGCGGGTCCCATCGTCTTTATTACAGACAAAGGAATCAGGCGTTACGTCCGTGTACTTGATGAGTAGATACAGGCTGGCAGTTATGCTCGCCCGACCGACGGAACCGTCGGGCTTAAGGTCGTATGCGGCGTCTCGATCACGTGCGTTCCAGTTCGGGGTCGTGGGGGTCCAGCGGCCGTTTGTCCCGGCGGCCCGAGGGAACTCGCCGCGGAAATCATTGGCGTAAATCAACATCGCCTTGCCTATTCCTGAAAGGTTTGTTCCGCAGACCATCCTGAACGCTGTGCATCTAACGGGGAGGAATGTTACAGCGATGATGCCCCAGACGAGCAAGGCTAAAGGAGCACCAATGCCGATCACTGCAAAGCCTCTGCCTCCAAGTCTGCCGGCGCCTGCGCCGATCAGTATGAAACTGACTATACCTGATACTATAGCGATCATTAGCCCCACGATGCCCAGCACGGAAAATAGAGGCCCCAGATCCCCCAAGTCCGCAGCCAGGACGACCAACAATTCAATTACGCAGAAGACGCCGAGGGCGCAGGAGATCACAGCCAGACGACTGGTACGGGACCCGACCGTCGAATGTCGAGATAAATCCGACCTGCCGTGCACACACACGGCTGTCCCGTCAGCATGGTCTTTGCCACAATTGGCACACTTCATGATGCTCTTTCGCTTACCGGTTCGATGCATCTCCGGCGCCGTCGGTGACGAGCAGCGAATCATGCCTGTTGGCGGGCTCGCTGCCGATTGTGGGGGCCGTTCCGATCTTGATATCGTTACCATCCTGGATGGTGTAGATGTTGTCCTCGTTGAGGCCACAGGTCGGTGTTTTTCGAAACTCCACGTGCCCGTCGACGAAGAGGACCCACTGTCCTTCGTTTTCGTGCGCGTAGGCATTGCCGTACTTCGCGGACTCCCTGTCCCTCCATGAGAATCTCTTGAAATCCTTGGCCTTTTTGAACGGACCGTCCTGCAAGGGATTACGGTCAGCCGCGACGGGCATATCCGGATTGCTGGAGGAAGTCAGGGCGTATTTCCCGTACGGCATGTGATATGAGTAGCTGCAGTGCTTTGCGGGATTGGGCCCGAAGTCCCAGAGGTCAATCAGATCTCGGTCGGCGGCGCCGTACTTGCGTGGGATCAGTTCGGTTGTGCCTTTGTCGCCCGGGCATACGAAGGTCTTGGGTGTTGCCTCGGCGTATTTGACCAAGAGGTACAGGCTGGCTGCGATAGCGGTCTGGCCTTGCCCTTCGTTCAATCCGAAGGCTTCGTTGCGATCCTTTGCGGCCCAGTTCGGAGTGCGACCGGTCCAGCGGGTCTTATTACCGCCCGCCCGCGGGAACTCACCGCGGAAATCATTGGCATAAATCAAGATCGCTTTGCCTATACCCGACAAATTGGTGCCACAGACTGCCCCGTCTGCAGTCGCTCCAATATTCGATATCATGGCGTATGCAGCGACCAGCCCAAAGAGGCACATTGGTGTAAGGAATGCGAAGAAAGCAAATACCATTCCTGTGCGGCGGCCCCCACTCTGCCATATTGATGCGATCCCAGCAATACCCAGCACTATCGCGATAAGACCTGCTACAGAAGAGACTATCGCCCCCATGTTGGAAGCGAGAGGAGCGCGAGGAACTCGAGATGCACCTCCTGCGGCTAAAAACGTGACGAAACCTATGATGGCGGCCGCGGCGAAGATCGTCGCGGCGATTGCTACTGAGCTTACTCGTACGTGCACGGGAGAAATTAGGGACAGTGAATGGCCACAGGACGGGCATAGCTGCGGATCGCTTTGATTCACCTTCCCACAGTTTGCGCACTGCATTGTGCATCTCCCAGAGGAAATGTTGCGCCCCCGCTCGATCATCCAACCACCGCACCAGTATACAAAGAGCCGGGAACTCTCATCACGACATACGCGGGCACAGCGATTTTTGTTCGCAAGGCAAGCGCATTTTCCGACTCGATCCGTCAATTAAATTGGACAGCGGGGCGACAACCGCTTGCCCAACCTACCTATCCACCCCGAACATGCTGCCCCAGCATGTCACATCGCTTGTGCAAGGCCGTTGAGTGCTTGCGATGCTTCGGATCTCCGGACAAATCGCGAACCTCCTGCGGATCGTTCTTCAGATCGAACAGGGTCTCGGTGTCCTGTTCGGGATATCGCATGTACTTCCATCGCTCGGTGCGGACCGCTTCGCTTTTGGCGATGGCCCTGGGCTCGAACGGATGCTCGGAGTAGAACTCATCGCGCCACTTTTGCCTATCGCCATCGAGCAGAGGCTGGAGGCTGGCGCCCTGCATCACTGCGGGGACTTTCGGGCCCGCCAAAGGAAATACTCGCACGACTTGCGACAGGCAGGCCGCTCAGGCCTTCTCACCGTTACCCGAAGCGACGCCCAGGCGTTGTTCGGCCGCACCGAGGATCGCCCTCAACATTTCCGCATAGGAGACGTCGGCGAACTTTGCCATTTTAGCCAGATGCCCGTCCCAGCACCAGCCCGGATTCGGATTCACCTCCAGTATCTTCGGATTGTCGTTTGCGTCCAGCCGCCAGTCGAAACGCGCATAGTCGCGGCATTCCAACCGCACGAACAGTTTGAGCGAACATTCCACGATGAGTTTTTCGACCTCTTCGGGAAGATTGGCCGGAACCGAAACGATCCGTGCATACGGCGAATCAGGATCCCACTTGGCCTCATAACCGCAGATACGCGGCAGATCGGGCGGCAGCGCCGAGTAGTCCTCCTCGGTAATCGGCAAGACCGTATACGCGTCGGGCGGGTTGCCGATGATACCGACGGTAAGATCCTTACCGGTCAGCAGTTCCTCGACCAGCATCGGTTTTTCGTATCCAAGCTTGTCGCGTATATCCGAGACCGCATTGACGAGTTCCTCGGCACTGCTGGCAACGCTGGTCCGGGTAATGCCGAAGCTGGAATCGCCGAAGTTGGGCTTGACGATGACGGGGAAGGGGAACGGCAGTTCGAACGTGCTGTCTTCGGGGCGAATGAAGAACGCCTCGGGCACGGGGATGTCCATCTCCTTGGCTACGCCGCGAACCAGCGACTTGTCGTAGCAGAATGCCAGGCACTGAGGCCCGCCGCCCGTATAGGGTATGCCGAGTACTTCGAGCATCGCCGGCACATGCAGTTCCTTTCGGGGATCGTTGCTGTAGCCCTCGTCGCACAGGTTGAACACCAGGTCCGTTCGAGGGGCGGCCTTAATCAGATCGTGAAAGACCGTGTCATGATTCGTCAGGTAGGTGTACCGGTAGTCTTCCAGCGAGTGAAGCGCACTTTTCAACTGATCGATCGTGTAGAAATCGTCCTCATCAAACACGGCCGAGGGTTTGAGCGGGTCAGGCTTGGATGGATCGCCGAACAGCACCGTCACCCGCTTGAGGCCCTTCTTATGTTTCCGGGGCGTCCAGTCTTTGCGCACCTGGGCCGTGAGGATAATGCGGCGGGCCATCATGCCCAGATCCTGATTTCGCTGCGAGTCCGTCAGTATCTGTCCCTGGAACTGAACGGAGGAGAAGCCGGCTTCCTGCAATATCTGTTCGAAGTCCTTTTTGGTATACAGGCGTTCGGCGTAGAACTGGTCCGCAATCACGCCTTTGCTTACATGCGTGATAACCTCGCGCGAGATCAGTTGCTGTCTGTCGCTCGACAGCGAGCGCTCACGACAAACGAAGTAGTTCCTGTCAATCCACTCCCAGGAACGCGGCGCGAAGCGCCTGCGCAGATACTCACCGTCGGCGGCGTCGATCAGCAACCTGCCCCACGGCTTGAGCACCCGGGAGACTTCCCTGAGCACGCGAATGTCATCACGGTGGCTCTCGAAATATCCGAAGCTGTTGCCGAGTATCATCACCACATCGAAGGTGTCGGTCTGGTACGGCAGTTTGCGGGCATCGCCCTCCCGAAAGCGCAGTGCGAGTCCTTCCTTCTTACATTGCGTCCTGGCCTTCTGGATCAGATAGCGAGAACGATCCATCCCTTCGGCGCCGGCAAAACCCCGGCGAGCAAGTTCGCAAGTAATGCGTCCCTGGCCGCAGCATAGATCCAGGATCTTTGTCTCGGACGAGAGGCCCAGTATCTCCGAGAACATATCCACTTCCCGCGCCGTCAGTTGGGGATCGTCCACTACGTCGGCGTCCGTCTTGAGATAGAGAGAGTTGAATACGCTGCGCCACCAGTCCGGTTGAACGTACGGTTCGAGATCAGGCACCGGGCCCAATGACTTGATCGTTGCTAAGGTGTGTTTTGATTTGCGTGTTGCATGGCCACTCAGTACTTCCGTTTTCTCGTTCATTCATGTGCTCCGGTCAGGAGCCCTCCAACAGATCGGGACGACGCCGGCGCGTGCGATCCACGGCCTGCTCGCGCCGCCACTGCTCGATCTTTCCGTGATCTCCACTGAGGAGAATATCGGGAACCTGCATCCCGCGAAAGACCTCGGGACGGGTGTATTGCGGATATTCCAGCAGCCCGGTACTGAAGGAATCGTCTTTGGCAGAGTCTTCGTCGCCGAGTGCACCGGGCAAGAGTCGAACCACTGCGTCAATAATGACCAGTGCGGCAGGTTCACCTCCGTTGAGGACGTAATCACCGACCGACACTTCTTCGGCTCCCAGTCCTTCGCGAATGCGTTCGTCGAAGCCCTCATAGCGGCCTGTGACAAGGATCAGCCGGTCCTCCCTGCTCAATTCGAGTGCCGTTTGCTGATCGAACCGACGGCCCTGAGGGGTCAAGAGTATCGGGCGTCCCGGCTGCTCGCAAAGTCGCCGCACGTGCTCGAAACAGTCGAACACGGGGCCGGGCATCATTACCATTCCCGGTCCTCCGCCATACGGCTTGTCGTCCACTTTGCGGTAGCTATCGGGCGCGAAGTCGCGGATATCGGTCAGAGATATCTCCACAAGCCGCGCCTGCTGCGCACGATGTACGATCGAGCAACTCAGAGGTGACTCGAAGAATTGAGGAAAAAGCGTGAGAACGTCAATTCTCATATTCAGAACCCTGCTCGGCTGCCGACCACTTCAGACGTTTCGACCGACCGGCCGCCAAGTATTGTGCACATCAAGCCGCTATGCAAACGAAAAACGCGCGGAATGCGCCTCGCACCAGGATTTGCACATGTTTTTGCGCACGGGCGGCCGCTATCGAGTTATCGCGTGCCGGGCCGCGCCCACCGTCAAGATTCGGACTTCTCTTCGTCCTCAGCTTCGGCCGCCTGTTCGGCGTCTTCAGGCTTTTCCGTTTCCGCGGGCTTTGCTTCTGCTTTGGGCTCTTCGGTCTTCCCAGCCTCTGCCGGTTGAGCGTCTTGCTCGGGCTTTTCTTCCTGAGCCTTGGCTTCTTCGGCCTTATCGTCCTGTGCCTTCTTTGCCTCTTCGGCTTTGGCTTCTTCTTCCTTCCTGGCGGCTTCGGCCTCTGCGGCCTTGGCCTTTTCTTCTTCGGCTTTTTTCGCCGCTTCGGCGTCCGCCTTGGCCTTTTCCTCCTCCGCCTTCTTCGCAGCCTCCGCCTCTTCTTTGGCTTTTTCTTCGGCCTTCTGGACCGCTATTTTCTGGGCCTTGTTGAACAGTTTGCCCTTGCTGGCAGCGATGGCCCGGGCTTTGGCCCGGCGCGCGGCCTTGTGTTCGGCGTGCTTGCTCTGGATGCCGAATCTGCCGATAATCTGAGCCACGGTCGCCGATGCGATCGCCCCATTATCCAGCCAGTATCGCACACGCTCCTTGTCGAGCACCACCTGCTTTTCGGTATCCTTCTCCAGCGGATCGAAGTGTCCGAGTTTCTCGATCACCTTGCCGTTGCGGGGATTGCGCGAATCCACCGCGTTGATCCTGAAGAACGGCCGATGCCGCCTGCCGATTCTGGTCATTCTGATTTTGACTGCCATCGCTTCTGTCCTTTCAATCTATGATGAATATCCGCGACCTTCTGTTATTTGTCGCGAAACGCGTTAATATGCTCAAATGCCGTCGGGCGGCAAAGTTGGGTATTATATGCACTTCCACAGGTCCTGTCGAGCCAAATATCCGCCCGGGATCGCGGAAAAACAAGGAAAAGCCGCAATTTTCGTGCATATTTCGGCCTGGTCCGAACGCTTCTACCGCTGCTTGCGGCATTCGAGGGCGTAGCCGTTGAGAAAGATGGCAAGATTAGCCGGGTCGCAACCGGCATCTTCGGCAATGCTCTGAGTCTGCGAATCGGAAAGGTTGGCGGCGTGCTGTTTTTCAGCCGGCGTCATAATGGCCACGGCCCGGCGTAATTGCTGCAACTCCTCAGCACTGGGACAGGCCAGCATGGCCAGTTCGCTCGCTCCCTCGATGTCGCGGAACTGATCGCGCACGAGCCTGCCGTAATCGTTGCCCGAAAACCGCGCGACCTTTTCCAGATAATCGGCAACCGTTATCCCGTCCGCTGGATTCTTCTCGTCGGTCTGTGCCATGGCTTTTTCGTACCTGCTTAATCCGACGACATTACCAGAGGTTTGGGATTATCGACCCAGCCTGCGGGGCGCTGTCCGGCGCCTTCGATGCCGACATCGCCGAGGTCTTTTCGCGCCTTCTCGGCCAGAGCAAGCAGACGTTGGACGACTTCGGGATGTTTGTCCGCGACGTTATTGCGCTCTGCGATGTCCGCCTCCAGATCGTACAAGGCAACCGCCACATGGGATTCCGTACCGCTCCAGCCTTTCTTCTTCGACTTGATGGGGAGGTGCAGTTTCCATTTTCCGCTGCGAACGGCCTGCAACTGGCTGGTATGATAGTAGTAGAAGGCTTCGTGCGGCGAATCTGCACCTTTTTGCCCGGCCATCAACGGCCAGATGTCCTTGCCATCGATGATGCGGTCCTGCGGCGGTTCCGTGCCGGCCAGTCCGGCGAAGGTCGGCATGAGGTCCATCGTACAGGTCAGCTCATCGCAGGTTTTGCCGGCGGGAATGCGTCCGGGCCATCGCACAATACAGGGTTCGCGCATGCCGCCTTCCCACGTGCTGCCTTTGCCGCCGCGGAGGGGTCCATTACCACCGCCCCATCGGCTTGCAGCGCCATTGTCCGAGGTAAAGAGCACGAGTGTGTTGTTATCGAGGCCGAGCTGCCTGACGGCTTCGAGAATCCGGCCGGCTGACCAGTCGATTTCCTCCACGGCGTCGCCGTAGCGGCCGTTGCTGCTGCCGCCCCGAAAAGCATCACTGGCGTGCACGGGGTTATGGGGCATGGTGTGCGGCAGATAGACGAAGAACGGCTGGTCTTTGTGCTCGGTGATAAAGCGGATCACCTCCTGTGTGTAGCGTTTGGTGAGGGTTTCCTGTTCAGCCGGGGCTTCGATGACTTTTTCGTTGCGCAGGAGCGGCAACGGGGGACGTTTGTCCTTCGGATTGTTCGGCCTGCCGCCCATATCGTTGCTGTACGGTATGCCATAGTAGTAATCGAACCCCTGTCTGGTCGGCAGGAACTTCGGCTGATCGCCGAGATGCCATTTGCCCACGCACGCGGTGGCATAGCCCTCTTTCCTGAGCACTTCGGCAATGGTAATCTCCTCGGGATTGAGCCCCTTTTTGTTGAGGGGAAAGAGGACCCACTGATTGTGCTCATTCTCGTGCATGTTCACCCGGCGCGGATAGCAGCCGGTCATCAGACTCGAACGCGAAGGCGTGCAGACACCGCTGGTGACATAGAAACTGGTGAATCGCATTCCCTCTTTCGCCATGCCATCGAGGTTGGGCGTGCGGTGTTTGGTCGAGCCGAAGCAGCCGATATCCCCGTATCCCAGATCGTCACAGAAGATCACGATGAAGTTGGGTTTGGCGGCCTTTCGAGCGGCTTCGGCACGCCCTGATCTGACACGGTTGCCACAGCCCAGCACCATACCGCCGGCCACGGCCCTGCCGGCCATATTCAGGAACCGTCGACGACCAAGGACTTGTTTTCTCATAATCGGTTTACCTCCCGCTTGTATCCGTTGCGGCTGATGCACAGCATGCCTGTATTCTGAAGACCGCATATCGACTCAGCGACGTTTCTTTATCTTTCCGCGCCTACGGATTTTTCGCTTGCGCTTGGACCGCTGTTTGATCTTCTTGCCGCCCGCCATCATCTGGCTCATCGCGTTCATGTTGAATCCGCCGGAGAAGAGCGACTTTAGTCCGCCAAAACTACCCCCGCTGAGGGCCTTGATCATGTCCCTGCTTCGCACGAATGTCTTGACGAGGCCTGAGACATCGTGCGGCTGCACGCCCGAGCCGGCCGCAATCCGGCGGCGTCGCGAAGAGTCGATCACGTCGGGATTGCGCCGTTCCTGCTGCGTCATGGAGCGCACGATGGCCTCCATCTGCGTCATGTCGGCGGCGTCCATGTCGATATCCTTCAACTGGCTGCCCATTCCGGGCATCAGCTTGAGCATGTCCTTTATCCCGCCCATCTTTTTGACCGCCTGCATCTGCTTTAGAAAATCGTCGAAGCCGAAGCTGCCTTTGGCGAGCTTCTGCTGCATTTTGGCGGCCTCTTCCTCCTCGAACTGCTCCTGCGCTTTTTCCACCAGCGTGACGACATCGCCCATGCCCAGGATTCGGCCGGCCATTCGATCCGGGTGGAATTCCTCGATCTTACCGAGCTTCTCGCCGACGCCGATGAACTTGATGGGCTTACCGGTGACGGCCTTGACGCTGAGGGCTGCGCCGCCGCGTGCATCGCCGTCCAATTTGGTCAGGATTACGCCGTCGAGTTCGAGCCGTTCGTTGAATTCTTTCGCCGAGTTGACTGCGTCCTGGCCGGTCATTGCGTCGCACACCAGATAGATCTGGTGCGGCGTCACCGCTTTGGCGACGTTGGCCACTTCGCTCATCATCTCCTCATCGATGTGGAGACGACCGGCCGTATCGATCAGGACCACGTCGAAGCTGCGTTCTTTGGCGTACTTGAGCGCGTTTTTCGCGACCTTGACCGCGTCTTTGCTCTGCTCGGTATATACGTCCACATCGATCTGCTCTCCGAGCACCTTCAACTGCTCGATGGCCGCGGGCCTTTGCAGGTCGTCAGCCACCATCAGCGGTCGTTTGTCCTTGGATACGAGGTACTTAGCGAGTTTGGCCGCGGTCGTCGTCTTGCCGCAGCCCTGCAGGCCAGCGAGCATGATGACGGTCGGTCCGGGCGAGACATAGTAGATTCGTGTGTCGACCGGCCCCATGAGCTTGGTCAGCTCGTCGTTAACGATCTTGATCATCACCTGGCCCGGGTGGAGGCTCTTGATAACCTCCGCCCCCATCGCCGCTTCCTGGACGTCCTTGCAGAACTGCTTGACCACGTGATAGTTGACGTCCGCCTCCAGGAGTGCCTTGCGCACGCCGCGCATCGCATCGGAGACGTTCGCCTCGGTGATCTTTCCCTTGCCCGAAAGCCCTCGAAAAACCGAGTTGAGTTTTTCTGTCAGTGAATCAAACACAACAATCTTTCCGTATTTGAAGGAGTCAAAAATCCTGTAAGAATGACGCTCAGGCCGAATATGCCGAGCCGTCAGGCAGGCTGTGCATTGTAGCGGGCGAGACCCGCCCATGCAAGGTGAAAATGGACCTGCACGGCGCCCCGAGGCGGTATGCGGCTTGCTCTGCAGCTATGTCATCTCTATAATCAAAAACATCGCACGAAGCCGGGCGCAACGCACGGGAACAGTACGCACGGTTGACGATGCAATGCGCTGCCCGCCTGCGGAGGCGGCCGTTAAGAAGGTTGCGACGACTGAAAGGAACCGACCCTATGAAGAAGTATGCGGCCCTGACAGCAATGACTCTCGCCATCGTCGGTGTAGCCGTCGCCGATCAGTTGGAAGCCGAACGGTTTGAGAAGGTCGCTCGACGTCTGGTCGGCAATATCAACGCCGCCAGGCACCAGGCCATCGACAGTCAGTTCAGCCCGAGCATGCGGGATTTCATGCCGCTGGAGAAGAACAAGCGTTTCTTTGGGACCATCTCCAGGCGCTACGGCCGGATTGAAGAATTGGATGAAGCCTGGGTCAAGTCCGCCATCCAGGCTTCGTTTGTGGCCGATTGCGAACGCGGGAAACTCGATCTTGATCTCTGGCTGAACGACGGGGACGAGATCATCGGTCTGCGAATGACCGCCCACAAACCGGGACCGCCCGTGCACGAGAGGAATCGCACGCCGCTGCGTCTGCCCTTCGACGGTCGATGGATCGTCTCGTGGGGCGGGGATACCAAGGCGCTCAACCGGCACCACGAAGTGCGCAATCAGAGATTCGCCTTTGATTTTCTCGGCGTTGATGATGCGGGGCGGACCCGCCGGGGACGCACGGATCGAAACGAGGACTACTACGCCTTCGGAAGGGACATCGTCGCTCCGGCCGACGGGGTTGTGACCGACGTTATCAGGGGCGTCCGCGACAACAAGCCGGGCTCGATGAATCCGTACTCCGCCCTGGGCAACGCCGTTTTCGTCAGCCACAGTCGGCACGAGGTCTCCGTGCTCGCGCACTTCAAGCAGGGATCGATCGTGGTCGAGGTCGGAGATCGCGTCAAGGCGGGGCAACTGCTGGGCGAGTGCGGCAATTCAGGCAACTCCTCGGAGCCGCACCTGCACTACCATCTCCAGAACACGCCGATCATCCAGGACGGCACGGGGATCAAGTGCTACTTCAAGAACGTAGAGCTCGAAGGCAACAAGGGAGAACGAGCCGAATACTCCCCGGTCAAGGACGACATCGTGAAGCCCTCAAGAGAACCTTGATTGGATATGCCAGTCGTATGTTTCGCGGAAGACAGGTCGGCCTTGTCTGATATCATTTCGCTTGAGGGCCAGCCATTTGGCGAGTAATGATACATCCCGCGGAGAATCTGTTCAGCATTCAGGAATAGAGCTTTCGACAGGAACAATACAGCCAAAAGACCAAACAGCATCGAGCAGAGAGCCTGGAATTTCGACAAGACCGGGAGCATTTCCTCCCTCATTGCGGGTTAATGATCTTGCGCTCTGGTTCGGCAAGAGGTCTCGAAATGGTTCACATGTTCCTCAGTACTTCTTCCGAAATCTCGCCGCCGGTATATCCATCAGTTTGCGGTACTTTGCTACGGTTCGGCGGGCGAGGTTCTCGATCCCCATCTCGGCCAGCTTCCGGCGAATCTGATCATCGCTGAGCGGGTTGCGTTTGTCCTCGGAGTCGATGATCTGCTGGAGCTTGGCCCGCACGGCCTCCCAGCTCAGGGCCTCGCCGCTGGTGTCTTCCGTTCCGCCGCTGAAGAACTTGCGGAGTGGCAGAACGCCCCAATCGCACTGCACGTATTTGCCCGAGACGGCGCGCGAGACGGTCGCCAGGTGCACACCGACGTCGTCGGCCACCGTCGCCATAGGCAGGGGCCGCAGATACAGTTCGCCTTTGTCGAAAAAGTCTCTCTGATACCTGACGATGGACCGCGTCACGCGCAGGAGCGTGTTTCTGCGCTGTTCGATTGCGTCGATGATCCACTGGGCCGAACGAATGTTGTGCTGGAGGAATTTCCGGGTTCGGTCTCCGATCCGCGTATCGTTCGCCATGCCGGCGTAGTAATCGCTGACCCGCAGGCTCGGCAGATCGGAATCCGCCAATCGGACGAGGTAATCGCCATCGTCGGCTTCCTCCACGATCACGTCGGCCGTGATCGCATGATTCCGCTCGGCACCAATCTGCAGGCCGGGCGAGGTATCCAGCTTGCTCAGCCGTTTGATCGCGGCGTTGATGTCCTCAATGCTGCACTCCATCTTTCGCGCAATCTCGGGCAGCCGATTCTCCAACAGGGCCTTCATGTGCTCGCTGACGAGTTGTTGCTCGAACTGTGTGTCATCGCCGCTCTGGCGCAGTTGAATCAGAAGGCACTCCTTCAAATCCCGCGCACCGACACCCGTGGGTTCGAGTTGCTGGACCAATTCAATCGCCTCATACAGATCGTCGAGCGAGAAGTCGGTTCGGTCCCTGCTGTAGAGTTGCTCGAGTTGTACGGTCAGGAAGCCACGGTCGTCGAGATAGTCGATGATGGCCTGGCCGGCGTTCTTCACGCCTTCGTCGGCCTCGACCAGCCGCCACTGCTCAGTCAAGTGTTCGTTCAGCGACTGCTGCGGGGCCGGGGCGTTCTTCATCGCCTCCAGTTTCGGATCGGGCTCGTCCTGGCGGGCCCGCGAGGGCATGGGGGCCGCCTGCGCCACGTATTCATCGTAACTGTCTCCCAGACTATCGAGGCGATTGAAGTCCTCGACATTGTCGTTCTCGTTATCAACGACCATGTCCTTTTCGTCGAATTCGGTCTCATCGACATGTTCGTCGGTTCCGGACCGCTCGTCGGCATCTACCGATTCCTCGACCTCCAGGACGGGATTGCTGTTGAGTTCCTGCTCGATGCGTTCCTGCAGCGCGAGGATAGGGAGCTGGAGAATCTCCATGGACTGGATCATATGCGGAGCGAGCTTCATTCGCTGCTCCATCCGCATATCGCCACGCATTTCCAGCTTCATGCCATCACCTCGAAACGTACCCAAACACCATCGCCGTTCGAATAGCGAACTTCTGCGCACAGTCTAAGAGCGCTCTTATACTTCGTCAAGAATTCGAGATGAATTCACAAGCTTGCCCCGTTGAGGTGCTGGCCGGGGCATCGGCCGAAGCGAGCTATCTCCCGGCATCCCCGATTCAGTGCAGCGAGGGCTAGGCTCGAGCGGTATTTTGTGCCTGTCCTGAATCGATCTTGATCTCGTGAGGATTCGTATGATATGTTCGGGCCGTCGATGTAGGATGTGACGGCGGTCCGGCTATGTGGAATATGTCGTTTATGTCGTCGCCAAAGGAAGAGCCGATATGGAAATAATCCCGCTGGCCATTCTGGTCGTGATTGCAGGCGGCGTGGGGACCATTACCGGCTTCGGCACCTCCACCATCATGGTTCCCATCCTTCTGCTCTTTTATCCGGTGCCCCAGACTCTGCTGTTCGTCGGCGTTATCCACTGGTTCGGCAATCTCTGGAAGGTGCTGCTTTTTCGCGGCGGCATCCGCTGGAGGCTCATTATCGCCTTCGGCCTGCCGGGCATCGCCGCGAGTTTCGTGGGGGCCTCGCTTGTCTTCAACGTCTCGCACACACTGCTATCCCGCATTCTGGCGATTGTTTTGATCGGGTACGTCGTGCTGCTGTTCTTCAAGGAATCGTTCAAGATCCCCCAGGGCACGGCCACAGCGGCAGCAGGCGGAGCGGCCTCGGGTTTCATGGCGGGGGTCTTCGGCATCGGCGGTGCGGTGCGTGGAATGTTCCTCTCGGCGTTCGATTTGCCCAAGTCCGTCTATATCGCGACGGCGGGCGCCATCGCGATCGTCGTGGATACCACCCGCCTGATCACCTATGTCGCAGAAGGAACGCGGCTCGAAACACTCTTGCTCTGGGGTATGCTCGTGTTCATTCCGGCTTCTCTGGTCGGAGCAAAGCTCGCCAAGAGAGTCGTCGACAAGATACCCCAGCACCGTTTTCGCCAGGTCATCGGGGCCTTTCTCCTGGCCGTAGCAATCAAGCTGCTGCTTTTTCCGGCGAAGTAATGACCGGGAACGTGCCTATTTGGGCTCCACCTCGATATCCACCTTCGCCCCGTGCGTGATCGTATTGTACACAGGCGAGAACTCCGTCAGCTTCTTGAGCCGCTCCATATTGTCAACGTCCGCTTTTAGCCTGAACTTGATACGAATGTTCGTGTACCCTTTCGGGACGTCGCTATCCAGACCGAGGAAGCCGCGGAGATCGATATCGCCTTCCAACTCCGATTCCAACTCCTCGATATGGATGCCTCTAACCGCAGCGTGGGCCACCATACTCGTCGTCACGCATCCTGCCAACGCGTTGAGCAGATGCTCGACGGGGTTCGCTCCCTGGTCCTGGCCGGCAAGGATCGGCGGCTCGTCTGCGTGCAGTTCGAAGGGTTGCTTGTGCTCGTGTTCCTGTTTCGCTCCGTAGAAGCCCGTGATCTTTGTGCAGTTGTGGTTCGCGTCGATCCAGCGATTTCTGGCCCGGAATCTGCACTTGCCCAGTTCCGGGTCCTGCTCGATCGCGCTGACGGTCTTGTGGAGGATCTCCATGTCGATTCCGTTGACCTTGTTGAGAGTCTGTTGCTTTGCCATGGTGATCACCTGCCTTTCCATTCCGCCGGTGGTCCGTACCCCCCGGATCGTCGGCAGGATGTTCGAGAATTGATGTAAAATTCAACAAAGAGCGAATCGGTCAGCCGCATTTGCGACTGCCGATGAACGCTAATCATTAGTTGTCGCGCGGGCGATACCGCCCAAGCCTGTGCGGCCGCATGACTGACCGCTCCTTTGCATACGCACGTGTGCGTGGTTCGGTTCCAGCGAAAACATGTCGCCCGTGAATTTCGCGCCTTGCAGATATGGGCCATGACAGAAGATCGCGTTGCGCGACAGTCTGATTGCCCGGCGTGCGTTTGCTATTTCGCGTCAACTCCACCAAGCTTGTGGCCGGGACCGACGGTGTAGAGGCGTTCGAGCGATTCGGTATTGACGTGAGCCGCCACGACATTGCCTACATAGATGACGTGATCGCCGGCTATCATGTGTGATTCGAGCGTACACTCGAAATTTGCAGCCGCATCGCTCAGCAGCACCGAGTCGATCTCGGCGGCCGGGGCGGTTGCGCACTCGAATTCGGCAAACTTATCCACCTCGCGGCCCGATCTGGATCCGAAGAACAGTGCCGCGTCGGCCATATCCTCCGCGGGGAATGCCACTGTAAAGGACCGCGCATATTCGATTGCCTGGACCGAGTAGTGTGTCTTGGCGACCGCAATCGCCATCATGGGCGGTTCGTGCGATGCGATCATCGTCCAGCCCAGCGTAATCGGATTGGCCTTTCCATTGCGGTCTTTGGCAATCGCAATCACCACCTGTTCGGGGTATTTGCGTTTGACGGCCTTTGCGTAGTCGACTTGTTTTTGCATTGCATTTCTCCCGATACGCACCTAACATTCACGGCAATTGTTGAGTGCTCGACATTCTAAGGTCCTCGGCGGCCGCCAACAAGGAGAAAAAGACATGGACACGATCGGCTTCGTCGGTGCAGGCAATATGGCCGAAGCCCTCATCAAAGGAATCATCTCGGCGGGCAAATACGAACCGCGGCACGTTCTGATCAGTGACATTCGCAGCGACCGACTCGATGCGATCAGCCAGCAGTACGGCGTCACCGCCACCAGGGACAATTACGATCTGGCATCCCGGGCGGACATCGTGGTTCTGAGCGTCAAACCGCAGGTCATCGGCGATGTCCTCGGCAGTATCGCAGAGGCGGTGACTGTAAACAAACTCGTCATCTCCATCGCCGCCGGCATCAAGATCGGTCGCATTGCAGCGGCACTGGGTGAGATCCCGATCGCGCGCGTCATGCCGAATACGCCCGCTCTGATAGGCGAGGGAGCCTCCGGACTGTACGCCAATGCACAGGCCAGGGGCGTGCTTGAGACGATTGAGACTATCCTGGCGTCGGTCGGAAAAGTCGTGGTCGTGGATGATGAAGACCTAATCGATGCGGTCACCGCGGTGAGCGGCAGCGGCCCGGCCTATTTCTTCCTGCTTATGGAACAGATGATCGAAGCGGGCGTGCAACTGGGTCTGGCTCCGGACACCGCCAAAGACCTTGTCCTCCAGACTGCAAAAGGCGCCGCGCTGCTGGCCTGCAAAGCGGACGAAGGTGGCGAGACACCCGCCGAACTTCGCATGAAGGTAACCTCGCCGGGGGGCACAACCGAAGCCGCCCTGAAGACCTTTGCAGACGGCAAGATGCCCGAAACGATTGTCGCAGGCATCCGCCGGGCACACGACAAAGGCAGGGAACTGTCGGCATGACGCGCTTGCGTTGCTGGAGTCTTCCCCGTTGAAATGATCGATTCCGGCATTCGCTCCCATCGCCGCCGGGCGCCCATATGATGAGCGGTTGATGTCCGCCTCGCGGTGTTTATAGACACGGGCGAGAGGCGCCGGTCTGCCACGACAACATATTGCACAGGAGCCGGGCGGGCCTTTGCACGGTCAGTCTTCCACGATAATGGCTTCGACCGGACACTCGTCAGCCGCCTGCTCCACCGCATCCTCGAATTCCACGGGCACATCATCGACGATAACCTCCGCCATGTCGTTGCCCATCTCGAATACCTCCGGACAGGTGTCCACGCAAAGCCCGCAAGCCGTACAGGTGTCTTCTATGCGTACTTCCATAGTACCCCCTTTCCAATGACATTTCGTTCGACGCCGACTATGGAGAATTCGTGACGCCTTGTCAAGCAACAAAAATATCGCACAATTCAGTTTTTTTGCTCTCCAGAAGCACTGTCATATCTGCAGTGAATTTCGGGGGCAGGTCATGCAAATAGTGTCGCTGAGGGCGGATACACTGTTCACTCTATTTGCGACCCGTTTGCTTCGAAGGTGCGCATCCGGGATTCGAATGGATTGATCTGACGGAGTCAGCGAGGCGTCCTTTATCGTAGACATACTCTGCCAGTGTGGTATACTATTGCGTCGGAAGAATCCTGCTTTGTCTTCTTGTCCACAGGCACTACGATGAGCATCGCAGCAATATGGAGGAGAATGGAATCTCACCGTCTCCCGCCCCTGGTGTCGCAAGCGGCGCTATGCGCACGGCGTGCTTCAGGGCAAGACGCCGCTGTGCAGGTGTTTTGTCGGCCCGGCTGCGGCACATGGAGCTCGGCCGCTTTGGCCGTTACGTTCGCAGCGATGATCATTGTCCTATGGCCGCGAACGGCCTCCGGCAGGCCGCAGATTCGCCAGGATTTCTTCGCCGCATATCCTTCCGCGGTCGGCTCGATACTGGATGCCATCGGCGACGGGGCCGAACACTGCGGAGCGTGCCACTACAATTTCGAAGGCGGCGGCACACGCAATCCATACGGCCGGGCCGTGCGCGACGCATTGAGCGCCTATCCGAATACCCCGGCCGGGCGGGTCGATGCGATACGTTCGACCGAGACCGGCGACCCCGACCAGGACGGTTACGATACGCTGACGGAAATTACGGATGTGGCGACTTTCGAGAATACGCCGACGTTTCCGGGTCTGGCGGGCACAGACGAGATGGAGGTGCGAAACGTTTCATGGGCGAGAATTTACGAACATCTGGTGCCGACCGCCGGCGGAGATTCGCTGCCGCCGATTGTGGGCGTGATCACACCTAACGGCGGGGAGATCCTGACCGCCAACGCCGCGACGACAATCGAGTGGACCGCGACGGATTCCAGCGGCGTGGCCTCCGTGGATCTATATCTTTCACTCGACGACGGCGAGACCTACGACGTGATTGCCACCGGCCTGACCAACTCGGGCACATACACGTGGGTGCCGGCGAATCGGCCGACCGCACAGGGCCTGGTGCGCGTGGAGGCGACGGATAACGCGCTGAACATCGGTGCGGATGCAAGCGATCGGACATTCGTTGTTTTCCCACCTTTTACCGAGAGCCCTGTTCCGACGACGCTGCGCGACTTTGACCTGCCCGGCACGCAGCCATTGGAAGGCGGACCGCCCATCGCGGCACCGTCGGATTGCGGAGTTTGTCACGGCGGCTACGATTGGGCGGTTGAACCACTGGCGAATTGGCGCGGCAGCATGATGGCGCTGGCGTCGCGAGACCCGCTGTTCAAAGCGAACCTGGTTATAGCCAATCAGGAAGTGCCTGAATCGGGCGACATCTGTCTGCGTTGTCATCTGCCGCGGGGCTGGCTGAGGGGCAGGTCCGTTCCGACCGACGGCAGTCGCATGCTCGAGGCCGACGCTACCGGCGTCTCATGCGATCTGTGCCATCGAAT
This sequence comes from uncultured Pirellulales bacterium, assembly GCA_964526785.1. Classification (GTDB taxonomy): domain Bacteria; phylum Planctomycetota; class Phycisphaerae; order Sedimentisphaerales; family Anaerobacaceae; genus CAZGMJ01. The sequence continues at coordinate 37,395 of CAZGMJ010000043.1, forward strand.
GGTCGATCCGATCTTCGACGTCAACAACCCGCCGGTCGACGCCGACATTCTCGCAGGTCTGACGGATCCGGCGAGTACATTCGGAACCGCCATGTATGTAATCGATCCCAACGGATCACGGCGAGGTCCGTTTGTCGACGCAGACAGCGGCCACAGCGTGGTGGTCTCGCCGTTTCACAGAGAAGCGGCATTTTGCGGAACGTGCCATGATGTCAGTAATCCGGTGTTTGAGAAGAATGAGCAAGGCGACTATACGGCCGGACCGTTTGACACCGCCGCGGCGGATTCCTCGTCCGAAGCGCTGGCCCCCATAGAGCGGACATACAGCGAATGGTATTACAGTCAGTATAACTCTCCGAACGGGGTATATGCGCCTCAATTCGGCGGCAACAAAGAATACGTGGCCACATGCCAGGACTGCCACATGCGGGATGTCACGGGCTACGGCTGCGATCCGGCTGGCTTTGCGGACGCGCCGCTGCGGACCGATCTGCCCCTGCATGATATGACCGGCGGAAGCACGTGGGTACCCGGGTTGGTCGGCCAGTTGTATCCGGAGGACGTCAACCAGACGGCTGTCGAAGCGGGGATCTCGCGTGCGAAAGAGATGCTCGGCAAGGCGGCCGAACTGGAGTACCTAATCGATACAGGCAAACTCGTAGTCACTGTGACCAACCAGACCGGCCACAAACTCCCGACCGGATATCCGGAGGGCCGTCGAATGTGGCTAAACGTCCGGTTCTACGATTCCACGGGCGTACTATTGTCCGAGTCGGGAGCGTACGATCCGAACACAGGCGTGCTCACTGAAGACGCCGAGGCGAAGGTATATGAAGTGAAGCCCGGCCTGGACTCGGAGGCTGCATCCCTGGCGAACAAGCCTGCGGGCCCGTCTTTTCATTTTGTGCTGAATAACAAGGTTTTCAAAGACAATCGGATCCCGCCCCGGGGCTTTGACAACGCGGCCTTTGCGAAATTCGGAGGGGCACCGGTGGAATATGAATACGCCGACGGTCAGTACTGGGATCGGACATGGTATTCCATCCCCGCCGAGGCGCGATCGGCGAACGTAACACTCTATTACCAGAGCACAAGTAAGGAATTCGTCGAATTCCTGCGCGATGAAAATCGCACGGATGACAGCGGGCAGCAGATGTACGATCTCTGGCACGACAACGGCAAGTGTCCGCCGGAGCGGATGGAGTCGGCGGCAACTCCGCGGAACGATCTGGACGGCGTTAACGGTGTGGATTTCGTTGATTTCGCACTGTTCGCAGAGAACTGGAACAGGGACTGCGGGGACCAGCCGTGTCGGGCCAATCTCGATGCGAGCGACAATATTGTAGACTGGCGAGACCTGGCGGTTCTTCAAGCGGGGTGGCTCTGGGGCCAATAGAAGAGAGCAGAATCCGTCTTCAGAGGCGCGGGGCGGAATCACGAAAACACGTAGTTTTTACAGTCGTATACTTCAAGACAAACCCAATACAGCAGAATACTGATACAGCGCCGGTGGTTTCGACGTGCCGCGTGCGGTGATGGAAGGAGAAGTCATGAGGAAGCACACTACATTTTTACTGGCCGTCCTGCTGGCGACTGTTTTTTGCAGTGTCGTTGCGGCGCGGTGCAAGTTGACTCTCGAACGGCTTGCGGCCGGTCTGGACAGACCATCCGGCATCGCCTATCCCAAAGACGGATCCAAGAGAATCTTCATTCTTGAGCAGCATGCCGGCAGAATCAGGGTCATGGATCTGAAGACCAATACGATTGCGCCAACTCCGTTTCTGCAGATTGGCAATCTGGCTACGGGCAACGAGCAGGGTCTGCTGGGAATGGCGTTTCATCCGGACTACGGGAGCAATGGCCTGTTCTACGTCAACATCACGGTAACGGGCGGATCGTTCGGCAGCGGCAGGACTGAGATTCGCGAATATGCAGTCTCGTCAACGGACCCCAACGTGGCGGATGCGGGGAGCGGCCGGACGGTCCTTTCGTACGATCAACCATACGGCAACCACAACGGTGGATGGATCGACTTCGGACCGGACGGTTTTCTATACATAGCTTCGGGAGACGGCGGCAGTGGTAACGATCCGGGCAATCGCGCGCAGACGCTTGATACGCTGTTGGGCAAGATTCTCAGGATAGACGTCGACGCGAGCGATGCCGGCATGTATGGAATCCCGCCGGACAATCCATTCATGGACGTCCCCGGAGCCCGGCCGGAAATATGGGTCTACGGTCTTCGCAACCCATGGCGATGCGGTTTCGATCGTGGCACCGGGGATCTGTATATCGGGGACGTCGGCCAGGGGCAGATCGAAGAGGTGGATTACCAGGCCGCCGAGAGCCCGGGCGGAGAGAACTACGGCTGGCGGGTCATGGAAGGCACGCGATGCGCAGATTCTTCGCAGACCGAAGGCAATCCGCCATGCAGCGACCCAAGCCTGGTGCCACCGATTTACGAATACTCCCACCCCACCGGTTTCGCCGTGGTCGGCGGTTACGTCTATCGCGGCCAGGCAATCGGCGGGCTGCAGGGCACATATTTTGTCGCGGACTATCAGACCACGCGGATATGGTCGTTTCGTTACGATGGTAACGATGTGAGCGAATTCGTGGATCGTACGCAAGAGCTTGAGCCGGGTTCTTTCGACCTGAAGCTGATATCTTCGTTCGGCGAGGATGAAACCGGGGAGTTGTATTTCCTGGACATGGCCGACGGGGAGGTCTTCAGGCTTGTGTCGGACAGCCCTACATTCGTGGGCGATTTCGATCATAACTGCCGGGTTGATTTCCGCGACACGCTGTTGCTGGCCGAGGACTGGCTGAGCGGGGACTGCGGATCGACCAACGACTGCAACGGCCTGGATCTGGATCAGAGCGGACGCGTCAGCGGGCCGGACTTCGCAGCGTTCGCTCAGAACTGGCTCAGCGATACGCCGGTAGCGCACTGGAAGCTCGATGAACGCGTCGGCAGCGTGGCGCTGGACAGCGCCGGCTCGAATCACGCCACCGTCCATGGCGGACCTACGTGGCAATCGAACGGCGGCATCAAAGGCGGCGCGATCGATTTGGACGGCGTAGGCAACTATCTCAGCGCCGAGTTCGTGCTCAATCCCGGTGATGGGCCGTTGAGCGTATGGGTGTGGATCAAGACCGAGAACGCCAACGATGGCGTAATCCTCTCGCAACTCGGAGGTTTCGGCGAGAACTGGCTGGCGTTCGACTCATCCGGCCGGCTGATGACCGGCCTGCAGGCGTCGGGTAGAGGCGGCTTGCCGCTGGTTTCGGATGCAATGATAGCGGACAGGATGTGGCATTACATCGGTCTGACGTACGACGGCACGCATCGCACGCTATATGTGGACAAGAACTCGGTCGCGACGGACAGCAGCCCACAGAAACTCGGCAGCACCGAAGGCGGCATGCACATCGGGGCCGACAAGAGCCTCAGCCCGACGTCTTTCTTCGAAGGATTGATCGACGATTTGCGAATCTATGATGAAGCCATTGTTCGCTGAACTGCGGTGAGGTGAGCCGGGTCTGGGATTCTGCGCACGCACAGCAGGATTCTCGGATGACGTCTCAGAGGTCCACAGTCACGCTTTGGCCCGCGTAGACACCCTGCGGCAGGTCAATGATTATTCTTGTGGCTTCGGCATCCCGGTCCCCGGTCGTCTCACACATCCTGCCTGTCGTACGGATCCGTGCTGTAATTGCCAGATGCAGACTATCCTGTTTTCGGGCAGGATCGGAAACCGTGACAGCCTCGACGTTGGCTCCTTCGGCCTCGATCATGATCATGCCGGGGCTGAACGTGGTGAGTTGGAGTTCTTCGGTAAGTTGTATGCTACCGGGCCTGTAGAAGACCATCTGATACACATGCAGCCCTTCGTGTCCGACGGCCTGGATGTCGGCGGTATTGCTGATGACCCGGATTTCATCCCGGCTTGACCAGGCCTCCAGAGTCTGTTTTGTTGCGGAAGGGATGACCGTGTATTCATAATCGGCGTTCTGCGGCTGGAGCCCATGGTCCAGCCAGAGCTTGAACATATTTCTGCGGATCGTCTCGCGCGGTGAATCCGACTGGCGATTGATCCTGTACCAACTCCCGGAGGCCGTCTGATTGAAGAGATTAAGAGTAACGGGCCCGGGAAAGACATAGGCCACGCCATCATGGCAGACCCATCGGACGTTCTTGATTTCGTGCTCTGCATGATCGAGGATGTCGTGCCGCCCATCGTGATTCACAACAACCTCACCGCGGAGCAGACACTGATTGATCGTCGTGACTACAGGATGCTCCGATGAAGAGGTTACGCCGGCCCCCAAACACACGTACTCATCATCGAAGAAGAACCAGGCCTTTCTGGCCTTCAGCGGATCGTGCGGACTTTCGAAGTCGAACGCGGCGGCTCCGCATCGGCCGTCGGTGACCGCTCCGACAAAGTCGGTTACTCCTCTCTTTTGGATCTCCCGGGCGGGAGGAAGGCCCGGTTTCTGCACTACGGTGGTCCCCGGTATCTTCTGCCAGTCGTATACCGGAGCGACGTCGAGATACTCATCGCCCGTGCGGGAGATGTAATTGGCTCCGTCTCCCATGTGATGGTTCATCAGGCCTTCGCTGTTGTAGGGTTGCTCCATGTTGTGGTTGCGGGAGGAAAACATGCGCACCGAGGCGAAATAGCGAGGGCGCTGGTGCGCGTAGTATTCGGAGTGCCAGAAGAACGTGCTGTGCGACAAGGGGGCTTCTTCCCGCCCTTTGCGGATACGGGCGATTCTCGATAGTTCTTCATTGCGATAGCCCGAGGTCCTCAAGAGTCGCTCAATGGTGGTGGTTCCTCTCGGATGCAGTGCGCCCTTTCGCGAAATGCTGCGATTCTTTGCACCCGGGTCGGGGAATCTGCCATGCACCATCATCCTGCAGATACCGTCGAGATAGTAGTCGATCAGATGTTGTTGCTTTTCCCGGGAGAAAGCATATCGAGTATCGGCTACATAGGCGGCCCATTCGGCAAAGGTGGCGGCATAGCCCAATCCATATGAGAGCGTATTGTTTACGCCGTCGCGCCTGTGGTGGAAACTGTAGTCGTGCTGCATGCCTCTGCCGGTTGCGAATTTGACCTCTCCTTCGATAACTTCGATCACATTGTCGAATCGGGTCGCATCGCGCTTGAACAGCAGATGTTTGGCCAGGATGCCGGCGATCTTGATGCGATCGCCGCTGGGCCGGGCCCCGGAAGCGTTCAGGTGTGCGCGGCCTGCGATAGAAGCGGCTTTCGATTTCTGCTCATCGGTGAGGTCCTCATCCATGATGAGCAGCACCTCCACCAGCGAGCGGGGCACACCAATCTGATTCCACCACCAATTGTCGCAGATATAGTCCCGGTCCAGCCAATGGTTCAGGGCCAAATCGATTGTTTGTTTGAGTTGCGTATCACCGGCGAATGGGGATTTGGTCTTCTTGTACGCCCGACTGAGTTCAACCACATAATGCAGGTGCCTTCCGTGCTCGAAGCCGGTTCGGGAGACATCCTTATAGTCGATGTCGGGCCAGCGGCCGTTGTCTCCGATGGTATCGGTAAGGTGTTCTATTCGGGAGACCGTAATACCGGGTTCCAACAACGCACTTACAATCCTCCGGCGTACTACATCGAGATCGGAGTCAGCCGGACAGGCACAACATACAGCAAATGAGAAGAGCAGACTAACGAATTGAGGTCGGTTCATTCCAAGCATAATCACCCCGGGTGCTTCTGGTTAACATTGTCCAAGCGGCGCACAGTCCGAAACCGGCACCGGTCATTGCCGACGTCAGCGTTCTGTGACGGCGTACGGGTAAGCCCATAGTAGAGCAAGCCGCACATTCAAGCAACAGGTCACCACCGACAACAGCACATAATGAGTACCATGTCCCAATCGCCTCCCATTTGCTGATCCAGTGCTTGTTGTTTGCCATCTCATCTTCAGCCGTCACCTGAGAACTGTGGTTATGCAAAGCGCGTGGCTGAGTACGTCTTTCATTTCGGTGGTCTTGTATGGACCGTCCCATCATCGGCCTTTCGGGCCCTATCCAGGGTCGCTTGCCGAGAGCGCATAATCGTTGGAAACCAACCCGCAATCCGCTGAACTGCAACGCGGCGCTTTTGGAAGCTATACCTGTTGATAATCGGCGGCGCATTTCATACTATAGTTGGTGGTCTACGCTGACCGTCTCGCTTTTCTTGGGAATAGACAATGCTGACGCAAGCACATCCAATTCAGAGTGCAATACTCAAGGGACTTATCCACACTATACAATGAAAGGACCAAGACGTGATCAATCAGAAGAGAAAATCAACTGAGGATCGGGGCATGTCCAGCGGTCGAAGGGCATTCTTGAAGAAGACGGCCGCAACGGTGGCCCTGCCCTATATCGTTCCCGCTTCCGCGATGGGACAGGCCGGCACCACCGCTCCAAGCGAGCGCATCGTGATGGCCGGCATCGGCATCGGCAATATGGGCCGGGGCGATTTGGGCAACTTCCTGGGGCGGAACGACGTTCAGTATGTGGCGGTATGTGATGTAAAAAAGGGTGCTCGCGATAACGCCATGAGCCGCGTGAACAAGAAGTACGGCAACAAGGACTGCAAAGTCTACAACGATTTTCGCGAGATCATGGCACGCGACGATATCGACGCCGTGCATTGTGCGACGCCGGACCACTGGCACGCGGTCATCGTGATCGAAGCCTGCCGCAACGGAAAGGACATTTATTGTCAGAAGCCGGAGACCAGGACACTCCGCGAAGGCCAGTTGATGATCGATGCGGCCAGGCGTTACAGCCGGGTGGTCTCAGGCGGCAGCCAGCGCGTCCTCGGAGACTACCGGAAAGTCGTCGATCCCTGCTGGAATGGCGACAAGGGTATCATCAAGTCGATCAATGTGAACGTCGGGCCGTTTCCGATAGACTGCAACAAGCCGGCCGAGCCTGTCCCTGACGGATTCGACTGGGATATGTGGCTGGGACCCGCTCCGTGGGCACCGTACCATCCCCACCGCTGCAGCGGCAGTTACAGTATCAACGGCGAGAGCTGGCGGTCATTCAAAGACTACTCCGGCGGCGGTCTGACCGACTGGGGCGCCCATCATTTCGGCGGTGCGACTTTCGCCATCGACGTCCGGGAGTTGGAGCCCGAGGAAGTCATCTTCCGCCACGAAAACGGCAAGAGATTCGCGACGTGCCGCTATCCAAACGGCAAGCTCATTCACCACAATTATCCGGGTCGCGGCAATCTACATGTTGAGGGTACAGATGAGAAGGGTCCCTCCAAGCCGGTCCCGGGATACGCCGGACACGGCGGCATCTACGGCGACTTCATCGACTGCGTCAAGACCCGCAGAAAACCGTTCCGGGATATCGAATTCGCAGTGCACACGGCTGTCGTATGCCACCTGTTTCTTGCGGCCTACGAACTGGAGCGATCCCTCAAATGGGATGCAGACAAGCAGCAGTTCGTTGACGACGACGAAGCCAATCGCCTTGTCGACGTTGCAAGAAGAGAGCCCTGGGTAATATAGAAAAGCGACAGTCGCGAAAAGGAGACCATATTATGACAAGTAGATCAACGATAGAAATGACACTTGCGGCCGGCACAACCGCTGGGGCCGCAAAGATGGATACTGCTGCGGTTGGCAAGGCCTTTGAGGCCCTGAAAACTTACGACTGGGGCGACGATCCGAAGACTCTGGAGGCGATCGATCAGGCGATCATCGCCGCGCACGGCGATGCCGGTGCGCGTAGATCGCTGGAAAAACGCCTGCTGGACGCACTTACCGGCGGCATTTCACGATCCGCCGTGGATCATGTATGCCGCAGACTCCGGACCGTGGGCACAAATCGCTCAGTCGACGCTCTTGCCGATCTTCTAACGGATGAGCGGACCTCGCACATCGCACGCTACGCCCTGGAACGCATTGACGACGAAAAGGCTGCACAGGCCCTGCGCGAGGCGCTGCCAAAGGTTGGCAGCAAACTCAGACCCGGCATTATCGGTTCGCTGGGCACGCGACGCGATACGAAGAGCATCGGCGTCATTTCCAACTATTTGAGCGATTCCGACATCGACTGTGCCAAGGCCGCGGCCCAATCACTGGGCCTGATCGGCACGTCGGCTGCCGCCAAAGAACTGAGCGGATTCGCCAGGAAAGCATCGGCCGAGATGAAGATGCCGATAGCCGATGCGTGTATGGTCTGTGCCGAACGACTGTTGGCGGACGGTCATAAAGCCGAAGCGATGGCTCTGTACAAAGGACTTCAGGGCGACGGTCATGCATCCCACGTCAAGGCCGCGGCTATGAAAGGCATGCTGACTGCCGCAACGAGGAAGTAAGGCCGAACAGAAAGCAAACGAATGGTTCATTTTACAAGCCTGCCCCAAGATCAAGTTGGGGCAGGTTTTGTTTTCTGGTTGTCGATCCGCTGCACTAAGATATCTCGAAAAGCAGGACCAATGCGCCGGTGTTCTCTGCCGAAATAACCATCTCGGCCGGTGGTCGTTATCGCCCGACCTCGCAGCATTCATCCTGCCTCCAGGGCAATCGCATGAAATCGCTGAGGTTTAAGGGGTGCGTTTTCTGTCGGCGAA
>CAZGMJ010000044.1:0-43355 GCA_964526785.1 uncultured Pirellulales bacterium
CCAGACGACTCTCATCTTCGGGCTCGGCTACGGGCTTGCCAGGCTGCTCAAACTATCCTATCGCGACGCCGCCCCTTCGGCGATGATCGGGGCGTCAAATCACTTCGAGGTGGCGATCGCCACTTCAACGATGCTTTTCGGTCTGTCTTCAGGCGCGGCGCTGGCGACCGTCGTGGGCGTGCTGATCGAGGTTCCGGTGATGCTGCTGCTGGTGAAGATATGCCTCAAGACGAAAGGGTGGTTCCCGGCCGAAAGCGATCAATGACACGGTTCGCACGGTCGGCTGTTGCGCAGCGGCGTTACTGTTGACTCTTGCGCTCGGTGCTTTCGAGCAACCTGCCGATGACGCTGATATCCTTGGGGATATGGACGGTGATGTATTCGCCTGATTCGATCTGCGTGTACGAATGATCGAGCATTCCGTCAAAGAGGATCGTGTCGTCGGGATTGAGACGATACACCTTATCCTGAATGCTGAGATCGACGCATCCGGAGATGACGTAACAGAATTCGTGGACTTCTTCGTGCAGTTCCATGACATGGACGTAATCGCCGGCCTTGGCGGTGACGCGGATGAGCTTGCCTTTGTCGTATCGTGCGACACGGCAGTTCTCGGCTCCCGGACCGGCGGCTTCGGCCTGTTCCGGAACGGCGGGGCGCTTCTGCACGAGTTTGCGTTCGGCTAGACTGACCAGGCTGCTCGTGCGCATCTGCAGGGCGCCGGCGATGGCGTCGAGCGTTTTGAGCGAGGGCATGGTCTTGTTGGTTTCGACGGATTCGACCGTGGTGTAGGTTCTGCCGGCGGCGCGGGCGAGCGCTTCGAGGGTCAGGCCGAGCCGGCGTCTCAGGACACGCATGACGCTGAAGTCGTAGTTGCTGTTCATCGTCGAGCCTTTCGATAGCGTTGACAACTGCCCGCCAACCCGGGCTTCTATGCGACAGCGGCAGTCCGGCAGCCGTGCTTCGGCGTCCCGTGCCGGATGATCCATCCGGCGACCACCCCCTGCTACATCTCTGGACCCGTTTGTATATCAAAAAAAGTGCACATATGCGAGTAAAATATCTTCGACAAGGCAACCCGGCCGCACATCTGCCTCACACGCGACCGGTTGCTCGGACAAGTGTGCCAATAATCTGGAAGGGAGCCTCTGCGAGAGGATGCACATGTTTCGGACGTTGTTGTGGCGTTCCTGCAGCACCCGGAAGAATTTCAAATTCATCCAGAATTATCAATAAACACCACCTTTTTCGCCTTTTTCAGCCGCCAACATCGCATGGGAGACAATAAAACCACACAAATATATATCCAATCTGCTTAATATTATGCCAACAAATAACAAGAAAAACAATTAAATGGTCGATGCGTGTTTTGCAAGACCGATGGCATCGCCAATGAGGCCGATGCCGGCGTTCTTATGGAAAACCGCTTTGGTTTGACGTTAGGCCGAGCAGGTTCGACAAGGCCTGAGGCGGTTTTCGGGGTAGGTAAATGCAGGGACCGCGTTCCGGAATGGACCGCGTATCTGCGAGAAGTGCTTCAATTGGGGGTGTATCGCTGAAAGGTCGGGGCGTATTTGTCCTGTCAAGCCAAAGCTCGATCTTGCGGCGGAACCGCAAACAAGAGAAGCAATATCGTAACAGTCTAATATTGTAGGAGAGAGCAGTATGTCTGAAGTGGCTACAAGTGCGCGCAGCGCCAAGACCGAAGCGCTGCTGGACAAGGAGGGCAAGTACCTGACGTTTGCTCTCGGGCCGGAAGAATACGGCCTGGAGATACTGAAGGTACGGGAGATCATCGGATACATGGAGATCACCGCAGTTCCGCAGACGCCGCATGAGGTTAAGGGCGTGATTAATCTGCGGGGACAGGTCATTCCGGTGGTGGACCTTCGGGCGAAGTTCGGAATGGAGGCGGCGGACGTGACCGACCAAACCTGCATCATCGTGGTAGAGATCGCCCAGCAATCGCGTACGTTCAGTACGGGAATCATCGTAGATCGCGTTCAGGAGGTCCTGGACATCGCCGGAAAAGATATCGAACAGGCCCCGCAGTTCGACGCGTCGATGCAGACGGACTTCATTCTCGGAATGGGCAAGATCGGCGAATCGGTAAAGATTCTGCTCGACATCGACGCGGTGCTGGGCGGCAACGATTTGTCAGGTCTCGCCGAGGAATGAGGTTCTAAATACGGGGGGGGCGCCCTCGCCCGCATACAGGGCAGGGGCTGAAATACGGATTCAAGGAAAGTTGTTTGGAGACAAAGCATGTTCAAGCAAATGAGACTCGCAACGAAGATGGGACTCGGTTTTGGTGTACTCGTTGTCATATCCGGCATTCTCGGCTATGCAAGCTGGAACGGACTGAGCAACGTGACAACAAACGTGCATTTGGCCGAGGAAGGTAATGAATGCCTGGCGAAGCTCAACACATGCGCACTGTTGCGCAAAGATTTTGCCGAGCGCGGATTCGAGAACTACGCCAACGAGAACAAGAACGCATCCGACAAATGGCACGAAGCTTACGTTGACCTGACCGCTACACTCGATACGTTCAAGTCGAACCCGGCCCTGAGTGAGGGCGACAAGGCGCTCGTGCAGAAGGCAATCAGCGGCATGGGGCCGTATAAGGTATCTTTCGAGCATCAGGAAGCGGCTCGGCGCATGAAGGACCAGGCTTTCAAGAGTTGGGGCAAGGTCGGCTGGGACATTACGAATCAGGTGCAGACCATCATCAGCAGCGTGATCGACCCGGGTCGGCAGGCTGCGGAGCAGGCCAGGGACGCGGCCGCGATTACGAGGTGGGGAAACATCGCAAACACCCTGAACGAAAAGGTCTTCCAGGAGTTTCTGGTATTGCGCGTCAACGCAGTATACCTGATGGCGACCAACAGCGAGACCCAGTGGCAGTCGTATCAGGAACAACTTGCGAAGGTCGAGAATGGCATCGAAGCGTGGGGGCAACTGGTCAAGGGAGAGAGCGCTCTGGAGAGCGCCGCAGGCAAGATCGGCGATTTTATTAGTTCGTACAAAGCCGCCGGACAGCAGTATCACGACGGAATGGAAGCTCAGCAGGCAGCGGACGTCGAAATGGCCTCGGCGGCAAAGGCAATCGTCGATTCCATCGATGAGCTTGAGTCTTCGCTGCAAACCCAGATGTCCGCGGTGGCGGCTCGCACGAATACCATCATGATCACAATGGCGAGTTGTGGCATCGTTCTCGGCGTCGTGCTTGCAGTGGTGATTACGTTGAGCATCGTTCGACCGATCAATCGCATTATCTCAGGTCTGCGCGAAGGTTCCGAGCAGGTGGCCTCGGCAGCCGGCCAGGTATCGAGCGCATCGCAATCATTGGCTGAGGGTGCGACCGAGCAGGCGGCCGGTCTGGAAGAGACGTCCTCCAGCCTGGAGGAGATGTCCTCGATGACCAAGCAGAACGCCGACAATGCCCAGCAGGCCAATACGCTGGCGACCGAGGCCCGCAAGGCGGCCAACGACGGCAGCGAGTCCATGGGCCGGATGAATACGGCTATCCAGGATATCCAGAAGAGTTCTGATGAGACGGCCAAGATCATCAAAGTGATCGATGAGATCGCGTTCCAGACGAACCTGCTGGCGCTCAACGCGGCGGTTGAAGCCGCTCGTGCGGGCGAAGCGGGCAAGGGCTTTGCGGTCGTCGCCGAAGAGGTTCGCAATCTGGCGATGCGTTCGGCCGAGGCGGCCAAGAATACGGCCAGCATGATCGAGGAATCGGTCAAGAACTCGAAGAACGGCGTGGATATCGCGACTGAAGTGAGCAAGGTGCTCGATGAGATCGTCCAGGGCGTCGGCAAGACGACGGATCTGGTGGGCGAGATTGCGGCGGCCTCACAGGAACAGGCCCAGGGCATCGACCAGGTCAATACTGCGGTGGCGCAGATGGACAAGGTCACGCAGCAGAACGCGGCCAACGCCGAGGAAAGCGCCAGCGCTTCGGAAGAAATGAACGCCCAGGCCGAGTCCATGAACGACATCGTGGCCCAACTTGCCGCCATCGTCGGAGGCAAGAACGCGAGAAATACCGGAGCATCACAGCCGGAACCTCGCAGGCTTTCAAAATCAGACCACACTTTCCATCAGATAGCGGCGGGAAAACGGGAACATAGCGAGAGCGCACCTAAAGCCGAGAAGGCAATACCGCTGGACAGCGACAACGATGATTTCGCACAGTTCAATGATTAACGGCGATATTGTCAGAATCGGCGAAGCCTCAGACGGACTATTGAATCCGTCTGGGGCTTTTTCTTTGCGCCGGAGGAAGCCTGGAAGGTGAACGCCAGGCAAGCCGGAACAGCAACGCCCCGAATGAGCGAACAAAAAAGCGCCTCAACGAGAAGTCATATCAAGCTGAACAGCACCCCGCCGTAAGAACCACCGCCACAGCAAAATGCACATAATCCTTAGAAGATTAACGGACAATTCCTGCGGTTATCGGAAGCATTCGGAGCTTTTGCGACAATATTGTATACCTCGATAGACAATAGGGATGAATAGATTGCAGCGATCAAATCGCCCCTGATGATTATCTAACACGCATTCGCTCGATGCGGTCCCCGCCAGAGCCATTGGTCGAGAACGCTTATTCGGCGACACATGGCCAAATTTGCGAAAGTGTCACTTTATTTTCTGCGATTATAAGGTGCGAAGCTATTCACAGCCTGCAGGGGGCCCAGAGCCGTGAATCAGTTTGCCGTTGAAACAGATTCAAAGCTCGCAACGCAACAGGGTCAACAGGGAAGCATCTGAAGTTTGCGTTCGGCGAACAGTGTACGTTAACACTTTTGCAAACAGGTTTTCGTCGCAATGCAGGTTGTGCAGTACAACAATTCTGACAATTCGCACAGCAGCAAGCTGAGAGAGGGTGTTCCCAGGCATACGGGCTGCTGTGGCAGCACATCTTTCAACGACCCAAACCAAAGCCGATTTCAACAGGATTAGAATCTGTCAACGCACAGACATCCATGTTTCAGGAGAGTTACAAGATGGGAACGGGAACGGAAAAAGCAAAAAGCATCAATAGTGCCGCAATTACGGAAAGGGGCGGCAAATACCTGACGTTCGCACTGGGGCCGGAGGAGTACGGCCTGGAAATCCTCAAGGTGCGGGAAATCATCGGCTATATCGACGTGACCGCGGTGCCTCAAACGCCCCACTACGTTAAAGGGGTGATCAACCTGCGGGGCCAGGTCATACCAGTGATCGATCTGCGCGCCAAGTTCGGCATGGATACCGCGGACGTGACCGAGCAGACATGCATCATTGTGGTGGAGATAGCCCAGGATGCTCAGACATTCAGTACGGGCATTGTCGTCGACCATGTCCAAGAGGTGCTGGATATCGACGGCGGGAACATCGAAGAGGCGCCGCAGTTCGGAGCATCGGTGAACACCGACTTCATCCTGGGCATGGGCAAGATCGGAGAGTCCGTGAAGATACTGCTCGACATCAACGCGGTGCTGAGCAAGGCGGATTTGTCCGGTTTCGGATCCTGAGCACTAAGCGACAAGTATGACAACACACAACGTGATTCTCAAGGAGCATTGGTATGCTTAAGAAACTGAGTTTGCGGGCGAAGCTACTTACAGCGGGGATTCTGCTGACCGTCGTTCCGCTGGTGATTGTGTCGATCATGGTGTTCGTCGAGAACGACAAGATGGTTCAGGCGGCATCCGAAGAGAGCGACAAACTGGCGTACACCGATCTCGACCACGTCGCGCAGGGTGTGTATCGTCTGTGTCGAACCCAGCAGGAGGTATTGCAGCAGAACGTGAATTACGCACTGAACGTCGCGCGGGACGTGCTGAAGAATATGGGCCAGGTGCATTTCGCCAAAGAAACGGCTACATGGAGCGCGGTGAACCAGTACACCAAGGAAGTCTCCCAGGTCAAACTCCCGCGGATGCAGGTTGCGCAAACGTGGCTGGGGCAGAACTTCAGCATGCAGGAATCATCGCCGGTGGTGGACAAGACCAAGGCCCTGGTTGGAGGGACGTGCACGATTTTCCAGCGTATGAATGAAAACGGCGACATGCTTCGTGTTTGCACGAACGTCCAGAAGAAGGACGGAACGCGCGCCATCGGCACGTATATTCCGCGGACCAATCCTGACGGGACGCCCAATCCGGTGATTTCCACGATCATGCAGGGCAAGACCTTCGAAGGCCGTGCTTACGTGGTGAACAAGTGGTACATCACGGCATACGAACCGATCTTCAACAAGGAAGACCGTGTCGTTGGCGTTCTGTACGTCGGCGTGCCGCAGGAGAGCGCAACGTCTCTGCGACAAGCCATCATGGAGACCGAGATCGGCAAGACAGGCTACGTCTACGTTCTGGATTCCAAGGGCAATTACGTCATCTCCAAGGGCGGCAGACGCGACGGGGAGAATATATGGAACGCCACAGACGCCGACGGCGATCTCTTCATTCAAGACCTATGCCAAAAGGCGGTCACCCTGAAGCCGGGCGAACTGGGAGAGGCCCGCTATCCGTGGAAGAACACAGGCGATACCGCCCCGCGGGAGAAGATCGTACGACTGATGTATTTCGAGCCCTGGGACTGGATCATCGGGGTGGGCTCCTATCTGGACGAATTCCAGGCAGCGCAGAGGCGGGTAACGGCAATCGGCCATACGAGCGACACCATTCTCATCGGCGTGCTTGCAGCTTCGCTTATTTTGGCCGCGGCGGTATGGTTCTTCATTTCACGCGGTATTGCAGGCAAGATTACGCGTATCGTCGCCCAGTTGACCGAGGGGTCCGAGCAGGTGGCTTCGGCATCGGGACAGGTATCTTCCGCATCGCAGTCACTGGCCGAAGGAGCGACCGAGCAGGCGGCGGGGCTGGAAGAAACCTCGTCCAGCCTGGAGGAGATGGCCTCGATGACCAAGCAGAACGCCGACAACGCCCAGCAGGCCAACACGCTGGCGACCGAGGCCCGCAAAGCGGCCAACGACGGCAGCGAGTCCATGGGCCGGATGAATACGGCCATCCAGGATATCCAGAAGAGTTCTGATGAGACGGCCAAAATCATCAAAGTGATCGATGAGATCGCGTTCCAGACGAATCTGCTGGCGCTCAACGCCGCGGTTGAAGCGGCTCGTGCGGGCGAAGCGGGCAAGGGCTTTGCGGTGGTCGCCGAAGAGGTCCGCAATCTGGCGATGCGTTCGGCCGAAGCGGCCAAGAATACGGCCAGCATGATCGAGGAATCGGTCAAGAACTCGAAGAACGGCGTGGATATCGCGACTGAAGTGAGCAAGGTGCTCGATGAGATCGTCCAGGGCGTCGGCAAGACGACGGATCTGGTGGGCGAGATTGCGGCGGCCTCACAGGAACAGGCCCAGGGCATCGACCAGGTCAATACTGCGGTGGCGCAGATGGACAAGGTCACGCAGCAGAACGCGGCCAACGCCGAACAAAGCGCCAGCGCTTCGGAAGAACTCAGCGCGCAGGCGGGACAGATGAATCATATCGTCGCGGAACTCGCCCAAATCGTCAGCGGGAACCGACAACGATCGAGCGGACATGGAGCGAACCAGCGGCACAAATCGCGCAGATTTGCCCAATCCGACAGCGTCCTCCACACCATTGCGGACGGCGGCCCAAACTGCTGGGAAAGAAAGAACTGCGGACGCATCCCGGGCGGCGACAAAGTTGACAGCCTCGGCGTATGCCCCGCCTATCCGGATCGGGGGCGAGACTGTTGGCGCGTGGCCGGCACATTCTGCGGTGGAGAAGTCCAGGGATCAGCCGCCCAGAAACTGATGAGCTGTACACAGTGCGACTTCTATAAGCACGCCAAACGCAACAGCAAGTCCGACGCAAACGCTGCGACACACAATGCCATCCCTCTGGATGATGATGAGCAATTACGGCATTTTAATGCGTAGAGGTGCAGGAAGAGGATTCGAGCCCGCCATGCCGCCGGTAACGTGCATCGGCGTTCGCGACAGGCGGGACGGTGGGAGCAGAGAAAAAGGCGGACGCACAGGCGTCCGCTTTTTTTTTCGCACGGCCTGATGCTCTGAACGCTGCGGACGGACTTGGGCGTTGACACATCGGCCGCGGGCATTGTACATTACGCACTGTTGGCCGGAAGAGGCACAGTCAGTATGGATACGTGATAGGAGCCAGATTATGGACCCTGCAGTTTTCAAGGCATACGACATCAGAGGTATTTATCCGGATCAGATCAACGAGGAAGATGCGTGGAAGATCGGCAGTGCGGCGGCACAGTTTCTGCGTTCGCTTCTGACGGGCTTCGAACGCGGCCAGAAGAACACGCAGTCCGTGTGCGTGGGCCGGGATATGCGGACGCACAGCGAAGCGATTGCCAGGGCGATGATCGAGGGAATGAACTCGACGGGAGCCAACGTGATCGACATCGGCATGATCGACACGCCCCAGATGTACTTTGCCATCAACCACCTCGGTACGTGCGGCGGCGTACAGGTAACCGCATCACATAATCCGGCCAAGTACAACGGCTTCAAGATTTCGGGGCTCGGGGCCAAGCCGGTCGGCGCCGATACCGGACTGAACGACATCAAGCACATCGCCCTTGCACTGTTGCACACCAAAGGCAAATCGATCGGCAAAACCGAGCAGCGAGACCTGACCGAGGAGTATCGAAACCACATCCTGAAATTCCTCGAGCCCGGCAAGAACCGCAAGCTCAAGATCGCCATCGACGCTTCGAACGGAATGGCGGGAAAGATGGTGCCGGATATTTTCGGTGATGTGAAGGCGGAAATCATCGAACTGAACTTCAAACACGACGGCAAATTCAAACATCCGCCGGACCCGCTGGTGGAAAAGAATCTGGCGGAGGTCAAAAAGGCGGTTCAGGAACAGGAGTGCGATTTCGGCGTGTGCTTCGACGGCGACGCCGACCGGCTGATGATGGTCGATGAGAAGGGCAAGACGATCGGCTGCGATCTGATGACGGCGCTGATGGTGCCGTACTTCCTGGAGAACAAGCCCAATTCGACGGTCGTGTACGATCTGCGCAGCAGCAGGATCGTGGCCGAGGAGATCATTCGCCACGGCGGGACGCCGCGGCGCGAGCGTGTGGGCCATGCATACATGAAGAAAGCCATGCGCGATTCGCACGCCATCTTCGGCGGCGAGTTGTCCGGGCACTTCTACTACAAGGACAACTACTGCACGGACTCGGGGATGATAACGCTTACGCACATGATGAATCTGATCGGCCAGGCGAAAAAGCCGATCAGCGAACTGGTCAAACCGCTGCGAAAATTCTGGGCCAGCGGCGAGATCAATTTCGAGGTCGAAGACAAGCAGGCCCGCATGGAGGAACTGGCCAGACGGTACAGCGACGGACAGATCGACCATCTGGACGGCGTGACCATCGGGTACAAGGACTGGTGGTTCAACTGTCGACCCAGTAATACCGAACCGCTGCTGAGACTGAACGTCGAGGCGAAAACGAAGGAACTGCTCGACGAGAAACTGGGCGAGATCGAGGCCCATCTGGGCACCCGTGTCGCTCACTGAGTACGCGGGCGAACGCCGGAAACAGGAGCGCATTGAGCATGCAGATCAACACGACGACATTCCAGACGCCGAACGGCCCGGTCGAGGGCGTGCAAACCAAATGGGAGGGCTTCAACATTCTGATCGTAACCGGCTCGAAGGGCTTTCTTGCATGTCCGGCCATCGACGTCGACGCATGCGAGGGCTATGGGACCGCTACGGCTCTGGTGGAAAGCTCGGCCGACAATCCGATCGGAACGCTGGAGCGTTTTGCCCAGCGTACAATCACGAAAGTCAACGACAAGGCCGCAGCCCTCGGCATCACCGCAGGCATGGACGTCACGGAGGCGTTCGCGCTGATTGCCTGAGCGGCCGGATGAGACTACTTTTGAGCAGGAGCTGCTGATGAACGAACATCGTTTGTCTCGACGTAATCTACTGTCGGCGGGAACGCTGGCAACCTGTGGGGTGTTGGCCGGACAAGGCAATGTTCCAGCCGCGGACAAGAGGCGGAGGCGTTTTCGATATTGCTTCAATACGAGCACGATTCGCGGCCAGGAACTGAGCCTGGAGCAGGAAATCGACGTTACGGCCAAGGCCGGTTACGACGGGATCGAGCCATGGGTCAGCAAGCTCCACAAGTATGTGCAGAACGGCGGCAGCCTGCGCGACATTCGCAAGCGCATTGAAGATCGCGGACTGGTGGTGGAAAGCGCGATTGCTTTCAGCTCGTGGATCGTGGACGACGACGAGAGGCGCGCCAAAGGTTTCGAACAGGTCAAGCGGGACATGGACGTCTTGGCGCAGATCGGTGGCACGCGTATAGCCGCCCCGCCGGCCGGGGCGAACCGCACACCAGGCCTCGATTTGCTCAAAGCCGCCGAGCGATATCGGCAACTGCTCGAACTGGGCGAACAGACGGGCGTTGTCCCGCAACTCGAAATATGGGGACCGTCGGCGAATCTGCATCGGCTGGGAGAGGCGATGTTCGTACTTGTCGAAAGCGGGCATCCGAAGGCATGCCTGCTGCCCGACGTGTATCATATCTACAAAGGCGGCTCGGACCACACGGGCCTCAAATGCATCAGCGCCCAGGCGATGCATGTGTTCCACATGAACGACTACCCTGCCGATCCGCCGCGCGAGACTATCGGTGACAGAGACCGGGTCATGCCGGGCGACGGCGTAGCACCGACCAATGAGATACTTCGAAATCTGCGGAACAACGATTGTTATCCGGCATTGTCGCTGGAATTGTTCAGTCCCGCCTACTGGCGGAAAGACCCGCAGGAGGTGGCCGAACTGGGACTCGAGAAGATGAAGAACGCCGTTGGCAAGGCGCTGGCGACCGCATAAGACGTGCGAGCGTTTCGCACGCGCCGGCGCCGAGGTGGGCGGCAAGAAGATACGTGAGGGAGATTATGACTGCGAGAAGCACTGTCCTTGTGTGCATGGTTCTTGCTGCGCTTAGCGGCGCATATGCGGAAGATCCGAACAGCGATCCCAACGCCACCGGCCTGGCGGGCATCCGAACCATTTCGCTGCAGATTGTCCATTCCGAACAGGCGCCGGCGCTGATCGACTGGGACGGCTACCGGAACGGGGCCGAAAAGTACCTTGAACAGGCCGGAGTTGGGATTGGTAATGCGCAGGATGCAAACAGGCCGACGACCGCAGCAATGACAATACGCGTCGAATTGATGGCGGTGCCCGACGCCAACGTGTACGCCGTATGGATCGAAACGGACATCTCCCGGCCTGTGATTCTCCCCGCAGGCAGTCGCAGGATCAAAGCATCCGTAGCGCAGTTTGGCGGGCGTCTGCGACTTGTCGAGCAGAGAGATCTTAAGATTTCAATACTGGAGGCGATGAACGCGCAGGTCAAAACGGTTGCTGCGGGCTTCAAGACAGTGCGCAAAGGACATCCGAACCAGGATACCGACGGTGCTGATGGTACAGCCGAAGGCGCGGATTCATCCGACGGCACGAAGACGCCACCACCGGTCGAGGCACCTTATATCGCATCCGAGAGCAGCGAGGTTTTTCACAAGTCATCCTGCCCGTCGGCCCGGCGTATCGCAGTGGGGAACATCGTCGGGTACAAGACTCGCGAGCAAGCTGTTGCAGCGGGCAAGCGCCCGTGTAAACGTTGCAAGCCATAGCGATTGCGTAAAATCGGCCGCAGTAAGCCCTGCCGGGACACCACCAAGCGGCCGAGCGGTGCCGTTTTTCGGTTGGAGTCCAGCCCGGTTTCGATTACTATCCGCACATCACCGGGGCGGATGCGTAGAGGATGGGAGTGAATGGCAGGTGAAAATGGGGACGCCGAATGTCCGACACGATCAAGCCAAATAAACAACCAAACCTGAGACTGCAGTTGATCGCATGCAAGGTGTTGCAGCGAGAAGCATACTACTGCGCGGCCCGCTCACCCAATGTCGTCGACGTCGTGCTCATGGAGCAGGGTCTGCATGATTATCCGGACAAGCTGCGGGAGGAGGTCCGCAGGGCTCTGAACAGGACCGAGGACATCCAGGGCCGCCCTTATGATGCATCGCTGCTTGGATACGGCTTGTGCAGCAACGGAATCGTGGGGCTCGCGGGGAAAATACCGATCGTCGTGCCCCGGGGACACGACTGCATTACGCTGCTGCTCGGCTCGAAGGAACAATACAAGGAATACTTCGACTCGCACAGAGGCATTTACTGGTACAGCCCGGGATGGATAGAATCGGGCAAGCAGCCCGGCAGGGACCGCTACGAGCATACGCTGGCGGAGTATCGCGAAAAATACGGCCAGGACAACGCCCAGTACCTGATGGAGGTCGAGCAGACCTGGATGAAGGAGTACCAGTGGGCAACGTTTGTCGACTGGGGATTCCTCGACTCGCAGCAATACAAGGACTATACGAAGCGATGCGCGGACTATCTCGCGTGGAACTATGACGAACTTGAGGGCAATCCGGGTCTTATGCAGCGATTCGTCGACGGCCAATGGAATGAAGACGAATTCCTGGTCGTTTCGCCCGGCCGAAAGATCGCCGAAGACGTAACCAACGAAGGAATTATCAAGGCGGAGTAGGCGGATGTTGCTGAGCGAGGTAGTTGCTTTTCTATTGTTTCTCGGCGCGGTGGGACTGGTCTATCTGCTTGAAGGCGCCATTCTCGTCCGCGCTGTGTGGGACAAGCGCAGGGGAAGGAAAGCCGGGCGGATCCTGTGGTCAAAGCCCGCGATCATCGTTCACGCTTTGGCGGGAATCGGGCTCGCCTGCCTCCTTTACGGGCGGTTCATCGAGCCAACGTGGATCGAAGTGAATCGATTCGATATCGAAACACCCGCTCTCGAACAAGCACGCTTTCGCATTGTCCACATATCTGATTTGCATTGCGATGCCGAACCACTCAACGAACAGCAGACCATATCGCTCATCAACGCAATGGAGCCCGACGTGATCGTCTTTACGGGCGACGCATTGAACAGCGAACACGGCATCCCGCGCTTCAAGCAGACTATGAGTGATTTGCGGGCGAAGCTGGGCAAGTTCGCGGTCCGCGGCAACTTCGAGACCGGACGAATGCGAAACGCGGATCTATACGAAGGAATGGGCTTTACCCTGCTCGAGAACGCCACGGAAGTTCTGGAAAAGAACGACGAGACCATCTTCATCAGCGGCCTGGCGTGCGATTGGCCGGACAAGGCCGGGCAGTTGCTTTCGACCATCGATACGGACCGCTACACCATCTTCCTGCACCACTGGTCCGATCTGATCGAGCAGGCGAGCGACGCCGACGTCGATCTGTACCTCTGCGGGCACACGCACGGCGGACAGGTCGCGCTGCCCTTTTACGGAGCGATCATCACGCTGTCGAAGCTGGGTAAGAAGTACGAGGCCGGTCTTTATCAGGTGGACACAACGCAAATGTACGTCAACCGCGGGCTTGGCGTCGAACCGCCGCCCGCTCCGAAGGTGCGTTTTCTGGCACGCCCCGAGATCGCCGTTTTCGACATTCGACCCAAAAGATGATCTGGAAAAACCAGCATCCGGCCCGTAAGATGGCGGTCCGATGCCACTGTTTACAATCATCATTATCGCTGTGGGCCTGGCAATGGACGCCTTCGCGGTTTCCGTCGTCAGCGGAGCCACATACAAGAAGCTGCACGTCGCGCACGCTCTGCGCATGGCCCTTTTCTTCGGCGGATTCCAGGCGTTGATGCCGCTGGTCGGTTATCTGGCGGGCGTAACGGTCCGCCGGCATATGGCCGCTTACGACCACTGGATCGTCTTCGCACTGCTGGCCGGCGTCGGCGGAAAAATGATCTACGAGTCCTTCAAAATTGAGGACGTGGAGAATAAGCGCAATCCCGCGAGCATCGTTGTCCTGCTGGCGCTGTCAGTAGCAACGAGCATCGACGCACTGGCGGTCGGCGTAACACTATCGCTGATTACCGAGGCGGTACTGGCCGCGGCGATACTGATCGGCGTGATTACTTTCGGGCTGTCCCTGCTCGGCGTCTATACGGGCAAGCGATTCGGCCACTTTTTCGAGAACAAGATGGAAATCATCGGCGGCCTTGTCCTGATCGGTATCGGCACAAAAATCCTCCTGGAGCACACGCTGGGCTAAGCATTTCTTGATATCCATTCAAAGTCCGTTATAATACCATTTATACGATTTTTGAAATCCAACGAACAAATACACTATCTAAGACAGGTTGTGCATGGCTTCAAACGTTTATTTCATTCCGGCAACCAACAGGGACGCAGACGCAGTTCTGTCGCAGAAGGCCCGCACGCTCTTCGATAAAGGCGGATTTGCCAGGTGCTTCGCGGCTAATGACTTTACCGCACTGAAGGTGCATATCGGAGAGCACACAAACAATACGTATATCAAAGCTCCCTGTCTGCAGGGGCTGGTCGACGCATTGATTGCCCTGAAGACCAAACCGTTTATCACCGATACCAGCACACTGTATACGGGCAGGCGGCACAACGCCGTGGACCACACTGTGCTGGCCGCCGAACGAGGCTTCGACGTGCACGGCCTGGGCATTCCATTCATCGCTCCGGACGGCATCCTGGGTACATCCGAGACGCCCGTGCAAATCGATGGAGAACTGGACAAAGAGGTCTCGATCGCCTACGACATCGTACGCTGCCAGTCCATTCTTTCGGTGGCGCACTTCACCGGTCACGTTGCCACCTGCGCCGGGGCGACGCTCAAGACACTGGGGATGGGCTGCGCGAGCCGAAAGGGCAAGATGAGGCAGCATTCGGCGCTGAAACCTCAGGTCAATCGCAATACGTGCACGGGGTGCGGCGAGTGTATCACGCACTGCCCCGTTAATGCGATCTCGATACAGAAGGCCCGGGCGCAAATCGACCAGGAAACATGCATCGGCTGTGCCGAATGCGTAGCGGTGTGTCGCTTCGATGCAATCGATTACGACTGGCAGCAGGAGAATGAGATACTCCAGAAGAGCGTGGCCGAGCATGCCCTCGGAGCAGTCAAGGGTAAGGAGGGACGGGCGGCCTTCTTCAACTTTCTGATTACGGTTACGAAAGATTGCGATTGCTTCAACGTCGCTGACATGCCTACAATAGTGGACGACATAGGGATTCTGGCATCGACCGACCCGGTGGCCGTGGATAAGGCGGCGCTGGATCTGATAGAACAAAATGCAGGCAAGCCGCTGGCGCGCCTGCTGGGGAATCGCAATCTGGAACCAATGACGCAAATGGAGCACGCCGAGCGCATCGGACTCGGAAATACCACGTATGAACTGATTGAAGTTGGCTAAAGGTTTCCGGCAGACAGAACTCAGCGAACGAATCGTGTCTGCGATGAGACCGGCACAGAACAGGATGGATCAATATGGGACTCGGACAAATCATCAGGGATCGACGGGAAGAACTGGGACTTACACTCGATGAGGTCAGCAACCGCATCGGATTCAGCAAGCCTTACCTCTCGACGATCGAGACGAACAAGGTGAAGAATCCGCCGAGCGATCAGCTCCTCAAAAAGCTCGAGCGCATTTTGAAATTCGATCAGGGCGTGTTGATACGAATCGCCCATCTGGAGAGCCTGCCATCCGACGTTCGGCGGGAATACGAGGCGGCCGAGGCGGAGAATCAGAAGTACCGGCAGATGCTGAACAAACTGCTCAAACGCAAGTCCAATCGCGATTCGGTCAAGCAGTATCTGGGCAGGAGAAAGAGCATTCCCCAGGAACCGCTGACATCGTTCTCGGCCGGCCACCTGGTGCCCATCATTAATCGCGTGGCCGCCGGCTACCCCATCGATTTCGACGATATGGACTATCCCGTCGGCGTGGCGGATGATTACGTTCGCTGCCCCGACCTGCACGACCCGAACGCCTTTGCGGTGCGCGTCGTCGGCGACTCGATGGAGCCCAGGTTCACCGAAGGCGACATCGTGGTCTTCTCGCCCGCCGCCGAGGTCAAGAACGGCGACGACTGCTTCGTTCGCTTTTCGATGCCGCATGAGACGACCTTCAAGCGCGTCTTCTTCGAGAAGCGCAAAAAACAGGTCCGGCTGGAACCGAGAAACAAAAAGCACTCGCCGTTGACGGTGGAAGATGATCGCATCAGCGGCGTGTACCGTGCGGTGCTCAAATACGAAAAGCTGTAAGACGCCTGACATAATAGCCCGGGATTTTCGATCGGACGGATGTGTCGCTCTGCTGCAAAGATGATTGGGTAATCCTCGGACCTACCGCATCCTCGCCGGCCGCACCGCGTGTCACACCATCACAGGCGGTTTGGAGGAGACGTCCATGAGTCCATCTCCGAAAGAGCGGAAGAGATCGAACAGAGTGCGGTATTCCTTTCTGAAGATACTGACCGGCTCGGATCTGTCCCGCCGAAGACTGCCGCTGATGTCGCTTACAGGCGATGCGGACGGTCCGATCGTGTGGCTCACCGGATGCGTACACGGCGATGAAGTCACCGGCATGGTCGTCATCCAGGAAGTCTTCAAGCAAGTCCGGCGGCACGATTGCGTGCGCGGAACCATCAACGCGTTTCCGCTGGTCAATCCGATTGGTTTCGAAACGGGCTCGCGGGATATCACCCTGAGCCGGGAGGACCTCAATCGTTCGTTCCCGGGCAAGCCCGACGGATCGCTGGCCGAGCGCATTGCGTGCCGAATCTTCGACGCCATCGAGCGTACAGAACCCGATCTGGTGCTCGATCTGCACAACGACTGGCAGAAGTCCATCCCCTATACGGTGCTCGATCCGAAGCCGGACCAGGCGGCTTCGCCCGCCTACAGAAGGGCCAGAATTGCGGCCGAGCATTCCGGCTTCGTCACGGTACTGGACGACGAGCACGTCAAGAACTCCTTCACCTACAGCCTGCTCAACCGCGGGGTCGCGGCACTGACGATTGAGCTGGGCGAATCGTACATCGTCAATGAAATCAATGTCGCCTACGGGGTAGGATGCATTCTGTCGATTCTGCAACACCTGGGGATAATCGACCGGACCGGCGACCTCCGGACATTTGCGGCGCCGCCGGAAGCAAAAGGTCGATTGTTGAAGTATTCGTCGGAAACAGTCAGCACCGCCAGCGGCATCATCCGCTTTCTTACCCGGCCGGGTGATATCATAAGACAGGGCCAGCCCGTCGCGCGCGTGTACAACGCCTTTGGGAAACTGCAGGATACGATCGCCAGCCCGTGCGACGCAATCGTTCTGAGCCACTGCGATTCCTCCGTCGCGTTTCCCGGTGTGCCGGTGGTGGCCATCGCAGTACTGTAAGCCCAGATCCCTCAAGGCCAACCCGCCGTATCCAGCACGAGCTTCTCTGCCCGGCAACACCGCGCACCAGTGGGCAGGACGCATCCGTGTCAGTTCGTCTTCTGGCCGGCGACGGCAAGCACCAGAGCGTACACGTATCGCGCACCCGCGTCTTTCAATACGGACGCGCATTCATGCAGCGTAGCCCCGGTGGTCTTGATATCGTCAACCAGGCACACCGCCCTGCCGGCGAATCGGTGGCCTCTGCGCACGGCAAACGCCCCGGCGACGTTGCGCCTGCGCGCCGCATCGCTTGCCATGGCCGGCTGCATCTTCGTTCGCCGCATGCGCACCAGCTCCGTGCTGATCTTCACGCCGGACGGCTTGATTCGTTTGGCCAGGACGAGCGATTGATTGTAGCCGCGAGTCACGCGGCGCGTCCAGTGCAGGGGGACGGGAACCAGCAGATCCATATCGCGTTCGAAGCCGCCGCCTTCCAGCGCCGCGCCGGCCATGCGGCCAAGCAGCGCGTCGAGCTCGGTCCTGCCGTTCTTGAACGCCACGATCATGTGCTGAAGGCTCTCGGCATAGACCCCCGCCCGCACGATCGCATCGAAGGCAAATGCCTTGTCCCGACAGTGGGCGCATCCCCCGTCGAGCAGGGCGAATCGGCTTGCGTCGCGCCCGCAACGACGGCAATAGTCGCCCTGTGCGCAGGCAAGCAGCTCGTCCCAGCACTGCCGGCACAAGCCGTCGGCATCTTCGCTTACGCTCGTTCTGCAGTTCACGCAGACCGCGGGCCAGAGCAGTTGATTGACACCGGCCGCGACATGACGGGCCGAGCGCACACACCGGTCTTTGACTTGCGCCGTTTCCACGGCCGCATTATACCGCCGGTCGTTATCGAAGATCAAACAGCGAATTGTCAACCGGCTCGAACCAGCCGAGGTTCACCTTCGATGCATCCACCCCGTAGACGTTCTCGCCGCTACGTTCAGCCATCCCGGCCTCGCCAACGTGACCATCCGCCCAGCCTGTGTTGGCGCGCGCATTGTGCCGGAAATGAATGGATGGAGACATGTAGAAGCTCTGGAGAACCTCGCCGTTGCACACGCTGAACGGCGGTTCGGCAAAGGAATACTCGATGTACGTCCCGTCGTCGTTGGACATGGCGGTATCGGCGAACATCAGCGTGGCGGCGGGAGTGCGGACTTCCGTCGTGCATGTCGTCCGGGCATACGCCTTGCGCCAGGTGCGAGGGTCGTTCAACCCGCTCTGCCACAGACGGCTGCCGATGTACAGCATGTTGTACCCGTAGCCGCCGCACCCCTGCTCGAAATTCGCATCCCAACGCTCGCCTTCCACGAAATCAATCTTCTCCGGACATTCCTTGACCTGCCCGTCGCCGAGATATGCAGTCAGCGGCGCACCGTTAGGCTCGAACGGCTCGTCGAGTTGCTCGCGCATCCCGTGCCAGCGGTGCAGACCCGCATCGTCCCACATGTCGCTCGCGGCGGCGGCGTAGAAGCCGTCGTTCTCCTGGGCGTAAGATATGTTGGCCAGCACGAGTTGGCGAACGTTCGACCGGCACACGATGGCTTTTGCACTCGAACGGGCCAGCGCCAGTGCGGGCAATATGATCCCCATCAGCAGCGCGATCACCGCAATGACCACCAGCAGTTCGATCAGGCTGAATCCCCGTTTGTCTGCGTACTGCGATTTCATTGGCCTGCCCACGCTTCCTTTGCCAGCCATTGGGCTGCGAATTGAGCAACGTCCAGCACATCTACGGTCAAATCCGCTCCGGCTAAATCGCACCGTTGCGTCCATCCGTCCCGGCCGAAGTGACTGTCCCATGCCCCGGCCAGCACCGCAAAGTCGAACGCATCGACGATACCGTTGAGATCGATATCGGCGCTGTATTGCTGAGGATGCAGGACGCCGACCGCCTCAAGATCGAATCCGCCGGACCCCCATGTGACCCACGCATCATAGACCGCATGGTTCTGCGCATAGGAGTCCCAATCCGGCCAGGTTGCCGGATCGATATGCGCAACTGCCTCATCGGTGAAATCACCACTGCCCGGCACATCGACGATGCGCACATAGCAGATGTCGTTTAGATCGACCGCACCGCTTGTCACAAGCGTATGTTCTCTCAGATCTGCCAGATCAAAAGGCGTACCGGTGCAAATGCTGTTGCCGTTGGCATGCTTGCCGGCGAGATTGTGCACGTCGCTGACGTCGATTGTGCCGTAAGGGCCAACGCGCGCCTCGGTCAGCGAGACGCAGGGAAAACGCGCGAAATCGATGCCGTTCGACGAAACCTCGACATATGCCAACTCCGCGAGCATCTGGCCGCTGGCGGAACCCGCCGACGTATTGTACGCGGAGATCAGGCCGTTCTCGAACACTGCGAAGTCGTAGCCCGCCCCATTGCGGATGTGGTTCGGATCGCCCGGCCGGGCCGGATCGCCGAAGATCAGCGTGATGTGTCCGGGCTCGGCCCCAGCCGCGATTTCCGTCCCATCCAGATCTCCCAGACTGACGATGTCGAATCGGTCTCCGGTCGCGGGTCCCACCGCCCTATCCGGATCGTTCCAAACGTCGCTGCCGACCCATTCGGTATCCGCGGGCAGATAGTCCACATACCCTCGCGCCCAACCCCGAAAGATCGGATTCAGCACGGCGTTGGCATCCTGGGGCCCGGCCCACTGCCGGCGATCGAACGGATTGACGAACCCGCTGACCCCTCGCTGAGCATAAGGCCCCGCATGCGCCCGGCCGCTCGCCCAGACGACCACCATCGCGAGCACAAAACAGGCGGCAGGGATACTGCGACATCGTACAGAATGTCCGGCGTGCTTATACACGGCTCCTCCTGCGAACCGCCGCCAAAGCTCCCACACACAGCAGCACAAAGGTCGCCGGCTCTGGAATAGCGGTATCGACGGCAAAATAGGCGGGCGTGTTCATACCCCAGTCCCCCACGTCGCTCGAACTCAGCGCAAACTCCAGCGACTGCACCACACCGAGCGAACTGGTATCGACGTATTGCCACGCATCGACGATGTAATCCTCGCCGCTGTCGGCAAAGCGAAAATCGGCGAGATAGAAGTCGACGCTGCCGAGGCTTTCGTCCTCGCCGTCCCTTCCCGTGATCGTCAGAAGAAACCAGTCCGGTTCGTCGCCGGCCTCGCCCCCGAACTGTCTGGCGGGCGGTGCATCACCCCGCAACATCGAGTAGTATGCGAAGTTGTTGTTCGTGACGTACAGGCCCTCGACGACCATCGGCGTCTTGAGCGTCATGGTCGGCGGTTCGGCCCAGCCCACGTAGCCTATCGCATAATTAGCCGATCCGCCCTGGCCCGAACCGGCGATGGCGTTGTACTGCGCGCCGAAGCCCGACGCGGTCGCATCCGTGATGTTCGAATACGCAAAGCCGTCCCACGAACCGTACTGCGAATTATAGTTGTTGTTGAAATACGCCCCCCCGCTGCTGAATCCCCCCGACAGATCCGAGCCGTTCCAATAGGATTCGCTCTCGAGCGGCAAATCCTCGAAATCCACCAACGCCGCCGCCGACATACTCGACAACCCCACTGCCACCATCAACACCCACAAACATCTCGAAGCCATCTTCAGCTCCTCCTTTCCATGGCGACCCTTCACGCGAGGATCGCAAGCCAATAAAAAAACCATCGCTCCCGCAGAGGACGCGACGGTTCCATGCTATCAGCCGAAAAGGACGTTCGTTTCGTGTACGCCGGCTTGCACACCGCACGTGCGTTCCATACCGCGAGAACACAACCAGTGCTAACGACCACAGGCAGGTTTTCTGACTTGCGTTCTACCTCGCGATTCCTTCCCATCCCGGCGGGACAGTGGTTTCGACATCTCTCGGATTTCCGATTCGCCATCGGAACGAACGCTTACAGCGGCGCGACCGTCGCGGATTTTCACCGCGTTCCCATTTTCACAATTCCGGCAAACTGCCCGGAACCTGCAATCGATTGTTACTTTGCCAAAGAGCAGTAATGATAGTGTTTAACACAACCGGCGCGATTGTGCAAGAGAAATCTGCCTGTTTTGACGCGATGCGCCCCCGCGACACCGCCTCTGCCGACGGCTTCGGCAGCCCGCACCCGCCGGAAAACCTGCGCAAAGCGCAATGGAAATGCGGCACAAGCCCCTTCATCCTCGTGCCGCACTCGACTCTCGATCACCCTCGTGATCTTCAGATTGTCCATCCCTCCGCCGTTAGCGATTGAGATAGATGATAATGCCTCCCAGAACCAGAATCGCCGTAAAGCACAGACTCATCGACCCAACCAGCGCCCAGAGGAACCGCTTGTTCTGCTTCGAGACGACGTACTTGAGGTGCCTGTCGCTTACCGCGAAAGTCCTGTTCATCTGGCGAATACCGTCGGTCTGGCTCTCGGTATTCTGGTTCAGCCGTCCGAACATCTCCCGCAGGTTGCCGAGATTCTCGACCATCTGTACATCCGTATCGGCCGAGGCGGCAAGCTGATGGTTGATCGCCGCCAGCGCATCGGTCTGCCGGGCCGTCTCAGCAGGTATCTTGCCGACCACATCGGCGAACTGCTCCTGCTTGGCGCTGCTGGCCCGCAATTCATCGAGCAGCTTCTCGGTCGCCTGCTTCTGCCCGTCGAGCGCTTCGGGGAATGCCTGCATCCACTCGGGCAGTTTCTCCAGCCGGGTCATCAACTCCTGATGCTGCGAGACCTGCCGGTTCAGATGCGAGTTGATACCGTCCAACTGCTTGAGCAGATCGTTGAAACCTTCCTGCAACTTCTCCATCGCGTCCCGGCGTTCGGTGTGCGGCACGGTCTTGACCATATACTTGCCCTCGCCCTGGTCGTCGTTCTGGGGATCGCCGGGCTCGGCGTCCTGCAACAGACCCTCTTCATCAACGTCCGGTTCCGACTCGAACATGCTCGCAAGACGGTTTATTCGCAGCCAGTTGCTCGTTCCTGTCCAGATTTGTTTCAGCGTCATCCTTGTACGTCCTATAACAGATAACAACATTGCTTCTCATACAGTCCGGTTCGTCCTCTAATGAAGACTGTCCCACCATAGATAGAATCGGGAAGGGCGGCATTTTTGCTTGAGTCAAAACGCGGACAATCGGCCGCGTCACTGCCAAAAACAGCGGGGAGGTGACAATGAACCCCGGGCATCGTCCGGTGTAAGTCCAATGCGCCCATAGCGATATGCACATACATCCTGGCGCAACACCGCCAAAAAAGTTTTTGGCGGGATTTTCGCCGCACTCGCGCCGCCTCGCCGCGATCTTGTCCGGCCGTGCAAAGTCCGGAGATACACGCACCAGGTTTCACAACAAACCACCATGCCGCGTCACAACAGAACCGCGCCCCTGCACAGGTTCCGCCGATTCTATCGGACTGCCGCGATGGCCGCATTGGCTTTCGTCGCAATAACGGTTAGAATGCACCGCAATCACGATCAGACGGAATGAATAACCTCGCATAAGAAGGAATGGCGTATGAAACTGGTCAGTTTCGAGCGAGCAGGTTCGATCTCCTGCGGAATTCTCACCGATAACGGCGTTCTGGATATCGCGGCTGCCTGGACCGCAGAACAGCCCCCGCGAAGCGTCAAACAAATCCTTCGGCGCGGCCCCCAATGCCTCGACCGGCTCGCCGAACTTGCAGAATCGGGCGAACACCTGCTTGCTCTCGATGCCGTCAGACTTGTGGCCCCGATACCTCGCCCCGGCAAGTGCCTGGCGCTGGCGGGCAACTACAGCGAACATATTAAGGAAGCAAGCGTCACACGGGGCTATAAGGTCGGCCTTTCCGATTCGCCCCGCATGAGCACCACGCCCAGACCCTTCATCATGCCCCCGACCGCCGTGGCCGGGCCGGACGATACGATTCCGTGGCCCGTCTACAGCGAGACGATCGATTACGAACTCGAGCTGGCAATCGTCATCGGAAAGACGATCAGGCAGATCGGACCCGATCAGGCGGCCGCCGCCGTGGCGGGCTATACAATCGCTAACGACATCTCCGCCCGGACGGTAACCTTCAAAGCCGGACGTGCCGAGCGGCCCTGGGATGAGTTCTACGACTGGCTCAACGGCAAGTGGGCGGACGGCTTTCTGCCCATGGGGCCGTACGTCCTGACGGCCGACGAAGTCGAAGACGTCCAGAACCTCAAAATGGAGCTGAAAGTCAACGGCCGCGTCCGCCAGAACGCCAACACCGCCCGGATGATCTATGCGGTCGCCGATATCGTCTCCTTCCTCAGCCACCTGATGACGCTCGAACCGGGCGATGTAATAGCAACCGGAACCCCCTCCGGAGTCGGCCTGGCCACCGGCGACTACCTGAAGGCAGGCGACGTCATCGAAGCGTCCATCGAAAAGCTCGGCACTCTTACCAACACGCTCGGACCAAAACCCGAGCAGTTCTATACGCCGCTGAAATAGCTCAAACGAATACCATACGCAACAGTCTGGCACTTGCGATTCATTGGAAAGGACACGCCATGCGATACTTTGCAGCCGCCACCATCTTGCTGGCACTGACGGCACACAGAGTCTGCGCACGCGAAGATATTCTGATCGCCGACTTCGAAAGCAAGGACTATGGCGATTGGCAGACAACCGGCGAAGCTTTCGGCAGCGGGCCCTCCAGGGGCACCCTGGCCGGACAGATGCAGGTCAGCGGCTATCGGGGCAAAGGCCTGGTCAACAGCTTCTATAAAGGCGACGGTTCCACCGGCACGCTCACGTCTCCCGCCTTCACGATTCAACGCAGGTACATCAACTTCCTCATCGGCGGGGGCAAATATCCCGGCAGGACCTGCATCAATCTGCTGGTGGACGGCGACGCCGTCCGCACGGCCACGGGACCGAACGACCGGCCGGGCGGCTCGGAAATGCTGGACTGGCATGCGTGGGATGTGTCCGAACTCGAAGGGTCCGAGGCCCGAATACAGATCATCGATCAGCGAACGGGCGGCTGGGGCCACATCAACGTCGACCACATCGTCCAGAGCGACCGAAAGATCGAACGTGTCGATCTGACCCGCGAGATTCACATCGACAAGCGATACCTTAACCTGCCCGTCGCAAAGAGCCTGCCAAAGCATTACATCGACGTCCTCGTCGACGGCCGAATCGTCCGCGAATTCGACATGAAGCTCGCAACACCCGATACCGAGCCCGACTTCTGGGTATTCCTCGACATGAAACCGTTCATGGGCAGGACCGCGACCGTCAAGCTGATGAACTCCTGGGCGATGGACAACCGGCTCGACGTCATCAGTCTCGATGACAGCATAAAGAACGCCGAGACATTCTATAAGGAAAAGCACCGGCCGCAGTTCCACTTCTCCTCCAGACGCGGCTGGAACAACGACTCCAACGGCCTGGTCTGGTACAAAGGTGAATACCACCTGTTCTATCAGCACAATCCGTACGGCTGGCCCTGGGGCAACATGACGTGGGGACACGCCGTCAGCCGCGATTTGGTGCACTGGGAGGAACTCGGCGATGCAATCCATCCCGATGAGTTGGGAACGATCTTCTCCGGCTCGGCCGTCATCGACCACAACAATACCTCCGGCTTCCAGACCGGCGATGAAAAACCGCTGGTCTGCATCTACACGTACGCCGGCGGCAGGAATCTGATGTCACGCGGCGAGAAATTCACCCAGGCAATCGCCTACAGCAACGACCGCGGCCGTACCTTCACCAAATACGAAGGCAACCCCGTCATCGAACACATCAAGGCAGGCAACCGCGATCCCAAGGTCATCTGGCACGAACCGACCGAGCAGTGGTCGATGGTGCTATACCTCGATGACCGCGAAATGGGCTTCTTCACCTCCGACAACCTGAGGCAGTGGGACTACCACGGCAAGATGGAGTGCTTCCACGAGTGCCCCGAACTGTTCGAACTGCCCGTCAACGGCAACGCAGATAACTGCAAATGGGTGCTTTACGGCGCCAGCGGTGACTACCTGCTCGGTGATTTCGACGGCGAGATGTTTCACCCCGAAAGCGAGCCGATTCGATTTCATTACGGCAACGCCTTCTACGCCTCGCAGACGTTCAACAACATCCCCGCCGAAGATGGCAGACGCATACAGATCGCCTGGGGCCGCAGCGCCACGCCCGAAATGCCCTTCAATCAGTGCATGCTCTTCCCGGTGACTCTGGCGCTGCACGAAACCGAGGACGGCCTCCGCATGTTCGCAAACCCCGTCCGCGAGATCGAATTGCTGCAGGACAGGCGGCACCTGTGCGAAAATCACACGTTGAAGCCCTCGGCCAATCCGCTCAAAGCCGTCAGGGGCGATCTGTTCCACATCCGCGCAGAGATCAGCCCGCAGCAGGCCGAACAGGTCGGATTCGATCTTCGGGGCGTGGAGGTTCTCTATGATGTGGACAAACAACAACTCGCCTGCCGGGGCAGAACCGCACCGTTAAAGCTGCACGACGGACGAATCACGCTGGAAATCCTGCTCGACCGTACGACCATCGAGATATTCGGCAACGATGGACGGATGTATATGCCCGTCGCCTCGATTCCGGACGACGACAACCGCTCGCTGGGTGTGTTCTGCCGGGGCGGCGATGCGCACATCGACATGCTCGAAGTCTTCGAACTGCGCAGCGTATGGCCGAAATGACCCGGTCTCCGCACACTGCCGTCCTCGCGCTGCCGCCCGGCGCCTGCACCGGCCGCTGGGACTTGACGCAACGGTCGTTTTGCGTTATCAACTGACACTGTGGTGCAGGATTATGACGGATCGTCCGCACCGCATGGTGCTGCGTATTCGATCCCGCCCGGTGGTACAAGCAAGGAGGTAGGCCCATGGCGAAGAAGGCCAGGCAGAAGCGGGCAAAATCAAAGAAAACTGTCAAAAAGAAGACTGCCAGGACCGCGAAGAAAACCGCTCCGACCAGGACCCGGAAGAGCACGAAGAAGAAGACAAAGAACTCCGCCGCCAAAAAGAAGAAGACCGCAGCAAAGAAACAGGCCCCGAAAGCCGCCCCGGCCGAACCGCAGGCCACACCGGCCAGGCGCCATTCCACAGCCGAAGACATGGCAAGAGGCCAGCGGGAGATTTCCGTCGCCGAGTTCTTCACGAAGAACCGCCACCTGCTCGGCTTCGACAATCCGCGAAAGGCCCTGCTGACCACCATCAAGGAAGGCGTGGACAACTCTCTCGATGCGTGCGAAGAAGCCGGAATCCTGCCTGCGGTCAAGGTGGTCATCGCCCCGGCCGATCGCGACGACCGTTTCCGCGTAACCATCGAGGACAACGGTCCGGGCATCGTCCGAAAGCAAATCCCGAAGATTTTCGCCAAACTCCTCTACGGCTCCAAGTTTCACCGGCTCAAGATGTCCCGCGGCCAGCAGGGTATCGGCATTTCCGCCGCCGGCATGTACGGCCAGCTCACCACCGGCAAGCCCATCTCGATCATCTCGAAAACCTCGAAAAGAAAACCGGCCCACCACTACGAACTGGAGATCGACAGTAAGAAGAACGAGCCGCGGATCATAACCGACGATTCTGTCGAATGGCCGGTCGATCAGGGCACAAAGGTCGAGATCGAACTGGAGGCAAAGTACCAGCGGGGCCGCCAGTCGGTCGAGGAGTACCTCGAACAAACCGCGATCGCCAATCCGCACGTGGAGATCGATTTCGTCACGCCCGACGGTGAAGTCAAAAAATACCAGCGCGGCTCCAAAGAACTGCCCTCCGAAACCACGGAGATCAAGCCGCACCCCTACGGCGTGGAACTCGGCGTGCTGATCAAAATGCTCCACGACACCCAGGCCCGCACGCTCCAGGGCTTTCTCCATTCGGACTTCTCGCGAGTAAGCATGCGCGTCGCCAAACAGATCTGCCAACAGGCAAAAGTATACGAGCGCGCGCGTCCGACGCGCATCGCACGACAGGAGGCGGACAATCTCTTCAAGGCCATCAATCAGACAAAAATCATGAACCCGCCGACGAATTGCCTCAGCCCGATAGGCGAAGAACTGATCCTCGCCGGACTGAAGAAACAGATCGAGGCCGATTTCTACACGGCCGTCACCAGACCCCCGTCGGTCTATCGGGGCAACCCGTTCCAGATCGAAGCCGGAATCGCCTATGGCGGTTCGGTGTCCCCGGACGGGCTGGCGCGCGTGCTGCGGTACGCCAACCGCGTGCCGCTCCTCTATCAGCAGTCCGCCTGCGCGACGACGCGGTCGGTCCTGACCACCGACTGGCGCAAATACGGCATGCAGCAGTCCGCCGGTGCCCTGCCGTCCGGCCCCCTGGTGGTCCTCGTGCACATGGCGTCGGTCTGGGTCCCGTTTACCTCCGAGAGCAAGGAAGCCATCGCACACTATCCCGAGATCATCAAGCAGATCCGCCTGGCATTGCAGGAATGTGGCCGGCGACTGTCGATATTCGTCCGGCGCCGCCGCAAAGCCGCCGAATCCGAGCGCAAGAAAGCGTACATCGAAAAGTACATCCCGCACGTCGCCATCGCGCTGCGGGAAATGCTGGACCTGACCGACCGCCAGGAAAAGAAAGTAATAGACCAGTTGACAGACGTCCTCGAGAGGAGCCGATCGTGAGTAAGATTGCCACCCAGATACAGGACACGGCCGCTTCGGTCCGATCCAAGATACAACGCCGCAACAAACCGACGCTCTCCTTCCCGCTGCGCTCGCTGCGCAACGTCAAGTATGATGCACGCAAGGGCTTTCTCGAACTGCGAGGCCGAAAGAAGGTCCGCACCCTGACCGTCGGAACCGTCAAGACCTTCGCACAAACCCTGCGCATGATGTCCCAGGCCAGGATGCTCGTGCAGGACGATGAAATCATGACCAAGCGAGAGGCCTACTACGTCTCGAAAAACTGGGACGAGGCCCGCTTCGACGAGCAGCCCGAATCGGACACCGTGCTCGACGATATCGAAGCCCTGTTCGAAGTCAACCGCGAACAGCTCGGCTTCATTCCCGAGGAAAAAGGCGGCGAGGTGGCGGGCAAACTCGTCGTCATCGACCGCTCTCCCGATACGGGAAAGCCGCTGCGTATCGACTGCACCAGATTCGGCTCCGGCGCCTATTCGATCCCCATCTCCGTCGAGCATCTGAAATTCGAAACCAAAGCCAAATTCGTGCTCGCCATCGAGACCGCCGGCATGTTCCAGCGGCTCGTCAAGCACAGCTACTGGAAGAAAGCCAACTGCATTCTGGTCTCCATGGGAGGCGTGCCGACCCGCGCGTGCCGCCGCTTCATCCGCCGACTCGCCGACGAGATGAAACTGCCCGTCTACGCCTTCGTCGACTGCGACCCCTACGGCATGTTCAACATCTACCGCACCCTCAAGGTCGGCTCGGGCAACGCCGCACACATCAACCGCTTCTTCTGCGTCCCCAAAGCCCGCTTCCTCGGCGTCACGCCCCAGGACATCGTCGACTACAAACTGCCCACCCACCCGCTCAAGGAAGTGGATATCAAGCGGGCCAGAGACGCGCTGAAAAACGACCCGTTCGTGCAGCACTACAAGGCCTGGCAGGACGCCATCAATCACTTGCTCGATATGGGCGTCAGGGCCGAGCAGCAGGCCTTCGCCGTGCACAATCTCAATTACGTCATGGAGCAATACCTGCCGGACAAGCTCGCGGCCTCGAAGAAATTCCTGCCGTGACCACCGCCGCCTGTCCCGCTCGCCGGTGCAGGCAATGAATCGTTCGCCGCAATACAATACGGAGCATACGTATGACGCTGTATAGAAGATGCCTGCTCGCCGCACTCGTTCTCGCAATCGCCGCAGCAGCAGCACAGGCCGCAGTCTTTTACGTCGACCCGGTCACAGGCAGTCCGGACAACGACGGCTCGGCCGAACGCCCCTGGAAAACCGTCGAACAGGTCCTGGCCGACAAGCTCATCCGGACCCGCGACAAATCCGGCCGCATCAGAAATCCCGGCGCACCGGTAGACGCGGGCGACACCCTGCTGCTGCGTTCGGGCTACCATGGCGAAATCTACTATCGCGGTGCGCACAATGACGACTTCATTACCATCGCCGCCGAAAAGGGACACACACCCAAAGTCCGGCGGGTCTTCTTCTCCGACGCATCCAAATGGATCATTCGAGGCCTCGGCGTCTCGCCCAGCTTCGCTGCGGAGTACAAACCCGACCGCCTGATCTACGTCGTCAACTGGGGCGGCCGCAGCAGCGACTTCGTAATCGAAGACAATACGCTCTACTCCGTCCCCGACGGCTCGAAATGGACGGCCGAACAGTGGAACGAAAACGTCTGCTACGGCATCTCCGTCATTTGCGACCGCGTCGCGATCCGCAACAACCGCCTTCGCTACGTTAACCACGGCATCACCATCTCGGGCGACACTATCACGGTCGAGAACAACACGGTCCTGCACGTCGCCGGCGACGGCATCGTCTGCT
Organism: uncultured Pirellulales bacterium; assembly: GCA_964526785.1. Classification (GTDB taxonomy): domain Bacteria; phylum Planctomycetota; class Phycisphaerae; order Sedimentisphaerales; family Anaerobacaceae; genus CAZGMJ01. Next base: position 29,765 of record CAZGMJ010000044.1, read on the forward strand.
CGGCCAACAACGCCTCGCTCCTGCACAACACCCTCAAATACTTCTACAACGTCAACGCCAACCACGACGACGGCATCCAGTTCCACCGCGGCCGCGACAAGATCACGCCCATCGTCAACGCACGCGTGATCGGCAACACCGTCATCGGCCGGGACGACAAAGTCCGCAATCCGCTGATCCACAGCCCGCAGGGTATCTGCAATTTCGACAGCCCCGCAATCAACTGGCGTATCGCCAACAACCTCGTCCTCGTTCAGCACCACCACGGCATCACCATCGCCGGCTGCCGCGGCGGAGCAATCGTCAACAACATCGCCTACAACCCCTACGGCGGCCGCTTTTTCGCCGGCATTAGCCTGAGCACCACGCACGGCGGCATCACCGCCGCCGGCAGCGTCATACGCAACAACATCGTCGACTCGAAGATCGGTTACCCCGAGGCGGACAACACCGCCGACCACAACATCATCGTGACCGATCCCCACCGCTACTTCCGCAATGCATCGGCACTCGATATGCGCCACAAACCGGACAGCCCCGCTATCGACACCGGCAGTTCCGACCGGGCTCCGAAGGTCGATATCCGGGGCGTAAAGCGGCCGCAGGGAGAAGGCCTCGATATCGGATGCTATGAATACCAGCCGGATTCGTAAGATTCCGCAAACTTGAGACGGCTGTCCACCGCCCGGCGGAAGTTCGATCCGAAAGCTCACCGCATCGGCCACGGTGCCACCGGTCAAAGCCCGTGCTTGCACCCGGCCAGTTCATCGTCCACCAGCACGTCCGCCCCGGGATTCGGCACCAGAAAATACGTACGCTCGCATCCCGGATCCGCGTACTCGGTAAGCGTCAGGCCCAAACTGGCCCGACCCGCTGCGTTATAATCCGTTGCCTTCCAGAATCGAGCCTCGCACGTCGTCCCATCCGGCCGAATCGCCTCGTCAACGGCCCCGAGCCGCAAAGACGCCGGATCCATACGCAATAGCTTCATTGTCTCAGCGTCGAGCCCTCCCTGCCGCTCAGGATTCAGACAGAAAACCATCGGCCCGCGCATCACCGCCGCACGCCCCGCCTGCGCCTTGCGCCCCTTGACCGCGCGAAATGTCATCGGCATCTGCAGGCTGATCGTATCGCCCGCCTGCCACCGCCGCTCGATCGCAAAGAAACGCCCCGGCTCGGCGTCCATTGCGACCGCCCCGTCATTAACCGTCACCCTCGCCTGACCGCACCAGCGGGGGATGCGCAAATACATACTGAACCGCGCCGCCCGCGACGGATCCACACGAATCTCCACATCACCCGAATTCGGATAATCCGTCTCCTGCTCGATGTCCAGCCTCACGCCATCGGCCAGATCCATCCGCGCCGACGACTTCGTATAGAGATTCACGGCCGCACCGTCACCTCGCCTGTAATAGATCATGCCGGGCAACTCCGCGATAATCCGCCGGAAATTGCACGGGCAGCAATACGTATCGCCGCTGAAATACTCGCGCTTTCCCTCCATCGGCGAATAATACCGCAGCTTCCGGCCGTCCGGCGACTGCGCCGCGAACAGGCCGTTAAAGATCGAGCGCTCCATAACATCGCCGTAGACACTCGCCCCTTCGATCCGCAGCATCTCGTCCAGCCATCGAATAAGGTACGCCGTAGCGCACGTCTCCCCGAGCTTGAAAAATCCCTGCTGGCTGCTGTGCCAGCATTCGTGGTAGCCGCAAAGCCCCGGAATCAACAGCCCGTCCCCGCACAGCAGGAAATCGAACACCCGCCTCGATTGATGCAGCAGCCGCGCATCCGGCCGCATGCCGTAAAGCCGCAACTGCGCCAGAGAGCGGCACAGGTGGTAGTACGCGTGCCCCTCCAGATTGCCCCATCGACCCTCGATAAGCGGCGTATCCCACTCGGCCAACTTGCGGTGCTCGACGCAGAAATCCCGGTACCGCTCGCCGCCCGTCTGCCTCCCAAGCGCCAGCAGCGCCTCTTCCAGACCGGTTGTCCCCACATTGACCGACACCCAGCCGTCCGTCTCTCGCTCGGGCTGCGCAGACCATGTATCGATGATATAGCCCGCCAGCCGCTGCGCCGCCTGCAATGAAGCCTCGCGCTCGAAGAATGCGTAGTCCGCAGTCAGTCCCAGCACGATATATCCCATCTCGTGGATGTCCCAGAGCCGCCACATCCTCGCGTCCGGCCGGCAGATGCCGATATAACCATCCTGCTCCTGGCCGGCGATCGTCTCAGCAACCACGTGCTCCTTCAACTCCAGTACGCGAGCGTCTTGCGAATACGCCGCAAACCGAACCAGACTGTCGATGAACTTGCCCAGACCGATGTAGCCCCCCTGCCGTCCCTTATCCGCAAACGGCTTGAGGAAATCCTTGTCAACATCGATGGCCAGAACGTTATTCGCAATGGTGACGTCGATCCGACGGCCGATCTCGCCCCCGACTTCGACATGCTCTATGCCAACAGGCTTCATCACGTGCGCCGAATCAACCGACGCACTCGCTTTGGCCCCCGCCAACGAGAACAGCCCGACCACTGAAACGACCACACAACAGATGCTCTTCATCGTAGCATTTCCTTTCCTGGTCCTATTCATAGCGTTGTTTAACTCTGGCGACCATGGTAGCCGCGCGAAGCTGTGCCTGGCAATAACCAAATGCAGACGGCACCTTTCCGCTTCGGCTATGAAAATCGTCAATCGTTTTATACCATCGCACCCCCCGACTGCGTCCTATGGGTAGTATGTCGCCCTTATTCGCTCTTTTGCCCGGAGCCATCGTGGACGAGCAACTTGCACGGGAAACCGCGGCCCTGATTCGATCATGGGACAGATTCGACCGCCGAACGCTGGCCGGCTATCTGATTCAGGATGTCGAGGACCCGCAAATCAACGTCCAGAGTATCCTGACCCGGCATTTCCTCGCCCGACGCCTCTTCGGCCGTGAATTCGACACGCTGATGCAGCATGAACTGCGCTTCGCCCTGGTTTGCAACTGGACGCTCGCCCTGCTCAAGCGACAGATACGCTGTCACCAGCTCCACGCCGTACTCGACGCACTGATCGCCGACCGGCGCTGCGCCGAAGGCATTCCAATTCCGCCCTATGTCCGCGAGACGTTCGCCATGCTCGAACTGCCCAACTACATGTGCGACCTTCTCATGTGGGAACATCCCGAAACGACCGACCATGGCCTGCCCGACCGCATACTGTCGCTCTTTACGCGGATATGGTCGCAGATGCTGGAAGGCCGGGAAGTGCATCCGATTCGCGTGCTCGAACCGGCCTGCGGCTCGGCCAACGATTACCGCTTCATCGACGCCTGCGGCTTCGCCCGCCACATCGACTACACAGGCTTCGATCTGTGCGCCGCGAATATCGCAAACGCACGAAGGATGTTCCCCGCCGTGCGCTTCCAGCAGGGCAATGTGCTGCAGATCGACGCACCCGACAACGCCTTCGAATACTGTTTCGTGCACGACCTGTTCGAGCATCTCTCCCTCAGCGCCATGGCCGCGGCCCTCGCTGAACTGTCCCGCGTGACTCGAAAAGGGCTGTGCCTTAGCTTCTTCAACACATGCCACGGCCCGATGCACATCGAACAGCCTCTCCGCGAGTATCATTGGAACAAACTCAGTCCCGCCGCTCTGGCCGCCACGCTGGAACCCTTCTGTTCAGACATCGAGATCGTGCATATCGATACGTTCCTGACCGAAACGTTCGGATGCCCCGATACGCACAACAAGAATGCCTGCACAATGATCGCGCACCCGGCGCACTGACCCCCGACGCACAGTCCATCACTGCCTGTGACGCTCCGATCACAATGTGGTCGGGCCATCCCGGCCCGGGTTGTCTTACAGGGCCTCAGCCGTTATCGAGCCAGTCGGCGGCCATCTCGGCAAAGTCCTTGAGATCCACCACGCAGTCGGCGTTGACGTCGCCGCGCAAATCCACCTCACATCGGCGCGGGCACACTTGAATATCATCGATATAGAGCCTGTCAACGTCCTCATCACCCACTGACTGGCCCGAATCGACCCCGTCGCCCACGCCTATAATGATCTTCTTGATCCGGCCGAGATCAACACCGCCTGCGCTGAACTCCGCCAGATCGGCATGCCACTGGTTCCATGACCTGCTCTGGATCGCGTGCTCGTGAGGATTCGCCACAGCATGGCTATTGCCAACAGCGTCAACCAGTTCCACATACAATCGCTGTTCGACGTTGCTCCGCTCGCCCCGGAAACTCAGCGACAAGGTGGAGAATCCGCCGCTCCAGTCCTGCTCCGCAGTAAAGGTCCGCGTCAGCGTTGTCACATAAGGCGGATACTGATTCTGAATCTCATATCGCAGCGCCTTCGAACCGCTGCCAACCTCGCCGGCCTCAAGATATGCATACGTGTACCCGTCGATGTTGTCCGGCCAGAACGCCTGTATCGCAGCCTCGTCCGGATACCCCTCGAAATCGTCAACAACCAGACAGCCCTCATCCGTACCGGCCGTCGTGAACGTATAGGTATAGCCCTCGACAAGCCCGCCGGCGCCGATCTGATTCACCTGCCACTGGTACGTGCGCCCCGGCGCCAGCCTGCCCGGATCGTACGACGTTCCGCTCGGCGACGGCGCGACCTTCTCCATCCGCCCCGCCTCGCCGAACCACAACTCGCGCGACGTCGCAAAAGCCGCCTCCGCCCACTGTACGTCCGCATCGATATCGACGCCCGTACTGCCGTCGGCGGGATTCAAACAGACGGCTGACGGACCGGTCGAAATAGACGAGACGGTGTCGAACGTCGCATGATACCCCACGGGTGTCGCGCCCTCATTTATCACGAAGACACCGCTCTTGCCGGCCGCATACACCGCATCGTTCAATCCGGCCCGCTCCCATTCGTCGTTGCCGTTGGTATCGATCATCGTCGGCGTGCGTACGAGCAGTGGACCGTCCTTGTACGCATAGATGCTTCCCGTAACGTAGACCGGGTTCGAACCGACAACGTCCAGTTCAACGTAATGACTCCGCGCGTGGTCCAGTCCCGGAACCGGCACTTCAGGTTCGAAGATCTCCATGATCTGATCGTCGTTCATGTGTATCTTCAGCATCTCGATCCGCATGTTTGCCGGCCCGTGCTCCCAGTGCACCAGCAGCAGATATGCACCCGTCGCCACCATGCCCGGTGCCTGGCCGGTTATCGAACCGTCCGGATCTATGAAGTAGTCCGCCCGCGCCGCTACGCCGAAATAGTTCCGGCTGGCGTCGCCGGTCAGATTCACCTCCGCCCCAACCCGCACGTCGCCGAAATCTTCAGGACAGAACCCCATCGCAAAAGCCGAACCCAGCCCGCTCGGCGGATCGTAAGCCCGGCTCTCGGCAAGACGCAGATAATCGTCGTCCTCCGCCCCATCCTGTATGGCGGCGCTGAACGTATCGGTCGGTATCGGCACGTAGGGAAACGCGCCGAACGTCCAGCTCTGATCGAATGCATTGCCGTCGAAATCCTCCAGCCAGTCCGCCTGCGCAGCACCACAGAGACTTATGACACAGAGAATCGCCAACCAGCGCTCGAAATGAATCACCCGTCTGTACATCTCAGTCCTCCTTTTCAAAAGGATCAGCGGCCTCGATGGCGCCCGCGCCGGGGCCGCTACCATCGGCTCGCCTCATCAGTACCACGGCCACCGGCCGAATGCCGGCATCCGTATCTTGTATGCCTCCTGGTTCCAATATACCTTGTACGAATATCATACCATTAGCAAACGCCGTGACACAACAGTTTTCGCCGTAAAGACGACGCAGAAGATGGCCGCAGGAGCCTCGCAAACCGCATTTTGGCTCAAAAACTCCGCTTTCTGCCAAGCCAGTAAACTGCCAGATTCGTTGCGAACAATAGCGCTACTATTATGGTGACCGTCGGTAAGACCGATCCGCCGTCAAGGGATGCCCGAGCCTCTCCATTCACCACGGCCGGCCCCGGCGCTGTACCACGTCCCGAAACGTCGCGAATAGGCGCTGCCAGAAACCGATACCGGGCGGGTAGGTCGAACTGATTATACGTCAGGAAATCCGCGTCGCGCGACACATCGAACGGATCGCTCGTAAACGGCAGAATCATCGGGAATCGTTCGGAAAGATCGTTGCACAGCTTCAGTCCGCTGTCGTCGAGCGAATAGGCGTTGATGAACAGGTACTTGCGGAAGACCCGGCTGACCCATCTGCCCGCTTCGGCGTCGTGATAGCCCGGCCGGGTCTTGTCCTGATGGTGTCCCTTGAGCAGCTCGAATTTGCCGTCGCCGTCCAGATCGCATTCCCACGTATAACCCACATCGCGAATGAAGAACGACACCAGCCGCCATCGGTCCGGCTGCTGAAACAGATAGTGCACGTAGCCGTTGTTGGAATTACCCGCGCACCCGCCGGTGTAGAAAACCATCTTCAGATCGTTCAGCCCGTTTCCATCGTAATCATATACGAACACCGGCAGCTTCGAATAGAGCAATCCCAGGCTCTTCTCCGTCTTGATGGAGGCGGTGCAATCCTCCGGACCTTCCAGCTCGATGTGCGGCACAAACCGCCCGGCCCCGTCGCGGTTCGAGTAGACCACCCGCAGACTCCCGCCGTCAGCGAAAAAACGCTCAATCGTCATTGCTGCATGCGAACCCGATTCGTACACCCACAAATCGACCTTCCGTGCCGCCGGAATCGGAAGATCGCCGAAAGCCACCTGTCCCGGATACTTCATGACCGAACCGGCAACATCCCCCGCCGCCCCGCCAACCAGCAAAACGAGAATAACCGCACCGCTGCGCTTGCACATCTGCCGCTCTGATTGCATATAACGCCTCCTTCAAGCCCCCCAAAACACCTCGCACAGCATAACCCGGCCGATCTCCTGCCGCAACTCGGCCCCTCCGCCCTCCCCCCTCAGAACAGATCCGCCACAATACGACAACCAGCCAACTGCCAGACCGCCCGCCCTGCCCACGTGTTGCAGAAAATCCCCAGGCCGTATATAAACAAACATCGGCGCAAACGCCTGCAGAACTCCAGAAGATCGCATATCACTCGCGTGGTGAAAGGAAGACTCATGAAGAACGCCTCCAATCGCAACCCGCTGCTGTACCGGTCCATAGTTGCTATGGTCCCCGCCATTCTGGTCCTGGCCGCCGCGACATCGCCGGCCGCCCGAATCGCAGACTCCGACAAACCTGCCGCCCGGCCCGCCGACAACGCGACAAACACCGACACAGACAGCCCGGACAAAGCCGCAAACAGGCCGGGCCGCATTACGATAGCAACCATCGGCCCGCGCCCCCTCCGCGTGCCCGCCGACAGCAAACCCTCGCAGATCGTCGATAGAATGATCGCCCACTGGCGCGGCCGCTTCGCACAGGTCCTCCCCGACAAACCCGACCTGATCGTCGTCCCCGAAGCCTGCGACCGACCCGCCGGCCTTTCCCGCGAAAAATGCAGGGAATACTATCTCGTCCGCAAAAACCAGGTCCGAGACTTCTTCGCCGAAACCGCCCGCCGGAATCGGTGCTACATCGTGTACTCCGCCGCCAGACAAGTCGAAAACGGCACCTGGCGCAACTCCAGCGTCCTGCTCGACCGCCGCGGCCAAATCGCCGGCATCTACAATAAGAACCACGTCGTCATCGAAGAAACCACCAAATCCGGCATCCTCTGCGGCAAAGATGCCCCCGTGCTCGAATGCGACTTCGGCCGCGTCGCCTTCGCAATATGCTTCGACCTCAACTTCGATGAAATCCGCGAAAAATACAGAAAAGCCCGGCCGGACCTGATCGTATTCTCCTCGATGTACCACGGCGGCCTCATGCAGGCCTACTGGGCCTACTCGTGCCGCTCCCATTTCGTCGGCGCCGTCGCCGGCCTGCCCTGCGAAATCCGCGACCCCCTCGGCGAAGTCCTCGCCTCCAACACCAACTACTTCGACTACGCCGTCGCGACAATCAACCTCGACTGCCGCCTCGTACACCTGGACTACAATTGGGGCCGCCTCAGAAAGCTCAAAGCCAAGTACGGCCCCCGCGTCACCATCAAAGACCCGGGCTATCTCGGCGCCGTCCTCGTCACCAGCGAACACGAAACCGTCGGCGTCGATCAGATGATCCAGGAATTCGAAATCGAACTGCTCGACGACTACATGGCCCGCGCCCTGGCCCACCGCCACGCGCCCGGAAACATGGAACCATAAGAACCCCGGCCGCGCACCCGAGCCGGCTCATCCCGGCCGCCGCTAAAAAACCGGGTAGATAAACGGCGCAACCGCCGTGCCGCTCATCAGCACAATCAGCCCCAATAGCAGCAGAACGACAATAACCGGCAGCAGCCACCACTTCTTGTTGTGCCTCAGAAAACTCCAGAACTCCGCCACCACATTGCTCCGCTTCCGCCGCGCCTGCAACTCGAATTCCTGCTTCCTCGTACTGGTCGGCTCCTCGCCCATACGTCACATCCTTCAAGCTGTCAGAACTGATCGAAATACCGCTTCACCGATTCCGCCCGCCGATACGTGCACCAATATGACCGCTTCTCGCGCTGCCACCTGCGCTGCATCACATCGCGCCCGATCAATCGAAACACCAGCCCCAGCGGCGTAATAATCCCGAAGAAAAAGACCGCCATCAACACGTGACTGACCACCCACCCGGCCGGATAGCCCGCCGCCGTCAGCACCACGTACACCGGCCGCACCAGCTTCGCCGAAATCAGACTAAGCGCAAAGACCACCGCCCCCGTGCCCGCAAATCCGGCCGTCACCCACCAGCCCGCGCCGAACCTCCAGCGCACCGCCAGCCCGATCGCGCCCAGCATCACCAGCGCCGCCGCGCCGAACCGCCGCAACTTCTTCTCCGATGGATGCCAGTCCAGGTGCGTCAACGCCATCTCATCAATCCAGATCGAACTTCGCCAGATACTCGTCCACGTCGTGCGCTTCCCTCTCCGGCTGCCGCTCCTTGAGCAGCACCGCATTCCCCACCACCAGCACGTCCATATTCGTCGCCATAAAACAATGATACGCGTCGGCCGGACTGCACACAATCGGCTCGCCGCGCACATTAAAACTCGTATTGATCACCAGCGGACAACCGCTGCGCGCCTCGAATCGCTTGAGCAGCCGATAGTACCGCCCGCACCGCCCCTCGTCCACCGTCTGCACCCGCGCCGAATAGTCCACGTGTGTCACCCCCGGCACCTCGCTCCGCCGGACCTTCAGCAAATCCAGCCCGCGCACCTCCTCGCCGCCCGTCTGCGCCACCCGCTTTTCCTCCCGCACCGGTGCCGCCAGCAGCATGTACGGGCTCGCATGCCCGTCCAGCCCGAAGAACTCCTCCGCCCGCTCCGCCAGCACGCTCGGCGCAAACGGCCGAAACGACTCGCGAAACTTGATCTTCCGATTCATTGTCGACTGCATCCGCTCGCTCCGCGCATCAGCCAGAATGCTCCGGCTGCCCAGCGCCCGCGGCCCGAACTCCATCCGCCCCTGGAACCATCCGACCACCCGTCCCTGCTCGATATGCTCCGCCGCCGCCTCCAGCAGCGTCTCTTCGTCCCCATACATCTCGTATACCGCCCCCACCGACTCCAGATATCCCGCAATCTCCTCGTCGCTGTACGCCGGCCCCAGCAGCGACCCGCACTGCGAATCCCCCTCCTGAACGTTCCGCGGATTCTCCAGAAGCTGATGCCACACAAACAGCGCCGCGCCCAGCGCGCCGCCCGCGTCCCCCGCCGCCGGCTGGATCCACACCCGCTCGAAAGGCCCCTCGCGCAGGATCCGCCCGTTGCCCACGCAGTTCAGCGCCACGCCTCCGCCCAGCACCAAATCCTTCAGCCCCGTCGTCTCATAAGCGTGCCGAACCATCCGCAGCATAACCTCCTCGGTCACCTTCTGAATCGACGCCGCAATATCCATCTCACGCTCCGTCAGCCTGCTCTCCGGCCGCCGCCGCGGCCCGAAAAGCGCCTCGAACTTCCCGCTGCACATCACGTTCGAATAACAGTACGCAAAATAATCCCCATTCAGCCGAAACGACCCGTCCTCCTTCAAATCCAGCATCTCCGACAGTATCACGTCGTAATACTTCGGCTCGCCGTATGGCGCCAGCCCCATCAGCTTATACTCCCCCGAGTTCACCTTGAACCCCGCAAAATACGTAAACGCCGCGTACAGCAGCCCCAGCGAATGCGGAAAACGCATCTCCTCCAACAGTTCGATCTGATTCGCCCGACCCCTCCCGATGCTCGCCGTCGCCCACTCGCCCGCGCCGTCCATCGTCACAATCGCCGCCTCCTCGAAAGGCGACGGAAAAAACGCGCTGGCCGCGTGCGATTCATGATGCTCCGTAAAAATGTACCGCCCCGTGTACGCTCCCCCCAGCGCCCGATCCATCTCGCCCGGCAGATGCAGCTTCTGCCGCAGCCACAGCGGAATGCTCATCAGAAACTGCCGAAACCCCCGCGGCGCATACGCAATATACGTCTCCAGCAGCCGCTCGAAATGCTGCAAAGGCTTCTCGTAGAACACCACGTAATCCACCTCGCCCGGCCCGATCCCCGCCTCCGCCAGACAATACCCAACCGCCTGCGCCGGGAACCGATTATCGTGCTTCCTCCGCGAAAAACGCTCCTCCTGCGCCGCCGCAACTATCGCCCCGTCCCGAACCAGCGCCGCCGCACTGTCGTGATAGAACGCCGAAATCCCCAGTATGTGCACCGGCCCGCCACCGGACCGCCCGTGTCCCGACATAGTCGCATCCAATCGTGCCATGCCTCTCCCCGCGCATCAACACTACCCCGGCATTCTATCAACACTCCGCCCCCCGGACAAAACCCGTTTTGCCCCCCCGCCTCGGACTCTAACATCCCCTTGACCAAGCGCCCGTCTATGCTCTAATACAACCATGTGGCGTTGGTGCGACCCACCGCCGTGGCGGGATTGTGCCGCTCTGAACCGTCGAGGCATGTGGCGAGCGAGTTAACAGGAGAATTCTTCAGCAATTCAAGGAGGCGAGAATGGCTCGCAATTACTGGCTTGACCTTTTCACCGGGACTACTTGGGAAGAGTTCCAGCAGGCCGGAAGTTCCATCACCGGATTCCGAGAATCAAGGTGGAAGAGAATCCAGAAGGTCGCTAAGACTACTTGTTATGTTATCTCACCGGTGTTTCTCGCTTTATCGGTCTCCTAGAGGTCACTTCTAAACCGTTCAAGAAAGCAGATCGCAGTATCACTTTCCATGCCGTTTTCACGTACGGCCAATAGTAGAACTATCACCCGAAACTGCGATTCCTGTTTTTGAGCTGCGTGACAGCCTCAGTTTTTTTCAAAATCTCACAAGTCCGCATGCATGGACCGGCCGTTTTCGATCTTCTCCAGCCAAATGGAAACAGGGAGATGGAGAAATTGTGGTCCAAGCATTACTCGAGGCTAGAGAAAACCCGGTTCTACGCCCCGTAGATCCAAGAAAGCTGAAGTATAGGCCCGCTGCCCTGCGGGCCAAGATTGGTTCCGTCACAGTTCCGGATTCTAACGAGGAGGCACACGAGCCCAAAACCAAGGAGCCCAAGACACCTACGGAACACACAGAAATGCAATGGCTGTTGCTCAAGCTCGGTGTAGATATGGGCTTTGATGTCTGGGTGGCTCGCAACGATCGCAGCAAGTCGTTCAAAGGAAAAGGCTTTGCGGAAATGCCCCGCATGAAATCTGCCCTTCCGCTGCAATTCGATGACGCCACCAATCGGACAATTGAACTGATCGACGTCCTCTGGTTACAAGGTAATGCCATAGTAGCAGCCTTTGAAATCGAAGCAACGACTTCTGTCTATTCCGGCCTTCTTCGCATGTCTGATCTGATTGCTATGCAGCCCAATCTCAATATTCCATTATATTTGGTCGCACCCGATGAAAGACGCGAGAAGGTTATGTCTGAGGTGAATCGCCCAACCTTCTGCCGCTTGACTCCGCCCCTATCGGAAGTCTGTCGATTCATTTCATTTGCGGGTCTAAAGGACCAGATAAAGCAGGCAGCGGCCTATATCAGGTTCCTCAGGCCCGAGTTTCTTGACGAATTGTCAGAATCCTGTGAACTCGAAGAACCATAGATTCAACAGTCCAGCCTTCTCCAGATTAGAATGGACTAGTGAAAGGTGGCTTGGAAGATGAGCAAATATGAGCAGGTAAAATCTCTGAAGAAGACACGAGCGAGGATGCCTCATGTGTGTGATGCTTGTGGGACACAAATCAATAAAGGTGAGACATATTACCGAGAGAACACAGGGAGAATAAGAACCATAGGTCTCAACCTAAGGAAGCTCTGCCTAGACTGTCACGAGAACTGCAAAAGGAGTCGTATATCACCCGAGCAATGACAAGATGCATAGCACCGCAACTGGAATTAGGCAATTGCCCCTACACTGTCTTGATGTTGCGTTGTAGGAGAGCCAGTTCTTCTTCGCCACGGACCATCAGTCAGCTTCCATCGCCTTTTCATCTCAATCGTTTGTCTCTGTTTATCCCGTAAATACCGGCCCGCACGTCATTCTCCCCAGCCAACCGGATGGGTAGCTCCTCATCCTCAACCACGATCTCCGACCCGGCTCTGTCATGCCGGATCATGTACTTGACTCTGATCGAGGACCCATCCAACATCTCAACATCTTCAGCACGGAACCGACACCGCCCCCTTTCATCCGCCCCCACATCAACACGAGCCCGCGTATTCATTCACGACATCTAAAGCCGGGCATCATCCTGCAAATCGACTATAGCGACCGAACTGGCGCCTATAGACGCGCCCCGGCGACTCGGCCAATCCCGTGGTGCGCAGCAATGCGGTGGACGCAAAGGCAGGCTCCGAGAGATGCTTGCATCGAAAAGAGACTGCCGCAGCGAACGCCCGGCCGACCACTACGGCCTGACATCCTGCCAATCACCCATGAAAACAGAGTCGCCACCCTCGTATGTGTGTAGGGAGGCCATAGCCGTGGTGCAAAGCAACACGGTGGACGCAAAGGCAGACTCTGAGAGATGCTTGCATCGAAAAGAGACTGCCATGGCGGACACATGGCCGACCGACCTCCACCGCATACCAACGTTCGTAATCCTGCTCATCTTGTCAATCCTGTCAGAAAAGAATCCCAATCGCGGCCCCTGGCCGCGCATATTTCCGTCATTCATTTCCTATTTATATTCGTCTCGCGCTTCTTGCATCCGCCGCGACATCAACACGAGCCCACGTATTCATTCATGACATCTAAAGCCAGGCATTATCCTGTAAAATCGACTCTACCCAAGGAACTGGCACCTATAGACGCGCCCTGGCGGGTCGGCCTCACCCGTGGTGCGAAGCAACACAGTGTTGGCGATAGGGGAACCGTGCAGACCCTTGCGTCGAGAAGAGACTGCCCCAGCAAACGCCCGACCGACCTCCACCGCATACCAACTTTCGTAATCTTGCTCATCTTGTCAATCCTGTCAGAAAAAAACACCCCAATCGCGGCCCCTGGCCGCGCACATTTCGATCGTTAATTTCCTATTGATATTCGTTTCTCGCTTCTT
>CAZGMJ010000045.1:0-42324 GCA_964526785.1 uncultured Pirellulales bacterium
AGTCCTCTACACAACCTGATGGAGGTGAAGTGTTAGCGAAGCGCAAGGGCGTAGCCGTGAGGCTGGGTCTGAAGGAAGCGTGTAGCAAAGCCGTGACCTGACGAACAGAAACCGAATATGAGGCAGTTCCGGCCGGACGAGTTGGCCAAAGACAACGAAGTCCATATCCATCAATGACCTGAGCTGTAAATTCGGCGGGTGTGCGGCGAAGGTTGTCGAGCTTACCTCGGGAGATCTCGATGGTGTCCCGAAATCGGGACTGAGGCAATCGTGAGGTTGCCTGACCGCGATTGAGAAGTCAGCAGAGGGCATAGTATCCCGATGTATCGGGAGAAGGCCCGAACGGTCCCCCTCGTTGAGAGGGGTAAATGGAGTGGTCGTTAGGACTCGCAACTCATGGTCGCAAGGCGGCGGAAAATCCAGATGGAACTGGCCTTTATGACAGAGGGTAGGGGTGAAGCCCCGACGGCTGCTCATAAAGGGACCGAAGCGTCGATGGCGAAGCGAGAACCCGAAGGCCCGGCTTCGACTTCTTCAGGCCCTACTCTTGGTCCGAGTAGTTGATAGCTTAACCAGCCGAACCGCCGTGGTACGGACCCGTACGCCCGGTGGTGTGACAGGGAAAGCCCGCGAGGGCATACCTATGTCGATTTGTCTAAGTTCTTTTTCTGTGCTGGCTTATCGACCTCGTGAGTCGGTCTCCTTTTTCGTAGAAACCGGACCTTGACGGTTGCCATCAATCGGCCTTGCCGGTGGTTGCTCATGTTGCAGTTGCTTTCCCGGTGTGGTACCATTCGGCGCGTTGCGGGCTGGAGCAGAAGTGTACGCTGTCAAGTCCCGGTTTAGATTGGCGGCTCATTGTAGTCTCATGAGCACTAATAGCAAGCCTGGCCGGACTATCATCATGTATGGTGGTATTGCAGCAGGCCGCCTCGCTTTTTGTCAACGGGGACGGATTTCTTATGGAATGCCTGGGAGTAGTTGCAGGCAATGATGAAACAGGGAGACAGAAGAATGAATCGAAGAGAATTCATCCGACGATTTGGGCTGGCCGGAGCGACACTCTGTGCGGGAACCGCAGTTGCTGCTCGTCAGAGCGAGACCGCGGCGCAGAATCGAAGTGCGGGTGAAGGCCGTCGACCCAACATCGTTTACATCATGTCGGACGAACTGGCATATTATGAATTGTCGCATATGGGCAATCCAAGAATCCACACGCCGCGGATCGACCGAATGGCGGCAGAGGGTATCAGGTTCACTCAGGCACTGGCCGGTGCGCCGGTCTGCGCGCCGCTTCGCTGCACGCTTATGACGGGCAAACACATGGGCCATGCGTCCGTACGAGCCAACGATGGGGGGACACCGCTTCGGGCGGAAGAAGCGACCATCGCATCGATGCTCAAGGAAATCGGTTATGCTACGGGCGGCTTCGGGAAATGGGGCTGCGGAGGGCGCGATTCCACCGGTGTGCCGGAGAAACACGGCTTTGATGTGTTCTTCGGTTACTACGACCAAGTGCACGCGCATTCGTACTATCCTCCATATCTGATTCGCAACAGCGAAGAAGTCGAACTTGCGGGCAATGAGGGCGGGCGAAGCGGTCCGACCTATTCACATTATGCCATTATGGAGGAAGCTCTGGAATTCATACGTGCCAACAAGGAGCGTCCCTTCTTCTGCTATCTGCCTGTCACACCGCCGCACGGCATGTACGACATTCCGGAAGACGATCCCGCCTGGGAACTGTACAGGGATGACGAGTGGGCCGCGGATCCCGATGTATCGCAGGATGTGAAGAACTATGCGGCTATGGTCACGATGGTCGATCGCAACGTCGGTCAAGTGCTCGACTTATTGGGCGAACTGGGTCTGGAAGATGAAACGATCGTGTTCTTTACGGGGGACAACGGCGGGCAGGACCGCTTTCGAAGCAAGGAGCATCCGCGGGGTTATTTCGGCCCCAACGTCGATCCAAAGACCGGGAGCGAGTTTCGCGGCGGCAAGGGGAATTTGTATGAAGGCGGGTTGCGTATACCCTTCATCGTTCGCTGGCCCGGGAAGATCCAGTCAGCGCAGGTGAGCGATCTGTTGTTCTATCAGCCTGATGTATTGCCGACGCTGGCTGAATTGACCGGCGCGCAATCGCCTCCCGGCGTTGATGGCTTGTCCATTCTGCCGGAACTTCTGGGGCCGGCAACAATCGGCCGGAAGCAAGAACAACACGAATTTCTTTACTGGGAATATGGCCAACAGGTTGCGGTGCGCATGGGCAAGTGGAAGGCAATCAAGCCGGGGAGGAACAGTCCGTGGGAACTATATGACCTGAATGCCGACATCAGCGAGGCAACTGATATCGCTGAAAAACACCCCGAGGTTCTCGCGCGAATGCAGGCATTTGCCGAGAAGTCACATGAACCGGTTCGCCCGGGCACATTCGAGACCCGCGTTCGTCATGAGAAAGACCGCAGAGCCAAGTGGGGATCGACTCGCAGGCAACGCGACAGGGGGCGGGTTCACCACATTACCGACAAGGGCCTGATCCCGCCTGAAAGCTTGAAGCTCGTTCGTGTCAGCAGCGAGAACCTGGCGAACGATCGCCGGGCGGTTTATGCGCTCGACGGGGACCCGCGGACGCTCTGGCACTCTCGGTTCTCTGACAGACTGGATCGGCACCCGCACGAACTGGTGCTGGACCTGGGAGCGCCGCATGCAATCCGCGGCTTTCGTTACCTCGCCCGGCAGGATGCCGGTTGGAACGGCACATTCGGACAGACAGAGTTCTACATAAGCAATTCACCAGACACATTCGGCACACCAGTTAAGCGGATAACTTTCAGGAAGGTCCGATCGCCTCAGGCGGCCGATATCGAAGAACCGGTCCGCGGGCGGTATGTGCTTGTGCGCATACTCTCTGAGGTCAACGGCAATCCCTGGGCGTCTGCTGCTCAGATCGGCGTTGTCGGTTCGAAGTAGATCGGTGGGAAATCAGTTGGACAGAGCAGAGAACTGACAGCGAGTCAGGCGTCTTTCACGGTCATGCGCGGACTGCCAACGTGAGGCAGCGGTCCGAGTGGACGATCTCGGGGCTCTATCAATCGTAAGCACTTATGTCCAGGGCATCGCAGGAAATCTCCGAGGGGCAAGGGGGCTTTTCTTTCGGCAAGGCCGAGGACCGTCGGGAGGTAGTTTCCGTCACAGCGGGCTCTTGTTCTCTCACTCTCTGCTTGCATGCGATTGCCCTGCGGCGGGGGTGGCGTATTGCGCAGGTGATGCCTGGAAAAGCATTCGCTGATCGTTCGGAGATTAGACGTGAACGCGTGAGGGCCGTGTGCGATGCGGCGGCCGAATGTATGCTGGAAATTCGAAAGGAACTTGTTAGTATGACTCTCGGCAATGTGTGTGAGCCGCAACGAGCAACCATATTCTGAGGTGCCAAATGAGAACTGAGAACCGAGCGTTTGCGAATTCGATGATCTTTGGGATGTTCTTTGTCATTCTCTTTTCCGTCAAAGCGTGCGCTGCCAATTATTACGTCTCGCCTGAGGGTGACGATGAGAATCCGGGTACGCTGTCACATCCTTTCCGGACGCTGTTGCGCGCTCAAGAAGCGGTTCGCGCGGAGGTGGCAGAGGGTCTTGATGCGGATATTCAGGTGGTTGTGCGTGAAGGAACATATCGACTGACAGAACCGCTCGTTCTCGGCCCACGAGACTGCGGTTCGGACCGCTTTGGAGTCGTCTACAAAGCCTTTCGCGGTGAATGCGTAGTAATCAGTGGAGGGCGGCCCATCACAGGTTGGCGCAAAGCGGCCAACGGCGTATGGCAAACAAACATTCCGCAGGTAAAGAACGGCAATTGGGCATTTCGGCAGCTCTTCGTCGACGGCGATCGTGCAGTTCGGGCAAGGCACCCGAATCAGGGGTATCTACGCGTGGAGAAGGTTGGCGCCGACCGCCGGACGCATTTTCAATTTGGTCGGGGCGACATTCCTGTCCTGTCCGATCTGTCCGGGGTGGAATTAGTGTTCTTGCATGACTGGTCCATTTCACGTGTTCCCATCAAAAACATCGAGCGAAGTTCTCGGACATTGACGGTGGAACACCAGATCGGGGGGAATGCCAGTTGGGCGGTAATGGACTGGTTCGAGAAGCAGCCACGATATTATCTGGAGAATTCGGCGGCGTTTCTCGATAGCC
Source organism: uncultured Pirellulales bacterium (assembly GCA_964526785.1). GTDB lineage: Bacteria > Planctomycetota > Phycisphaerae > Sedimentisphaerales > Anaerobacaceae > CAZGMJ01. The sequence goes on from CAZGMJ010000045.1 coordinate 4,197, forward strand.
CCGGCGAATGGTGCCTTGATACGGAGTCGGGCGTACTTTCTTATGTGCCGTTGCCCGATCAGGATATGGCGGATTTGCACGTTGTGGCTCCGGTGACGGAACAGTTAGTGGTTGTTCGCGGAAATGAGGATCGTCCGGCGAAGAACGTGCATTTCAAAGGCCTCACATTTGCGCACACGGCATGGCAGCCTGACGGCGGCGTTTACTGGGGACGTCAGGCGTGCACGTATTGGTCCCCGGCTACCGCGAACCGCGAGAGATCGCACGATCCCGCATCCCCTGCAACGGTTCATTTCGAGAGGGCGGTGTCATGCAGTCTGGAAGGCTGCGAGATTCGGAACTCGGGTCCGTCAGCCGTCTGGCTGGGCAGGCAGTGCGAGAACTGCAAAGTCAGCGGATGCTATGTTTATGATGCGGGGGGCAACGGTGTGATGATCGGCGAAGGCCAAGTGCGGCACATCGAGGGGAACCCCTGGTGGGAGACTGCTCCCGAGCAGGCTGCTACGGCCAATGTGGTATGCAACAGCCTTGTCGAGGATTGTGGCCGGGAATTGTTCGGGGCCGTGGGAGTATGGGTGGGCCTTGCGGCCCGAACCAGCATTACGAACAACGAAATACGCGCTTTGCCCTATACGGGCGTTTCAGTCGGTTGGATGTGGTGGAATCCGCGGTCGAGGCCGGAGCCGCGCAAGACGCCTGCCCGGCAGAACGTCGTTGCCGACAACCACATTCACGATATTATGCGCGTTCTGTCCGACGGAGGTGGAATCTATACCCTGGGCCTGCAACCAGATTCGTTTCTGCGGGGCAATGTCATACACGGTATTCCCGCGAATGTGGGCAGGGCTGAGAGCAACGGCATGTTCCTTGACCAGGGGACCGGCGGTTTCGTTATTGAGGACAACGTGATTTACGATGTGGATCGTTCCCCTCTGCGATTTCACAAGGGTTATGAGAACCTCGTACTGAACAACGTACTTGGTGTACGCAAGGGTGTGCCAGTCGTTCGCTACAACGACACAAAAGAAGAACGCATCGAACTGCAGGGCAACCGAATCATAAATGTAGAGGAAGGCACACCGAAGACTATGGAGAAGATAGCTCAACATGCGCTGAAACAGGCGGGCCTGCAATAGCGACATTGTGAGAGAATGGTATGCTTAAGGTGTCGAAGACTGTGAATGGCGTTTTAGATCGCTCCTCTGCGACGCAGGACCACGACGAAGCCAAAGCCAATCGTGCCGAAAGCAAGGGCTTCCGGAATGCCATTTCGTCGTGCGGTGGAAGTTTGGGCGCTGTTCCGGCTTGTGGTGACTTGTGGGAGCACAAGCATGCGGCTCTGATCGTGCTCGATCTCATCGGCTTCCACGCAGCTTTCAGCCGACCATATAGTCGCCAATGGCAATAGAGCGAGCCAAATCGTGATGCATATCGTTTTCAATGGTCGCATCCCCCGGGCCGAGTGAGTCGGCCAATGTTGTGTTAGAAGTGGCCTCCGTGCCACACACCAACAAATCCCTGTTACCATATAGATCGGCATTACCGGACCAATATCATTAGGCTTTCCTGGCGAAAAAATTAGCCAGATGCGCGCGATGCTGCATTTCCTGCCTTGATTCAAGAGAGCCGACTCGTCTCGGTGATGGCAGAATGATCCCGGAGGAGTTTTTGAGGACGGGGCCGGCAGGCGGGATGTCGCCGGCTGTTGAATTTGGGCGAGCCTGGTCGATAGAGGATTGGCCTAATGGTTCTGACTGATGCGCCAGGTGATTGTGTTATGACCGTCGTCGAGATCAGCCAGCGGCCCCGGGACTGGCGGTCGGAATGGCTTGCCGTTGATGTCGGTATCGACGGACAGGGGATTGCCATAGCGATCTTCGATAGTCTGGCCGACGGTCGAGAACAGGCCGACCAGTTTGGCGTCGACCAGGGGACCCTGGGTTGCCGGAAGTGTAGCATTGGCGAAGAAGCTGATCGTTGTCCCCAGCGTCTGGTCTTCAATCTTCAACTTGACAGCCGAAGGATAGACTTCGCTGTGCTCGTCGCCGAACGTACTCGGATTCGCCCCGTCGAGAAAGACGTTATAGTCTGATTCGTAGCCCGGAGCGGACTTGACCTTGGCGAGTCCTTCGTGGGCGAATATGTTGTTGAACCACTTGGTTTCTCGCGCGGTTCCGGTTTTGCGGCCGGCTGAGAGGGTCGTGTGCGGCTTGTAGTACGCCGATCGCCGACTCGTATCCGGGCTGTAGTCATAGTTGCAATCAACGAGGAGATTGTGGGCGAACACGGTTGCCTCCGAATTGCTCCGGACAGACCGGCCGATCAACACGTTATTGTCAACGAGAGTCGGGCCGTGGTTCATCTCCAGAAAGACGGTGGCGGCCTGGGTATCATAGATGATATTGCGGCTGATTCGAATACCCTGGTTACCAAAATCGATCCAGATGCCGAATGCTCCCTGCTGCTGATGATACACGCCGCGAATCAGATTATCACTGATGACCGTATCGACACTGTTGTGGAACTTGATCGCCGCTGTTTCCCAGCCGCCGAACTCCATGCGGTAGTTTGTCTGCTCGATGAGATTGCCCGATATGAGAGATCGCGTTGCCCCTTTCTGGCCCGCGATTCCGGCCTGGCCGCATCGCCTGATGATATTGTTGCGTACGATGTGGTCGCCATATGCGTTGATGTCCTCGTAGTCAACGCCCGGAGCGTGGCCGAGAATGATGCCTACACATCGTGCGTTTGTGATCGAGCAGTTCTGGATGATCCAGCGCTTGCCCATCCGGGTCCCAACGGCGCCGGTCTGCAGTTCCAGGACGGGCGGGGCCCAGTTCGCGGCTGCGTGCATGAAGTCAAAGCCATCGACGGTGATGTACTTCAGGCCCGTAATCTCGGGCATAAAGAGGCTCTCGCGAACGTTGATCTCGGTCACTTCCGTATTGGGATTGGCTCGGCCGAAGTTTGCCCGTATCGTTGTCGTCTCACCGCTGACTTCGCAGTGCCACGAATGTTCGGTGAGAGCGACCTTGTCGGCTGTCTTCTTCTCATACAAGGCCTCGCCGTTCAGATAGACGTCGCCACGGTGATGCCATTGGCCATAATTGAGCCAGCCGCCCGATACCTTGAGCTCGTACGGATTGTATTGGCCAAAGAACGAGTTGGGCAGCTTGACTCGCCAGACGTTGCCGTTTGCGCGCTTCCAGCCTTTGATCCGTTCGGATCCTTTCACGAGGACTTCCTCGTTCGGCGCAGCGCGATAAACGATGCGTTTGTCTTCAGCCGTTCCTCCGCGAGCGGGCTTGATCCATTCACGGTACGTGCCTGCATGCACCGTTACGATATCGCCCGGTCGTGCGACGGCGGCCGCCTTGCCGATGGTCTGGTAGGGCTCGGCAATGGTGCCCGGAGCGGAATCGCGGCCAGTCTTGGCAACGTGTATTTCGCGTGCGAAAAGCGATTCACCACCACAGGTGATACAGATGGAAAGACTCAGCAAGAGAGTGTATTGTTTCACGGCGTTACCCCTGTATTCAAGTGAGCATATTCATCAAACAGCGGCACCTTGCATTCTTGTGGAGGCAACCACTATAGAGCGACCATCATACTTTGCATTGACGTAGCGCTCAATGCTCCTCTGTATACTCAGAAGGGGCCTTGGGAATACGGACAATGCGTGTTACTTCTGCCCGGCAACATGCCTTCTACCTATAGATACCGCCCTCATGCACCAGACTGGCAGGGCGGGGCATTACTGTTCGATATGTCCCAGACAAATGATCGCATTCCTGACCGACAGGCTGCAGAAGGAAGGAGTCCGAGATGGAAACAGCAGGTAGTACGGCAATCAGGTTCGCCGGCCGTCGCTTGATTCCGTGGATGCGAGACGAATATGTGTTGCCTCTGTGTGTGCTGATATGCCTATGGGGATTCGGTCAGACGGCTGTGGGCGTGCCAGGGTCCAATCTCTTCAGCGAATCGCGGGCACCTGTTCGCAAGTCGATCTTCCACACGCTGTATGACGTCGCCGCGATACAGACCTTTGCACAGATGCCTGAGCGCATTCGACCAGAAGCAGACCCGGCGGCCGACGTCCGAAGAGTGGAGCCGGTGATACAAAAGACGCTCATCTTCGAAGATTCGTTCGACACGGAGAACCGGGGTATGGGAAATCTGCATTATCGCGGCTTTGCGGAATGGCTCGTAACGAAAGGCGAGGTTGATCTGGTCGGGGCGGGATTTCGCTATGCTGACGCAGAAGGCGATCTGCACATCGATCTGTGCGGAACAAAGTATCTGGCCAATGAATCGGTGCCGGGAATGCTGCGGTCCAAGAACGCATTCGATTTGACACCGGCGACATACGTGCTGGAATTCGAACTGGCGTGCAGACCTGAGCCGGTAGAGGGAACTTTGCACGTGCAACTTGCGAATGCCTACGACGAGGTTCTTGCGCTGGATACGTCCGACTATTGCGGCCGCTTCCGGCTACTGTCCGGAAAGATTGATGTCCGGGAGTCCACAACAGGCCGCCTTTCATTCGAATATCGTGGACAACATCGAGGCGACATCCTGCTGGACAATATCAGGCTCTGGAAGATGCCTGACAGAGCGATAGAAGCCCACCATCGCATCACCGAATCCAAGGGATCCCGCCCTCGCGATTCCAAAGGTGAACCGGACATTGTCAGTGCAGAAGCCGTTCCGGCCGAACCGCCGCTCAGCCTGGGGGAGATCATACGCACGCTGGATGGGTTCTGCAGTATGGCCGTCAAGATGCAGGCGGCTCTGCTCGAAACGCAGGCGGGACAGAACATTGCCGATGAGGCCGGTGATCTCGACGACGATCGGCGGGACGGTCGGTAATTCGTGTTCTGAGATCGCCTGGGTGCAAGGGAGTTGAGGAAAAGACGGCGCACCGGTCTGTTGCCCTGAGTTTCGAGAAACGTCTCCTCACCTGGTCGTGGCGCGGAGCCTCTTCTTTTGACGGTGCAGGAGGCTCGTGTTGATTCGCGAGATGAAAACGGCACTGTCCGCGGGCGGAGTATCTCTGGAGAAGGCCAGCACGTTAAGTAAGCGAGCGACACCGGCGGCCTGCGTGAAATCCGTTGATGCGGCCATGCTTCCGGCTTCTTCGGGCGTGAGAGATTGAACAAGCGTGTCCATCCGCGCATCGCGGAGGGCATCGGCGTAGTCGGCAAGCAGTTCGTAGATGGCTCGGTTTGCACTATGCATCTTCTCTTGCGGTCCTTTCAGAGAGTCGGCTTTGGCGTATCGCTCTGTGTCTCAAAGGCGCAGATGGCGGCGGAGGTAACGCACGTGTCAGAATATCCCGTACCGGACAGGCTTGCCGTTACGGATCCTGACCAAACGTGGAGATCATGTTGCGGTCAACGGGCTTGTGTATAGCAGCATTGCAATAATTGTCGAACTGTTTTGTTACTATGCAGGGGCGGGGCGCCTTATTCTCATAGAAGCTGATGAAATCGACAAGAGGATGACACACGATGGCTTGTACTCGATTAAAGGACGTGAAGATGAATCCCAGAGCTGTCTTCGAATCGGAGATAGCTGCTCTGCAGCACCATGCGGGGACAACCGCAGAATTGCGAACATATCAGGTTCTGGCCGAAGTGGTGCGCTGGCTGCGTCAGTCCGGGCATGGAAATGTGACCCTCTCAGCGGTTAACAGCCTGCTGGGCACGAAGATCCGGACCGAGACAATCATTGCTGTAGAGTGACGCATTAGAATCCATAGAACCAGGACGTGACGAAACCGGGGAACGGGAAACCAGGCCCGGAAATTCCAGAGCTTGAAGAAATCACTGCTTTGGGTTTTCCGGGCTTTCTTTGTTCGGAGCATGCAACATGATACGGCACGTAGATGGGAATCGAGGCAGCGAACGCATGATGTGTGTCTCACAGCATCCACAAATCGGAGTCGGAAGGCCGGGCCTGAATGTGCCGTTGATTTGAAAGGAGGTGCTTCAATTACACGGAAGGGCCGACGGTGCTACCACAGAACACGCAATTGGCATACGAGGATTTGAAAGGAAATGAAAATGCTGAATAGAAGATCAATTATACTTGTGCTTGTATGTGCGGCACTGCTTACAGCGGCAGGATGCGGCGGCAACGCGGCGCGCACGGAGTACAACAACAAGCTGAAGGCGGCCTTCTCGCAGTTGGAGAAGGGCGAGCCCGAAAGAGCGGCCGCACATCTGGAGCAGGCGAAACAGATTGCCGATGAGAATGGCTTTGAAGCCGTTGAGGTGGACCGCCTGCTCGTCGAAGCGAACATGGGTCTGGGTAATATGGTCGATGCGCACGCGCAGGCCAAAACGCTGCTGGATGCCGATCCTGAGGATCCGTTCGCCAACGAACTGATGGGCAAGATCCAGTTGAAGCAGGGTGAGTACGCGGAAGCCGAGAAGCACTTCGTAGCGGCTCAGGAAAACTATCAGGCGGAACTGGATGTTGTCAGGGCGGGGGACCTGCTGGCGATGTCTCGCTATTGCAGCGCGTATGAGCGGGGTAATCCTCGTCTGGCCGAAAGCTACCTGCGAGAGATACGTAATGCCGACCTGCAGCATGCTCTGGATAAGGCCCACAGCAATGTGATGGCCAGAGGACGCTGAGAAACAAAAAACCACTTCTTGTCATCCAACGTAAGGAGAACCTCAAATGAATGCCAAACGCGGTTACATAATCATGCTGCTCTTTTTGCTGTCGGCGTTCGCCGCGGGGCAGACGACCGATCCGAATGAGACGCGCGGCACGACGGACACCGAACAAATCATTGACGTCGAAAGTCTCAAAGCGTCGCTGAGCCGCGCGACCTCACCGATTTCGCAGCGAATACGGCAGAGCAAACTGGACGAGCGGTTTGCAGCCGTCAATGAGTTGCTGCAGGCTCAGGACATCGACAAGGCCAGGCTGCTCGATGCACTGGAGAACCTCAAAACGGAAATGGCTGCTTTTGTGCAAAACTGGTCGGAATTGACCGATCCGCTGTGGAAAGGCCAGGAAGCGATAGGCACCACAATCGATAAAGTCCGCGTCATGCTTGCAAGATCGACAACGGGCGAACCGACGGAAAAGGTCAAGGCGGTTTTGCAGAACTACGACAAACGTCTTACCGATCTGGCCACCGCTATCAAGAATGAACAGAACGAAGATCGGAAGAAGCGGCTGAAGCTGGTTTTCGCGAACGTTCTGTCTCTGCGGAACCTGACCGAGCGCGCGGGCATGATCGACCTCGGGCCGGCCCAGCAGGCTGTGTACGTCAGGATTATAGAGTCTCTGTCGAATCTGGAGGCGGCGCTGACTAACAGCACGTTCCAGGTTGAGCGCACGAGGATCATCCTGGCGGGTCAGGCCGAGTTCATCGGCAACTACGTGGACGTACTCAAAGGGCTGATAGAGTCGGAGAAACTGGCGCAGGTGCTTGCCGACATGAATACTGCCGGTGACGGCATCGGCACGCTTGCCGGGGATTTGGGCGGCCTCAACGGCAAGATCAAGAACTTCACCGAACGGATGAATGCGCTCGCTGAACGACTCTCGATCAGCATCAACGAGCAGACCTCTCCGATGGTTCACATGCCCGACTACGACGAGCAGAGCATTGATGAAATGATCGAGCGGTACAGCATGAACGCGGCGGCGTCCAATGAGGCCGGCGCAAGTGAATGAAAGGATCAGAACGATGAACACCAGACGAATCTTTCTTTCGGTATTCGCATATATGATATGCGTCAACGGCTGGGTGATAGCGGACACTCGACCGGACGCACGCGAGATGGCGGCGGACAAAGCACGCTATCAGAATCTGATGCGAGAGATAAAAGCGATTGAAGTGGATCACGCCAGAACGCTGAAGCAGGCCATGAGTGAAATGCAGGCGAGCGGTGCGGCCTCTCTTGAGACCAAGAGCCGGCTGCTGTCGTTGCGAGACAGGCGGGACCGGCTCATCGACCGTGTAACCCTCATCGCCTTGCGTCACGGCTGGAAGATACCCGGCACGCAAATGGGGCAGCCGGCGGAGCAGGAGATGCCGGAAGGGCAGCGGCGCATATTTGAGCCTGCCGATCAGATGATACGCGATCGATTCGCAAAGCATGCGCGCGCTATCGTCGCACGGGTGCCGCTTCCTGTAATTCCAATCGAGTCGGAACGCCGAGCCAGAGAGGCCGGGAAAGGAAAGGAAAAGAAGTGGCTAATCTTCTGATGGAAAAATGCGGCGTGCTGTTCTGGCCCCAGTTGCTGCTCAGCGTGGCGGTGCTGGCGTTAATCGGGGGCTACCTGCTGGCGTGGCTCCGCAAGGAGATACCACTCGGCAGCCGACCCTGGCAGGACAGCATCGACCCGCTGGCGAATCTTGCGGTCGCGATAGGTTTGCTGGGCAGCGTGATGGGCTTTATCTCCGCTTTCGGCGGCTTTCAGCGGGGTGTCGATGTCGGGGCTCTGGCTCGGGGCTTATCCATCGCATACTGGACGACCGGGGTGGGGCTGGCCACTTCGCTGGCCGCAAACATCGGTTCGTATGTGCTCACTATTCTCACTCGCAGGACTTGATCGGAGAATCCTACATGAAATCGCAGACCGCTCTTCTGCCGTTAATCGACCTGGTGTTTCTCGCGCTGGGTGCGGTGCTCGCATGTATGACGCAGATGGACATCGTGCGGGCACTGCCGGTGGAGGTCTCGCGGGTGGGCAAGGGCTCGGCGATTGTAGAGAATACAGAGCTGAGCATATTGGCTGTGGGCGAGGACGGTATGAGTCTGGACGGCGTCCCGGTGACAGCGGAAGAACTGCTGAGCGACACGCCGACAGGGAAGATCGTGCTGCGAGCCGACCGAAACCTGCCTACAGAGAAGACCGTCGCCATTCTCGCGATATTGGCCGAGGCGGGTGCAAATGTTTCCATCGAAGTCGATGAGACCGATATCGAGAATGCAGGATAGGAGGTGACCAGTCGTGTCCAAGACAAGCCTTATCATGGGTCTTAGCCTGAGCCTGTTCGCTCATGGGTTGCTGCTGCTGCCGCCGAAGGCGGGCGATGCTGTGCCGCCGATTTCAGCGGAACCTCCTGCGCCGGAGGCTCAAACCACTGTGACTTTGGAGCCGCCAATTCAGGAACCGCTTGCCGTCGAACCGCCGGAGGAGATCGAGCCGGAGCCTCCCGACCCCGAGGCTGCACCGCCGCTGGAAGAGCTTCAACAAGTGATTGAGCCGCCTGCGGATGTCCCGCCCATGGATGAGCCGGGCGAGTTCTCCGATGCGGAGGGGGATGACCACCTTCCCGAACTCAGGCTGACCTGGGACGGCCCCGAGCAGTTGATCGAAGTGGCCAGGTCGCTCGGTTTGAGGATTCTGCTGATCGGCGCACAGAATCAGCCGGTCGGAGAATTGGATCTGGCGGGGGAGCTATCGGTCAGACGGTTTGACGGCCGTCTGGAGCATTTCAGCAATCGCGTTCGCGCGATACCACGCGATTTCTTTGGTCCCAAACCGATGAAGCAGGCAGCGGAATCTGTTCGTGCTCTCTGGGTGCTTGTGCCGGCTGCGGTGGATCAGCAGTGGATCATGGTGCAGAAAGCGGCTCTGGATGCACGGGGGCTCGTTGCCGGTGACGTTTCCAGAATGGAAGCAAGAATCCGCTCGCAAGAGGATGGTTACAGACTTGTAGTGACGAACGTTGCGACGCTATGACAGGTAGGTGCGGAAATGAATCCCATACTCGTTGTCCTGCATATCGCGGTGCTGCTGACGCTCTTACTTGCGTATGGCAGGAAATAACATCGTCCCATGTGTCTTTCGAAAGGACCGTTAGATATGAAGAAGATATTCATAGCATTCATAGTGGCTGCACTTCTAACGCTGCTGCTTACCGTCATTGCAGGTATAAGCTCCGACGCCGACGAACCGGCGCCTGCGACTGCCGGACAACAGGTCATTACCCTTCAGGCCTCCGCTGAGGACGCGCTGGAAATCGACTCGGTCGTCGAAGCGGAAGCGTCGGAACCGGAGGTTGTTGCCGACCGCGTGCTGGCGGATATGAACGACGCAGGTGTCGAAGAGCGGACCGGAGAACTTATGCTGGCTTTCAACCATCTTGAGAAGCTGTGCAATGATGCGGTTGCGACGTACGACGCCATGTTGTCGGCGAGCTTTGACGGCGGGCAGACGCAAGATGCCGCACCGGCACAGAAAGGTGGCGAAAATGGCGACGAGTGACTACATAGCGATCGGCATTCTGCTGTTCTGTGCCATGCTTGGCACATTCGGCATGCTCAAATGGCTCCTGCGTCTTGCAGCGGGGGTGGTTTTTGGGCTGGCGGTTCTCGCATGTATCGGGCTTCTGGCAAAGAACTCCACTTTTGATACGGCAACGCGGGGTCTTTTCCGCGGCGGCGTGGTCATTCCATGCGTGCAGGAGCAGGTACAGGCGGCTGAACAGATCGTGCGGGCGCCGAGAAGCCGGCCGTGTCCTGAATTGGCAATGAAGGAGTAACGCGGATTGCCGGTTGCGCTTTGATCGCTGCACATTCGGACGTACAGGCAGGTCGGTAGGCTCTGTCTTGTGCTCCGATTGTGCCCCGTTTTGTGTATCTGACCGGCTCGACGTCGACGGCTCAGCGAAAGCCAATTATTGCGCAGCGATCGGAGGCGCGCTAAGCGATCGGGAACTTGCCGGCGAAATTGCGCGGTTGCGGGACGCCATCGCTGTGCCAGCCAAAGCCTTTGTCTCGCTAAATGCCCCCGGGGAGTGCAAAACCGCCCATTCGATGTGTGTTTAGGTCGGCGAGCGATAGAGGATTGCGCGTATTGACCCAGGCCGTCCAACTGTGTCTTATTCGACAATTATCCTTGCGAGCAGCAAGAGCAAAGCGATAAGAACGTTACAGCACGTCTCCGAAGCAAGCCCCGACGCGACGCGCGGCGGCTACCCACGGATGGTCCGGCGGGACGAGTTTCTTGTGCCCGGCGACTTCTTCAAGCGGTACGGGCTTCACATCATCACCTTCGACGGCCGCCATGAAACCCGACTCGCCTCTGCTGATCAGTTCGGCGCACGCGGTGCCGAGCCGGGTGGCCAGCACACGATCCGTAGCGGATGGCGTGCCTCCGCGTTGGAGGTGTCCGAGGATTGTCAGACGCGATTCGAGATCGGTGAGTTGCTCCAGTTGCTCGGTGAGTTCCACGGTGTTGTCTACATGACGCGCGTGGAATTCATCAAGTTTATCTGAGAGTTCTTTTCGCTCGTTCTTGTCTGTGGCCTTCTTCCTGGCGGTAATGAGCTCGTCGATTGTGGTTGCCTGCGAGGCGGACATGGCCCCTTCGGCTACCGCCACAATGCTGAAAGTCTTGCCGGCACGGGCACGCCGAAGGATGGCGTCGGCGACTACCTGTGGCTGATAGGGAATCTCCGGAATGAGAATGACGTGCGCACCGCCCGCGATTCCGGCCCCGAGTGCGAGCCAGCCGGCGCGATGTCCCATGACTTCGACGACAATAACCCGGCCGTGGCTCATTGCGGTGGAATGAAGACGGTCGATAGCTTCGGTGGCTATGCCCACTGCCGTGTCGAAGCCGAATGTCGTGTCGGTTTGGGCTACGTCGTTGTCAATCGTCTTGGGAAGAGTGACGACGTTCAGCCCGGCCTTCTGGAGCTTCATTGCATTCTTCTGTGTGCCGCCTCCCCCGAGACAAATGAGCGTATCAAGATGATGGCGATTGTACGTTTCGATGGCCGCTTCGGTCATGTCGCGGGTCTTGCCCCCGATGGGCATGCGGTGCGGCTTGTCCCGACTGGTGCCGAGGATCGTCCCGCCGTCAGTGAGGATGCCGGAGAGCATTGGCAGATCGAGGCGAATCGTACGGTCGTGCACGAGGCCGCGAAAACCATCGCGAAACCCGACAAACCGCATGTTGAAGCTCTCGATACCGGCCCAGACAACCGCGCGGATGGCGGCATTCAGGCCGGGACAGTCTCCGCCACTTGTGAGGATTCCTACTTGTTTCTTCATACTATGGTTGACCCATCCATCGCGAGGAGCAGTGGGTTGCTATCGGTGCTTCCGATATGATGCTCGGCGATGTGCCTCCATGTGTGGTAACGAGGGAGACTCATATCTTCGAGGGCTTGCAAAGAGTCTTCGGCTTGGCAGCCGCCCGCCCACACTTCTTGCAAACATGTCGAGCATCAGCTACCAGCTTCTTATACTCCTTCAAATTGTCTTTCAAAGCGCCGTTCTTGACGTTGGCGCACAGTTTCTTCTTCATTGTCCTTTATCTCCGAGAGTCGGATCACATACGATTGCCTTTCGACAGCGAGGATACTATTTTACGGGCCGGCCTGTCAAGGGTCGAAATCGAATGCGACGAGCAGCCCGGTTTCGGGCAATCTCAACAGCTTGTTCGTAAAACCACTGTTGTGCCCGATGCGGAGACGAATCGATGGGAATCTGCTCATACAGACCGTCAGAACGCAGCCTGCGCGCCTTGACATTGTCGGCGAAAAAGCTCTCAAGAATAGCAACGAGTCGCTGGCGAAGCCGGCGATCCCTTACAGGAGTCAACAATTCGAGCCGCCGGTCGAGATTGCGGCGCATCCAGTCCGCGCTGCTGATGAAGACTTCGTCATGGCCGCCATTCTGAAAGTAGAATATGCGGGAATGCTCGAGGTAGCGGTCCACGATGGAGTGAACCATGATGTTCCGCGAGACGCCTTTGATTCCCGGCCGCAGACAGCAGATGCCACGGACGTTCAGCTTGATGTTGACGCCTCCCTGACTGGCTCTGTATAGAGCACGGCATATCTCCGGATCCTCAAGGGAATTGACTTTGGCCATTATGAGGCCCGGATTTCGGCGGGTCGATGCGCGAATCTCTCTATCGATCAGTTCGATGAATCTCTGTCGCAGTTCGGTCGGCGCAATGGTCAGGGCCCTCCACTCGACGATTTCCGACCGGCCCGTAAGGATATTGAAGAACGCGGACACGTCGGCGGCAAGATCGGAATCTGCACTCATCAAGCCAATATCGGTGTAGAGACGAGCGGTCTTGTCATTATAGTTGCCGGTGGCCAGGTGCACATAGCGGCGAATTCTGCCTTCCTGACGTTTGACGATCAACAGAGCCTTGGCATGCGTCTTCATACCCGTCACACCATATACCACGTGGCAGCCCGCATCTTCGAGACGGCGGGCCCAGTTGACATTCTGGGCCTCGTCAAAACGGGCCTTGAGTTCCACGAGTACCGTTACCTCCTTGCCGTTTTCCGCCGCCTGTCTCAAAGCGCCGACGATAGGCGAATCCCCGCTGGTACGGTAAAGGGTCTGCTTGATTGCAAGAACATCCGGATCTCGTGCAGCCTCATTGATCATGTGGATAATCGGGTCGAAGCTCTCGTAGGGGTGGTGCAGCAGCACGTCATGCTCTTGGAGGGTGAGCCAAATGTCTTCGGATTCGACGAGATCCTCAGGGATTTGCGGCGCCCAGTCGGGCGCGCGGACAGCCCCTGTCTGCGGCATCTGGGCGATGGCCATCAGGGCTCTCGCGTCGATAAGTCCGTCGATCTCATAAATATCATCTTTGGCAAGCTGCTGTGTCCTTTGGAGCCATTGCCGTAACTGTCGGTGGGGTCGGGCGGAAACTTCCAGTCGCACAGCAACGCGCCTTCGACGCTCACGGACCGCACCCTCGATAGCACGGAGCAGGTCGTCGGCTTCATCCTCCTGTATGGCAACATCCGCATCGCGAGTGAGCCGAAAAACCACATGGTCGACAATTTGCACGTCTCCAAGAATAGCTGCGGCATTGTCTGCGATGACATCTTCGACCGGCGCCAGGGCCACTCCCTTTTCGGCAGGAACGTTGATGAACCGACTGCTGGATCCCGGAACGGGAATAACAACTATTCCCGTGTCTTTCTCCTCTTCAGGTGGGCAGATGATTGCGACATTGAGTTGAACGTTCGGCAACAACGGGAACGGATCTAATGAGTCGACGGACAGCGGAGTAAGGAGAGGCGCCAGTTCGGTTTGAAAATGATCGGCAAGGAATCTGTGCTGCAGCGGCGTCCATTCCTGCCGGCGGATTATTTGCAGACCATGTTCGCGCAGCAACTGCAGAGCCTGTTTGGTTGCGGCAGCGTGGTCATCCATCATCTGATGCACGCGCTCGGCAATCCTGGTAAGTTGCTGAACGGGCGTTAATCCGCTGGGGTCCCGGCGTCTGAGGCCGGCGCTTCTCTGTTGCATGAGTCCGGCGACGCGAACCATGAAGAACTCATCGAGATTGGAGCTGACAATGGAAAGGAACTTGAACCTTTCGGCCAGAGGGACTTCGGGGGAGGTGCCTTGGTCGAGCACTCGCTGGTTGAACTCAAGCCAACTGAGTTCGCGGTTGATAAACAAATCCGGCGAGTCCAAATACTTGTGTTTCTTAGGCATAGGAGTCTTTACAGTTCACGGATGTTACAGTTACAGAAGAAACTGGCTCTTTCACTCATGTGTCAGGCCGTGTCGGTCTCGATAGATACTCGCAGGCCGTAGATATCCTCAAACATGTCACTCTTGGATGTTAGCGAGCGTCTTTCCAGCGTCAGGTCCACAGGGCCGGCCACGGACACCGTAAGGCAGCCGTTGCCGAGTTTGTATGTGAAGTCCGCCACCTGCTGGGTGCGGCTTATGTCGAATGCATCGGCCACACGAAGCAGTGCGGCGAGCTTGTTGATGACAATGCGCTTATCGCGGGCGAGGCCGGCATATTCCGGGTGCGATGGTTTCGGGCGGCTGCGACGATGGTAGCGGGCTACGGCGGCGACTATGGCCTGCGCGTCGGATGTCAAACCAAGGATGTCGGAGTGTGCGACGAGGTAATAGCTATGCTTGTGGTGAGCACGGCTCGATATGTACAGGCCGACTTCATGGAGAATCGCCGCTGCTTCAAGCAGGACGCGATGATACGCGTCCAGGCGGTGGGCCGGTTGCAGCAGGTCGAAGAGGCTTGTGGCCAGTTCCCTGACCTTGTCGGCGTGGACCTGATCCGTACCATATTTATCGGCTATAGCCTTGGCGGACTGCAATACTTCGCGCCGCAGTGACTCTTCCTGCCCGCCGGACAATCCGCGAGCCATATCGTGCAGCAGACCATCCCGCATGGACACGTCGGGGACCATGATTCGACGTGCCGCGGTGGCACCGAGGAGAATCTGGTGTATCAGCAGGGCGGGGACAAGGGTTTCGGCCTGAGTAAGTTCGAGCCGGTGCATTCGGGCCAGTTCATCGGCAGCGTGATGCTGCAGGCTGTGTGTCAGCTTCCCGAGGTCCTCACGCGAAATACTCCAAAGATCCGGCTGTGTTGCCTGCTTGCCGATGACCTGGGTGGCCCATCGGATATCGCCGCCGACGGCGAAAAAAGTCTCGATGCCCTTGAGAGGAACGAGGTTCCTGAAGGCATAGACGGCGCTGCGCACCTGGTGCTCGATAAGCCGGGCCGCCTGATCCGCCGGTTCAGCGCTTGTGGCAAGCACTTCCTGCAGCCGCACCGATCCGATAGGCAGACCCTGCGACGCTACAATCCTGCCGCTCTTGAGAACGTTGACGATGGTGCTGCCGCCCCCGACCTCCGCCACCAGCACCTTCTTGCGTTTTGATATCTGATCTTCGGCGATGTTTCGGACGGCCAAGACCATGAGGCGGCTTTCTTCAGGCACTCCAATAATGGAGACATCGAATTCGGTGGCCATGAAGACCCGCTCGATGAACGTATCGCTGTTGGAGGCTTCTCGAACCGCACTGGTAGCCACGACGCGGATATGATCCACCTGATAGGAATCAACGACACTGCGATAATCGCGAAGAATGGTGACGGCGCTGCGCATGGACTGAGCGGTTAATCTTCCGAGCTGGAACGTGTCGTGGCCGAGCCGGACGGCCTGCCGAAGGCGGTCAAGAATTTCGATGGCACCGTCGGGACCCAGTTGCGCTATGACCATCCGAATGGCATTGGAGCCGATGTCAATGACCGCCAGAACCATTGGTTTGTCGGCCTTCTCTGATAGATCAGGTTTTGTCACAATAAAGTGTCTTCCTACTGGTAGTATCGTATTCTACGGCCGGCATTCGTATTAGCATCACTTCCGCTCAGCACTTCAATCAGGACGTCCCTGCCAAACGCCCGCTGCATGAGGTCGGCCTTTCGAGTTGCTGCTTCACGTTCGGCATTGGCGGGCCCGCTTGCACGAGCCGTGATTATAATGCTTTCGCTGTCAAAGGAACAGTCGATTTGCGAAATTGCATCAGTGTGTGTTCGATCGAGGCCGTCAGCAATCCGCAACATTGCAGCGAGTTTTTCAACGGCTGACTGGTCTTCTTTGTTCAGATTCGGCCAATACGGATGCCTGGCCTTGGGTAGCGCCTTCCGGTGGTACCTGGCAATGAGTGCAACGATACAGCGTTCCCGCAGAGCGAAACTGATCCTTTGTTCGTCCATAATTAGCCGCATGGCGGTCTTATGGTGCCCGCCGGCTCCCTCAAGCCAACCCACATCGTGCAGAAGCGCGCCACACTGTAGTTGAAAGCGGCGACGACGTTCCATGTTATGCATCTCGCTCAAGCCGTCGAATACATCGAGGGCTAATCGGGTGACCTGTTCGGTGTGCTTTCGTTCGTACCGACAGCGCGATGCGAACTTCAGGACCTGGTCAAGTATGACTTGCTCGGATTGCGGCGGCACACCATCGGGAATCGGCTCGACAGCCTCTCCTGGCTGGAACAGGTCTATCAGCGTTTGGGAGCGGCCCGCAGCATGCATGGCGCTGATGACGCGGTTCGCGTCATAGGGAACGCATCGCAAGTCGGAATCGACACTCTCACCGGAAAACGTCAGAATCGCGTAATGCGCGGCGGGTTTGCGGTCCTGGGGTATGCCGATACTGCCCGGATTGATGAAGACTTTATCCCTGACACGCCTGAACATGGGAACGTGAGAGTGGCCGAACAGAAGGACATCAGCCTGGTGCTCTTTGGCCAGTTCGAGCAAGTGGTCCGTGGGCGTCTCCGGAGTGATCGGCGGTCCTGCGGCACCTCTTGATGCATGCACGAGAGCCACCTCCAAGCCACCGATCTTGACATGGGTGACTTCCGGTATGCTCTCAAGATAGTCGCGCGCGTGCCGCGTCAGTTGTCGACTGTTCCACTCGAATGCGGCATATTTGTCCGGCCGCTTCTTCCTTTTCCACGCATGCTTATGCTTCTCGAAATCAAGCACCTTGAGGTCGTAGTTCCCGATTACGCTGACTGCGTGTTGCCGTTCGAGCAGACCGATCACTTCGACTGGAAAGGGAACGTAGCCCGTAATATCGCCAAGGTTCCAGACCGCGTCGATGGCCGCATGGCGCACCTCCGCCAGCACCGCCTCCAGAGCGGGCAGGTTGCCATGAATATCACTGAGAAGCAGTATTTGCTTTGTCTTCTGGTTTTTCTTCATCAGGTGACTGTGTCCTGGACAATTCCTCCGGCTGGTTTATTCGGGAATCAATCCTCTCCAATAATTTGTCCGCCAGAGCATCGGCCTGCAATTCGTTCCAGTAATCGGTCAATTCCTGAAAGAGCCGATTGCGAGCCGACTGTCTGTTTGCAGTGAGATACGCCAGGCCGGGTTTGATGCGGTTGAACGGCCTTGGATGACCATAGAACTCAATGGTCCGCAGACGCTCGTTTTCTGAGAAATCACCGACGTACTCGACCCACACGTCACAGTCGTGGATGTCTCCGAGCAGCGTCTGCAGTTTCTTGACAGACTTGATGAATTTGCTTAGTTCTCCCTCATGAACGTCGTTGCAGATTTCCAGGGTATAACGCAGGCGTTTGGCCGCGATCCGCAACTGGTGATGACCTGCGGTGTCCTTCGGGTCGCCGAGACTTCCTGCATATACGAACATGTCATCCAATCGGCGACGAATATGAAAAGCGGTCCGTTGGAACAGGCCCGGACTCTGCCTGGGAACCTGGGATCGCCTCAGTTCGAACATTCGGCCGGCCAGTTCCGCGTGCATTTCAGACAACATCCGGCCGGCTTCAAGACGCTCGACAGCCCTTACAACCTTCGGCTGGGCCGCCTGCCGCTGCTGGTTCAGTCGGAGGATCAGACGCTTGAGACCCGCCTTATGCCTGCGATCGTCTTCCTCCAGATTTGCCAGCATCTTCTCGATAACCTCGATCTGTACGTCGGCGTCTCTTGCGGCTCCCAGACCTTTGGTCAACTTCTTGATTCGCCTGGCCCATTTCCTCGTCATCCTGGGAGCGAAGCAGTCGTCAAACATCGCCAGGCCGGCCCGCAGACGACGGGATGAGACACGGGCTTGATGGACGTGTTCGGGATCGTCTGCTTCACGGGCGCCGTCTATGTGCTTGACGAGAACGTCAAGCTGTTTCTGCAAATAGCGACAGGCGAGAAACTGATAGCTTGGGTCGGGCGATTCCACGCGACATTCTCCTAAGCAATAAGGTCCTGGTCCCACCGCTCAATGAGCGCATGCGGTTCTCCTCGCAGAAGAGCTGCAAAGGCCGACAGCGATTTGAGGGCATCCCCAATCGGGTGATAGAAAGCGTCCCAGTTCTCGCTGTCCTCGCCGTCATGGTTCGCAATGACACTGTCGAATCGCCATGCCTCGGCGAGTTCCTCATATGCAGTCGATGCTCGTTGCTCTATGTTCTTCAGATCAGCGAGCGAAGTGTGCGTTTTCTGTCTCGTGGTTCGCCGCAACAACTTCCTGCGCATCAGGTCCGTGACTACTTCCGAGACTGTCGGGCCGGTTTGAGCGTCTTTGATGTATCGAATCTCTTCGGCGCAGAGAGGGGAGAGAAAGACACTGTGACACTCGATCTTGTCGTCAATAGCGTCCAGCAAATGTCTCATGAACAATGTGCTGCCTTCGATAAAGGCGTTGTGGGCCGCCAAAGTCTTCCTCATTTCCGTCAGATCAATACCCTGAAGGTCGTCCCTGACCGCAAGCGTGAAGATCTGCTTGCGTTTGCCAAGTCGTTCTATCTCCTCTCTAGGCCTGAAGTGGTAGTCGGTTCCGTCGACTTCGCCGGGACGAGGCTGTCGACTGTTGTACATCACTACCTTGGGAAACCTCCGGGCCAAATCCGGATAAAATGTCTTGAGAGCGGCGCACAGGGGACCCTTTCCGACACAGGATGGACCCGAAAGAATGATTAGACGCCCCATTATTCGATCCCACAACACATCAAAACGCCATCGCTTGCATTCTATTCCTATCAGCATTGAACATAGGCTGTGTCCGATTGTCTGTCAAGGCCGCTCTCGATTCGGCAGCGACGCGCGAACGTAGCTGCGGAAACATCCGTCGAAAGAGGTGTGCTTTCTACGCGATTCTGGCAATTTGCTGACCTTGGCCGCAGACAATCGGCGATTACGCATTTCCACTTTTGCTTGTTCAGCCCTCCTCTGGCTTCGCTCTGTCGGCTCTCTTCATATGCCTACTGCTCGATGCGCCTGTACACGATCTTATCAGTGGGGATGTAATATGTATTAGGTTTGTGTTAATTACGCATTAGGGTTCATGTGCGGCAGCGAGCTTCTGATTCGACAAGTTAACACTTGATCGAAGGCGGGTCTGCCGACATACTGTTGCGATTGGATCGCGGCCGGGGTGACTGGCTGCGCGGTGCAAAGACAAATGCTGGTAAGGAGACTGGATATGTATTGTCACCGTAGGCTAAGCTGTATTGCTCGCAATCAGCGCATCTATGGGTGTCTGATCGTCTTCGTCCTGTCCCTGGGGAGCGGAGAAAGGGCTTTGGCGGACTTCGAGAGTGGCTGGCCGGCGCATGTGGAGCGAACCTGGGTAGGACCGGACTATTGGGCAAATCGCCTCCAGGACTGGCGTATCAGAGGCGGGCGTCTGGAATGTCTGGAGGGCAGCGCGTCGAAGCCGATGCGTACGGTTCACCTTCTGACCGAGCGATTGAACGACAACTACGGTGAATTCAGGATGCGAGTTCGGACCGGCTTGATAGGTGCTGAGGCTTCCGCGCGAGCCGCAACGGGCTTCTTGATCGGTGCGGGGCGTCGTTTGGATTACCGTGCGGCGGCGCTGATACATCACAGTCCCGGGCCGGGGGCCGGTCTCTTTGCCGGCGTTGATGGTCAGGGATATCTCTTCATTCGCGACCTGGAGCAGCCGGATGCTCCGGATGTGGTGCGCTCGCGGCGGGGCCTGCAATCTGTCGATGAAATCGAGATACGACTGGAGGCACGCCGTGCGGAGGGCAAGTACTGCCTGATTCTGGCGGCGGCGAGCGTCAGTGGGGGACAAGGCGTCGGCAGCGTTAGTGTAAACGAGATCGAGTTGGACCGTCTCGAAGGAAACGTGGCGCTGGTATCACATCCGGGAGACTGGTCTGAGCGCTTCTGGTTTCGTGATTGGTCGCTGGATGGATCGAAGTTCCGAACGGAACGGGAGAACACTTGCGGCCCGATCATTTCGGCCCAGCACACGTTGAGCCGAGGTGTTTTGAAGATGACGGCGCAACTGATGCCGATTGGTCAGGCGGACAACCAAACGGTCACGCTGCAGGTATCGCGGGAGAGTTCGTGGACGACCGTTGCAGAAGAGCGAGTCGTGGCGCCGGGATGGACGGCTACTTTCAAGGTAGAGGACTGGAATGCCGCTTCGAACGTCCGTTACCGACTGCTGTACGATTTGAAGACTGCCGACGGTGAAGCCGAACAGTACGAGTGGGGCGGCACGGTGCGAAGAGATCCGGACAGCGCACGCGAAATAGTTGTTGCCGGCTTTACCGGAAACCACAATGTGCGCCACCCCGGTGTCGATCGCGGTACCTACACATGGACTCAGGACTGGTTATGGTTTCCGCACACGGATATTGTCGAGCATGTGTCGCGCCACAAGCCCGATCTGCTCTTCTTCAGTGGCGATCAGGTTTACGAGGGAGCAAGCCCAACGAGTGCAGATAGAAGTGGAAATGCATCGTCCTATCTGGACTACATGTATAAGTGGTACCTGTGGTGCTGGGCGTTTCGCGATCTGACGAGGGATATTCCGTGCATTTGCATTCCGGACGACCACGATGTGTATCAGGGCAATCTCTGGGGGGCGGGAGGCCGGAAGACGAACAAAGATGACAGGGGGGGCTACGTTATGCCTGCGGATTTTGTACGCATGGTGGAGCGAACGCAGTGCAGCAATCTGCCCGATCCCTATGATCCTCGACCGATAGAGCAGGGCATTGGCGTGTACTATACGGCTATGGACTATGGCCGCATCAGCTTCGCCATTCTCGAAGATCGCAAATTCAAATCGGGTTGCGCGGGCCTGGTCCCGCCGACTACCAGCGGCAGGGCGGATCATGTGGTCGATCCGTCATTCGACCCTGCTACCGCCGATGTGCCAGGGGCCACGCTGCTGGGAGACAGACAACTCAGGTTTCTGGAGGACTGGGCGACGAATTGGCGCGGCGTTGACATGAAGATGGCATTATCGCAGACGATGTTTGCCAATATGGCCACGCATCATGGACCGAAGCTGAATTATCTCGTTGCGGATTATGATTCCAACGGCTGGCCGCAGACAGGGCGGAACAAAGCCCTTGACCTTCTGCGTCGCTGTTTCGCCTTTCATTTGGGGGGCGATCAGCACCTGGCCACAATAGTGCATCATGGTATCGACAATTGGGGCGATGCCTGCTGGTCGTTCGTTGTCCCCTCGATTGCGAACTTCTATCCCCGCGCCTATCGTCCGAAACAGCCGGGCCGCAATCTGCCCGATGGCGCCCCGGAATTTATGGGACGGCATCTAGATGGATTCGGGAACAAGGTAACGGTCTATGCGGCCACCAATCCGGGCGAGTCCATGGAACGCGAACCGGCGGCGCTGCATGACAAGATGCCCGGATACGGAATCGTGAAGCTGGACAAGAAGGACAGGACCATCACCATGGAATGTTGGCCTCGCTTCGTCGATCCGCGAAGAAGCGGCGCTGGGCAGTACGAAGGATGGCCCATGACCATACGGCAGACAGATAATTATGCCCGGGACGCTGTCGCCTATCTGCCCACGATCAAAGTCAGCGGAATGCGCGATCCCGTTCTGCAAATCATTAACGAGCGGAACGGGCGGGTCGTCTATACGCTGCGAATAGAGGGGAAAACCTGGCGTCCGAAGGTTTTTGAGCCGGGAGCATATACAATCAAGGTCGGAGAACCCGGCACGGACGAGATGGAGACATTGCGGAGTGTGCAATCTATTACGGCCGACGGCGCGGGGGAAATAAGGGTTCGGTTCTAGGAACGGGTTTATACAGCAAGGGCCACAGGTTGACAGAAGCCTGCGGCCCAATGGCGTTTCATTCACCCACCTCTTGCTGGTTCGTTGTACTGCTTGTCCGAAGATATGTCCGAATTAGAACGATAATTGGCCCGGTCGAGTCGCCCAGCCTATCCATCCGACCGAAGCTGATGCTCGTCGATTTTCTCCTTCAGGTACTCGGTAGAACGATCGAGGGCCTCTCGGCCCAGCGCTATGGCCTTGTGCATGCCGCTGTTGAAGGATTTCGCGAAGTCGTCCGACTTCAATATCGCATCGATAGTGCTCTTCTGATCCGCCTTGGCGGTCTGTTGCTCCGGTGCGGGCGACAACGCATAGATCGCCGTGGCGAATCCTGCGAAATACACCACGAGCAATAGCACGAGTTTGCTTCTCCAGCCTCTCATAATCAGCTTCTCCCCTCTTTAAAGATAATACTTCTCCGGTCTTCCCCAGCCGGTCATCCTTGCAGGCCTCTACCTAATATGTACGATATGCAAGGGGGTATGCCAAATCGCAAACGTGGTATTTGGGCAATACTGCTTCCAAATCCGGACTCGCGGAATGAAGGCAGCGCGCCCGTTAATTGGACGGAGGTACCGAAAGCCGCCTATAGGCTGTCGACTTCCTTGATGAGCGTTTCGCAGACGAGTCGGACGTCGTCATCGGTGAGATTGTTGTAGAACGGCAGAGCTATCGTCCTCTGGCAGATGGATTCCGTAACGGGGAAGTCCCCTTCCTTACAGCCAAGTTCCTGTGCAATGAAGGGCTGGAGATGTACCGGAGGGAAGTAGTTGCTTACCTGGATGCCGTTTTCGCTCATTCTGGAAAGCAGTGTATCGCGTTGCGCGAGCGTGTAATCATCCGACAGACGCACCACGAACACGAACCAACTCATATCGCAACCTTCCGGTTCCCTGGGTACGATCAATCGCGAGTCGTCGCTCAGTATCTCTCGATATCGGTTTGCCACGTGCTTGCGTTTGGCCTTGATTTCCTCTATGCGCGAAAGCTGCACGATTCCCAGGGCGCAATTGATATCGCTTAGGCGGAAGTTGTAGCCCAGTCTTTCGTGGCCGAGCCAGCCACCCTGTCTGCCCCTGCCCTGATTTCTCAGCGATACGCACATGTCGGCCAGTTCGTCGTCGTCTGTGAGAATCATGCCACCCTCACCGGTGGTGATCTGCTTGTTCGGATAGAAGGCAAAGACGCTCATATCGCCGAAAGCCCCCGCTTTTCGACCATTCAGGGCCGATCCGAGCGCCTCACAGCTATCCTCAATCACATGCAGATCATGTCGCTGTGCTATCTCGCAAACATGATCGAGCCCGGCCGGGCTGCCGAATACGTCTACCGGGAGGATTGCCCTGGTCCTTTCCGTGATCTTTGATTCAATCTTTGCCGGGTCGAGATTCAACGTCTCCGGATCGATGTCCGCAAATACGCATTTGGCTCCGGTCATCATGATGGAAGTAGCCGAGGCGATAAAGGTAAACGGAGTGGTAATGACCTCGTCGCCCGATCCGATGCCGAGAGCACGCAGGCACAGGAACAGACCGCTGGTGCCGCTGTTTACTGCTACCGCTCGCCGGACGCCGATATACTCGCAGAAGGCCTGTTCGAATTCCGACAGCTTCGGGCCCAGTGAGAGATTGGGGCTGCGCAGCACGTTGCATACGGCTTCGATTTCCTGTTCTGTGATGTCCGGTCGGGATAAGTGGACCTGCATGCTATATGCTCTCCATCATGCTCAGTGGTTGGCCAACGGCCGTCTTGACAAACGGTCCGCATTGTAACGATCCCGCCCGATAAGTCAATGGACGATCTGGTCTCCGAATTTCCCACGCAGCGGTACGTCGCTGGTCGTCGAGGCATTTCTGTGCACACTGGCCGGGATATTATGGGGCGTTGCGTTCGACTTTCCATGCGTTTGATTGCCGTAAGATGCCGATTTGCGCCCAATACGCTAAACATGCTGTCCGCAATTGCCGAAAAAAGGGTCGGTTCGAATATATAGTGATAGGGTCTGAGAGATGGCTAAAGGCAAAAACGTATTGACTACCGGCGACGTGGCCAAAATCTGCAATGTGGCCCCGCGAACCGTATCCAAGTGGTTTGACAGCGGTCAGTTGAGAGGGTATCGCATACCCGGCAGCAAGGATCGGCGTATCCCAATGACCGAGTTGATTCGTTTCATGAAGGCGCACAATATGCCCACGGATGAGCTTACCGGAGGGAAGGTGCGCGTGCTGGTGGTGGACAGCAACAAAACGTCGGCCGAGGCGCTGGCGGACGCACTCAGTAGTCACGACGAGTATGATGTGCATACGGTTGGGAGCAACTTCGAGACCGGGTCTGCGGTACAGAAGTTGAATCCGGGCGTAGTTATTATCAATCTGCTCGCGCAGGATATCCACGCCAGGAGCATTTGCGACAATATCCGCAGTGATGAAGACCTGCAGGGGATCAAGATCGTTGCCCTGGCGAACCATTTGAGCGAGTCTGAGGCTTCAGCGCTGCTGAGTCAGGGATTCGATACGTACGTTTGCGATATGCAGAATGCCGGGGAAATCCTCAGAGCGGTCGAAGAACTGACATCTGTCGTGTGCTAAGGGGATACGGCCGCAAGCGCAAATGTGCCTAGTTCTCGCAACCCGAACCGTGGCCCGATTCCGACGACTCAGTCCCCCAGATTCGCCATCCAACTCGGCCAATCCACTGGCCCCATCGACACATCATAGTTGCGGTGCCACTTAAGCCGCCACAACTCCTTCAACCCCACGCGACGGACTGCCCAGTCCATGAACACCACGTTTATTGAACCGGTGTGCCGATTGATACAGAATATCCGCATTTCATCGCCGCCGGAGCCGACACCGGTACGCGGTTCACCCTCGAACTCGGGCGGTTGATCGGTTGCATACGGCTGTGCATCGGCTCTCCAGGAGGCGTCAGCCATGACAGGCACATTGCTCAGGCCGCGGTATTCGGCGTGGCGCCAGTAGTTCTCTTCGTCCCGATGGTTTTCGTCATATATCCACTCGTTCAGCGCGTAGCTCCCGTAACGGTTGCCCCGCTCATCCTCGATCACTGCGTAACGAATCGGGGCCCCCTCGGTTCTCGTCCTGGTGGTGGTCGGGCAATACAGAAGGGCTTCCGTGTCGGCGTAATACTCCTTCAGCTTTTTCATCCAGGTGTAGCCCAGGTAGCCCGGGAAATGCCGGTCGTTGTCATCGAGATACATCGACCAGGCGAGCCCCCAGTTCTTCAGCCGGCTTTGGCAGACAACGGTCCGTGCCTGGTCTTTAACACGGTTCAGGGCGGGCACCAAAATCGAGAGCAACAAGGCGATGATGGATATCACGACGAGCAATTCAATGAGGCTGAAGGCCTTTTTGGCACGATGGTGCCGTGGGGATGTGCAACGACTCACAGCGGGATTGTTCGAGGTCCGTATGTCGCCCATGATGACCATTTTCAGCTCCCCTGTAACCTACCACCTGTCCTGGAAGCCGGCAAAGCTCTTTGGCTTAACCGACCAAATACCCACAGACTTCTTCTCCATCTAACATTATATCAGCATTTTGGTGCTTCCAACAACGATTTTTTTGAAAAAAATTCCGATAATATGCCTTGCAGATCGCGCGCAGTGGAGCAATTGTGGCTCTGCAGGCAGCGTTAAAGCGTATCCGGCCGCACGCGTAGAGCCCCCGCAGCGGGGTTGGAAATTACTGCGAGAATGGTAACAGCGGGCCTGTTAGTAGTCGGTCAGGCGTCTCATCCATTGGGGCCAGTCGTCGGCGGCCACTCCGCCGGCCTGCGTCCACGGCCCGTTCGTTTCGTAACCACGATGCCACTGAAGCGTCCAGAGTTCTTTGAGGCCCACTTTTCGCACGCTCCAATCCATGAACAGCATATGGATGAATGCGTCGTGCCTGCTGATGCAGAACTGCTTCATTTCGTCGCTCGTTCCGAAGTTGCCTACCCCGACCTCGCCGTCAAAAGTGGGGGGGCTGTCGGT
Organism: uncultured Pirellulales bacterium; assembly: GCA_964526785.1. Taxonomy (GTDB): domain Bacteria; phylum Planctomycetota; class Phycisphaerae; order Sedimentisphaerales; family Anaerobacaceae; genus CAZGMJ01. The sequence continues at coordinate 30,587 of CAZGMJ010000045.1, forward strand.
GTGTCGTGGCCATGCATCATGCCAGCTTCCGTCGCCAAAGACGGGGATGTTGTTTCTGCTGACCGTCTTATTGCCTGGAGAGGTCGTATTGTTGTTCACGTTTTTCCAGAACCACTCTTCCAGCCGACTGCCTCGATCGTGAGTCATTCTGTTTGTCCAACTATTGATACTATAACTACTTACAACGTGCCACTGGAGGCCGCTCGGTGTGTCAATGTCGCGTTCCCATGAGGCTAGCGGCCCGAAACCGTGTCTTGATATAAGCTTGGTGGCCATGGGGCAGAGGAGCATGTCGTCGTTGTCGTTGAAGTATGGCCGCAGCGCGTTCATCCAGAGCGTTGTCTCGTTAATGTCCCACCCGGGGTTGAAATCGCCATTGTGTTCATCGGTGTACATAGCGAACATCAGGCCCCACTGCTTGAGATGGGCCTGGCACATGACGCCTTTGGCCTGTTTGTTGACCCGTTGCAAAGCAGGCATCAGGATCGCCATCAAAAGCGCTATAATCGCAATGACGACGAGCAATTCGATCAAGGTAAATCCGTGTTTTCGTACCATTGCCCTGTTCCTCACATTTTGGAAATCGTTATATACGCATACGACCCGAGGCTTTAGTTAGCCACTCGTATTATACATATTATGGACGAATGTGTAAAGGTCGCCCGCCGGATGGACCTATTCCTGACGGTGCTTCTGTATCATGCGCGATTGCAGCCTGACAAGCGCTGCAGCACTGATCGTTCGAGCACTCAAGTCGTTATACACAACCCTGTATTCCCCGTTGGGCATTTTCCAGTGCATCAAAATCGCGTGCCTGTCCTCCGGATCGGCACTTTCGCCGTAGAACGTTACGTCTCGGCCCTGTCGCACCAGGTCATCATAGAAGTTCTTCAGGCTTTCAATCAGGTCCGAACGGGCCGCACTTTCGCCCCCAAAGCCGTATCTCAACAGCAGTTTGCTGTCCTGATAGACGCTCGTGCCCGACCCGTTTCCGAGATGAAACAGGCCCGAAAGAAGCAGGATAGCGACCAAAATCGCGGCCGCAGCAATCGACCGGCTCATCCGGAAATCCACGACGACGTTCACCGTGTTCCAGTTCACCCGATGACGGATGAGTCTGCCCGGGATATGGTCCTTTATCTGGGACCCGAGGTCCGCGCGAGGATTCTCCTGCGTTGCCTCAGCCAATTCATCCAGCAGTTGAATGATATGATCCTGTTTCATAATTGTTGATTCTGGTTCTTGCCCGTCATTTGCTTTCTAAGGGCTTTCAGGGCACGGTTCAGACGGCTCTTGAAAGTACCCTGCCTGATGCCCGCCGCACCGGCGCCCTCAGCGATTGTCAAGTGCTGCAGATAGTGCAGCACGATAACCTGACGCAACTTCAAAGGCAGCCTCATCACAGCACATCGCAGTCTTTCAACGTCCTCCGCCTGGCCCAGCCTGTCGGGCCCAGACTCTCTGGTCTCCGCCACCTCGATACGCTCGATTTTCTTCGCTTCTTTGCCTTTATTCTTGCGCCAGTGGAGCCTGGATACATTAATCGCTATGTGATAGAGCCACCCTTTAAGGGCCTTGCCGTCGCGGAGCTGACCGATGTGATACCACGCATTGAGAAAACTCTCCTGCGTCAGATCCTCACTGGTCTGCTCATCGTGCCCCAGACGGCGCATAAAAAGGTAAATCTGGTGATAGTAGGCATCGACCAACTCTTCAGCGGCCGTCCTGTCACCGTTGCGAAGTCGGGCCGCAAGAACGTCCTGCTTATCCAGTCGAGCTTGTTCGTTTTCCCCATTAGGATGCGCCGAAGGCGGGGACTGTTCCGAAGTTTTTGGCCTTTTTTCCACCATAAGAAGCTCTATACCATCACCGCCAAGTGTACTTTCACAATGGGAGCGAGGCAACGAAAAACGGTATTTACAGCCGAATTTGGCGGACGTTATATGCCCATAGCCCCAACGACACGAGCGAATGGAGCTCCCCGAAGTGTTTGCTCTGGTCCTGCGGAGCACCGCAGCATCAGGACGCCGAGAGCGACTTGAGCAGACGAATCGCGGTATGCATGAGTTCCTCTCCGCCACCGGGGCGGATCCTCGAATTGACGGTTTCGTAACTGCCCTCGGCAAAGGCCTTCTGAGTGGGGATATAGCCCGGGCAATCGTTGCAAAGCTCTATCACGAGAGTCTGGGCGAACGGGCTGGCCTTCTTGATGGCCAGTCCGATATCGACGAACACCTCTCCCGGCAGGCCAACCACAGCGAGGTCCGGGCCGAGACGGAATACCTGCACGTCCAGCGCGATGGTCTCACTGCGGCGCAGATGTGTGTCCAGTATTTTGTAGGCGCGGACCTGTTCGAGGAAAGACAGGTTGCGCGTTCCCACTTTATCGATGTTTTCTTTGGCCCAGGCCACCTCTTCGGCGTTGAATTGCTGGAGTGGAACGTCTGCGGTCTCGCGCTTGCCGCTGAGCATGGGGCCGCGGACCTGGTCTCGATTTGCCGCCGCCACAGTGCGGGCCAGCTCCCGGCCGATATCATCCGGGCCGAGACGTTGCCTCTTGGTCACATCGATGTGATTGATGTCGCCGCATGTACCGGTCGCGAACATCAATATGAAGTCGCTGCCGTACTTGTCTCGCAGAGCCTGTTCGAGATAGTGGGGGTAGTCGGCCGAATACTGAGTGCCGCCTGTCGTGTCGAGATGAAGAGCGAAATTGACGATAGCGGCCATCGGCGTATCTCGGTCCTCTCGTCGGACGAACAAAATTCCCACGTCCGGATCGATCGGACCGGCCACTTTGACGATGTCGGGATTCTTAACGCCTGGGTTGAAGCGAACCGATCCATCCTTCATGTGAAAGCGGCGATTGAAAGCGAGCCCCTGCTGTTGTGCGACTGCCTTTTCCAATCGAATGGGCGTCTTTCCGCTGTTAGCCCTGATTATAGCCTGGACGATGCAATCCGTGAGTTTGTCGGCATAGTCGAACGCCTCGCAGGGATCATGTCCGTGCTTTGCCACGGACTTGTCATGAAAATGCTTGCGCAGCGCACCGCAGTAGAGAGGCCCCGTGTGGCTGTGCGTAGCGGCCACCATAATGCTGTCCGCAGGGATATCTGTCTCTCGTCCAACGCGTCTGCGAACCGCATGTGTAACGTCTGCCGGGACGCCGATGATGTCACAGAAGACCATAGCTGTGCGGGTCCCGCCCTGCTCAAGAACGAGAGCTTTGGCGTACAGCGGGTCGTGGATCCCCGTGTTCAACCGCTCTCGAAAATAGCCGCTCATGCGATATCCCGCCGGTGGCGTAATATCCACAGCGGCGATTCCGGCCAGCAGGGGGGACGGCTCTCTGGCCGCCGATTGTGGGATCTGATGCGCCAGGTCGCTGACGAAAAGCCGAGCCTTCTTTGCCTCGGACAGAGTCTTGTCGAGGTCGCCCGGGGCGAGGCACTCGATAATCAGCGGCCCTTTCCTGAAGCCGCCCTCATACAGTCCGGCCATCACCGCCGCAAAGTCGACCATGCCCGTGCCGGGCGTCACCGCAACATTCTTTGGGTGCTTGTAGTCCTTGACGCACATGCCGACTACCAGACCGTCTACTGTTTCTGCGTCGTCGACGGGATCCAGCCTGGCGTCGCTGTAATAGAAGATGTTGCCCGGATCGTACCAGATGCGGAAGTTCCTGTGGTTGACCATCTCGATAGTCTTGCGGCATTGCGGCCCCGTGGCATTCAGCCCCCCGTGCGGTTTGATACTGATACCGACGCCCCTTTCCTCCGCGTAATCACAGCACTCTGCAATTGCTTTGTAGTATCGCGCATATAATTGCTCATTGCCTGTTCCACCCATCAGCAGATTGCCGGCCTTGCAGGCGGCGCAGTTATCGATGAGCTTTCGCAGGCCGGCGATACCCGCCTCCAGCGACTTGTCGACAGGTATACCCCCGCCGTAGACGGACGGTATCTCCAGGCCCCGTTTGCGCGCCTCGCGTCCGATCTGATCCGCCTCATCGAGCGACGTGGACACCGATATGACCAGGCGGCTCTCGGATTTGGTGGTCATCAGCCCGACGTATTTGAAGCCGGCTTCGGCAATGGCATCGAACGCCACACGGTAATCATATTTGCTCCAGGGTCGCGTATAACACCCGATCTGCCATTGGTCGGGGCTTCCCGCTCTCGCTAAAGAGGCAATCGCCTGTGGTGCGGTCAGACCAGCCGCGGCAATTCGCAGTCCGCCGTCGAGCAACTCCCGTCGCGTTAATCCATCGTGTGTCTTCATCTCAACTTGCTCCGATCTGTTCGTGTGTGGCTTATCCTTCACTGATCTGACGACTGTCGGGATCGTAGACGGTGCGTTTACCCGTATCGTACGATTGCATCGCCATAATGCAGGCGACGGCATGCTGGTAGCCGGCGTCAATTGAGGCGTTGGGTGTCCTGCGAGTGCGCATACATTGCAGCCAATCGAGGAAATGGTCCGGTCGCTCGATTTCTTCGACGGGAACCTTGCCCCGAATCTCGCCGCGGCGTTTGCCCCCGCCCTCGGCACTCAGTATCGGAGCATTCCAATTCACCATGTCCATCAGCCCCTGATCCCCGAAGATCTTGAAGCTGTTGCCGCTGCCGTTGCCGAAGTTTGTGGAGTAACTCACCATGAAGCCCTCCGGGTATGTCCATAGGGCCTGTACGTGGTCCGGGCAGGTGAAGTTGTGCTTGTCCTTCCATGTGAATGTGCCGCCGAGGCAGACACAGCTTTTCGGGAATGTCGCGCCCGTAATGTAGTGGACCAAATCGATGAAGTGGCTGCCCAGGCCGGGCACGGGGCCGTCGGAGAATTCACGGTAACCGTACCAACCTGAATACAACACCGGGTCGAACGGGCGCATCGGCCGATCCATCAGGAATTCCTTCCAGTCCACGTCTTGCTTCTTGACGTCCTTGACATACCGATACCAGTAGGGCTGCTCGCCGTTACGGCACTGCTCGATGCGGCCGACTGTTCCGAGAATGCCTGTTCCGTACAACTCTCGACAGCCGGCAAAAGTCGGATAGCTCCGCAATTGCGTGCCTATCTGCACTACGGTCCCGGCTCTCTTGACGGCGTCAACCGCATCGCGCAGTCGGTCGAGGCGCCTGGCCAGAGGCTTTTCACAGTACGCGTCTTTGCCCGCCTCGGCTGCAGCCTTGAGATGCGTTGTGTGTTGATGGTCGCACGAAGCGATCATAACCGCATCGACGTCCTTGAGCGCAAACAGATCGCGATAGGAAACGAACTGTCTGGCCGGTCGGCCATACCACTGCTGTGCCTTCTCCGATGCCATCTGCGTTCGGACTCGCCAGGGATCACATACCGCTGTGATCTCGATGTTCTGGCTCTTGGCATGCTTGTGCACGCTGGGCATATGAACTCCAATGCCGCGACTGCCGCATCCTATAATGCCGATGGAGATTCTGTCATTCGCACCGAGAACCCGCGAATAACTCAGCGCCGATAATGCGACACCGGTTGCGGTGGTCTTCAGGAATTGACGACGGGATTGTTGCGGTCGCATCTTTTCCTCCTGCAATGTTGACTTAGCGTCTCATCGTACTGATGGCCCGCAGCCGGGCGTAAACATTCGTGTGCATTATACCGCAGGCAGCGCCGAGGAAGATAGAGGATTTTCGCCCGCGGGCTGAACAACCGCCGGGTTCCTTGTGGAGGTTGTCCACGTCGCCGTTCACAGCAACAAGCAGGGTGCGACGGCTACTGGGCCGGAGAGGGTTCTATTGCCTGCCAGTTGACGGGATCGTTGCCATAGCTTTGCAGGTCAATACGTCCCAGCGACATACCGTTGCCGTCCGGCTCGCTCGGCCAGAGATCAATATCGCCGGGCTGATCCGCAGGATGGCTGCCATCGCTGTAGTTGACGCGGTCGACGCGGATATAACGTCGCAAGCCCATGTCATCCACGTCCCCCGGCAGGCCGATTTCGAGCTTCTCGCCGCCGTCATTCAGGTTGCCGCCGAAGGGCCCAAGCACAACGCTTGAACGCATTCGTGCATAACGCCACTTGATGGCCTCAGGATTCTTCGCAATGATAATCCGTTCGCCCGGCGCAAGGGTGATTTCGCCCGGGGCGTCGGGAAAGGTAAAATCGATGCCGTCCGTAAACTTCCAGGGCTCCGCCTTCTCGTAACGATACAGGGTCACCGGGACGGCGGCTATATTGCAGATTTCTACGTATTCATACTGCTCATTGCCGTACGGGCTGCCCAGGGGCCAGTCGGGGTTGTACATAATCTCGCTGATTACGATAGGACCGACTCTCGGTTGTGCATTTGCCTGCCACGGTGTGGGGTGATCCAGCGGAACGAAATTGACGTTGCCGGTGCTTTGCTTGTGATATCTGCCGAGTGAAACCGAGGTTTCCGATGCGCCGAAATCCTGCGATTCGCGATAGCCGGCGAACTGTCCTCCGAGTGCGGAAGTCAGATACACGGTTTCTCCGTTTTCGCTAAGCGCAAAACCTTCATGACTATGAGGATCTTTGCTGTCGTGTCCGAAATTCGCCTGCTCGTGGAGGACGAAATAGCCGTTTGGCGCAATGGTGGTTCCGGCCGGGATTTCATACTTCGCGAGGTTCGTCTTGCGATCGCTTAGAAACCAACCGCCGATTGCGACTGCAGAATCAGTAGTATTATGCAGTTCCACCCAGTCCGATTCGGCGTCGTGCGAATGGGCCAGTACCTCGTTAATCACGATGGCCCCGGGCTGTGGGAGTACGCCGCTGTCATCGCTGCCCGGAGAGCCGCCGGGATAGGTGCTTGCTCGCCATGCATCCTTTTCACCCCAGAAGTTCGGATCGGGATCTTGCGGCTCGATAATGGTGAGCGAAAAACCTTCCTCGTCCGTGACGTCGTACCAGCCATCCTTGTATTTGAAGTCGTGGATCGTTTGTCCGGATGCGTCGACCAGCGTGATGCGCTCGCCGCCATTGGCAAGACGGCCTGAGTATCTCCCGATGACGGGCAGACCGCCTCCGTATTTTGATGCGAAAGCATTCGGATCTTCCACTACCAGTACGTGTTGCCTGGGGCCGAGATCGACCGCCGGAAAAACGAAGTCTATCCCGTCGGTAAATGCAACGAGATTCAGATTGATCGTTTGGTTCGATATGTTCTGAAGCTCGATATACTCCGTATTGGGATCGTTCGATTCGTCCGGCGTAGACGGATGGTACATGATCTCGGTTATCCGCAGACTCTCGGCGACGGGTCCGACCGAGAAATCCGCTTCACACAAGGCGCTCCAGTTCCCGCCGCTGAAAGCCCTCGCCCGGACGTGTGCGCTGCGCGCCAGTGAAAACTCCGATGGCGCCTGTCCCGTCTCGCTTGCCACCAGTGCCGCCGACAATAGCATGTCGGAACTCGTGGCCGTTGAGTTAAGACCGTGTAGAGCGAGAACATTTTGTCCACTCTTCAACAGGTCGATATCGTCGGATACGTAGAATGACTCAAGATTGCGGGCTTCGTGGCTGCCGCCGGCCGAGGAATTCCACTGTGGTTCGCCCGTGAAGACTGCTCGAGCGATCTCTGAGCCGTTCAGATACGCGACGAAGGCGTCATCGTAGCGCACCTTCAATGTCAGTTGGTTGAATCTGCCGGAATCGCCTTCGATTGTGAAAGGTATGCGAATATAGCAGCCGGGGGCTTGGCGATACATCTGTTCTTCCAGATCGAGGCTGATGAAATCCTGATAGCCGCTGCTTCGTTCGTAGCCGACCCCGCCGGTCGCGACCATCCAGGTCGAATCATCAAACGGCTCGCCACCCTTCCATGCGGTGCTGATCGGACCGTCCGGTACGAGGACGCGCTTTGTGGCCTCCTCGGCGGCAAAGACCGTCTCCGTTGTGCCGCCGCCTCCCCCCGGAGGGATATAGCTCAAAGCATTCGGATTGGTTGTCCCGTCGCCCATAAGCGGATCGGTCCCGTCGAGCGTGTAGTAGATTGTTCCGCCGGGAGCCGTGAAGGACAACGCATCATCGGGCATGATCTGGGCGGCGTAAACGTGCCGACCGTTGAGGCGGAACAGCGGCGCTGCCACATCAGGATACAGTCGGATGCCCCGTAATTGATCGAGCACGATCGAAGGCCGTCGGCGCATGTATGTGTCGAGCAGTTTGTCGCGCTCGTATCGCCAGTTCGCTATGGTTCGCGGACTGCCTCCATGAACATCTCCCCAGCGAGCCGATTCGCAAACCATAGCTCGCTCTATTGTGTCCGCTAACTCGGCATAGAGGGCCGCGCATTTGTTTCTTTCCGGATGTACAGGATCCCACTGCGGATCGTCCGGATCGACATACAGAGCGCCGCCATTGTAAAACGCGCGATGAGCGCGGTCGCCGAACATCCGCTGAAATTCGGGATTCTGTCGAAGCCGGGTGTACGCGGTGCAGAGGCTGTTGCTCTTATGCGTGACGTTCTCGTAAAGATCCGAATCGAGGCCGTGGCCGACTTCGAGCCACAGAACCCATTCAGCGTCCCATGAGAAGAAGTGAAATCCCGTACTGTTGAGCCGGTGCATTGCGCCGTACCAGTTATGGCCGGGCCAGTCGGTGTTTCCGACGAAGATATTCAGGAACATGTAGTTGACGTAGTTCTCCATGTTCAAATAGTCGGTATATTCGGGGTTGGGCGTGCCGTCAGGGTTGTTGCCCTGGATGCGTTGAAAGCCCTCGACGGTCTGCAGGTTCTGATATGAAGCGGCCTGAAATGCGTCCCACGATTCATCCGTGCTGTCGCCTGTGGGATTGCCCGAGTTGTAGGCGTCCCAGTCTTCTTTGTCGCCGCCGAGATATGAAGCCGCGAACGAAGCATCCGGCCGCTCGACCGGATTGTAAAGGCCCCAGTAGAGGCCGTTTATGTAGAGATGGACGAATCGTCCGTGTGCCCCCGGATCGCCAAGGGCCAATTGAACGCGCCGGCAATACTCGTCGCGTATGTACTGAGAGGCTTCTCTTCCGAACGGGTACCCGTCGTTGAAGTTGGCGCGAAGGATGATTGTGTCGAATTCGTCGACCGCGTCGGGGCCGAAGAGCGGATAGTTGAGCTTGGTCGGCCCGTATGCTCTCTTAAACAAAAGGCGAAAGCTCTTCTTGCGTTCGCGCCGGCCCACGCCGCCGTAAATCCGCACGCCGCAATTGACCTGAAATGCATCGGAACCGTCAGGGTAGAACATTTCGATCGACCCCGCCCGCTCCCATTGCACTCCCTGTGAACGCCAATGTGTGTAGATGCCGTTGCTGCCGAACAGTTCGTTCGCATTCATCACAAGAGACATCGTTGGCAGAGATTGCAGATCTTCCTCGATACTGTGACGATGTGCGTTGACAATGTCCTGGTCCATGGCATAATCCCAACCCCCGGGAAAACCTGCGGGATTCGCCGGTTGCTGCAGCACGTCATCCAGGAAAATGTACGTTTGCGTATCGACGTCGGAGGCTATCCAGCCCGGCTTGTGCGCCACTGCCCTGAGGCACGTCGTTGTGTGGATAGGGATCGGACCGGTATAGACGTTGCCATGAACATCTGTCGGCGTCGTCCCGTCGGTGGTGTAGTGAATGACTGCACCCTCGGTTTCACAATGGATAGTTACCGAGAATGGGGCGTCGTAGAATCCACGGTCGTGGCTGAACCTTGTGTCTGCCAGCACGTGTGCTGTGCTGGAGTTGTTGAATCTGCCCGGAGTTGCAGTAGTGAAATAGCTCGCCTCTTCCATCGCCGTTGCCGCGATTAGTTCCGGCATCAGCAGAAAATCGGTGTCGTCTGCACTGTCGTTCAGCCCCTGTATTGCAAGGACGTTCGTTCCGTCTCGCAGATGGGCTGTATAGGGCGACACGTCGAAGTTGACGAAATCATGCGACAGAATATCGTCGCGGTCTGCATCGGCTGTAGAGGCGGGGCCCGGTTGTCCGGTAAAGCTCGACCGCGCAATCTCCTTTCCGTTCAGGTATGCCACGAATCCATCTTCGTATCGCATGCGAAGATGCATGGATTCGAAATCATCGGTTTCCTCGGCCTCGAAGGTGATGCGTGTTTGCAGCGATGCATTTACCCCGAGCATAATGTCCTTGATCGGACTAACGATCTCTTTTCCATCCGACACGCTCTCGATCGTGGCCGTACAGGGTGTGCCCTGTGTATGAGAAGCGATGCACAGACCAACATAAACGTCTCGTCCCATGTCTACGGTTTCACTGCCGTGACTCTGCCACTGTTGGCCGTCAAATGAATAATACCCTGTGATCTTGTGTCCCTCTCGGACCAGACGCACCCATGATTGCGAAACCGGACGCGCTCCGGGTATGACCGTGGTCGTCCCTCCCGTGTTGGGGCGACTCACGAAAGCCACCCCATGCCCTTCAGTGACGACCTCTGACGCGTGCTTTGAAGTTGGATTGAGCGTTGCCCGGATCATGATGCCGGCCTTGGCCCAGTCGCGTGCATCGAGCAGCCCTGTGACATGCGCGGTGAACTGCCCATCCCCTGAAAGCCGCCTGTAGATGAAGTAGAAGGAGTCGGAGTTGTTGCCGATATCGCCGGTGTTGGCTGAGATTGCGTACGTGCCGTCGCTGACGGTGTGGTCGCCCGTTATTCGCCCTTCACCGATGCGAACGGCCGTTTCAGGCGGTGTGGAAAGAAAGCCGAGCGGATCCGAAGTCGTGCTCCAGCCGGAGTCGTCAAATTCTACGCCTGCCCAGTTTTCGTCGGAATGAACTGTTTGCGGAATGCGGTATGCAACCTGTGCCCCGGACGAGACGAAAGTCTCCGCTTGTTGAGCCATGCCGTACGAAAAATAGCTGAGCTGCCGCGGGTACTCTGGGGCATACTCGTGGGCGACGCTGCCGTCAGGTCGAATCAATGCCAGGTACTCCCCATCGGCATCCAGTTGGAAGTCTGTATGCAACTGACCTTGCGCGCTCGCGCGGTCCTTGCCGGAAGCGAATACGATGAGGAATTCAGCCGGTGCCAGGACAAGTCCGTCCGGAAAGGACCAGTCATTGTTGCCGTTGGTCAATTGCCATCCGTCGAGACTGACCGGTTCGCTCGCCGGATTGTATATTTCTATCCAGTCAGATGACTCTCCGTCTTCATCGAGCAACTCATCTTCACTCGCCGGCGGTGTGCTCTTGTTGCTGGCAACGAACTCGCTTATGACCAGCGATGCCTCCCGTTTGCCCCAGTTCGCGGCGAAGTACGCATAATCCGTCGCATTAACTCCGTTTTTGCTGTCGATATCGGGTGGGCAACCGGGCACCTGGCAGTCGGAGTGCAGCCACCACTGAGCCAGAACCGTCAGATCTGTGAGTGTGACCCTGGTGTCACCGTCGAAATCCCCAACAAGAGCGGCCGGGCTGGGCAGGACAAGAGATGTGAAAGCCAGTATGACCCCTGCAGTTACCGTAGCATACAGGCTGCGCAAACTACACATGTACCATCTCCCTGCTCAATTCCGTGCGAGTAAGAAACACTTTATCCGTTCTCGTTTTCAATTTCGTACCGTCTGATTGGATCACTGTTGCCCGAAGGGCCGGTGGCCCACTCGGGGTGCATACGAGATGCCGCTCTCCAGTGTTTAGTTCAAAGACAGCAAAGCATAATACTCTGGCATGTCTGTTCTCTGAGCTATCATTTACTGACCCGGCGATGGTGCCCCGGCCTGCCAGTTGGCCGGGTCGTTGCCGTAGTTGCTAT
>CAZGMJ010000046.1:0-41640 GCA_964526785.1 uncultured Pirellulales bacterium
GTGAAAACTGGGAGAGCACATGCAACTGCCCGTTGGATTGTGGGTTCCTCAAGACAATCTATGTGGATGACGACGCTACAGGCGCAAATAACGGAACAAGCTGGGTAAATGCGTATAAATATCTGCAGGATGCGCTGGCAGACGCTAATTCTGCCCCGAAGCCTGTGGAGATTCGCGTTGCGCAGGGTGTCTATACGCCGGATCGCAGTACAGCCAAACCCAATGGTACGGCGTCTCGTGACGCCAGCTTCGTACTCGCCGGCGACGTTTGCCTCTTTGGGGGTTTTCCGCCCGGCGGCGCTGTCTCGGAAGACCGAGATCCCAGTACTTACGAAACCGTCCTCTCCGGCGACCTATCCGGCAACGATCTTGCAGATATCCCGGCAGCGAACCTACTGACTAATTGGAGTCGCGCCGATAACAGCTACAATGTCGTTACTGTCGGCACTACGGACCAAATGACTGTCTTAGATGGATTCACCATAACAGGGGGCAATGCCGACGGAAGCGGAGAGCATCGTTCGGGTGGCGGGATTCGTGGCGCCCATGGAAACGATGAGGTACGGATACACAACTGTGCAGTTACCACCAATGCGGCGGCATTGTATGGCGGAGGGATCCACGGATGTGATGGGCCGATCATCAATTGCATAATCAGCGGCAACAGGGCGCACAAAGGCGGTGGCCTCGCCGGTTGCGGGCCGATCAGCAGTTGTACGATTATCGGCAACATGGCAGAATGGGGCGGAGGCGGACTCTTCGCCTGCGAGGCTATCACCCTCTGCACCATCAGGCACAATGTGGCGGGTTGGGCGGGTGGTGGGCTTTTCGATTGCGACGGATCAATCGGATACTGCTCGATCAGCGGCAATACGGCAGGCAACGAGGGCGGCGGTCTTGCAATCTGCAATGGACTGATCAGCGACTGTGCGATTACCGACAATTCAGCGCACGTTAATGGTGGCGGGCTTTGGAGTTGTCATGGCCTGATCAACAACTGTACATTTATGCGAAATGAGGCTGGGGAAGGCGGTGGCGGTTTGCGTGGCGGTGGAACGATCACGAACTGTACGATCAGCGGTAATAAGGCAGGAGAAGACGGTGGTGGGCTCATGGGGTGTGGACAGATAGGCAATTGTACGATTGTCGGAAATGCCGCGGGGGATAAAGGTGGCGCACTCGCCTTCTGTTCTAGCGCGATCAGTAATTGTATCATTTGGTCTAATCGTCAGGCTGGCGATTCGCAACTTATTAGCTCCTCCAAAGTGCAATTCAGTTGCGTTCAAGGGAATTGGCCTGGCATTAGTATCCTGGATGCCGATCCATGCTTTGTCAATCCTGGGCAATGGACGGATGCCAATGACCCCAACATGCCGGCGGATTCGAACGACCTGCAAGCCGTTTGGACGGATGGTGATTATCACCTCAGGAGCAAGGGGTGGCGATGGGATACCCAACGGAATCGTTGGACCTATGATACTACCACAAGCCCCTGCATCGATGCCGGCGATCCTGCCGCTCCACTTGGTGATGAGCCGCTTGCTGTGCCGGAAGATCCGAACAATATCTATGGCCGAAATCTCCGGATCAATATGGGCGCATATGGCGGCACCGCCGAGGCAAGTATGGCGCCGCATGACTGGGCTCTCCGCACCGATTATACGAACGATGGCACTGTCAATTCCACCGACTTTGCCTGCTGGTCGTATGCCCTGTTGCCCAAGACCATCATCTCCGGCGATCTGGACAGAAACGGCGCTGCCGACCCGGATGACCTTAGTGTATTGTCCGAAGACTGGCTCAGCCAGACAAGCTGGTTCGATGGACCATTGCCTATGGGCTCATTGCCCAGTCCCTCGGGGGACGGAACCGCCAGATAGGACAGAACGAAGTTGATCTGCCTGAAACCCCGTCCGGTCAAGCGCTTTGGCGTGAGGTGAGTAGCGTTTCGTACAAGGCTTCTATGGTCCGATAGCTTGCGCCGGATCCAACGTCGATCCGATGTTCAGGGGGGGAATTTGCTTGCAATATGGGCGTGGAACAGGTATAATAAGGGCGTAAATTCTGGAAATGCTTACACTTCCGGATGGGGCGGATAGAACGCAAGGGGGTAATCGGTGATGCCAGGGACCCACGATCGCGGGGTGTTTCTCCCGTGTCTGCATATTGCCTTGCTGCTTGCAGCGCTCGCTCTGCTTGGGCGGCCGGCTGCGGCGCGCGCCGAAGCCGTCGAGCCGGAGAGGGCGGAGGCGGCGGTTGACGGCTGGCTCAAAACGGGCACCGAACCTCTTGGGGCATCGCTCGGCTACGAGATCGACCGAATCGACACGGTATCGGACGACCAGGGGCAGGCTGTGTACTACGTCGCGCACCTGACGCCGAGTGGTTTCGTGATTGTCTCGGCGGATGATGCAGTCGAGCCGATTCTGTGCTTTTCGAGCAGCGACCGATACGACACAGGGGACGGCAATCCATTCTGGTCGATGACCGCAGCGGACATGAAAGCTCGTATCGAGCGGGCCGCAGCGGTTGCATCCGATTCCGGCGAAATCTCGACGTTGAGCCAGGCCGATGAGCAGGCGATCGCGCAAACCGTGAGCGATGCCCGGGCCAAGTGGCAGTGGTTGACTTCCGTAAGTTCGGACTCCGGGATGACTTTGTCGCTTCCGAGTGTATCCGATCTCCGGGTTGCGCCGTTGCTTGCGAGCACGTGGGGGCAGGCGAATGTCGGCGATTACGCCAACGGCATCAGTTGCTACAACTACTACACGCCGCCGCATGAAGTGGGCAATCCGGACAACTACCCGGTGGGCTGCGTTGCGACAGCGGTGGCGCAACTGCTTCGCCGCCACCGGCACCCGGCCGCTTCCTACGACTGGTCGTTGATGCCCCTGGAGCCGGACTTCGGCATCACGCCCGCGCAGCGTCAGGCCATCGGCGCGTTCTGCTTCGAAATCGCCGAAGCGATCGGCACCAGCTATGGTCCGCAGAGCAGCGGCGGTTCTTCCGCGTCGCTGGCAACGGCCGACGCGCAATTGCAGTCCTATTTTGGCTGCGCCAACAGCATACACGGATATGAGCCCGCCATGGGGCCGGTATTGCACGCGATGATCAATCCGAACCTGGACGCCGGCATGCCCGTGCTCCTGGGCCTGGATGGGCCGTCGGGCGGCCACAGCGTCGTCTGCGACGGCTACGGCTACAACGTCTCGACGCTCTACCACCACCTCAACATGGGCTGGAGCGGCCGATACGATCTGTGGTATGCGCTGCCCGCCGTCGAAGCGCTCTTTTCCTTCAATGCGGTTCATACGTGTGTGTACAATGTCTTTCCGTCGGGTACCGGTGAAATCGTCAGCGGCCGCGTCACAGACGTTGCGGGCAACGGGATCGGCGGCGTGCAGATCGAAGCGGTGGTTGCCGGCGGCGCGACGCGATACGCAACGACCGATGTTGCGGGTATCTATGCTGTTACGGGCCTGCCGTCGAATCGCTCGCTTACCATACACGCGACCAAGCCGCCTCATGCATTCATGAGCAGGAACGTTTCGACGGGCCAATCCGTCGATACCGGCCCAACGTCGGGAAACGTGTGGGGCGTTGACCTGGTCTCGACGAGTCTTGCGCCGCCGGCGGCTCTCGATATGCAACGGACGGCGCTGTCGGGCCGGAAGGTCGATATTGCCCTCCAGGCCACCGATGACGGCTATCCGGATCCGCCGGGCCGGTTCACATATGTGGTGACGTCACTTCCCGAACACGGAATGCTGGCCGATCCGGCTGCGGGGCATATCGCCGCGGTTCCACACACGCTTGCCGAGGGCGGACGCATTGTTGAGTACACCTCATGCAGCCGGTTCGCCGGCGCCGATTCGTTCACCTTCGCCGCCGACGACGGAGGCACTTCGCCGACCGGCGGACGGTCGGAATCTGCGCTTGTCACCATCGACGTAAACAACGTCGCGTACGGAACCTACGTCACTTCGACCGATACTATCGCCGCGTGGCCCCTGGCGACGAGCTATCACGACAGTCGTACGCAGGTCATCTATCCGGCCGATCTGGTCGGACACGCCGGGGAGGTTACGGCGCTCGCTCTCGACGTACACACCGTGCCCGGCAGGACATTGGACAACTGGTCCATTCGCGTCCAGCACACGGCGTTGACGGAATACGACAGCCCCGCCTTCGAAACCGACGGCTGGACGACCGTGTATCAAGGCGACGTCGAGGTCGATTCGACCGGCTGGTTCTGGTTCGAGTTCCAGCAGGATTTCGACTACAACGGTTCGGACAATCTGTTGATCGATTTCAGTTACGACACTTCCGGTACCTCCGCGGACGGGCTGTGCCGGGTTTCCGATACGGGTGCGACCCGCGTCGTTATGGCGTCCTCGAACAGCGGGCACGGCGATCCGCTCGACTGGTCGGCGTGGACGTTTTCCGAGGTCTACATCTCCAGTGCCGTACCGAACATCAAGGTGGCCACCACGTTGCATGCGGCGACGCTGGAGGGCGATTTCAACGCCGACTGCGAGGTCAATATCGCCGATCTTGTTATGCTGGCCTCGGCCTGGCTCAGCCGGCCGGGCGATGCGAACTGGGATCCGAGCTGCGACATTGCAGCCACCGGCGATGGCACCATCAACGGTCTCGATTTCGCTGTACTGGCCGATCGCTGGCTCGAGTATCAGCCGTAGTACCGCGACTTACGGGTCGCGCGTTACTTTGTCACCTGCTTGCGGGGCCTGCTATAGCTCTTTCTCCTTGTCCTCATCGTTTGGTGTTTCTCCGGGCGAATCCGGGGACTCGTCCGGTTCGGGCTCTTCCGGCGGCGCCGGCGGAACGGCCGGGGGCGGCTCGACAGCCTGGCCGGGCATGGCGGGAGGCTGCGATTCCGGGGTTTTCGGTTCGCCTGCCGGGGCAGGCGATGCGAGCGGGTGCGACCGCGGCGGCGGGAACACCGACTGCTGCTGCGGGTAATCAATCGCGAATTTGGCCCGAACGCGTTCGAGCATCTGCGCGTTCTTATCGATTCTCCAGACGAGCAGGGTCAGCGGCTGGCGGTTCTGGGAGCGGAAGGTAATGACGATCTGGCCGAAACCCAGCAGACGCTCGAGAAAATCGCTCGTATCGATTCGGGTATTGTAATCCTCTCGGCTGATCTGCTCGCCGCTTTCCGTGGGGCCTTCCTGCAGGTTCATGTAATTGGGGGTTATCGTTACGTAATAGAACAGCCCTTTGAACCATGAAATCGCGACAGTCAGCAGGCCGATCAGAGCGACCAGCAGGTATCCCGTGGCGCTGATCGAGAGGGCGAGGTGTCTGAACAGTCCGAAGAATGGGCGGACCCAGCCCAGCAGATGCAGCCAGAAAAGCATGCATGCGATTGTTACCAGTGCGATCAGGAGGACTTTGATGCTCATGCTGTATTCTTCGATGAGGAAGTTCAGGAAGAATATCCCGAACCATACGCCGCCGACCATTTGGGCATTGATCGAGCTGAACATCGACAGATCGGACTGCTTGAGGAACATCAGGATGCTGGCGAGCACGGCCGCCGCCATGGTGGGCACGTAGAGAATTTTGGGCGTCCAGTTGAAGATGATCAGGTAGTCGTTTACGTCCGGGTCTTCCCTGAGCACCTTCTTCATCTTCAGGCGGGTGCGGATGGTTTTATGGACGATCAGCACCACAACCACGGCCGCGATGGCTACGCCGATGGCGATATACAAGGCGATCATTTCGTTGGACGTCCACATGCTGCCCTGTGTTTCGGCCTGTTCGGCGGCCTGGCCGGCCGTTTCGGCGGCGGTCTGTCCAGCCTCACCCGCCGTCCCTTCCGCAGCAAGTATTTTCGCAAGAGTCCACATGGCGTATTCCTTTCTCAAAGGTCCTCAATGGGCCGGCGTGCGGGGCGTAGCCGCAACCGGTCGTGTCGCTGCCAGCGGCTGTTCGTCCGCGGCGTGCGATTATGCGTAATCGTATGGTATTGGGCGGCAAACTGCAACTGTTGTGATGTTTCGCGGGCTTCAGGCATTGACTGGGTTTCGCAACAGATCGGGACCTTCGGTGCTTTCCTGGAAATCGACCCGGGCATCGAGGGGAGCTCCCTCGACTCGTTCCACTCGCTCGGGACGACACCCAAGTCGATGTAGAAGGGTGTCGATTGGGTTTGTTTTGCGGAAGCGACAGGGGCCAAGGCAACCAGGCATCGAGGCACTGAGGGAGACAGGTTTCACGCCCGCCAATGCGGCGCAGCAGGTCATTGGTCATCTTGCCTATCTTGCCATTGGGTTTGTTTTGCATGTTTGTCCATTCGAGGGGAGTTCCTTCGACTCGTTCCAGTCGCTCGGGACGACACCCAAGTCGATGTAGAAGGGTGTCGATTGGGTTTCCGCCACCGGCGGATCTTCGATGCTTTGCGTATTTGGGTTCCGTATGGGTGCGCATGTGGTGGTGTGGGTAGTTATGTGTCGGTACGTTGCTTTTCTCCATTTTGTCATTGGCTTTGTTTTTTCAAAAAAGGGGCCAAGGCATCGAGGCGCCCCCGATGAATTCGGATGTTCGCTGTTATTCTTCCATTTGTGTCATTATTGATATGATGAACATGATTCAAGCTTTCGAGATCTCGGGTGGCACCGGTCGGTCCGGTGTACGCGGCGGTTTCCTGTCGATGGGAGCCCCGCCTGGCCGGGAGGGACTGGGAATCGCGGCCTATCAAGCGAGTGTGTGCAGCATATCTTTTCATGGGCGATTGCAAAGATGCAGTGCGTATTCAATTTTGATGTTAGGTGAGTATTATACAAAATACAGGGCAAAAAGTCAAGGGGAATCCATGCCGGCCGGTGAATTAACGCGCCGGCGCAACAGTGCGTCTGGATTTACCGATGCAAAGCGGCGGGTCCGGGTTACATGTCGGCGACACTTGCCCGCAAAGACTGCGGCTGCTGGATGGACAGGCTACTATTGGTTCGATTGCAACTGGTGCAGTAACGCAGCGAAATCCCGGAGGTTGACGGCGGCGTTGCGGTCGACGTCGGCCGGGGCGAGTATCAGCGGCAGAAAGGCCATACACAGAGCAAGTATCAATAGGTCCAATCGGTTGAAATGCTTTCTCGTTCTCATCGGTTTGTCCCAGATCGTTCTTTTGTGCCGGAATTCAGCCAGCGGTCGGCCAGTACAGCCCAATCGGCGAAATCAACATTCAGATCCCTGTCCACATCGCCGTCGAGATACGCCCGGCCTTCGGGGTAGACGCATTGAGACGGGGGATACGGGGCCGAATCAAGACGGGTGCATCCGAGCCAGTCATCCGTCATCATGACAATATCCGGCCAGTCGACGGTTCCGTCGCCATCGATATCCTCGGGCCAGTGCAACGCGAGGGGGTTCTTGTCGCAATCCGCCGAGGTGATGGCGACAACGAGGTTGCGGGCATGGGGCATCATGACGGACGGGCCTCTGGTGTCGCTGACGATGATTTCGCCCCGCTCGGAAATGACAGGATATCCGGGCCAACCGTCGGTCTGGTATCGCGCCAGTTCGACTCCATCCGGACCGACCACGCATAGATCACCGTCGTCACTTGCTGCATAGATATAGCCGTCATTGTCAACTGTCAGGAGGAATCCGCCGACGGCTCCAAGTTTGGCGACCCAGAGGATTTGCCCGTCGGGTGACAATGCTCGCAGATAGGGATCGTCGAGACTGACGTAAATCGTTCCATCGGGGCCAAGGGCCGGTACACACCAGCCGTCCGGTTGCGGGTAGTGGCGGACGTAGTTCGGCTCGGACCAGCCCGAGCAGGGATCGGCCAGATCCGTACGCCACAGGATAGTGCCGTCACTGCCATCAATGGCATAGAGATGCGAGTCGTGCAGCAACGTCTGATAGACGGTGCCGCTCGGGGCGACGACGGGGGCTGTGAAGAGCCACGGGGTTCGGTCGGTGCCGTCCGGATCGCAGGGGTCGGGGGGCGGAAGGAAGCTGCATTTCCATTTGACAGTGCCGTCGGTTGGATTGAGTGCATACAGATTCGGGTCATACAGGCTTCCGACGTATATGGTGCCGTCATCGGCTATGGCGGGCGCCGCCACAATCGAGCCGAGGGAGTTCCTGCCGACTCCTTTGAAGGGCATGTTCCATAGTTCGCTGCCGTTGGGAGCGAGGGCATATAGAACGCCATCCATTGAGCCGACATAGACGATACCATCTTCTGAGACTGCCGGGGAGGCGTAGATCTGTGCGCCGGTAGAATGGGTCCATCGCAATTGTCCGTTGGGATCGACCGCCAGCAGTGTGCCGTTCTCAGCACCGACATAGAGACCACCATCCGGCCCGACGGCAGGCGAACTGAGCAGCGGCGTGTTGGCATCATACGTCCAGAGGAGAGCGCCGTTCGGGTCAAGCGTGTACAACCGTTCGCTTTCGCACGCGATGTGTATGCGGCCGCGGTCTCCGATGGTTACGCTGCCGATCACCGCACCATCTGTTTCGAATTCCCATTTGGCGCAGCCCAACCTCGGGCCGGCTCGATCGGCTGTGCCCGCTCTTCGGGTGCTTGCGCCCTGCGTGGGCCATTTGGACACAACCGGAGTACCTGTGGAAACGGGGTTAATCATGAACAATTCGCTCTCGATCGTGAAGAAGTCCAACGCGAGAGAACTCGGGACAACTTTGATTGTGCAGGTGCTCGAGTTGACGTTGGCAGGCAGATCCCAGATATATCTGCCGATATCCGGGATGCCTGCCGCTACCACGGTCCAACTGTGTCCGACGTCGGCGCTCATGAGTATATCGACAACTCCATCGAATGCAGGGCTCTCCCAAAGAATCTCATGGCGGCTGCCCGCGGCCCATACTTCTGATCCGGCGGGTTTGGTGACGAGAAACGTCGGTGAGAATTCATCTGCTCCCATATCCACGCAGCGAGCCATGACGCGAGGCTGACCGTCGATGTCGAACTGGTTCGGGTCGGTGTAATACGTGCATCGGCCTGCGTTGATGCATGGCGAGGTCGAGTTGAGGTGAAGATCGCCGAAGTCATCGTTGTTGCCGACGCCCCAGCCATCGCCGCCATCATGCGGCGGGCGTACGAACATCGGATCATCATCAATGTTGTAGCCTCCCCATGGCACGTTATCATCATCGGGGTCGGAATCCTGCACGCAGCTGAATCCCGGTCTGGATGAGTCGCCGTCGATTTGTGCTGTCTCGCCGGATTGGCCCTGGGCTGTGTTGCCCCAGAGTATGAGATTCAGCATGCTGGGGCCGGAATACTCTGCGAATATCCCACCGCCTTCGTTATGGGCGGTGTTGTAGGCGATGGTGCTGCTCAGCAGGCCGGTGTTACCGGCGTGATGGAAATAGATGCCAGCGCCACTTTCCGCTACGTTGGCAACGACGATGGAATTCTCGACGGTGCGCCAGCCATGTACTGCGAAATAGACTCCGCCTCCATATCTGGCGGCCAGGTTGGCTCTGATCTTGCACCGCGTGATCTTCATTCTTCCTGCACGTTCGCAGTAGATGCCGGCCCCATCTTTACCGGCTACGTTGTATTCGAACGTACAATCGGTGACCTCTACCCGTTTGGCATCGTAGCAAAACAGGCCCGCCCCCTGCTCCGCAGTGTTTGCAGAGAGTATGCAATCTGAGACAACGAGGGTGCATTGCTCACAGCGAATGCCGGCGCCTGTTTCCGCATATCCGTTCCTGATGGTCAGTCCGGTGATCGCGCGATTTGTAGTGCGACCGGTGCGGACGTCGAAGCCTCTATGTGGCTGCTCGGTTGTGCCCTCGCAGTCGATGATGCAGTTTTCGGGGCCGTTTTCGCTTTTGATGGTGATGCTTTTGTCGCGGATTTCTATGTCTCGGTTGCCGTCGCCTGTATACAGTCCGTCTTTGATAAGGATTGTGTCGCCGTCGTTGGCGTCGTTGACTGCGGCCTGGATGGTATTGAAATCGGCGGGGCCGTCGTCGTCGACGGTGATGGTACGGGCCGTGCAGATGGACTGGATCGCACAGATGCTGATTATCAGAATTGTCCTGGCACTCATTTTCCGCATCTCCTGTATTTGGGGTCAAATCCGCCCTGAAAAAGAACACGCCTAACAGCGACAGCCGGTTCGGGAGCGGGCCGGCAGCGTCTGGCTCAGACGGGCCGGGGAGGGCTCTCTCCCAGTCCCTCCGGCTCGTCGGCCGGGTCGTTTTCCGGCGCGATCGCAGACAATCGCCAGGCCCTCCCGCGGCACCGTCCATCGCCTGACAGGGTACTCTGCGTTCGGAATCGCCGATTTTCGGCACGATTATCGATCCTGTCAGGCACTCTTTTGAGTCCATTTGAGGGCGCGGGTGTTACAGCAAATCTGCGGGAATTCAGCGATTTTTCTGCATTTTTTGGTGCCGGCGTGCGCAGCCGGCGCGAAGCCGGGACATTCGTGCTATACTATTTTGTCAAAAAGCGGCATAGAGGTGTAACGTCCGTTGCGGATTCGGGACAGTAAAGAGTGAGCGTATTGTATGGAAGAAACCGCCGACCATTTCGACGTGATTGTGCGGGCGTGGCAGGGGGACCGGAAGAGCAGAGATCGTCTGGTCCGGCTTGTCGAGCCCCGGCTCTATTCGTATCTCTACCGCCTGACGCTGAACGACGAGCTGGCCCGGGACCTCATGCAGGAGACATTTGTCAAGATGCTCGAGTCGCTGGACGAACTGGAAAAGCCGGAACGCTTCTGGCACTGGCTGTTTCGCACGGCCCTGGGCAAAGTGCAGCACCATTACCGCGACCGGGCGAGGGAGCGGACGATCCATATCTCGGCGCTGAGCCAGGAGCGCATGGCGGACTTCATGGACCGCGAGCGCGAGGACGGTCTGAGCAGGGCGATCAAGGAGGAGCTGTCCAATACGGTCTGCATTGCGATGGGGGATTTGAAGCTGAGCTATCGCAACGTGCTGGTGCTTCGGTGTTTCGAGCAGTTGCCGTTCAGCGAGATTGCCGAGTTGATGGAGTGCAAGGAACTGGGTGCGCGTGTGCTGTTCTGCCGGGCGCGCAAGTCGCTGCAGAAGCGGCTGCGGCGCCGGGGTTTCGGCAGGGAGATGCTGCTGACGGCGCTGGGGGTTTTCGGGATGCTGACGGCGCCGGCCAAGGCGGCGTCTTCGAGCACGGTGCTGACGGCGTCGGTGCTGGACGCAGGTCCGCTGGCGTGTTTCGTTGCTGCGATTGCCTCGCGACTGGGGCTTGCGTTGGCGGCGGGGCTGGGTGTTGTCATAATCGGCATAACCGTTGAACAGCTCATTATTGCGGGGCTGCTGGGCTTTTTCGTGTTCATCTGTTTCATTCTGGCGCTTTGCACCAGCAGTTAGAGGACGTACCGGTTCGGCTCACGCCGACTGGAGAACGGGGTTGGAGGCTCATAAAGTGCTGCCAGAGCGCTTCTTGCGCCGGCAGGCGCAGGCCGCGGAGGGCGGGTTTTTTGTTGACATACGGCCCAAAACCCGATATCATGAGTATTCGAGGGTGCATGTCTGCCATGAACCGCGGATTCTCTACCCTCACGACAAGCGTGATTGGCCCGACGCGGGGCCGATACTGGGAGGTATGGGTTGTTGATTACAGACCTTCATGGTTTTCGCAGCCGAATCAGGTTTAGTGACCGGACGAACGCCTTTTTGGAGATGCTTCAATGCTGAACGGGAAGACTGCCGCAGCGGCCTTTGCAATGCTCGCCTTTTTACTGCTCGGGGTCGGTCTGGCCGACGAACTCGAAGACAACTGGAACGATTTTCTGCACTACACGAAGATCGGCCGTTTCGATCTGGCCAAAGGCTACGCCCAGGCGATTCTGGACGGCAATCCCGAACCGACGAGGCTGCTGGAGTTGGCCAGAGCGAGCGAGGAGGATTACCGGATTATGCTGAAGGTCAACGAGATGGCGCCGGACGAAGATCTGGCGGAGTTGACCGGCAAGATTCTGAAAGTTGTGGAGGAAGGCCGTTTCGAACGGCGTTCGGATGATGCGATTGTCGCGGCGGAGGTTCGCCGGCTCAGCAGCACGGAGCGCGGGTGGCTGATTGCGGTCGAGCGGCTGCAGAACGCGGGCGAGTACGCGATTCCGTTTATGCTGCAGGCGCTGGCCGATGACACACGGCAGGACGAGTGGGAAGATATCGTTCGGGCGCTGCCTTTGATGGGCAAAGACGCCATACGTCCGCTGGCCGCGGCGCTGCAGATGGACAACGTTCGCGTCGAGAAGCATATTATCGAGGCGTTGGGCGGGATCGGGTATCCGCAGGCGCTGCCGTATCTGAAGTACGTCGTCGAGAAGGACGATTCATCAGAACTGCGGGACGAGGCCAGAGGCAGCATTGCGAAGATCAATCCGGAGGCGGCGCGGATACCGTCGGCCCGGCTGTTTCATCAGCTTGGCGAGAACTACTACTATCACACCGAGTCGCTCGAGCCCAAGCAGCAGTCGAAGTATGGCAATGTCTGGTTCTGGGATGAGGATCAGGGCAAGCTGACGTATGAGATTGTCGATCGCGCGTATTTTTACGAATTGATGGCGATGCGGTGCTGCGAGTGGGCGCTGAAGGCGGATCCGTCACTGGGCAACGCGATATCGCTGTGGATTGCGTCGTTCTTCAAGGCCGAGTCGGCGGGCGTGGCGATGCCGCTGTATTTCGGCGACAAGCACGCGGACGCTCTGGTTTATGCGACGACGGCCGGTGTGGAATATCTGCACGAGGCTCTGGCCCGGGCGGTCAAGGACAAGAACGCATATGTGGCGCTGGGAATCGTTGAAGCGCTGGCGACGACCGCGGGCGAGGAATCGCTGCTTTATACGGTCGGTCCGGTGCAGCCGCTTTCGCAGGCGCTTTCGTTCGACAACCGGGCGGTGCGATACAGTGCGGCGATCGCCATCGCGGCGGCGGGGCCGACGCAGCCTTTCGCCGAGCATAAGCTGGTAGTGCGGAATCTGGTCGAAGCGCTGCGGCAGAAGCCCGTGGCCGCAGGCGAGGATACGGAGCTGTGGAGCGACGAGATAGCCCGGACGTATGCGATTCGGGCGGCGCGAGTAATGTTCAAGCTGGCCCAGAGCCGCAACCGGATTATCGATTTGTCACTGGCTCGGGACGCCCTGATCGAAGCGACGGGCAGCGAGAGGCCCGAGATGCAGAAGGTGGTCTGCCAGACGCTGGCGTATCTGGACAGCCCGGATGCGCAGCGGGCGGTGGCGGCTGTGGCAATGAATGAGGCGAACAGTCTGGAGGTTCGCATCTCGGCATTCGAATCGCTCGGCACGTCGGCGAAGATGCACGGCAATATGCTGGTCGATCAGACGATCGATGCGCTATACGGCCTGATCAGTTCGGATCAGACCGACGCCAATCTGCGCAGTGCGGCCGCGGCGGCATACGGCTCGCTGAATCTGCCCAGCCGGAAGGTCAAGGATCTGATCCTCGACCAGGCCAGGAGCTGATTCGCAACTGCGGGTCGCAGCAGGTCACGACAGCAAATCCGATTTCTGCATTCCTGTGGTAGTGCGCTGCGCGTCATACCCTGCACAGTCAATCCATCGGAACATAACAGCCCTTTGTGCTTGCCTTGACGGCGTGGGCCGTTCTATCATGTCGCACAATGAACTGAGTCTGTCAGCGTTCGAGGAGATGTGACATGAGACTATGGACGAGACAATTTGTTTTGTCGGCCTGCGCTGCGGTCCTTGCTTTCGGCGCTGCGGTCCCGGCCGGCGAGAAGGACGACGGGCCCTGGTACGAGCGGTCGCTGGTCGGAATGGAGGTTGGCCCGACGGGGGCGCAATTCGGCTACAGCGATGCGAACGATACCCGATATTGCAGCCGGTTCGACGGGCGGAAGATCGTTCGCTATTGTGCGGAGGCCGACTGCGAGTATCTTGTGATGTGGGTGCGGGACGGCGACTATGCCTACTACAATTCGGACATCCTGCCTAAGGCTCCCGGTCTGGGGGATCGTGATCCTCTGCGTGAAGTGATGGGCGAGGCGGCCAGGCACAAGATGCCCGTCATTGCGTATTGTGTGGTCCAGCAGGGCGGACACTTTCTCAAGGCGCACCCCGAGCTTGAGATGCGCGGCTGGGAAGACAATCGCCTTTGGCGGTTCTGTTACAACTCGGGCTATCTCGATGTGATGAAGAAGCTTGTTGCCGAGCAGCTTGCCTATGGGATCGACGGCTTTCACATCGATATGGTCGATCAAGGGTTTGGGCCTCCGTATGGATGCTGGTGCAGGCACTGTCAGAAGGAATTCGAGGCGAAGTACGGGCATCCCATGCCGAAAGGCGTGACGTGGGACGAGCAGTGGGATCATGTGCTGGAGTTTCGGTACAAGACGAGCGAGCGGTTCGAGAAGGCGCTGACGGCACATATCAAGAAGCTCAATCCGAAGGCGACCGTAGACTACAACTATCATGGGAACCCGCCGTTTTCGTTCGAGGTTGGGCAGAGGCCGGTGCAGCACGCGGGCAACGGCGACTTCGTCACGGGCGAGACGGGGGTGTGGGGCTTTAGTGCGCTGACGGTGGGGCTGAATGTCGAGTTCTATCGTGCGGCGACGCCGGGGCTGCCGGTGCAGATCGCGATGCAGCGGGGCGTGCGGATGTATCACGATCAGACGACGCGGCCGCTCAATGACATTCGATGGGAACTGCTGAGTCTGCTGGCCCACAATGCGTTCGTGACGGTGGTGGACAAGACCGGATTCGATGGGTGGCTCGATCCCGTGGCGTATGAGCGTCTGGGGACTGCTTTTCGCGAGGTGCATGCCAGGCAGGAGCATTTCGGCCATGAGCCGGTGCAGGATGTGGGGATATACTTCAGCAGTCGGACGAGGGACTGGGTCGGACGCGAGAATCCGGGGCGGTATTTCCAGAGTTTTCAGGGCGCGCACAAGGCGATGGTGTACGCGCATATTCCGTGGGGAGTGGTGCTGGATGAGAACGTGACGCTCGAGAAGCTGCGGGAGTTTGCCGTTGTGCTGCTGCCTAATGCGGGGATTATCTCGGAGAGAGAGGCAAAGCTGTTGGGGCGGTACGTCGAGCAGGGCGGCAAACTCGTTGTCACGGGGCTCAGCGGGTGCTACGATCGCTTGGGACGGATTCAAAGCGAGTCTTCAATTGAGAAGCTGGCCGGTGCGAAGTTCGTCCGGAAGCTCGATTCGCTGGACAACTGGGTGCGATTTGACTCGGTCAAGGGAGCCGGCGGCAAGCTCGCTGCGGGCATTCGTGCGGAGTGGCCGTTTCTGGCCAAGGGTCCGGCCGGCGTTTTCAAGGCGGAATCGGCAAAGGCTGTCGGCAGTCTCCTCAAGCCGTTCCGCACGACGCGGCAGCAACAGGGCAAGGAAGGTACCGAATGGCCCATGAGTGCGGATTCTCCCGTTGGGCCGGCGATTCTGGTCAATGAGGTAGGCAAGGGCAAGGTGGTTACCTTGGCATGCGATCCGGGTTATGGGGCTGCCGGGGAGCATCACATCGTCGAGGCCCGCAGATTGCTTGTCAATGCGGTTCGGTTTCTGCATCCCGAGCCGCGGGTCAAGATCAGTGCTCCGACTACCGTGCAGGCCGTGGTGACCGACGATCCATCCTCTCGCACGCTCAGGGTGCATCTGCTGGGCTATAACTCTCCGCCTCAGACGACGCCGGCGAAGAACCGGCCCTTTGTTTTGCCGGGGTTGATCGAGGATGCGCCGATGTATCGGGCGACAATTGAGTCTGCCGAACCGGCCGGGAAGGTCCGGGTGCTGAATGAGAACACGCGACTGGGCCATCGCGGCAGGCGCATAGAACTTACCGTTGAGGACATTCACGAAGTGGTGGTTATTGGCTACTGATGCCTGATGCGGCACCCCAAGTGGTAGTCTTGCAGCTTGAATCCGCATAGCCACGTCTCCGATGCCGTCGCATACGTCATTGAATCCCCGCTCGCCGTAATTGCCCATTTGCAGCGTGCAGGCGTATTGTGTTGGGCCGCTGTTGAGCAGGAACGCCGAGGTATTCGATTGATTCGAGGAAATTACGAAAGCTATCGCGGGCCGGGGGGCAAATGCTCGATGAGGTATCGCGCCATGAGCATTCGCAGATGTACGGGAGTGCCGGGGCCTTCGCGGAGGCCGTGGTTGCGATTGGGATAGGCCATGTAGTTGAACGGCTTGCCGAGTTCTATGAGGCGATCGACCAGTCCTTCGGTGATTTGCAGATGGGTGTTGGTCTCGCCTGTGCCGTGAACGATCAGCAGATCTCCCTCGAGGCCTTCGGCGAAGTTGATGGGTGCGGACCGGCGATATCCATCCGGATTCGTCTCGCGGGTCTCCATGTAGATCTCCTGGAACCATGCGTTGTAGAGGTGCGGCTGGGGTTTGGGGGCAACGGCGATCCCCACGTGATAGACGTCGGGCTTGCGGAACATGGCGTTGAGCGTGTTCGAGCCGCCGCCGCTCCAGCCCCAGATGCCGACGCGGAACATGTCGACGTACGGGCGCGTGCGGCCCAACTGCTTCACCGCCGCCGCCTGCTCTTTGGTGGAGAGCGGACCGAGGCTGGGGAATATGGCCCGACGCCACGCGGCCCCCTTGGGTGCGGGCGTGCCTCTGTTGTCGATGGATACCACGAGATAGCCGAGATCGGCAATTACACGATGATAGTGGGCCTGGCTGCGTCCCCAGGCATCCAGCACGGTCTGTCCGTGCGGCTCGCCGTAGACGTATACGAATACGGGATACTTGCGTGAAGGATCGAAGCCGCGTGGCTTGATCATCCATGCATCCACGACGACGCCATCGTCGATCTCAAGCTGGAAGAACTCGGTTGGTTGGGCAATCAGCGGCTTGACCTTCTCTCGCAGTGCCTTGTTGTCTTCGAGCACGCGCAACGTCCGGTGGTCGCGCAATCGCACCAGTTCGGTTATGGGGGGCGTGTCGAACGTCGAGTATGTATGGAACGCATATCGGGCGTCCGGAGAGAATTCGTAGTCATGGGTGCCGGGCTGGTCCGCAGGGGTGACTCGCTCGGAGTTCCCATCGCCATCCAGGGGCGCACGGTAGAGATACTTCCGGGTCGCATTGTCGGGTGAGGCATAGTAGTAGAACCAACAGCCCGCTTCGTCGACCACGGCGCGTTCGATAATGTCGTATTTGCCGGGAGTCAGGAGGGCCAGCTCCTGGCCGTCGCGCGAGTAGAGATAGGCATGGCGCCAACCGTCTTTTTCGCTCAGGACGATGAATGCCCGGCCGTCGCGAATCCACGTAAGCCCGGCGTTTTTGGCGTAGCTGGCGATGACCCACGCCGGATCGGATTCGTGGAAGATGCGCCTGACGGCACCGGTGCGGATGTCGGCAAGGAGAAACTCACGTTCGTCCCGAAAGCGACTCAGCTTCTCGATTAACAATTCGTGTGAATTGCCGGTCCAGTCCACCTGGCCCAGATAGAAGCCTTCTGTCGGTATGGAAACGGGAAGCCAGCGGGTTTCGCTTGCCCGGGCATCGACGACGGCGACGCGCAATCTGGAGATGTCCCCGCCGACCCTGGCGAACCGCACTTGCTTTACTTCGGGATAGGATGGATCGCCGGGGACAAGCACTGACCTTTGTCTCACATCTGAGGCATCCGATTGTACGTAGGCGATCCATTTTCCATCCGGACTCCACACTGCCCGGCCGTTCGAAATCGGGCCTTCTGGTTCGTTCTTCGTCAGGGCGATCTTCCGATTGCTGCTGATATCCCGCACGTAGAGATTTCCCTGTTCGGAGAGCAGAACGCTTTGGCCGTCCGGGGAGATATTGCCCGATCTGTCGGACTTGTCCTTCTCAGTGGAGTCGAGCATTGTGCGTTTGCCGCTGGGGAGGTCATATCGCACGAGCACCTGCCCGCTGCCATCGGCACTCGACCCCCGAACGGTGTATCCCGAGCTGTCGGAAAGCCAGTCTCCGCGAAATCTCTTCGGGCGGAACTCGCTGCGGTCGTAGATTGCACGCAACCGCGACTCTGCCTCCTTAAGAGCTTGCGTCTGGGAAGTCTGAGCATGTACATCAGAGGTGGCAACGGTGCCGAATATACCGATCAAGAGGAAACATGAAGCAGCAATGTTCGTTCTCATGCAATTATCTCCTTCGATTACTTACAGGACATCCTGTTGATCCGGCGTCCGCCGAAAGCGTAATGGGCCTGGTTTTATGGCATCCAACCTTCGCTTGAAGGTCGGGATAGGGCTTTCAGGGGCGTCCTTGCGAGCTTTTCCCATTGTGCTGTTCCGGGAAAAGAGGATCGAAACTGTATTGGCATAGGCTGTATGACCGCAAGTATCGAGGAATTGCCGGCTTTTGTCACGCATTATGTGGAAGATTCGAGAAGAGGCGATGCGACAAATCGTGCGCAGAGGGCGTGTTCGCTTGACCTTGGGCGCGGGGGCAAATAGAATGCGGCGATGCAGTAGCATGTTGTGTACGTTCGTGATTGGCAGACGTGGAAAGGGAAACACGATGGGTTTGGATGGGGCGAAGGTTTCAGCTTGTCTGGCGGAGTGTAAGGGCCATTTGAACGAGGAACTGCTACCGTTCTGGCTGGATCGGTGCAGGGATGAGGTCAACGGCGGGTTCATCACGCACTTCGACAAGGACGGCAACGATTCCGGCGAGGATATGAAGTCCATGCTGGCGCAGGCGCGGACGGTGTACGTCATGTCGTCGGCGCATCGGCACGGCTACGGCGGCGGGCGGTGTGCGGACTACGCCAGCGACGGGGTGGACTTTCTGCTCGATAAGTTCTGGGACCAGGAGTACGGCGGGTTCTACTGGATCACCGACCGCAAGGGCAACGTCACCAACGACAAGAAGATTCTCTACGGGCTGAGCTTCATCATGTATTCGTTCAGTGAGTACACGATGGCGACGGGCGACCGGCGGGGCAGCGAGTACGCCCAGAAGACGTTCGATCTGCTCAAGAAGTACGCGGCCGATACGATGTATGGCGGATACTGGGAGATGTTCGAGCGGAACTGGGACCTGTGCGGGCCGGGGCCGGGCGGCGGCGACCGCAAGACGCTCGACGTGCACATGCACCTGATGGAGGCGTTCACGACGCTGTACGAGTGCACGGGCCAGGCCGTTCATCGCCGGACGCTGATCGAGGCCATCGACCTGCTGGAGAAGCGCATTTTGCATCCCGAGTACGCCACGGGGATTCCGCAGTTCCGGGCGGACTGGAGCGTGGCGCCGCAGATCAAGTTCGACGTGGTCTGGGGGTGGGACCGCTTTGCCGAAGGCGGAGAGAAACCGAACGCGGGGGACAATACGTCGGCGGGTCACAACGTGGAGTTCGCATGGCTGCTGGCGCACGCGACGGATATCATGGGCGAGGGTTGGGACGAGCACAAAGAGATCATCAAGAAGGCGATGGACCACGGGCGGATCAACGGGATCGATCCGGAGTACGGCGGCGTGTACGTCGAGGGGCCGCACGCGGGCGGCGTGTACGATATGGAGAAGGAGTTCTGGCAGCAGGCCGAGGTGATGATCGGGATGCTGGAGGGCTGTCTGCGCTTCGGGACCGAGCCGTACTGGGATGCGTACGAGAACGTGCATCGGTTTGTGTTCGACAAGATGATCAATCATGCGGTCGGCGAGTGGTGGCCGCTGATGACGCGCGAGGGCGAGCCGATCTGGACGCATATGAGCCACGCGTGGAAGGTCAATTATCATACGATTCGCTGCATGATCGAGTGCATCAAGCGGCTGGAGAAACTGGGCGAAACGCTCACATCGTGACCGAGCCGATGGACTACCGCGGAAGACACGACATTTTCGATCCCGGACGCGTGCGGACGTATCCGCTGAGCGTGCGGAGCAACAAGGTGACGCTCGACGATCTGGTGCGGCCGGAGGATGTGCCGGGGCTGGATCTTTCGTTGCCGGACGAGGTCGTTGCGGATATCGGGCGCATCGCCGATCGCATCGTCGAATCCCGCGGGGCGGGCCGGCCGGTGGTGCTCTTTACCGGGGCGCATCTGATCAAGAACGGACTGGGGCCGCTGCTTGTCGAGCTGGTTCGGTGCGGGGCCGTGACGCTGGTTGCGGGCAACGCGGCCACCGCCATTCACGATTTCGAGCTGGCGCTGATCGGCCAGACCAGCGAGAACGTTCCCAACGCGCTGGATAAGGGCGATTTCGGCATGGCGTACGAATTTGCGTATATCAACGCTGCGCTGGCGGCGGGCAATAAGCGGGGGCTCGGCTTCGGCGAGGCGCTGGGCAGGATGATTTGCGACCAGGCGTTTTGCGATGGGGTGCTGGGCGCGGTTGTGCGGGATGGCGGTCCGCGGCGGTTCGCGCACCCGGAGACAAGCGTCCTGGCGGCGTGCTACGATCGCGAGGTTCCGTGCACTGTACACGCGGGGATCGGGACGGACGTGATCGATCAGCATGCGTCTTTCGACGGCTGTGCGAAGGGGGGCTGTTCGGGGCGGGACTTTTTGATTTACACGCAGGAGGTGACGAAGCTCGCTGAGGGCGGGGTGGTGCTCAATATCGGCACTGCGGTGACGGGA
This sequence comes from uncultured Pirellulales bacterium, assembly GCA_964526785.1. GTDB lineage: Bacteria > Planctomycetota > Phycisphaerae > Sedimentisphaerales > Anaerobacaceae > CAZGMJ01. The sequence goes on from CAZGMJ010000046.1 coordinate 20,578, forward strand.
CCGGAAGTGCTGCTCAAGGCTGTATCCATGGCCGCCAATACGGGCTCGGCCCCGTGCGGCATTTTGACGGCGGACTTCGATCTGCGGGTGCACGAGGCGGGGCAGATGACGGACGAAGCGGCACAGTGCTATTACTATCGCGACCAGAAGAGCGTGGTGACGCGGATTCCGCAGGCGTTCGCGGGCGAGGGGCTGTATATTCGTGCGAATCAGAAGCGGTCGTTCCCGCTGCTGTATGCAATGATCAGTGAAAAGCTTTGAGGCCGGACTTTGTCATGAAAGAAGACCGCATTCATCAGATTCTCGAATCGATCCGGAACGTTCGCGTGGCCGTGTATGGCGATTTCTGCCTGGACGCGTACTGGCTGCTGGACCCGAAGGGCTCGGAGACCTCGGTGGAGACGGGCTTGCAGGGCCGGGCGGTGGCGAAGCATTACTACACGCTGGGCGGGGCGTCGAACGTCGTGGCGAATCTGGCGGCGCTGGAGCCGGCGGCGATATCGGTGATCGGCGTCACGGGGGACGACATTTTCGGCCGGGAGCTGCGCCGACAGCTTGGCGAGCTTGGCGTGGATATCGAGCATCTGGTCATTCAGCAGGAGAACTACGATACGGTTACCTTCGCCAAGCCCTATCTCGAGGGCAACGAGCAGAACCGCATCGATTTCGGCTTTCTCAATCAGCGGTCCGAACGGACGGACGAGCGGCTTGTGGCGGGCATGCGGCACGCGCTGGAGACCGCCGACGCGTTGATCGTTAATCAGCAGGTGCCCGGCTCGATCTCGAACGAGTCCTTTATCGATGCGGCCAACGCATTGTTCGCCGAGTTCGACGACAAGGTCGTCCTGCTGGACACACGCCATTTCGGCCACCGCTTCAAACACATCTACCGCAAGACCAACGATCTCGAGGCGGCCCGGCTCAACGGCGTCGAGGCGGGACTGGGCGACGTGCTCTCGCTGACCGATCTGCGCGGCTATGCGCGGAAGCTGTTCGAGCAGTTCGGCCGGCCCGTGTTCCTGACGCGGGGTGCGCGGGGCATCATCACGGTCGATTCCGAGGGCGTGCGCGAGATTCCGGGCGTGCAGTTGCTCAGGAAGCTCGATCCGGTCGGTGCGGGCGATACGGTTACCAGCGCGCTGGCGCTGAGCCTCGGTGCGGGTATTCGTCCGTCGGAGGCGGCGGAGTTTGCGAACTTCGCGGCGGCGGTGACTGTCCAGAAGCTCTACCAGACGGGCACGGCCTCGGGCGAGGAGGTGCTGGAGATCGGGCGCGATCCGGACTATATTTACCAGCCGGAGCTGGCCGAGGATCGGCGGGGGGCGCGCTATCTTGAGGGTACGGAGATCGAGCTGTGCTGCGAGCAGCCGCCGACCGGGCGGATCAGGCACGCCGTGTTCGATCACGACGGGACGATCAGCACGCTGCGGCAGGGGTGGGAGCAGATTATGGTGCCGGTGATGATTCGCGCGATTCTGGGCGAGCAGTACGAGTCGGCCCCGGAAACGTTGTATCATAAGGTTCGCAGCCGCGTGCTCGACTACGTCGATCAGTCCACGGGCATTCAGACGATTCTGCAGATGCAGGCGCTGGTGGAGATGGTGGGCGAGTTCGGGGTGGTGCCGCCGGAGAAAGTGCTCGACAAGTTCGGCTACAAGCGGATTTACAACGACGCGCTGATGGAACTGGTCGGCCGGCGGATCGACAAATTCAAACGCGGACTGCTCGACATCACCGATTTCGCGATCAAGGGCTCGCTCGATTTCCTTGCGGCACTGCGCGATCGCGGCATTACGCTGTACCTGGCCTCCGGCACCGACCGCGAGGACGTCGTGGCCGAAGCGACCGCGCTGGGCTATGCCGATCTTTTCGACGGCGGGATTTACGGGGCCGTGGGCGACGTGGCGAAGTACTCGAAGAAGATGGTCATCGCGCGGATTATGAGCGAGAACGATCTGGCCGGGCCGGAACTGGCGGTATTCGGCGACGGGCCGGTGGAGATTCGCGAATGCCGCAAACGCGATGGGCTGGCGATCGGTATCGCATCGGACGAGGTCCGCCGCCACGGCCTGTGCCCCGAAAAACGCACCCGCCTGATCAAAGCCGGAGCGCAGATCATCGTCCCCGACTTCGCTGAGAACGAGCGCCTGCTGGAGTTGCTGTTGGGGCAGTAGGGTGCAAGCGGTTGTTGGATTACTCGTTTGGGCCTGATAGTATCAGGTGGTGTCAGGCCCGCCACCTTGGGCTGGCCCCACTGGTAGCACAACCCAATCCTGGCCAATTCCTGGAGAAATGATGTTAGACTCTCTTGCGTTTGTTGTAACCAGCGTTCTGTCTGGGTGAGTCTCAAGCGCAATCACAAGATCGCCAAGGCCTTGGTTGCACATTTCATAACAGATGTCTTTATTGCCGTTGTCGAAGAAATCAGTGAGAGTATCGCGTATCTTCTCAAGCTCTTTTGTCTTCTCCTCTGCTGTTAGGGTCCGCAATCTCTTCAGCAACTTGATCGCCCGCTCCTTTTCCCCGCTAATCACCTTGTCCAGTACGCATCCCTGCGATCTGTCGCATTTCCTCTTGGACTTGAGGTCAAATGTCTGGCCGTTATCAATGGGGCCAGTACACCCGAATGGACATTGCGTTCTATCTTGCAACCTGTCTGTTAGACCTTCCTCGAATCTCTCCCAGAGTTCAGGGATCATGGCACGGAGGTAACGCGCGAATTCATTTGCTCTCCGTCTGTCTTGCTCCGCTTCGGCGCATTCTCGCCAGTCCGACTGAACGATACCAGTGATTATGAACTTGGACACAACGGCCAGTATGCGCCCTTGAAACCTCTTCTTGTGGCTCCCATATCTTTGTATGAACTGAAGTGCATCGGCAAGCGATTCGTGTCGCCTCAGCCTTGCCAGCATGGTGCAGCAGTCCTTGATCAGAGAGAATGCGTACTCTTTCCTCGCATATGTGCTTGCCTGTATCGACTCCGCTTGCTTCTTGAGCTCAGTAAACGACGAATTCGTCGAATCATTCGGAGGATGCAGATTTCGATGGATTTGTATCGAGGTGTCCAGCTGTAGTTTCATTGGGGAATATCTCTCCCATTACTTGTTGCATGTCGATCTCGCTCTTTAGCGGCTTCAAAACATCAATGCCATTTTGGCGGAACTTGCCGCGCAATTCCGCCAAAATTTCAGATGAAACCTCATGTGTAAGCGCTTTGCTGGCCTCCTTCAGAACAGCAATTCCATCCTTCGTAGTGTCCTCGCATTCAAGGCACGTTAGAGCCAGTCTAAGCAATGCGTGGAGATCGGAAAAACCAGTTTCTCTTGCCGGTATCCTGCTGTGAAGGCTGTCCAAGAGAGAGAGAACTTGGGCCAGTCTCTGCTCGAAATCACAGGGGTCGTCCAGGCTGTCGATCATTGCCCCAAGGCCCTCGTCAATTCGCTCGCAGATATCTGCTTCACGCGTATAGACACCTTGATCTGAAGAGGCAAGAGCTTGTAGAGAGTCTGTCGCCTCACCAGCGACCGTGAGGTTAATGTTGTAGTTCTTGATGTACTGTCTGTTGTCTATGAGGACCGGCTGTTGTTCCGTTCCTGTGAGTTCCTCGATACCATAGTCTCTAATGCCTGATTCAGCGAACCTCTCTGGCATATCGTATGTTGGGCATACCATATCTGCACCTAGTTGTTGATTATATCTGCAATGTGGTCTTTCACCTTCTTATCGCAATGATGAACGAAGCTGGAGATATCGAGCTTGGATGCGTCCACGTTTTCTTTGAAAAAGTCTAAGTCTACCAGAAGAGCGCAGCGAGGATTGTACTTGTCGAACTTAGCTCCCGGTTCTTCCGCATCACTTCTCTTCACCGCATTCAATGCGATTCTCAAACTCGTATCCCCTTCAATCACGCGAATGGCTGGCTGAAGTAGCACGGCTTTACTCCCGAGTTCTGCAAATCTGCCTGCATCCACTTCAGCCCAATCCAAACTGGCTATGTATTCTTCAGCTTTCTTCTCGGAGTCCATTTCCAGCGCATACAGAAGACGAAATCCAGCTCGAGTTATTTTTTCGATTCCTAGGTTTTTCTTCACAGCTTCAAAGATGATCGGCGCGTGATCCTGAAAAGGCTTGACGTTCTTCAGGGAATTTGCCGACATTGTCATATGCTTGATCCCAAAGCTTGCTTGTGCGTTGGCGATCTCAGTGAAGCGCAGAGTGCACTCGTTGCTTCCAACTTCCTTGAAGGTCAATTTGCCACCGAAGTCCTTCTCTATATCGTTTACGCACTGCCCTGTGGAATCCCAGTACAGATATGCGTTCGGGTGTCTTAGTTCTAAAATGGCCCTGTGTAGCCGCAAAGAGTCGTATAGTATCCTTGCCATAGCATTTGTCTCCCTATTGCAAAACCGGGCGAATCCCACTTGTAGTCATAGCTCCATTATAGCAAGTGTTTGCTCTCATACCAAGGATGCAGTAGGACATTATATACATTTGTGTTCTCGACCAAGAATGCAAACCAAGTCTGTACACTACAGTCTCCTGTTGCGCGAACGCCCTTAGCGGGAGCCGCTTCCCAGTTCCCACCAGTATTATACAGTAGAAAGCTGTGGTTGTGAATGAATGTATTCGGCTTCAGACAATACGTTAGTCTTATCTCGACGGTCGCATTCCAGGCCGGCGGTGTTGTTGATCTTGTGGTTGCGGCGGGGCCGGAGGATTGGTGACCGAACACCCGTTTGTGAGACAGGTGCCATCGCAATGGAGACATACGTTTTCCAGTTGGCCGTCGTTCGGGGGCCTTCGTTTGTGCGCCACAGGACACCTGGCAATCGTCGTGTTGTACGGACACGCTGGGGTTCGCAGGCGCGCTCGACCGCGGTGTTTCCAGGCGCACTCCGGGCTGCGCACATGGGGAATATCGGCACGTGGGCTTGCGACTGCGGCAGTCTGTCAGCGACCGTTATTGTCCCCGCAGGTGCTTATCGGCGAAGTCCATGTATCGCTGCCAGTCGTACTCGGTCAGATCGTGCCCGCCGCTGCGCACATGGTAACCGATTCTGCCTTTCTGCACGGGGCTGTCCAGATCGGGCATCTGCTCGACTCCGAGTCCCGTCAGGCCGAACAGTCGGTACACGCCGCCTGCATGCCTGGCCGAGAGGAACTCGCCGCGCGGGTCCGCCCACAGATCCCGATCGGCGCTGGCCACATATACCGGCCGCGGCGCCATCAGGGCGATCAGCATATGCTGGTCCACGGGGCACGCGCCCTCGTTGTCGTTGTACTTCTTGAAGTTGTCGCAGAACCAGTGGGGAAAGCTGGTGTTGATGCGCTTGACCGTCTCGCCGTAGGCCCGCCGACTCAGTGCCGCTCCGCCGCAGCCTGAGTCATTCGATATCACCATTGCGAACCGCTGGTCCTGCGCCCCGGCCCACAGCGATGTCTTGCCCAGCCGCGAATGGCCCAGGACAATTACCCGTTCGGCGTCCACGTCCGCATCGGTCTCGAAATAGTCCATCGCCTTGCTCAGTCCCCACGCCCAGGCCGCAATCGAGCCCCACGAATCCGCCGTGCGTCCGTCCTCCGGATCGAACAGCCCGTGGACGCCGTTCTCGAAGCCGTCGTGATAGTCCGGGTCGATATCGCCGTAGTAGATCGTCGCTACGCCGTAGCCGCGCTTTAGAATCGCCTCGATCGGAAACCGCTTTGCGGCTTTGCCGCGGGCCGCCTCGGTCGCGCGATTGTCCTTGACGCCTTCGCGTCCCGGCCGCATCCAACTGTCCGACAGCCGAATGGCCGGATCGGTGCTCACGGCGTGATTGCCCTGGAAATTCAACAGCACCAAGACCGGTGTCTTACCCTCGGCCTTGCGGGGCAGATACATCAGCACATCCATCCCCGGCCCGTCTTTGCTGCCCGTGAAGTTCACGCGCACCTGCCTGCGGCGTGCTTTGCCGTTCAGTGCATTATCCGAAGACTCGAAGACGTTGTGCGTGATCTTCTTTGATCCCTCAATCGGCAGGGGCGTCCGCCCGTAAACGTGCTCGCGGAACAGATCCAGTACCTCGGGCCGCCGCTTCTGACGCCACATCCGCTCGCTGCGTACTTTCGTGCCGTCCTCGCACACCAGCGGGTCGGGCAGCGTGTACGAAGGCACCTTCGATTCATCGTAGTTTCGACCGGGCCGGCTCTGCGCCGCCAGTTTCGGATCGGCTTTCCAGCCCGCAACCGCAATACCCGCAAGAGAAACTGTAACCGCCAGCAAGACAAATACTCTTCGACCGATCATATCCGTACCTCCGTACACACAGGCCCCATTTTCACATGCCTCCCCGCCGCACAACGCTCCGGCATTCTAACCGACCGCCGCTCTCAACGCAACACGACCGACAGCCGCTTACTCGATGCAGCTTCGCCCGCGCAGTATGATAATCTTCTGCCAGATCTTCCGCGACAGGGCGTTGCACAAATCTTCCAGTTCCGTCGCCGCCTTGCTCACCTCCGTGTCGTGAAAATTCTCCACGTAAAGATAGCCGAGTTTGCCCGTAAGCGACAGCATTTCCGTGCAGTAATCGAGATAGCGCCCGAGCGAAAACGCGTCGAGCGTGCGTTCGGGGCTGTGCGCCGTCGGCCGCCCGAATCCCGCGGCGACGTCGGGATCCTTCGTGAGCTGTTTCATATCGACCACGTGGGCGATGTCCCGCAGTTCGTTGATCGCGTCGATGGCTCTGCTGCGTTTGATCCGCGTCTCGATGGACCAGAGAAACGCCGCGCCGAGCCCGATGAGAATCAGCAGACTGGCCCCGGCGTCGACGGCCTGGAGAAGGCCGAATAACGTGACCTGATCGTCCGTGTCGCAGTTCGTCACAATGGTCGCCAGCGCCATGAGAAACGCCGCGATCAACACGATGATGGCCAGCCGGAGCAGCCAGACCGGACGTGCGATGCGTACCGCCGTCCGTTCGGTCTGCCGCGCCACCGCGTGCAGATGCTTGCACACCTTATACAGATCGGAACTGGGAAAGCGGTCCCTGATGCGCAGGGACAGCCGCTCGATTGTCACCGTCACCCGTTCTGATTCGAGTCGAACCTTCATTCGCTCCTGCCCGCCGAACGTCCCGCCCGGCCAATCGTGAACGCGACCATGATGCCTGCACACGCGGCACCCTGTAATGCTTCCGCATTCTACAACGCCGCCGGCGTCGCTGCAACAGCCATGCGGCTGCGGCGTCTCTGTGGCAATTCCCGCCGGTCGCTTTTTCGTTGACATCGGCCTCATAATCACCTCTGGCAACTCACCGAAGAGTTTCACGCCGTCCGCCTCAAAGGCGCGCTCGAAACCGTCGTTCAGGTGAGAAAGCGGACCAACAAATGGATGGAGAAGCACGAAATTGACGAATGAATTGTCTTGTGCTGTGTCGGTTTTTCTCTTGAAAAGGCGAGATGGCGCGCGTAGATTCCGTGTGTAAGGTCGTTATGGCGACGGGATTGGTGCCAGCACAGAGGCACATTTAGAGCGGTTGTCGCAGTGTCTGAAGGGGCAGTGCCTGGAGGGCGAGTGTGGACGATTACTACGATGATTTTGTTGATGCACCAGAGGATTATACGGAGTGGAGTCCGGATAGCTACTTTGTTGAGGTGCAGAGTAGGATCCGGGAGATGTACGACCGGAAGAGGGACAGCATCTATTATCTGAGGCAGATGCAGATCAAATTCGAGAAAGACTTCTTCCATTGGATAACCTATAATGCGATGCTTGGTCTGCTACAAATTGGGTACCTCAAGGACGTAAGAGTGGAGAGGGAAGGCGGGACTGCGACGAGGTATTTTGTGCACAAGTCTAACAGGTATCCTATGCGTCGAATTCGAAGAATGGAGAAATTGGTTCAAGACTACTCCAGTGATGTTATCACTCGCAGTTGCGGGCACAGGGCCGAGGATTTGTTCTGCAGTGGATTGGCCTTGAAGGGCTTCATGCCAACGCAGAAGAAAGTGAGGTCGTACGGTGGTAGAAAGTGGACTAAGTCGGGGCATGATTTGGACTATGTCTTTGAAAAGGATGGAGTGGCGTACGGTTGTGAGATTAAGAATACACTGGGGTACATTGAGAAAGATGAGTTGGTTGTGAAGCTTGAGATGTGCAAGCAATTGGGGCTGCGGCCGCTGTTCATAATGAGATGGGCTCCGAAGAGCTACATCAAGATGGTGGTCGATGGTGGCGGCTTTGCGTTGCTTTTTGGTTACCAAATATATGAGTTGAGCCAGGCAAAGCTGGTTGCAGCTATTAGGAGGGAACTCGGTCTGCCGGTGGATTGCCCAAGGGCGATTCCTGAAGGAATTATTAATCGGTTTGCGAGGTGGCATGGACGGCATAATGTGTGAATTGAGATTGTAATTCACATAGAGGGATAGGTAAGTGTCGGGCATATAAGGAGTTAGCAAATACCCCTATGAATACTATAATGCCCGGTAGCTTATTGGTGTGGTTTTGGCGTGTTGGATATGGCGGGGAGATGAAATCCATGTTTGATAAGGGGAAGCAGTGCAGCCGTTTACGCTATTGATCAAGCCGTCGGGGTCGGACTGTAACATCGACTGCGCGTACTGCTTCTACAAAGGCCGGGACCCCGTCGTGGGAACGGGCAGGCAGCGGATGGGCGGGCAAGTGCTCGAGAGGCTCGTGTCCGACTACATGCAGCTCGGCTTTCCGGTGGCGGGTTTGGCGTGGCAGGGGGGCGAGCCTACGTTGATGGGGGTGGATTTCTTCAGGAGGGCGGTCGAGTTAGAGAAGCGGTACGGCGAGGCGGGCCAGCAACTCAGCAACACCATGCAGACCAACGCCGTCCTGCTCGACGCCCGGTGGTGCTCGTTTCTGCACGAAAACAAGTTTCTGCTGGGCATCAGCATCGACGGGCCGGAGGAGTTTCAGAATCAGTATCGGCTCGATATGGCTGGCAAAGGTACATTCGACCGGGTCATGCGAGGCATTCAGTGCTGTCAGGAGCATGATGTCCAGTTCAGCACGCTTGTTCTGCTCAATAACAAAAACGTTGAGCATGCCGACGTTCTGATCGAGTTTCTGCTCGAGCATGACATGACGTACGTCCAGTTCATCCCGTGTATCGAGATCGACCCGGCGACCGGCGGGCCTGCCGAGTTCTCCATCACACCCGCCCAATACGGCGATTTCCTGTGCGAAGCGTTCGATCTCTGGTGGAAGCTCGGCCCGGAAAAGATAAACATTCGCGACTTCGACTCGCTCGTGACACACTACGTCATGGGCCGCCACACCATCTGCGCCTACAGCAGGCGGTGCGCCGGGTTCGTCGTTGTCGAGCACAACGGCGACGCCTTCTGCTGCGAGTTCTTCGTCGAGCCGCGCTGGCGGTTGGGCAACATCCTCGAAACGTCGCTGGCCGAACTCGCACAGAGCCCGATCAAGAAGACTTTCGCCCGGCGGAAGGAGAAGCTCGCCGGCAAATGCTTCGTCTGCCCGCATCTCGACATCTGCCGCGGCGGTTGTATGAAGGATCGATTCGGCGCCGGCCAGGCCGCCCCGGCGCAACCCAGCTACTTCTGCGAATCGTACAAGCAGTTCTTTTCGCACGCGCTTGCCCGCGTTATACAACTGGCCGCCACCATAACCGCGGGCAACGAAGTACGCCGCGTCCGTCCGGCAGACAAGGTCCGGCTGCACATAGAATAGTCCGATTGCTCGGGCCCGCCGCGTGACGCATCTTGCCACCGGTCCGCGCCTTTCGTATTATGAGCATGTGTCCTGCTCCGTGCAGGCTGAGACATCGAATCAAAATGGATTGGAGAACGAATCATGCGTCACGCCAGAACCATCGTATTGCTGTTGCTTGCATCCGCTGTCATCGCCTCGACCGCGGCCGCCGCCCCTCGCCAATTCACCGTGGGCGTCTGCACGCATTTCAGCCAGAACAAGGGCCACGTGCAGATGAATCTCAACATGATCAAGGCCGCCGGCATCGATGCTATTCGTGACGAGGCCGGCTGGGCGGGTGTCGAACGCGTCAAGGGCGAGTACCGCGTGCCCGACCGCGTCGAACAGTACATCCGCACCGCCGCGGGCAAAGGCCTCGATGTGATGCTGATCCTCGACTACTCGAATCGCCTCTACGACGATGGCGACCGCCCCCGCTCCCCCGAGGCCATCGAGGGCTTCTGCGGATACGCCGAATTCATGGTCCGGCACTTCGGCGACGACATCCGCCTCTACGAAGTCTGGAACGAATGGGACATCGGCATCGGCCTGCCCGAGCCGTATCGCAAAGGCGGTTCGCCCGAAGACTACTTCAAGCTGCTCAAGGCCGTCTATCCGCGAATCAAGGCCGCCAATCCGAAGGCGACCGTGGTCGCCGGGGCCAGCACAAGCGGCGGGGTCAAACGCGGCTGGCTGGACAAGGTGGTCGAACTCGGGGGGCTCGAGTATTGCGACGCCGTCTCCATCCATGCCTACAACTACAGCGACAAATTCCCGCAGCGTTCCCCGGAGACCTGTTCGCAATGGATGGCCGGCGTTCAGCAAATGCTCCGAGAGCACAACGACGGCGTCGATGTCCCATTTTACGTTACCGAAATGGGCTGGCCCAATCAGACCGACAAGCGCGGCACCGAACCGCAGCTTTCGGCCTCGTATCTGGCAAGGCTGTATCTGCTCGCCCGCACGTCGCCGTCGTTTCGCGGTATCTGGTGGTACGATTTCCAGGACGACGGCTGGAACCCCGAACACAACGAGGACAACTTCGGCATCGTCCGGCCCGATCTGACGCCCAAGCCGCACTACCATGTCATGGCGGACATCGCCGAACTGGTCGCCCGCGCTGAGTTCCGTGGTGAAATGGACGTCGAAGACGACGGGCTCCGCATTCTGCGATTTAGGCATCAGGACGCCGACGTCCTGGCCGTCTGGTCGGCCGACGACCGGCAGCGACAGATCATCCTGCAGACGAAGCGACCCCCGGCGGAGGTTGTCGTGCAGCAGGTCGGGCGCGATCCGGTCCGCAGCGCATGGGGCTTTCGCGACTGGGCGGGGGGCGATCGTCAATTTCATCCCGATCAGCTATCGCTCGTCGTCGATCACCGGCCCACCCTCCTAACCGGACGACTCGAAGACGTGTCGGTTGCCGAGATTCGCGAGCGATTCCGTTCGGCAGACTACGGCCACCGACGATAGCCCGCGATCGAGTTCCATCGCCGGTCCTGCAAGAGCCGGTCTGTGCTGGTCTCGATCTGTATGCTGCGGCCCGCCATGTGTGTCGTGAACGTTTTGTTTTTGCGTGAACTTTGCCGCCGTGGTGCTAATATAGTCTACATGTGTCCGGCAGGAAGGCACGGTTGCTGGTTCGGCTTCCCGCCTGGACCACCAATGTTGACAAACATGGGCTAAGGAGCATTATACAATGTGGAACTTCAACAAGTGTCTGGTAGTGGTTGCTCATCCGGATGACGAGACGCTGTGGGCCGGCGGTACGATGCTCATGCATCCCGACAGCAAATGGACCGTCATCTGTCTCTGCAGGAAGAGCGACCCCGACCGCGCACCGAAGTTCCAGAAAGCGATGGAGCGATACGGTGCGCACGGACTGATGGGCGATATCGACGACGGCCCCGAGCAGGACCCGCTGTTGCCGCGACTCGTTCGCAGGACGCTCCTGGATTTGCTGCCCCCGCTGCGTTTCGACCTGGTGCTGACGCATGGCTTCCAGGGCGAGTACACCAGCCACCGACGCCACCAGGAGGTCGGCGCCGCGGTTATGGCGCTGTGGGACCGCGGTGACATATCCACTCCCGAGGTATGGCGATTCGCTTACGATGACGGCGAGGGCAGGCATCTGCCCCTTGCGATTGGTGATGCCGACGTTACCACCATGCTGCCCCGCTATATCTGGCAGGAGAAATACGACTTGATCACGCAGACGTACGGCTTTGCCGAAGACACGTTCGAGGCAAAGGCGACGCCCAAACAGGAAGCGTTCTGGCGACTACATGCCAGGAATAGAAAAGGCTGATATTGCAGAGGAGTCCGCACGATGAAGGTGCTCGTTCTGTACGATTATCCGCCCTCGCCGGGCGGGTTGGCCACGCAGGGCGACCTGCTGTACAAGGGACTTAAGGAACTGGGCGTCGATGTGCATGCCGCGAATTTCGAGGCCGCCCAGGAAAAGGAGTGGTACTATCGCTGGTTCGCGCCCGATGTCGTTGTAGGGGTCGGATACTGGGGGCATTCGCCGCACCTCGTTCTGCATCCTCAGCGATACGGCGTGACGCCCATACCCTGGCTGGTGGCCGACGGTTATCTCGCGAATTATCACGAAATTCTCGAGGCACTGCCGCTGATCCTCGTAACTTCGAACTGGGTCAAGAAGGTGTATATGCGCGACGGCCTCAGCGGTGGGAACATCGACGTGCTGCACGTCGGTTGCGACACGGATTCGTTTGTCCCTCGGGATAAGACCGATCCGAAGATTGCGGCCGTTCGCGAGTCGATGGGGGTGGCGCCCGATCAGATCATGGTGCTGACGGTCGGAGGCGACGCCGCCTCGAAAGGCGCCCAGGAGGTGATGCAGGCGCTGGCTATCAACGACAGCGAGGCGCCGGACTGGAAATACGTCTGCAAAGTCTGGCCGCAGGAGCGCACCGATCAACAGAACATGGCGGACATGCAACTCGCTATGCATCTCGGCATTGACCAGAACGTGGTGTACAGTACCGGCCGTATGTCGCGCAATTACATGCCGTACCTGTTGGCCGCGTGCGACATCTACGCCGCACCGTCCCGCCTCGAAGGCTTCGGCATGATTCAGGTCGAGGCCAACGCATGTGAGAAACCGGTCATCGGCATCAAAGCGATGGGCATGCTCGATACGATGGTGCACGGCAAGACCGCCTATCTGGCGGGCGTTGCACAGGAGATACGCATGCGGGAGGCCACGGTCGGCGACGAGTCGGGCTATGAGCCCGGCCACCGGGTGGTCTTCAAGAGCCCCCGGACGGTCGATTATCGCGCCAGCGTTCACGATATCGCCAACTATATGATGGACCTGATGAAGGATGCGAAACTCCGTGGGAAGATGGGCAAAGCGGGTCGACAGCGCGCCCTGGCCAATTTCGACTACCGCGTTATCGCCAGGCGGTTCGTCCAGATCGTCTCCGATCGACTGGGGATAACGTAGTATGGACGCCGCTTCGCAGAAGAAGATCGAGCGGGCGAAGGAGGCCGCCCTTGAAGTCCTGCTCCACAACGCAAAAGGTCCTTTCCGCGGACTGCCGCGCACCGCCGGCTGGGGCTATCCCGAGCCTTACACGCGGGATCTGATGATCGCCTCGCTCGGCATCCTTACGACGAACAATGAGCGCCTGTTGAAGTCGCTGCGCCGGGTGCTGGAGACGGCGGCGAAGAACCAGAGCGGGCTTGGCCATATCTCCTCATTGATTCACGATCCCGATGATCGCGGGGCGAGCGACTGCACCCCCTTGTTCCTGATGGCCGTGGGCATATTTCGCAGGGCCATGAACGAGCCGGACTTTCTGGCCGAGGCGGTGCAGAAAGCCTTGACCTGGATGCAGTACCGCAGTCCCGCCAGTCGCGTAATGGTCACGCAGGACCCGACCAGTGACTGGCGCGACGAACAGTGGGTGCTCGGCTACGGCCTGTACGTCAACGCCGTCATGCATGCATATCTGAGATTGCTCGGCCAAAATGAAAGGGCAAATAAACTGCGCGAGGCCATGGGACATTTTGCCGTTCGAGGCGACAGACAGAATCGGCACATCCATGAAGGCCTCGTCCTGCAGCGAAAACCGTATTACGCACTGTGGTCGTACAAAGTCTACCGAAGCGAGCGATTCGACCTGCTGGGCAACAGCATCGCAATTCTTTCCGGGATTGCCTCGCCGGGTCGGTCGCGAGCGATCGTCACGTGGATCGAAAGCGAATGTGAAGAACTGCGCCGCCGTGAACTGCTGGTCGGCCAACTGGCTCCGAATTTTTTCCCGTACGTCAATCCGAGCGACCCCGACTGGCTGCCGCGGTACGAACGATACAACCAGCCGGGCGAATACCACAACGGCGGAATCTGGCCGTTCGTATCGGGTTTCCACATCGCCGCCATTGTCGCCGCTGGTAAGCATCGCCTGGCGGAGAAGAAGCTGCTCGCTTTGACCGAACTGGTCAGACCCGCGCGCGAAGCGGAGGTTGAATTCGGCTTCAATGAATGGCATCGGGCCCAGGACGGCACGCCTCAGGGCCAGGACTGGCAAACGTGGTCTGCTGCGATGTATTTGTACGCGGCCGCTTGCGTGGAGCGGAACATGCCCTTATTCTTCATAAATGCACAGTGAAATCGAATTTGCAGATAACTCGACCTGGAGGATGACATGAGCAACAGCAGACTCACGCGCAGAGCGTTTATCAAGATGGCGGGACTGACAGCGGTCGCGGGCCTCAGCCGGACTGCGTTGGCACAACAGAGCAACAAGCCCAACGTGCTGTTCATTGCCGTCGATGATCTGCGTCCCCAGCTTGGCTGCTACGGGCACAAGCAGATGATCTCTCCGAATATTGACCGTCTGGCCGCCGACGGGGTTACTTTCACGCGCGCCTACTGCCAGGTTCCCGTCTGCGGCGCCTCGCGGGCGAGCCTGCTGACGGGCGTGAGGCCGACGCGCGACCGATTCGTCGGATACGACACATGGGCCGAAAAGGATCTGCCCGGCGCGCTGTCGGTTGCCGAACATTTCAAGAACAACGGATACCACACGATTTCGAACGGCAAGATTTTCCATCATGCCAGAGACTGCCACGATAGTTGGAGCGAGGCGGCGTGGAGGCCGAGAGGCGCCTGGCGGGATTATCAATTGGACGAGAACAAGGAGATAGCCAGCCAGAGCCCGAAACACGCCGGTCCGCCGTATGAAGCCGCTGACGTTGCCGACAATGCGTATTACGACGGCAAAGTCGCCGATAAGGGCATCTCCGACTTGCGCCGGCTCAAGAAGATGGACAAGCCGTTTTTCCTTGCTCTGGGCTTTTTCAAGCCGCACCTGCCGTTCAACGCCCCGCAGAAATACTGGGACATGTACAAACGCGACGAGATTGACATGGCGGACAACCCCTTTCGTCCAAAAGGCGCCCCGGATGCGGCCATGCACAACTGGGGGGAATTGCGCGCATATCATGGTATTCCCCGCAAAGGGCGGCTCTCAGATGATCTGGCCCGCACGCTCGTGCACGGCTATTACGCATGCGTCAGCTACACCGACGCCCAGATCGGCCGCGTAATGGCCGAACTCGACCGCCTCGGCCTGCGAGACAACACCGTCGTCATCCTCTGGGGCGATCATGGCTGGAACCTGCGCGAGCACGGTCTCTGGTGCAAGCACTGCAACTTCGAGACGTCGCTCCATTCACCTCTGATTCTGGCCGGTCGCGGCATTCGGTCGGGCGTGCGAACCAAAGCCCTTACCGAATACCTCGATATCTACCCGTCGCTGTGCGAACTCTGCGACATACCGATTCCCGGTCATGCCGAAGGCAAGAGCTTCGTGCCCTTGCTCAAAGATCCCAACAGGCCCTGGAAGAAGGCCGCATTCAGCCGATTCTTCAATGGCGATTCGGTCCGAACGGATCGGTATCTCTACACCGAATGGCGCGGGAAAACAGGTGACCGATACGCTCGAATGTTGTACGATCATTGGCACGATCCGAAGGAAAACGTCAATATCGCCGAAAAGCCCGAGAACGCCGAACTGGTGTGGCGACTGAGCAATATGATCGCTCGCATGAAGGCCGGCGAGCAATTGGATTGATTTGAACGACGCACGGACTTACGACGAAGTATATACATGCAGCCATTTACATTACTGATCAAACCATCGGGCTCGGACTGTAACGTCGATTGCAGCTATTGTTTTTACAAGGAACGGGCCGCCGAGATCGGCACGGGTCGCCAGCGTATGAGCCTCGAAGTGCTCGAAACGCTGGTCAAGGATTATATGCGGTTGAAGTTCCCGCTGGCCGGCTTTGCGTGGCAGGGTGGCGAACCGACGCTGATGGGACTGGATTTCTACAAGAGGACCGTTGAATTGCAGAAGCAGTACGGCTCGCCGGGGCAGGAGGTGGGCAACTCCCTGCAAACGAACGCCATCCTGCTCGACGATGCGTGGTGTGAATTTCTGGCGGCGAACAACTTCCTGGTCGGCGTCAGCATCGACGGGCCGAAGGAGTTTCACGACTACTATCGCGTCGATCACGCCGGCGGCGGCACGTTCGACAAGGTCATGCGGGCCGTCAACAACTGCAAGAAGCATGGTGTCGAGTTCAATACGCTGACACTGCTCAATGCGAAGAATGTCGAGCATCCCGAGATTGTCTTTGATTTTCTCGTTGAGCTGGGCACGACGTATCTGCAGTTCATTCCCTGTGTCGAACTCGATCCGAAAACGGGGGAAGTCGCCGACTTCTCCATTACGCCGGCGCAGTACGGCGAGTTTCTGTGCAGGGTTTTCGACCGCTGGTACGAATACGGCCCGGACAAACTGAGCATACGGGACTTCGATTCGTTTCTCTCGTATTATCTGGGCGGCAGGCACACCATCTGTACGTTCGACAGGCAGTGCAGCCAGTACATCGTCATCGAGCATACGGGCGACGCGTATTGCTGCGATTTTTTCGTGGAGCCGAAATGGCACCTCGGCAATATCATCGATACGCCCATCGAGCAACTGGCGGCCAGCGCGAAGAAGCGCAAGTTCGCACGGGCCAAGACGAATCTGTGCAGCAAGTGCATGGTCTGCAGGCATCTGGCGATCTGCCGGGGTGGATGTATGAAGGACCGAGCGCCGTTCGATAAGGACAACTACGGCTGCGAGAGCTATTTCTGCGATGCATACAAGCGGTTCTTCGATTATACCGGGCCGCGTTTTATGCAAATAGCCGCCGATGTCAGTTCCGGCCGTATGGTACGATCTTGATTGCGTCGCAACTCGCTGTCGCATTGGTTCTGTGAAAGAAATGCCGGGACGACGGGCGACCGGCCCGAGTAGAGCTGAACAATACGCGGGGTTGTCACTGAGACGCTTGTCCGCTGAACACACTTGATAACAGGAGTTTCCATGTATCCGACCAATCGCCGAGGCTTCCTAACCCATTCGATAGCGGCCGCAGCGGGACTTGGGCTGCCAAGTTTGTCTTTGGCACAATCGCGGGATTCGACGAGGCCGGACAACGGCTCGCCGTTGCGCCGCGCCCGGGGCAATCCGATTGCGGTCTCGACGTATTCGTTCTGGCAGTTTCGGCGGGACCGGATGGTGTCGATCGAGCGGTGCATCGAGGAGGCGGCGAGCATGGGCTTCGACGGGGTGGATATTCTGCTGCGGCAGATGGAGCGCGAGGACAGGGATCTCGACGCGCACTGCCGGAGTCTCAAACGAGCGGCTCTGGTCAACGGCGTCGATCTGTGTTGTTTGTCTACGCATCAGGGTTTTCTCTCCCCGGATAAGGACAAGCGGCGGCGCAATATCGAACTGACCAAGCACCAGATCGAGATTGCATACGAGCTCGGCATTCCGATCATGCGCCTCAATACGGGCACCTGGGGCACATCGAAGGACTTCGACGACCTGATGGCCCATCGCGGCATCGAGGCTCCGGTCGAGGGCTACACCGAGGAAGACGGCTTCACGTGGGTGATCGACAGCATCGAACAGTGTCTGCCGACGGCCGAGAAGTGCGGCGTCATTCTCGGGCTGGAGAACCACTGGGGCCTTGCTCGGACGCCCGAAGGGCTGCTGCGTATTGTCAACGCCATCGAGTCGCCGTGGCTGGAAGTGCTGCTCGATACGGGCAACTTCCTCGAAGATCCGTACGACAAGCTGGCAATGTGCGCCCCGCAGACCGTTTTCATGCAGGCCAAGACCTACTACGGCGGCGGGCTGTGGTACACGCTCGATCTCGATTATCCGCGGATCGGGCGGATCATGCGCGAGCACGGCTTTAAAGGCTATGTTTCGCTCGAATTCGAGGGCCGGGCGGACTGGAAAACGGCCATTCCGAGAAGCCTCGATGTTCTGCGAAGCGCCTTTGCGTGACGGCGCGCCCGCCGGTCCTTGTTGGGTCCGGCAGGCGAGGTTGTCGCGTTGCCCGGCTGTTCGCAGCGGCTGTCCGGGATTCTGGCAGGTTCCGTGCGAATTCAGCACGGCCTGATGACATTTCTACGGTTGCGTTGCGGCCCGGTGCCTCCTGTTGCTATGTGTTGTCCTGGATTCCGGCGAGCCATTCGTTGTGGATTCTGGTCAGGCGTTTGACGATTTCGGGGTGTTTGTCGGCGAGATTGGTCGTTTCGGTGACATCTTCGGCCAGGTTGCTCAGGAAGGTATTGACCTTTGGGATTTTTCGGCCGTCAGATTCGGTGGCGGGGCCGTTGTGCACCAGTTTCCAGTCGCCCTGGCGCACCGCCCAGTGGTTGCGGGTTTCCCAGTGCAGGACATCGTGCGGGGAGTCGGCGCCGGCGGATTCAATGATCGGCGCGATGTCTTTGCCGTCGATGTCGGTTTCGCGCAGGGGGACGCGGCAGTAGCGGGCTATTGTGGGCATCCAGTCGATGCTGACGGCTCGCTGGCTGCGGACGGCGTTTGCGGGGATGCGGCCGGGCCATGAGATGATACAGGGGATGCGGATGCCGCCTTCCCACAGCGTAAACTTATGGCCGCGGTAGGGGCCGGAGTCGCCTCCGCCGCCGAAGGTTCGTTCTTCTACGGAGTGGCCGTGGTCGCTGAGCCAGATGATGATAGTGTCTTCGCGGAGGCCGAGTTGATCGAGGTGTTCGACGACGCTGCCGACCATTTCGTCCATGGTGGAGACAAATGCGGCGTACATGCGGCGGGGGGCGTCGAGGTGTGCGTATTCCTTTCGCCACTTTTCCTTGCCCTGGAGCGGGTAGTGGGGCATGTTGATCGCCCAGTAGAGGAAGAAGGGGGTCTCTTTGTTGTCGCTGATGAACTTTTTGCACTGGTCGACCATTAGATCGCCGAAGAATTCGCCGTCTCGCCAGATTTCCTTGCCGTTTTGCCAGAGGTCGTGGCGGTTGGGGCCGTTCCAGTAGAAGAAATGCGAGTAGTTGTCGATGCAGCCGCCCATGTGGCCGAAGGATGCGTCGAAGCCCTGGTTGTTGGGCATGGTTTCCGGGGTGTAGCCGAGGTGCCACTTGCCGACGTGGCCGGTTGCGTAGCCGGCGGCCTTCATCATTTCGGCGATGGTGATCTGTTCGGCGGGCATGCCTCCATGGCCTTTGCGGGATGATGCGTTGCCGATCAGGCCGGCACGGCGGGGGTAGCGGCCGGTCATCAGTGCGGCCCGCGAGGGCGAGCAGACCGGTGCGCCGACGTAGAACTGGGTGAATCGCGTGCCCTGGCGGGCGAGTCTGTCGAGGTTCGGGGTGTGGAGGTCTTTGGCGCCGTAGCAGTTGAGGTCGATCGAGCCCTGGTCGTCGGTGAAGATCAGGACCACGTTGGGCCTGCGTTTGGCGTCGGTTTGTCCGAATGCCGTTGAGGGGACCGCCGCGGCGGTTGCTGCCGCCCCGAGCATCTTCAGGAATTCGCGTCGTGTCTGCTCAGCCATGTTGTGTACTCCTTCTGCGTTTGATGGATTATGATGTCCCATGATGCAGTTCGGGCGGCGGCAGTGCAAGGGCAGATTTGGTTTTGGCTGCGTTTTGCCTATGTTCACATTGGGTTTGTTTTTTCGAAAAGGGGCCACGGGGTCGAGGCACCAAGGCACCAAGGCACCAAGGCACCAAGGCACCAAGGCATCGAGGCATCGAGGCACAAAGGGAAGACAGACGTCCAGGGAGGTTGCGGATGGAAGATGGGTAATGTTTCGCAGGCACGGCAACTTCTCGATGTTGCTTTTGGGTTTGTTTTGCATATCTGTCCAGCCGAAGGGGATATCCCTCGACTCGTTGCACTCGCTCGGGACGACACCCGAGTCGATGTAGAGGGGTGTCGATTGGGTTTGCTTTTTCGAAAAGGGATCAAGGGGTCGAGGCACCAAGGCACTGAGGGAGGGCAGGCACCCGGGGAGGTTGCGGATGGAAGATGGGTAACTATACGCCGGCACGGCAACTTCTCCATTTCGCTTTTGGCTTTGTTTTTTCAAAAAGGTATTGAGGCGCCGAGATATCTCCGACGGATGTTCGGCCACAGAGGGCACAGAGTGCGCAGAGAACGGGTTCGGTTGGGCGGGTGTCCGCTGTGATGGCATATCACGCTTGTGGGCCAACCTGTGCGAGTGTCGGGCGGGCATTGCTGATCCTCCAACGGGTGCGTTGGGCTCCTTCAATGTAGTTATATGACTACAATAAATAAAGACGTTTGCCGGGGGTGAAATGTTCGAGGAAAAATCAAAGATTAGAAAGTAAAATGCAAAATTGAGGAATCCCGACGGGGCGGGATGGCTGTTGGAATGGGGTTGGACAGGATTCACAAGATGAGCAGGATTACGAAAGTTGGTATGCGGGGGAGGGCGGTCGGCCATGTGTCCGCCATGGCAGTCTTTTTTCGATGCAAGCATCTCTCAGAGTCTGCCTTTGCGTCCACCGTGTTGCTTTGCACCACGGCTATGGCCTCCCTATACACATGGTGGGGTGGCGACTTTGTTGCTATGGGTGATTCACAGGATGTCAGGCCGTATTGGTCGGCCGGGTGTTCGCGGCGGCAGTCTCTTTTCGATGTACACATCTCTCGGAGCCTGCCTCCGCGTCCGCGTGCTGCTGCGCACCACGGGTTTGGCTGACCCGCCGGGGCGCGTCTATAGGTGCCAGCTCGGTCGCTATGGTCGATGTACAGGATAATGTCGGGGTTTAGATGTCGTGATTGAATACGCGGGCTCGTGTTGATGTCGGGGCGGATGCAAGAAGCGAGAAACGAATACGAATAGGAAATGAACGATCGAAATGTGCGCGGCCAAGGGCCGCGATTGGGGTGTTTTGTTTTGACAGGATTGACAAGATGCACAAGATTGCGGAGGAGGTTATGCGGTGGAAT
>CAZGMJ010000047.1:0-41477 GCA_964526785.1 uncultured Pirellulales bacterium
CAGGTGCTGCCGCTCAGCGCCCGGGCCTTGATGTGCGTGCTCTTGTCCAGCGTAAGCGGACCGGTATAGCGAATGGCATTGGCCGAAATCGATGCATTCGGAACATCTTCTTCGGTAACGACGAGTTCAAAGGAAATAAGAAAGTCCGAACTGCTCGGAGAGACATTGAGGCCCTGAATCGCAAGGACGTTCTCATCCGCATGCAGGAGGTCGAGATGGTCGCTGATGTCGAAGACAGCGAAGACGCTGGATTGCGAATCGGGGTGGCCGCTCAAGGCGGAGGAATTCCACGCTGGCGTATCGGGGGCATTGGCCCGAGCCACTTCGACTCCGTTGAGATATGCCACGAAGCCATCGTCGTAACGTATGTTGAGCATCAGCGAACTCCAGTCCTGATCAACGCGCGCCGGCTGGAAGACGGTGCGGATATAACAGGATGTGCTCGCCTGATACATCCCGGTCTCAACATTCAGACTGATGTACTGATCGTAGCCCGAACCTCGTTCGTATCCAACTCCGCCCGGTTTGCCGGATGCAACCATCCACGCCGAATCATCGTAAGACAGACCCCGCCAGTCGCCGGCAACCTGCTGCTGCGGCACCAATACCCGTTTGACGCCATCTTCAGGCACAAGGACGCTCGTGGCCGGATCGCTGCTCTGCGTCTCATAGCGCCGCGGATCGATGCCGTCATTGGCATACCATATCGCACCCTCGGAGGCACTGATCGGCAGATTCACACCCGGCTCCACGTACCCGGCCTTTCGGGCAAATGTTGGGGGGGCAACATTCGGGTACAGCCCCCGGGCTTTGAGTTGATCGACGACTATTCCGGTGCGCTGCGGGAAGTACTCGTTGGACAGGAAATCCAGCTCCGCCTGCCATTCCACATCGGGCGTGTACGGGTTGTCGGGTCGTTTGTTGTCGCCCCATCGAGCGGATTCGGCCACAAGGGCCAGGCGGATCTCTTCGGCTCTGGCCAGCCAGTGGGCCTTTGCGTTCTCCGGTGCCAGCACGCCATCGTCAAAGAAACGGCGATACATGTGATCGGCGAAGAGCATCCGGTAGTTGGCATTGGCCGACAGTTGCTGGTGCACGTGCGTCGGCTGGTTGGCGTTGTTCTTGCCGGTGACATTATGCGTGAGACTCAGGTAAGTGCGTTCGGAATCCCATGCAAAGAAATGAAATCCTGCGCCGGGACTCCTGCGGCGCCCGCCGTACCAGTTATTATGATCCCAGTCGGTATTGCCGCTGTAGAAGTTCAGGAGCATGAAGTCGATCAGGTTATGCAAATCCATGTACTGCTGGAGCTGCTCGTATCTTTCATTCGATGCAAGGCCCTGATTTGCGATTTCCATCATCGCGTTCCATGCGACCCGGTTGCCGTCTACGGTGCCGTTCTTGTGCTTGATCACATCGTACTGCTCTTCGCGGCCGCCCAGATGCTCGGCAAAGAAGGCGGCGTTGGGTCGCTCGATGATGTGATACAGCCCCCAGTACAGGCCGTTGATATAGAGGTGGGCGTAGCACTGGCCCGCAGTCAGGTGCCCCATGGCGACC
This sequence comes from uncultured Pirellulales bacterium, assembly GCA_964526785.1. Classification (GTDB taxonomy): domain Bacteria; phylum Planctomycetota; class Phycisphaerae; order Sedimentisphaerales; family Anaerobacaceae; genus CAZGMJ01. The sequence goes on from CAZGMJ010000047.1 coordinate 1,561, forward strand.
TGAATGTCCCTGGGCCACTGGTCCCGGATGTACTGGGCCCGGATCTGCTGGCTGACGTTCGGGTGGAACCACGAATCGCCGTTGCCGCCTCGCAGGATAATGGAGTCGAACTGCTCCACCGGCCAGCCTTCGATCAGCGGGAAGTTCAGCTTGGTGGCGCCGTAGATTCCTTTGAACAACAGACGAAGGTTATGCTTCGGGCGATTCGGGTTGCGGCTCGCACTGCCCTGAATGCGAATACCCGCATTGATATGCGTCTCCCGGCCGTCGCAGGGATCGACAACCTCGACGGAGACAGGTCGCTCCCAGGCAACTCCTTCGTTTCTCGAATTGGAGTATATGCCGGTGATGGGATCGAAGAGATCGGCCTGGTTCATCGCCAGAGAGATCGTGCGGTGCGTAAGCAGCGCATCGGCAAGGACGTCCCTGTATTTGGGATGCTGCGCGATCTCGGGGTCCATCTCGTAGTCGGCGGTTCTTTGCCCCCATGTGGCGGGGAAACCCGGCGGCGCATCCGATTGCGACCGGACATGGTCGGCAAAGATGTACGTTTGGCTGACAGGCTGCGAAGGCCGCCAGTGTCTCCTGATAGCCTTGGCGCGAAGACAAGTCGTTGTAGTAATCTCAATCGGACCGTCATACAGATGTCCTATCGATCCGCGGCCCGAACGGTCGTAGGGTTCGCTGCCGTCTGTTGTGTAGAAGATCAGTGCATCCTCGGTTTCGGTAGCGAGCGTAACGTCAAAGGGCTCATCGTAGAAACCACGATCGTGACTGAATTGGACATCGCTGACGAAGCCCTCGTAAATGTCGATGTTGCTGTGCCCCGGTGTTGCAAATGCCATCGAGGTCCAGGTGTCATTGCCGTCGGGAAGCCGTCCATAGGAAATGTCCGGCCGCTGCTGTCCGAACTCTACTGAGTCCAGAAGCGTTGTCCCATCGCTGTCAAACAGGGCCAGTTGATCGCTGTCGGCGTCCAGACGGAAGGCGGCGTGGAGGCCGGCGTCGTTGACATCGCCATCCGCCCAGATGATGAGAAAGCGCCCTGCGGGAACGGTCGTGGCCTCCGGGTCATCCGAAGGGACGCACCATTTACGCGGCTCATCAAGACTATCGGTTACGTACATTCCGGCCATGTCGATGGCCACGTCGCCGAAGTTGTATATCTCAATCCAGTCGTCGTACTGCCCCTGCGGGTCTTTCTCGACGCTGCTGTTGGAGGCCATGAACTCGTTGATCAGTAACGGCATGTGCCGCCGGCGCCACTGGCCGGCCAGGATACTGAAATCCACGAAATCCACGTGGGTATCGCTATTGAGATTGATGGGCCAAACCGCCTCTGTAAGCCAGTACCCGGCGAGTACTTGCAGATCGGACAGGCCGACCTGACAGTCGGCGTCAAGGTCGCCCACGGGGCAATTGGGCCGTGCGCTCGTGGAAAGACAAAGAGTGACCCCGGTCGCAACGAGGAACCACATCGAGGTTGTGATGCTTCTATGCTGCATGGCACTTTCCGGCAACCGGAGGCCGCTTCACATGACTGACAGCCACATGCACTCCGGGCCAAGAGTATTACGGCAAGCGATAAACCGCAATATCAAATGAGACGACATCGTGATCTTTCAACGCAAAGACCATTGACAGCCAATCCGATCAGTTTGTGCGCAGTATCTGCATTGCCGACAGATACTGCATGATGCGGCTGTTATTATAATCGCTCAACGGGCCAACCGACCGGAGCGGCCTACAGGCCCGACAACAGCCATTGGCCGGCGAATTCGGCCACGTCCTGCATATCAACGACGCCATTTCGGTCCAGATCGGCGCCGTCGCACCAATCCGGGGTGCCGCAGAACTCGTCCCAGTTGTCGGCGAGGCCGGCCCAATCCTGGAAATTCACTTCGGCATCCCCGTTGAAATCGGCGGTACAGGCGACTATGGTGAGCCCGCCTTCGAGCATACCTTCCGCAGCGGCGCCGCATTCCGGCGTCACATTGACGTTCCAGTTCCCTATTTCGGCGCTGCTGAGATCGATCTGACAGGTTATGCGATCTTCGGCGGCCACCACGACATCGGCCGCTTCGATGCGCAGGACGTCGTCGCGGAAAACCACGAGTTCGGAATCCACATTGATGAGCCTCATGTCACCGCCGGTGGCATTGGTCTGGAAGAACTCAATCTCTTCGCCGCCAGCGTTCTCATAGTAGTCAAGCTGGAGAAAATACGTTCCGGCGGCGGGAAAATCGAAGGTCATCGTCCCGGCGGTGCGGTTCTGTACGACATTCGTCGTGGCGGGGCCACGGGGACTGGCGTATTCGCCAACGAGTTGACCGTCGATCCAGAGGCTGAATCCATCGTCGCTGTTGACGCCGAAGTAGCGTTTGCCCGGCGAGGGGGCGTACACGTAACCGGTGAAGCGAACGGCATAGTTGGTACCATCGCCGTTGTAGGGTGGAGCGAACGTCGTCTCATTGGCGGCGAACTCGCCCTGGCTGCCTGTATTAAAGAGGTTGATCCATTTGTGCACAGCGCGGGTCTCATCGCCCACGCCTCGCGTCGGGTCGTCGAGCAGGAGCGTGGCGGCGTCAATCTGGTCGAACGCCTGGCTGCTCTGGACGTAGAGCGCGTCGAAACCGACTTCTTCGGACGCACTGGTCAATTCCACCTGTGTGTCGGAGCCGGGCACAAAGCCGCTGCCGTGGATCGCCACGTTCGCAACGCCTCCCTGGCACACGGGATTGGGTGTAACCGCGGTAACGACGGTCGGGGGAACCCGCGTGACAACAATGGAGTCGGTTGCATCGGGCACAGGATTGCCGAGGCCGTCGAGTCCCTGCAAAGCCAATTCGTTGGCGCCCATCTCGATCGGCACTTCCACCTGGAATGCGTTGTTGCCGGAGAATTCAGCGGGAAGCGGTGCACCATTGACAGAAATCGCAGAGACCTGGAGGGGTGCTGCGCCTTCGATTGTAACGGTCGCGTCGGAGGTGCAGAATTCCTGGCCGCCGTTGCTGGTGATTTCAAAGACGAGCGAGGGGATTTGCTCGAGTATGTAGCCTCGACGGGCAATGACGAACTGTTTGATTCCGTCGCGGCGTCCATCGCCAAGTCCGTCGGCAATGAGGGCCTCGGCTGCTTCGTCGAGGAATCTGTCGAACTCGGTAGGCTCGCCACCTCGGCCGTACGAGGTCTGCCACGGACCGTTTACCAATTCGGCAAACGCCTGGAGATACATGCGGCGGTACTTGCCATAATTGAGGAACTGGGCAACTTCAGGGAACTTGCCGCCCGCCACGCTGAAGAGATCCGTATTCGGGCCGTTTCCCGAGCCGAGGGTAAAGTCGATGTCCCAGGGCAGGAGGTACCACTTGCCCTCCGGCAGGGCATAGTAAAAGTAGTTATTCTTGCCACGGTTATAGCCGTAACTATCCCAGTCGCCGACCGCATGCCGGATTGCGAGTACACGGGCGAAGTGCTCGGGATCGATGACGGATTCAATAGCGTCCTCATAGGCCGGATCGTTCGACGGCGTATTCATCGCCACCGCGAAGTCGATCAAATGCGACCACTGGTCATTTTCGCGATGCGAACGCTTCTCGAATCCCCAGCGATACGTCTCAGCCAACGGCGGATGCGACTGGTCGGACTTGAGGCCTTCGTCGAGATTGCTGAAACCCGTGCCGTCGGCGGTGTATTCAAAGTAATCATCTATCTTGTGGATGTATCCATCGTTGTCATCGCCAAACCACGCATCGACGTAGTCGCCGTCGATCTTCTGCACATCTTCGTAGATATAGTTGCTTCGGCCATTGATGATCAGCCTCACATATTCCTGTCTCGAGTGCTGCAGGCCCATTTGTCGGTAGAACCAATACGAAGCGCGTTCCTGTAACGGGCCACGATTGCCGCCTTCGGTATTGTCCAGATTGATCTCTTCGCGTCCCTGGAACTTCCGATCGGGCGGGAAATCAAGCCGGTAGGCATACCGGCTGCGCGGATCGCGATTGGCGCCGCTGCGGATGAAGGGGCTGCCCCGGAAACGAATGCGGGTATTATAGAAGACTTCCTTTTCGTTATAGACGAACGTACAATCCAGCAACTCGTTGGAAAGATTCGGACGGGACTGGAACGTAGCGAGGACGGCGTCGGAAAGCCAGATGCGATAGGTGGCGAATCGCGTGGTCAGCATGGAATCGCCGACGCGCACCAGACACGTTCGCTCGGGCACCTCAGAAGACGGCGGAAGCAAGGTCGGGAAGCGGGTCGAAGCCGTCGCATCATACGCGTTGATATAGAATGCCCTCATACTGCCGGCGGATGCACCGGGAATAATGCCCGCATAGATGCTGTCTCCTGCAATGCGGTCGGCGCCGGTTCCGTCGTCCACCATCGGCGTACCACTGAAGCCGGTCTGGCCTTCGGTGCGATAATGCAGAATCGCGTTGGTGATGCCGTCGGGATCGGTTATGCGAGCGGTCACAACGATCGGTTCGCCTGCAGCGGGTATTACCGGTTCGTGCCGCACATCCAGGACATCGGGGCCTCGATTGGCCACGAATGCCGTGTTCTGCGCGCCGGGCGTGCCCTGATTCAGGGGCATATCGAGTTCAAACGCATGTGCAGGCCGGGGCGGCTGTACCGGCGCACGCTCGCGCGTGGTTCGGAGCAGCAAATAGCGGCTGCCCTTAAGCCATCGAGCCCAACCGCGAAACGTCACGTTGCCGGCGTAGATCGTATTTATCGATTGATTGATGCGGTTTGCTCCCGGATCGCCATGGCCGCTTGCCATCAGGTGCAGACTTCGCGAGCCGCTGTGGCGGTCTTCGGTTGTCACGAATGAGCTGACGTGATTGCCGAGAAAGCGCCAGGGGGACTGGCCAGCTTCGAAACCGTTATTCGCGAGCCGGTCCGAGCCGTTGACAATCAGTTCGACGTCGTCGATCAGGACTTCGCCACGGTTGAGCAGCAACAGGCTGAAGACGTTGATATTGTCATGCGTATAGTTCGTATCGCCGCCACTGATGGTGAACTCAAACTGCCGCCACTGGGACTTGGCGCTTTCGTCGCTGGCGTCCCAGGCGCCGGGCGTATTGTTGTTGCTGTGCGGATCGCGCAATTCGAGGCTGCCGCCCTGGCCATCGGCCCATATCGGCCAGCGGCCCCCGTCATAGTACGTCACCTGGTCGGCCATGACCATTTCGGTCTCGATCTCGCCGCTGTCGGGGTCCTCCTGCTGAATCGGATATGACAGCTCGATGCGTTCGCTGTGGTCGTCGAGTCCGCCCGAATACGGGCCGAGAAGGTTTGCACCGAAGGTCAAATTGTCGTACACACCGGCGAGAAAATTCGGATCTTCCGCCACGACCAGATATTCGCCCGGAGCGAGTTGTACCGCACCGCCGAATTCATACTCGACGCCGTCCGTAAGGGCCCAACCGGCCAACGACACCGTGCTTGCACCGCGATTGTACAGTTCGATGTACTCGTAGCGCTGGTCGCGGGTGCCATGATGGTACATGATTTCGTTGATTACGATATCGCCGATGATGGGCCGGGCATTGAAAGCGGCGAATGTGGGCGAACTGAGCAGATCGAAACGGCCCGAACCGTCCGGATAGCGTCCAAAGGTGGTGTCGGGCGGCATCGCATCGTACCGCACGGCATCCATGACGCGCAGCGGAATCGGGGAGGGGTCATCCGTGGCCGCGGTCACGTAGACGGTTTGCCCGGCGAAATTCAAGGCGAACTCAAAGCCATCCGGCGGCACGCCTTCGCGAAACGCGCGGAATTCGCCCGGTTGCAGAACGGTCCCGTCCGGTATCTTGTACTGCAGCAGTTCATCGCGGTCGTCGCTGAGGTAGACGTTGCTCAAATCGACCGCCGTGGCCCCGGGGTTGTACAGTTCGATCCAGTCCACGCCGGGCGCCGCGTCGCTGTTGGCAAGCAGTTCATTGATGAGTACACGGGCCGTTGGATCTTCCGCTGTGGTGGACTGATCCTCTATGACGGCGTTGAGTACGGGGCTTGCCATTGCGTCTGAACTGCCTGAGAGCGTTGCGTTATGTGCCTGGATGGCGAGAACGTTTGTGCCCGGCACCAGTAGATTCAAGCTGCCGGTCAGGTCGATATTGGCTGCGGGCGGATCGCTGGCGCCTTCCGAGGTCTGGTTGTAGGCAGGAGGATTGCCCGCGATATTGCCCGAGTCAGCGACGCGCGTCCCGTTGAGATAAAGCACGAACGCATCATCATAGTGCACTTCCGCCCGTAACTGGGAGAACATGTCGATCAGTTCGGTGGTCAGTTCGAAGGGTATACGGGCATAGATGGAGACGTAGCTGCCCGACATGTCATCGAGTTGGGTTTCGATAAACTGCAGTTCGTTGTCGCTGTTGCTGTAGCCATAGCCGGTGGGGCCCGCGAGCCAATCGGTGGAGGCGGGATCGTCATTGAAATTGATCTGCGTCCATCCGGTTCCAGGCTGACCGGCCGAGGGGGACGGTTCCTTTGTGCCCTTGAAGTAACGGCCGGGATCGCCTTGCTGGATGAGTGGAACGAGCGTCGGATCCTCCGGTTCTTCCTGGACCAGATCGGGACCGCCGGGAGTTCCACCAATGTATGTGCTTGCTGCCCAACTCGACGCCTCCTCCGGGTCGCGCCCGGGACGGGTAAGAATGAGCGAGTGTCCCGTTCCGTCGGCTGCAACAGGCCAGGGCGTGTCGTCGCGATAGCTGAATGAGATAACGACCTGGTTAGCATCGCTGTTCAATTCGACGCGTTCGCCCCCATTGCTGAGCCTCCCGGCGAACGGGCCGAGCACGTTGTTGACGTCATAAACGGCTTTGAGGGCGTTAGGATCGCGGGCAATGACCAGGTACTGACGGGGACCAATGACTGTTTCGTCTTCGAACACGAACTCGATGCCGTTTGAAAACGCATAACCGGTAAGTACCTCAGAAACGGCGCGATCGTTATAGAGTTCGATGAATTCGAGGGCCTCGTCGTCATCGGTGGGGTGGTACATCACTTCGCTAACTATAAGCGCCATAGAGCTTTGCGAGAGAAGAAATGCGGCCGCCAACATGGCGAAAAAAAGAACGGACCGGAAGTGTCTAGCGGTTGTCATACGAAAAGACCCTTTCTCCAATGATGTGTGTCAGCTCAACACCTGCCAAAAAGAATGGTTGCATCTTCTACCTAGCTTCTATTATAGCGTTAAGACTGTGTTTTGCAAGCGTTTAGAAGGCTTAGCGTACAGGGGCGGGATTGTGGTTGTCGGGCTCTTGCGTTATTCGAATCGCAGGCATCTATGCCCGGAGTTGCGCATCTGTGAGCAATGAACCCGGTCAAGGCGGCAATCAGGGGTGGAGGCGGGGCCGGGACGGAGCGGGCAACAGAATTAACAGCCGATACTGCAATTGCGGTGTTGTTCGCTATGGCCGGATTGGGCGGGGTACGGGCATGCTATCTTTGTGGATTTCCGTCGTGTCGGCAATAACGGAGAGACACAGAGACGGGGGCGTGGGATTATGCTTGCAAAGGGCCTCTGGGTGTCTTATAACGGCTTTTCCTGGAACCACTTGCAGTGGGGCTATTCCAACGTTTCAGACGGTATGAGTGCGGCCAAGTGTCGCCGGTTCAAGTAAGAGACGGAGCCAATGAAGTACAGTCAGTTGTTTATTCCGACGGTGAAGGAGGTTCCTGCGGACGCGGAGGTTCCGAGCCATCAGTTGATGATCCGGGCGGGCCTGATGCGGAAGGTGGCCAGCGGGACGTACGTGTATCTGCCGCTGGGGTGGCGAATTCTACTGAAGGTGATTGCGATCGTTCGCGAGGAAATGAACCGGGCCGGGGCGCAGGAGATTCTGGTGCCGTGCCTGCAGCCACGGGAGTTGTGGCAGCGGACCGGCCGGGATACGGACTACGGCGAGACGATGTTCCGCCTGGAGGACCGGCACGGGCGATGGAACGTGCTGGGGCCGACGGCCGAGGAGGTCTTTACGAGCATGGCCGCGGGCGAGATCAGTTCGTACAAGCAATTGCCGATCAATCTCTATCAGATCAGCCAGAAGTTTCGCGACGAGTTTCGGCCGCGGTTCGGGGTTATTCGGTCGCGTGAGTTTATCATGAAGGACGCGTACAGTTTCGACGCCGACGCCGAGAGCCTGCACAAGTCGTATATGGCGATGTACGAGGCGTACTGTCGGGTGTTTGCGCGGTGCGGGCTGGAGTATGTGATTGTCGAGGCGGAATCGGGGGAGATGGGCGGCTCGGGGTCGCATCAGTTCACGATTCCGTGCGAGTCCGGCGAGGATACGATTGTGTATACGGAGGATGGTTCGTACGCTGCGAACCTGGAGAAGGCCGCGGTCGATCCGCTGCCAAATAAGGAAGCGGCGGGCGAGGCGCCTACGCCCGAGGACGTGCATACGCCGGAGGTCGGGACGATTGAAGCGGTGTGCGAGTTCTTAAAGACCGCGCCCGAGGATATGATCAAGACGCTGATTTATACATGCGAGGGTCAGACCGTCGCGGCGCTGGTGCGGGGGGATCACGAACTGAATCCCGAGAAATTTGCGCAGATCCTCGGCGGCAAGCATTCCGAACTGGCGGACGAAGAGACGATCGAGAAGACAACCGGGGCGAAAGTGGGGTTCGCGGGGCCGGTGGCGCTGGCGGAGAAGGTTGACCGGATGATCGTCGACCATGGGGTGGCGGCCATGCCCGTGGGCGTCAGCGGGGCGAACAAGACGGACTATCACACGAAGAACGTCGTGCCGGGGCGAGATTTTGCGCTGGACGGCGAAAACGTGACGGTGGCGGATATTCGGTTTGCGGTCGAAGGCGATACATACGAGGGCGCCCCCCTGCTTTTCAAGCGGGGTATCGAGGTGGGGCAGGTTTTCAAGCTGGGGACGAAGTACAGCACGAAACTCGGCTGCACGTTTCTCGACGAGCAGGGCAAGGAGCATCCGTGTCTGATGGGCTGCTACGGCATCGGGGTCAATCGCATCGTCGCCTCGGCCGTGGAGCTTGGCAACGACAAGAACGGCATTATCTGGCCGATCACGATAGCGCCGTTCGAAGCGATCGTGACGAGCGTGAATCAGGACGACGACGAGGTCGCGTCGACCGCCGAGCGGATATATGAGGAGCTGACCGAGCGCGGTGTCGAGGTGCTGCTCGACGATCGCGTGATGCGGGCGGGCGTGAAATTCAAGGACGCCGATCTGCTGGGGATTCCGGTTCGCGTGACGGTGGGCAAGAAATCGCTGGCCGAGGGCAACGTGGAGATCAAGCTCCGGCGGGAATCCGAGAGGTCGGACGTGCCGCTGGATAAGGCTGCGGGGAGGATTGCCGAGATGGTCGAGACGCTCAAGAAGGAGATCATGCAGGATGTTTAGTCGCCGCACCGGCCGTACATGCTGATGCGTGCCAGCAATACAACCGCTGAATGACAAGGAGACAACCGATGAGTGAAAGCAGGTTCTCACGACGCAATTTCATCCAGGGCACTTCGCTCGCGGCCGCCGGCGTACTGGCGAGTCCGGCGATGGCCCAGCTCAACATCTCGGAGATTGGAGATATGGTCAAGAAAGGACGTATCAATCAGGCCGCCAGTCGGTGGTGCTACGGCAAGATCAAGCTCGATATGCTGTGTACGGCGGGCGCTCAGATGGGCCTCAAAGGGCTCGATCTGCTCGGTCCCAAGGACTTTTCGACGCTGAAGAAGCACGGGCTGGTCTGCACGATGACGAACACGCACGGGCTGACCAACGGCCTTAATGAAGAGAAGAACCACGCCGAATGCCTCAAGAAGATACGCGACGCCATTGAGGCGAGCGCGGAGTACGGCTATCCGAACGTTATCACGTTCCCGGGCAACCGGCGGGGCATGCCCGATGATGTCGGGGTCGAGCATACGGTCGAGGCGCTCAAGCAGGTAGCGGGTCTGGCGGAGAAGAAAAAGGTCAATATCTGCCTGGAGTATCTCAACAGCAAGGTCAACCACAAGGACTATATGTTCGACAACATGGCGTGGGGCGTTGAGGTGTGCAAGCGGGTTGGTTCGCCGCGCATCAAGATCCTGTACGACATTTACCACGCCCAGATCATGGAGGGCGACATCATCCGGACGATTCGCGATTTCCATGAGTATATCGGGCACTACCACACGGGCGGCAATCCGGGTCGAAACGAGATCGATGAGACGCAGGAGCTATACTACCCCGCCATTATGCGGGCAATCGTCGAGACCGGGTATGAGGGCTACGTGGCGCACGAATTCGTGCCCAAGCGCGATCCGTTGACGTCTCTGAGCGAAGCGGTCAAGCTCTGCGACGTATAGCGCACAAAGCGTAGCTGCAGCGCAGAATCAAAGGCCCGATGTGCCAATCGACAGATCGGGCCTTTTTGTTTCACCTTATTGAAGCCGGCGTTTTCAAAGCGAGCGTCGGCGCGGCGTACTACTGCTGTATCAGATACGGCTCTTCAGGCAGCCTGCGGACCCATATGTTGCGATAGCGGACTTTGTCGCCGTGGTCCTGGAGGGCAATGTGTCCTTTTTCGTGTGGGCTCTGGTACTTTGCGGGCCGCTTGTGGAAGGTCGTTCCTTCGATTTCCAGGTTGTTGTGGACGCAGACGCCATTGTGCCACAGGGTGATCCTGGCCTTGCGAATACAGTTGCCTTTCTCGTCGAAGAGCGGCCGCATGAACGCAACGTCGTATGTCTGCCACTCGCCCGGCGGGCGGCACACGTTAACCATCGGCGGATGCTGGCCGTAGAGCGATGCCGCCTGCCCGTCGGCGTACGTCCGGTTGGTCTTGTAATTATCGTCCGTGTAGGAATCGAGCACCTGGACCTCATACCGATCCATCAGAAAAACGCCGCTGTTGCTTCGCTTCTGCCCCGTAACGCCCGGCGGAATGCCTGCCGGCACTTGCCATTCCACGTGCAGTTGGCAGTTGCCGAATTGTTGGCGGGTCCTGATGGTGCCGCCGCGGACTTCCATGTAGTCGTCCTCGACTTTCCAGGTTGCGTCCCCGCCGTTGGTCTTCTCCCATGCAGCAAGCGCTTTCTGCTCCGAGTTCGATTTCTCCAGGCCAAAGAGGATGATTGCATCGGACGGCGGTTGGCCGAATCGCTCGGGCGGATCAATCACGGGCGGCCGCTCCCTGTTCATATCGTGCACTTTGTACGTCGTTACCGCGTATGCGGCGGCCGCAAATACAACGGCCACGGCCAACACACACAAACACCCCCTGCTCAAGTTCACTCGTCTCATCTTCAGCTCCTTACCGGTATGCACAAACCCGTGGTTCCAGTACATTCAAAGGACCGCTGCGGCCCTACCACGTGCCGGCGCGGATTACATGACGACCGCGCCGAACGCGAGTTGAATGTACCGTAAAGCAATACGGGGGTCAAGGCGTGACAGATGTTTGTGATTTACTCGGCCGGCGCGGCAGCCACGGGCCAGAATACCGTGTCGCCGCCCTCCTGCCACTTGCGCACGCGTCCCTTCCTGTCCAGGCTGGGCTTGCCGCCATCGTCGGTGAAATCCGGTCCAACGCTGTACAGCGTAAATCCTTTATCCGTCCGGCGGTATACTACGGGGCCGTCACTGTACGGGTCGCCCGGCAGATTCTCGAGGTAGTCGGCTTTGACAAGGGCGTCGGCGGAGACGGGATACTGCCCCTTCTCGAAGCGCCACTGCTTCAGGGCCAGAATCATCTGCACGACCTGATAACAGGCGCGTCGCTGAAGGGCCAGGTCGTTCGCTCTGCCCAGGGGGGGCATCATGATCGGAATCAGAAAATACCGGTACTTCGGCAACCGCATCAGTTCCCGGTTGATGTCAAGTTGCTCTATATGTCGTTGATACGGCGTCATCCGACCGACGCGAACGGCGTAGTCGAAGATCTCGCGAAACCTGGCGAGCGTCTTATTCCGGCGGGCATGCACCATGCTCCCAGCCGTATACAGGGGCGCCAAGATTAATTCCTCTTCCTCCAAACCGGTAGGGGCTGCTCCGAGATCCGTCCAAACCCGGGGGAGCAGATGGCCTCCTCCAGGACCCCCTTCACTAAAGACACGCTGTACGAGGTCGAGGAAGACCAACCGCTCGCTTTCCACATTTACCAGCGGATACCCATCGGGATAGACCGCGGCGTACGACTGCCGCAGTTGCTCCACGCGATCAGGTGTCAAGTCGGCAGCAGCGATAATATCGATCAGTTGCTCCTGTGATAACGCGCTTATTGCGGTGCCCACGAGTTGCTCGACGAGTGTGCCGTCGCCCTGCCAGTGTGCGGCCGAACGCGCTACGACAAGCGTATCTTCGATTGCATTGTCGATACGTCCGTCGAGCATCGCGAGGCGCGCCCGCCAGGCGCCCATGCGTGCGAGTTTCTTGATGGAGCTTAGAGGCGGAAGAGGGAGATTCAAGAGAGATTGTTCCACGGGCAGGCTGTTCGGATCGAATCGGTACGGCCGATAGCAGTAGGCTTTTGCGCTGCCGGCTGCATACTCGCTCCATGCCGCTTCGTTGGCCGCTATCCATGCTTTGATCTGCTCCAACTCGGGCTCGTTTACTTCGTGCGGGGCTTTTCGTTCCACGCGCGGGGGTTCCGTCAGCAATTCGACCGCCCGCTCGTAATGGGGCCACGCATTATCCTCGACCAGAATATCGGGTTTGGACATATCGTTGAGCATTGCGACGTAATCTGTGCGCACACTCGGCTCGCCTGAAAGAAACCATACCGTGTACAGGACAAACAGAAGCAACAGAAGGCCGACGGCCTGCAGCGTTCGCACGATGATCGTCTCCCACAACGGCCTGCACCGCTTCTTCGCGCGCCTGAGCAGTCTGGCCAACTGCTCGACACTGCCGAACTGCGCAATGAGTTCCTGCGCCCGCTGTTGGCGTTCTGTCTTATCAGCCGCACCTTTCAGTGCCTGCTCGAAGTGGTCCGCCAACTCCGTCCGGACGTCTCGTCTGGCCCTTTTTGTGTACCCCATCCGCTTGACGATACGCTGTATGAATTCCGCCGCCGAGGCCGGCAGATTCGCCAGTTCATCCGGTTTTTCGCTCGCTGTGTTCATACAGACCTCACTGCAAAAGTGCCGTCAAAAGCAATTATTCGCCGTCTTCACCGGGTGCCAGCCCGTCGTCGCAAATCCCTCGCCGAACAATAGCTTCAACCCGGCGGTCAGTTCGCCAAGTTGCTCTTTCTGCCTGGCGAGTTGCGCTTTGCCTTTGCTCGTAATTGAGTAATACCTGCGTTTTCGCTTCGAATCGCTTTTTTCCCATCTGCCCCGGACGAGTTTCTTCGCCTCGAGGTTGTAGAGCAGCGGGTAGAGGGTTCCCTTGCCCAGCGTCAGTATTTCTCCGCTGCGGCGTTCGATAGCCTCTCCAAGCTCGTAGCCGTACATCTCACCGCCGGAGAGTACTTCAAGCACCACCGCCGGAGCGACACCTTTGAGTAATTGGCTTTCAAACTTCATTGGTTCTCCTTGTCGCCAAATCAGCGTTACTGCGATTTCTCTTGTTCGGGCCTGCTCCCGCCCAAGGCCGAAGCGAGCCATATAGTATGCGACACATAGTATGCTATACATACTATCGTTCGTCAAGCTGAAATGTTCACGTTTTTCTATTAATTTTTTGCTGCCGCACCGCCCCGGATTTCTCATTGGCCGGGAAGCCTGTTCGTTGAGGCTGGATAGTACAAAGTTGAGGATATGGCAAGAGGTCTTTAATGGCTGGACTGAAGGCCACTTAGAACGCCAGCGGGATACTTATGAAGCGGAAGGTTCAGTGACCGAGCGTTCGGGAGAAGGCGATGCGCAGGCTTGCGACGCAATCCGGCGTCGTCCTTCGCCCAGTTATGGTTGGTTAGAATCGGAAGGTACTTCGGACTGTCCGGCGTGGTGCTCATCTTTGGCGGCCAGGAGGTCCTTAAAAAGCGAGCGTATATCGAAGAAGCCGCCGATGGTGACCACGACGGCCAGACAGGCGAATACTGTCAAACTCAGGAAGAAGAAGAATGTCCAGAGTGTGGTCCAGTTCATAGGATTATACCTCTCTTGCCGGGTTGGCAGTGGGTTTGTTCTTGTCGGGGAATGCGAGCGAACCGGCGATCATCACCACAATTGCCAGGCACAGAACGGCCAAGCCGATTACCGCACTGGATATATCGCCTTCGATGCCAAATACACTCTTTATCGGCTTGAGCAGAGGGGAGAAGACCTGCTGCATTTTGCCCAGGCCGAGCAGTGCGCCGAAGCCGGCGAACAAGGCCAAATAGGCACCGATACGACTGGCCTTCTTCCAATACAGGCCGAATGCAAGCAGAACGAAGCCGCCGATGGAGTATATCGCGCCGGAGATTGCCATGTAGTCCCAGAGGTCCTGTTCGAGCGGATACCAGAGACCCCAGATAAGGATAAACAGGCCGATGGCGACGATAAATATTCGCGTCAGCAGGAGCCTTGCCTTCGAGGAGAGTCCACCTTTGAACCACGGCGCGACCACATCCTGGGTCAGGACGGAACTCCAGCAGAGCAGGTAGCTGTCGTGGGTGGACATAAAGGCGGCGAGCATACCGGCGGAGATGATGCCGATGAATCCAATCGGCAGAACCTGGCTCAGGTAGAAGGGCATGGCCGTAAGCGACAGATCCGTGTTGGTCCTGCCCTGCTCCGAGAGAAAGGCGTTCTTGAGCACAGGGTTGTCGGCAATGAAGACCAGCGCACAGATGCCGAAGAAATATGGTATCAGAAAGCGAATGAGAAAGCCCACCGATGAGAGCGTGTATATGCGTTTGACAATGCCGGTGCTCTTGGCCGAGCAGGCGCGGATGACGGCCGTCTGCCACACGGCGCAACTGACCAGTCCCATGAAGAACATCCAGAGCACGTATGACAGGCCGAAGCCCGCTTCGTCGAAGGGATTGAAACCGCCCTCGCCCATTTCGCGGGTTACCGTGCTGACGATGTTGTCCCAGCCGAGAAAGCGTATGGAGAGAATGCTGGCGAAGATGAGGCTGAACGAGAGTACGACGAACTGGATGTAGTCGAGTATGGCCACCGAGACCATGCCACCCAGGGTCGTATACAGCAGGACCATGCACAGCAGCACGGTCATGACGATTTTCAGGTGCAGGGCGGAGGTCATCCCGGTTACGCCCATGACGAAGAGCGAGCCGGCTTTGAGGAACATGCCCATGTTGAGTATGCCCGAGAGGGCGAGTATGATGCCGCCGAGGATGCGGACGTTCCGGCCGAATCGCTTTTCGTAGAACTCAGGTATGGTCATGACCTTCATTCGCCGGAGCGGGACCACGATGAAACCCGAGAGACCGACGAAGAGGGTAACGATAGCGGCCGCCAGCGCGATGTGAAAGGCGGCGAAGCCGCCGGTGAAGCCCTTCTGGGAGGAGTACATGACCGTTACGAGGCCGAGTTCGGTGCCGATCATGGTTGCGATAGCGAGGAAAGTCTTGAGGCTGCGACCGGCAACGATGAAGTCAGTGGCGGAACCTATATACTTGCGGATATACACGCCGATGCTGACGACGCCAATCAGGTAGCCCACGACGATGCACCAGTCCAGGGCGCTGAAGTTCGTTTCAAAACCCAATTTCGCGAAATCAATACCCATCTGCTCTCCAACTAACCCATCCGGCATATCGTCCACGCATGCGAGCCGCTTGCAGGGGCGGACTTTCATTCAGCAGTCCGGGACAAGAGTGCCGCATTGTAGTCCATAACCAGCCGATGCACAATACTCGTTATGAAGGTGCGCGTTACGAAGATCGTGCCGGATTGCAAATCACGACAACCTCCGGAAAGTCCTTTCGACTATGGCGTTCATGGCGTCTTCCTGCTGTACGATCGACTTGACCATCTTCATTTGGGTTCGGCTACGGTCGAGGTTCTGGTTCGGCCGTTGCGTTTTGTAGTACACGTCACCCGCAAGATAATCGCCGAGGAATCGGATCATCTGCTCGAACGTTATGAGCCTGGCCGATAACGCGAGTCGCTGCTTTTCTGCGGGCGTGAGGAAACCATGCGTTTCACATGCGAAGCCCTCGACGAGCTGCTTGAAGACGGAGATGCGCATGGCGACCTTGGAGAGGTTCTGCTCGTCCTCGCCGGCCGGATTCGTTGCGGTGCGGACCATATCCCCGAAGTCATACAGTGACAGACCGGGCATGACGGTATCGAGATCGATCACGCATACGCCTCTGTGCGTCTCTTTATCCATCATTACGTTATTGATCTTCGTGTCGTTGTGCGTGGTGCGTACGGGGATCTGGCCATCGTCAGCCAATGTGAGAAGCGCATCGCACATATCGGCGTTGTGGAGTACGAAATCGATCTCGGGGCCCGCATCGACTGCGCGGTTGCAGGGATCGCGACGAAGCATATCCCGGAAATCATCGAGCCGTTTGGGCGTGTTGTGGAAGTTCGCAATGGTTTCATGCAGGGGCGGGCCGGGCAGATCGGTCAGCATTCGCTGAAACCAGCCAAACATGCGGGCCGCCTCGCGGGCCAGTTCGGGCGAATCGAGTGTGTCGTACGTAAGGGCACCTTCTATCCAGTTGTAGATACGCCAGTAGTTGCCGTGTGCATCCCGGAAGAAATTGGCCCCCTCTTCGGTCGGAACGAGTGTCAGTTGGCGGTGAGCGAGATCGGAGTTGTCAGACTCGAGTTTGCGCCTAATATGCTGCGTGACCCGCCGGATGTTCTCCATCATCTCGGGAGGTTTTCTGAAGACCTCGTGATTGATCCGCTGGAGGATGTACGACTTCGGACGGCCATCTTCTTCGCAAAGGAGACGGTACGTGTCATTGATGTGGCCGCTTCCAAAGGGTACGGTGCTTAGCAACCTGCCTGTGAGTCGGAAATGCGAGGCAATGGATTGTACATCATGTTGCGCGCTCACGGCCAGAGCTTCTCCGGATACTTACCGTCCGCAATCAATCCACGGATGCATCGCTGCGCTATTCGGCGGTCCTCTCTGTACGTAACGCCGAACCAGGTTTCATCGGTGGGAAGCACCTTGACGCGGACTTCGCCGCTCTTGATCAGATTATCAACGACTGTGGGTATGAATAACTCCGACTTTCGCTCAGTGCCGCGTTCTTTGAGGAATCGTTCGAAGGCCTTCGACAGGTGTCCAAGGATCGACGGATGAAATCCCCACAGATTCATTGAGACCACTTCGTCGCCGGCGAGCAATTGCTCCTTTCCCTCTGCGTCGAAGTATCTCGCCCGGCGGCCGCATCTTTCGACGCCCGTTCGCTCGACGACGTCCCTGAGGAACATGCGGTCGTCGCAATGGCACACGCCCCGGGCCACGCTGCCATAATCGCTCAGCGTATTGCCCAGCCGAAAGCCCACCATTGCGTAGTCGGCGGGCGAGACATTCGGACCGGACAGGAATTCGGCCATAGCCTGAAAGGAATGGGCACCATAGTAGTCGTCGGCATTGATCACGGCGAAAGGTTCGTGGATGACATCCTGCGCGGTAAGGATCGCGTGGCCCGTGCCCCAAGGTTTTTCGCGGTCCGGCGGCAGTTCGAAGTCGCCCAATGCGGCATCCAGCTCCTGATAGGCGTATGCAGTCTCCACCACCGTATCGAACTTGTCTGCAATCCTGTCCTTAAACGCCTCCTCGAAATAGTGACGAATGACGAAGACCAGTTTTCCGAAACCGGCGGCGATAGCGTCGTGGATCGAGTAGTCAATAATGAGTTCGCCGTTGGGGCCGACCGGGTCGATCTGCTTGAGGCCCCCGTAGCGGCTGCCCATCCCGGCGGCGAGAATCAGCAGTGCAGGTTTCATAAACGTCCTCTCGTCCTGTTTGCCGACTCAGATGACCCACTCGGATACGCCCAGCGTGCGCGGCCGGCGCCATTCGCCCCGCGTGAAATCGGGGAACTCGACCGGGCTGTTGCCTTTCTCGATGGACTGCTCGCTGAGCGGAATGATTGCGCTCCATGCGACCGAATCATACACGTCGATGTCGGGCGTAATTCCCCGTCGCAGCGCCGTAATCAGCCGGTAGTCCTCGATGAAGTCCATGCCGCCGTGGCCGGCTCCTTTGGCCTTTTCGCGGATTGCCTTCCAGACCGGATGTTCGTACTTCTGCTTGTACTGTCCGAAGTCCTCCCATCCGTGGCCTTTGCTCAGACCCTCGATGTGGACCCTTTCGGAGGGGTACTTGCGAACGAGTCCTTTCGAGCCCTGAACGAGGAAGTCACGGCTGTAGGGTCGAGGCAGGTTCGTATCGTGCTTGCAGATGATGGTTTTTCCGTGCTTGGTCCTGATGAGGGTGATGTTCACGTCGCCCAGCGCATAATTCCGATTGCGCCACTCACCGTAGAACTTCTTATCCTTCTCGTTCTTCGCCTCTTTGTACTTCTTCTCAGCAAACTCGTTTAGCCCCACCGATTTGGTCGACATCGACACCAGCGTATCGAACGCATCACCCCGGTTGATGTCCATGCACCACGCCATCGGTCCGATGCCATGGGTGGGGTAGAGGTTTCCGTTGCGCTTGAGCGACTGATGCGCACGCCACATGCCCTGGTACACCGTCGGATGAATCTTCAACCCCCGCAGATCATGCAGATAGCCGCACTCGCCGTGCATGATCTCGCCGAACAGACCCTGCTCGATCATGTTCAGGACAACCATTTCCGTGCTGTCGTAGCAGCAGTTCTCCTGCATCACACAGTGCTTCTTCGTCTTCTCCGAGGTCTCGACGAGTTTCCAGCAGTCCTCGACGGAAAGGGCGATATTCACTTCAGAGGCGGCATGCTTGCCGTTGTTCATTGCGCTTAGGCAGATCGGCGTGTGCCATCGCCACGGTGCGGCATTGTATACCAGATTCAGGTCTTCCTCGGCACACATGCGTTCGAAATCACGCTCGCCCCGGGTATATCCCTTCGGTTTGGGGAAACCGGCCTCGACAACCGCTTTTTGGGCCCATTCGACCCGCTGCGGACGGATATCACAGACGGCCGCGATCCGGCAGCCCTCGATCCTGAGCAGGTTTCGGACATGGCCCGAGCCCATGTTGCCAATGCCGACGAAGCCTACCTTGACCGTGTCGGTCGGCGCCGGTTTGTATCCGATCATACTTGCCCTGCCGGAGCGGGCAAGACCGTCCATGCAGCCCGGGAACAATACGCCGCCGGATACGACGCCGATGCCGACAGCCGTAGTTCGTCTGAGAAAGCCTCTGCGATCAAGTGTGTTTTTCATCGTTACATGTCCTTCAAAGAGAATGCAAAACCACTAAAGCGACGCTCCCAACATACCGGCTCGCGGCACGAAAGTGAAACGAAAACATCAAGAGTGATGGCTGGGCGGCCTGCGAACAATGTGCGCAGCGGCAAAACGCCGCGAAAGCTCGTCCACGATAATCTTACGCATTCTCCACTGTTTTGCGGAGTTCGCGGCATGAATGGAAGAACTGCTCCGGAGTCATTTCCCTAAGGAATACCAGGCCGCGGGTTGCGCGAATGAGGGCGCTGGGGTGATTGTAGAACCACTGACGGCCGAGGCATGTCTTGATCTTGCGGTATTGTTCAACCTGGATTTGCTGAGCAAGCCGCGAGAAGGGGCCGTCGTATTCGTAGCTCGGAAAGGATGCGTTCTTCTGGCTGGTGAAAGCATTCATGAAGGCGTCATGGGCGGTGGAAAACATCGACAGTGACACCGGCACGAATACGTTGGCCTCGGACGCGTCGAAGCGGAACCAGACGTTACGATAGCCCCAGACCTTCAAATCCTTCCTGCCCGAGCGCTGCTGATATATGCGCAATCCCTCGGCGAAGGCCTGCATCACCTTGTAGTGCGTATCGGGTCCGCTGGCTTCCGGGTCGAAGGCCACGGTTACGATATCCGGCTGGACCCGCTCCAGTTCCTCAACGATGGGAGGCACATCCTGGTCCATCGTCGGTTCCTGTGTGAAGATGTCACCCGTGTAGAAGCTGAGGCGCAGATGGCGCACATTCTGACACTGCCAGCCATAGTATCCCCAGAGGCATTCGGCTTCCCATTCGCGGCACATACCCTTGAGTTTCTGAATGTGATCGGGGTCCCGTTTGCCCGGATATACGGAGGTGAAATAATCCTCCAGTTCGGCAATTCGCGCTTTAATGCCGGCGATGGCGTTTTGGCCGAACAACTCGACGAGATTTCGCAACAGGCGACGGGCGCGTCCTTCGGCCATGTGGTGCTCGTTCTGTTCGGCCACGCCGTCGAGATACTGCCACACGTCGCGATTACAGGCGGTTGTGTTGCCCTTTGCGAAATAGCCTTCATTGATCAGGGCTGCGAATTCGCGACGATCGAGAAACGTCCGCAGATTTGCGAGCTGCCGGCGCATGAATTCGTTGGTTACCGACGTGAATCCGCTGGTAAAGGTAACGAAATGGTGTGAATTGGTATGTCTGCGAAAGTGGCGCACGACCTGTGCGAAATAGCCCAGCATGACATCATCGTGATGCGGTTCGGTATGGAGAAAGCGCTTGTCCTTATACACCCGCATGCCGGTCTCTATCTTGGCAATCAAATCTTCGCGCACCAACCGGATGCAGTCTTCCAACGGTTCGGGGTGCTTTTGCAGCATGACGGAGGCGAGTCTGTCATCCTGAACGTCCTGCGTCGTCAGTTCCGCCAGCGATCTGCGCCGCTTGACGGCCAGGTCAATCAGGGCTTCTCCGAGTTCGGCATCTGAGACCTTTCGGGCCTTGCGGACAAGCTCGATGCGCCGCTCAAGCAATTCACCGGCGGCGCCCTGGGTAATATAGAAACGGGCGTTGGGCAATCTTTGCAGGCAACTGGCGGGAATGTCGATGTGGTCTTCGGACTGAATCGCACGGGCCACCAGGGCGGCCTTTGCCTGTCCGGCGGCCATGACGATGGCTGTACATTCGGGATTGCAGGTGATGGTCTGCAGACCAATGGTGATGACCAGGCACCTGCGGGCGATTTCGATGCCCCCCAGATCGGTGGCCGCGGCCGCCTGGGTCTCGTAGTTCGTCGGGCAGAGGCGCGTGGTCGATCGATGGTCTGAGCCGCGGATATTGAAACCGATGTGGCCGTCCGGTCCGATGCCCCCGAGAAAGAAACCAATGCCCCCGAGATCTCGAATGCGATTCTCGTACTCCATGCACCACTGGTCGATGCGTTCGAGCAGGGCTTTCTCTTTTCGCTCCAGCTCATTGGCGGCCTGGCGATAGCGCAGGGTCAGATCGACATGTTTGTCTGGCCACATATCCGTCAACCGCTGGCCGGGACGGAGACCGATTTGCTTGCTGTCGATCAGCATTGCTTTGCCGGGGTCGAGGCCGAAACCTTTGATATAGAACTGCCTGACGTAGTAGTTGAAGCTATTGTGCTGGGCGGAGTCCATTGGGTAGAACTCGTCGATCTGGACGAAATGCAGACTTTTCATGTCGGGCCTGCGGGCCGGGTCGAGGCCGCCCGATTCGAGTATTTGCCGCACATCGCTGGTGTCCCAGTGCGCGATCAGGTACTGCACCCACTTAATGAAATGTTCAGGCGTCTTGCCCGTCGGCAGCGAGATAACGCCGCCCGGATGATGCTGAACCCATTCAACAAATCGCATCGCCACAAGTTTGCCGAGCGCGGGGAAATTCTCTACGACTATTGTGGCTATCTTCTCCGTCGGCTCGTAGATCGCACCGAAAGCCGAAGCCTGCACGGCGGCTTGTTCAACGGGGGTTAAACGTACATTCATTTCTCGTCCTGTTCATCAACTGCGGACCGGTTACCACACAAACACCCTCGCCCACCTGCTGCCGGAGGATTGTACCAGCGATTTCGTCGTGCGTAAAGGATTCGGCTGCGCGTGCGAGCGGCGACGACTGCGGGCAGCGGGAGAAGAGTCCTCGCGCACCAGGCGGGAAGAAGCGTTGCTTAGCGCTGCGGGAGTTTGCCGAGGTAGAAACCGGTGACCGGCATTACCTCGCCCGCACATCATAGACTGCCAGCAATCTGCCATGCCGGTGGAACATCCGTCCGTTATGCAGGGTCACATTGACGTAACATTCTTTGGTACCGACTTCAGGGGTGAACCGCCCTACCAACTCGAATCCGCCGTCGGTCGGTTCGACCAGTGATATCAGCGGCGTCTTCCAATGACGCTCGGCGCCTTCGACGCAGTAGAGTTTGCCATCAGCGGCGATGAGCGAGCCGTTGCCTTCCATGACGGCCTGTTGTTTGATGAGGTCGCCGGTTTTCACATCGAAGCACAGCAGCGCCGGCTCGTTGCGTTTGCGGCTGCGGCCCTCTTTATCCTCAGGAGTTCTTTCTCTGCCGAACACGAAGAGCATGTCGTCAAGGAATACGGCCTGCGAAATCGGCTGGATGTCCTGCCGCCTCCACAGCTCCTTAAACTCGCGGCCATCATCTGCGAACTCCAGCATTCGATAGGATTTATCCGTTCCGGTCGCCATGAACAGACAGCCCTCGTTGTGCACGGGTGTAAGTTGGGAGCCGTGTTTGGTCTTGATTTGCCAAAGCACTGCGCCGGTGTCGGGATCAAGGGCTACGGCCGCATGCCAGAGGTGATGGAAGATGATATCGGCTTGGGGCAAATCGACCAGAATTGCCGAGGAATCGCCGCAGGCGTAGGCCGATTCAGGCTGCGGGGTAGTCCAGACGGTTTGTCCGGTATCGGCGTCCACGGCGACCAGCGAAACTTCGCCCCTGCGGGTCGACATGATCAGTTTCTTGTCCACAACGAGCGGCGTCTCGTTGTAACCCCAGCCGGGAACCTGCAGGCCGTAGCGCTGGCGAAGATCCACCGACCATTTCATCTCGCCGGTCTGAGCATCCATCGCATAGAGGACGCCCTTGCCGCTGACGAGGCAAATATTGCCGGACACCAGTTGCGGCGTCGCACGGGGGCCTTCGAACCGTCCCGTCGACGTCTCCGGGCCGTACTTCTTCTTCCATTTGAGCGTGCCATCCAGCGTGAATGCACTGAGGTAGCCGTTCTTTTCGCCGTCGTCGTGGTGTTTGCCCGTCACGTACACCGTGCCGTCTGCAACCATCACCGCAGAGAAACCGTCGCCGATGGTCTGATCCTTCCAGAGCAACCGCGGGCCATCTTCGGGCCATCGGTCAAGCAGGTCGCCGGCGTGATATATTCCGTCGCGGTTCGGCCCTCTGTATCCGCCTGAGTAATCCGGATCTGCAGCAAATCCACAAGCGGCAATTGATGCAAGCAGCGCCGAGAGGATCATGTTACGCATCATGCGAGTTCTCCTTGAAGACGTTTTTTTGATACAACGAAAATCATCAAAGCCGTGCAATTGTGTTATGTCCCGGCCACATCGCATTAATGACAATCTTACGGGCAATACAGCCTGAACTATCCGATGTCAATACACTCCCAGCAACTTCTTCAAAATGAGATTCAGCGGGATTACAAGGACGAGATAGCCCATCAACCATGCGGGCAGCATCAACCGGGGCACGCCGGGCACGATGCCGAGGAGTTTGACCGGTCGCAATTCCACGTGGGTGATCCATTGCGGGGTATGGCGAATCATGATCTGATCCTGGTAGGCACGTTCGCCCACGAGCAGGCTGTGCTCGAACGTTTTGTCTTTGTAGCGGAAACCAAGGGTATACGGCTCTTGCGCGGTCTGGCCTTTGATCTTCCATCGAGCGACACCGTTTGCGACAGGCTGTCCGCCGGCGCTGGGATCGGCGGCTTCATCGGGCAATATCTCCACCACCCACTGCTCGGATGACAAACCATCGCGGGGCACGATGTGCATCACTTCACCAACGGTCGAGGCGGGGGTATATGCGGTTATATCCACCCACTCATCGGCGGCCGGCGGGTGGTACGCCAAACGTGCAAAACACCATGCCGCAACCATAGCGACAGGAGCCAACACTACAAACAGCGCGTACATCTCCGACCTGGCGGTCTTCAAGCGGACCATTGTTTTGGTCGCAGCGCAGCGTTTGACGGTCGCTTTGTCCTTCGCGGCACGAGCTTGTCTTATGAGCTGATTCAACCTCCGTCTGTCATTAGCGGCCCGTTCCAGCAAATCCTGATCCGTCACAAGCAGACGAAGAAGCACAAGTATGAGGGCGCTGATCCCGGCGACCAGCAGCAGCCGGATATCCGAAGGCAGATACAGCATCCAGCCGAGCAGCGGGTCGAGAAGCGAAACACAGTATGAGCCTATTCGTTCGAACATGTTGCGTTACCGCTCCAGAATTCCTATTGTTCCGGTGTTGCCGTCGACCCGGATCTTCTGACCGTCCTGCAGGAGACGAGTCGCATTCGCACATACCACCGCAGGAATGCCGAAATCCCGCGCCACAATCGCTCCGTGTGACAGGACGCCGCCCCGCTCAACAACGAGGGCTGCGGCCTGCATGAGCAGCGGGGTCCAACCCGGATCCGTAGAAGGACAAACCAGAATACAGTCCCGGCCGACATCCCGTTTTTCATTCGGATTGCGCACAATGCGGGCCACACCAGTTGCCGCGCCCGGGGAGATGGGCACGCTTTCATATTCTGAAAGCATGTCGCATTCGCGGATTAGCCCGAGGGTCTCCAGAGTCCCGGATTCGATAACGTCGGGGGCGTCGAGTCGTTGCAGAGCCTTGTGGCGCAGTTTGCGACTGCGGATGGACTCGCGGAGGCTATCCGAATCATGCGAGAACGCGTCCAATTCGCTCATCTTGAGGAAGTATATGTCCCATTGCAGATCCCATCTGCGTCCCAGTTCCTCCAGACACAGGCGAACAAGCTCATATCCCATCATCAGGTAATGTTTGCCTGTTTCACGATAGGGCAAGAGGGTCTGTGCCAGGTGGATATTGTGACGGATCGATTCGCCAAACGTGGTCCCGCCCCAATGTCTGAGAAGGCCGGGCAAGCCCTTCTCAACTTTGTTTCGCTCGGTGACGTTGGCGTGATGTACCTGCGATGGATCGAACGTCCTTTCGGCGGCGAACTGCTCAACCATCATCTGCGGATAGGAGGGATCCTGCCGCCATCGAGGCTCCGCCAGTTCCATCTCATTGACGCATCGGTGGCCGAAACGATCCAGGAAATCCGGCAAGGTGGCACGGCCACGGGCCACGTCGTGCAGCATCAGGCTCTGCCGGACCGTCATGTCCGTATCGAGTCCTCGAACGAGGGTCATGGCCGTCCGGCGTCCCTCCTGCTCGCCCATCAGTTGGGCGAGCATCGACGTCAAACGTTCGTATGCGAGGCCGCCGAAGAAGCCCGGGAGGAGGGATTCGGCGCCGAACTCATCAAGGACTCGCCTGCACCGCGAACGCAATTCGGCGATCAGACCGGAGTCTGACAGTTCGGCCAGGTCCTGCGAATGTCCTTCATGAATATAGTCGAGATACGCCGGTAGTATCTGCTGTTCGAAGCGATCACGGACCTGATTCTCCATCGCCTGCATCGTGCGGGAACATTTCAGCATCGCCCACACGGTACCGGGCAGATGCAGGAGGAAATCAGGGCCGCATTTCTGCGGATCGAACCGAGTCGGTGCGCGATCGAGAAGGCTGCGGTCATCAACCAGGGCCTCGACATCATAGGCCAGCGGCATGCGATCCCAGAACAACTCCGCCAGGCGCGTCGGGTCGGCATAGATTCGGCCGAGGATCAACTCCAGGAAGCCTCGCTCATGGACTCGCCGGGAAGGTCTATATCCGAGCATGCGATACATTCTGCCGAATCCGCCGGTGCCGCTCATGAATCGGCTCATAATGTCCCACGTCATGGGTGTCGGGAATCGGAGCGTTTCTCCCAGATTGTGCGCCACCCAGCATCGCCGATCGCCCGCCGCGATCTGCCGCAGTCGGTCTATTTCTTCGACTCTGGCACGTTCGGCATCTTCGGCCACGTGCAACCCGCGTATAGGTCTGGACTGAAGCAAAGCAAATCGCCCGTCCGCATATCCGAATTCGAGGTCCACGGGGTGACCGTAGAACGCCTCGACCTGGAGGGCAAGCTGGGCCAGGTGCGTGATTTGTTCGTTATCGAGTGCGGCTTTGGTTCGGTCCGGATCGCCCGCATCAAGCCCCAGGCTCAACGTTGCGGCACGTTTTTCGCCGATCTGCGATTCGATACTTAGATTGTCGCGATCGACACAGAAGCAATCCGGATCGACCTGGCCGGAGACAACCGCCTCGCCAAGCCCATAAGAAGCCTCGACGAGCATCTTCGTCGACTTGACATTGGCGGGATCTCTGGTGAACACGATTCCCGAGACCTGCGAGGGAAACATCGCCTGTATGTTGACCGCGGTGCCGCGAAGACCTTCGATATGGTTGCGTTTTCGATATGCAAGAGCTCTGTCATTGTGCCAGGATTCGAACACCGCGTTGACGCATTCCACCAGACACTGCCACGGCTCGGTCGGGAATGGTCGGCCCGTGGCACGCTCGTACGTCCCAAGGTCCGCCAGAGCAGATTCTCGCATACTGCACTCGACGGGTTCATCCCGCGGTCGGTCGAATACAGCCGGATCGAGACCCGCAGCGACCCGGGCGAACATCCGGATGAACTGTCGATACACGGCCCAGAAGTTCTGTCCGCATCGGCAATCATCAGCGAGTCCCGGATGCAGTCCGCAGTTGAGCAGCGTGTCCATCATACCGGGCATCGAGACGGCCGCTCCGCTGCGCACCGAAAGCAGTAAGGGCTTGCGGCCTCGGCCGAATGTCCTGCCGGCATCCTGCTGCAGTCTGCTGAGATTGTCGCGCAATTGCTCACCCAACTTCTCCGGCCATCGGTGCTGCCGCTCGAAGTATGCCCTGCAACAGTCCGTACTGATTGTGAAGCCCGGGGGCACAGCGAGTCCTGCACGGCTCATCTCCTTCAGGGCCGCTCCCTTGCCACCCAGCAAGTCGCGCAGCGCAACAGGATCGTCGTCGGTCGGCGGGTCGGAAAAGTAGTATATCCACTGCGTCGCGGAGTTCATTGCGCCTCCCCCAGGCAGACCAGTCCCCAGCCCGATCTGCCCATGTATATACGCGAACCGACGGCGATCATCGGCGCGGTCATATCTCCCAGCCAGGACGTGTCGGTCCAGACTACGGGTTCAGCCGTCTCCGTTGGAGGCAAATCCATCTTCATGACACCCTCGGCGGCCTGCCAGAATACTGTCCCGCGGTCGAAGAACGGCGTTGAACCCCTGCGAGCGCCCGGTATTTTCCGCAGCACCGAGCCATCGCTGCGCGAAATCAAGACGAGTTCGGCGCCAGCGTTTACGTATGCCAGGCGTTTTTCAGCGAGCGCAAAGTCTCCCGTCGCGCCGCCACCTTCCACATTCCAGCCTGCGAGCTTTCGGCCATCAGTCAGGTGAAATGCCTCGACACCCGCGCGGGTCCCCAGAAACAGGCTTGCGCCCCGACAGACGATCGACGTCTGCGGCATCGAAGCAATCGGCACAGACCACAGGTATCCGCCCGTCCGGGCATCCAGAGCGGTCATCTCGGGCGGATCGACGGCGACAGCAACCGCAATAGCCCCTGCGATTGTGGGAGCGTGCAGCATCGGGCCGATCTGTCGTGACCAGAGGCGTTTTCCGTCAAGGTCGTAAGCGGTCAACCGGCGAAGGTCGTCCTGAACGAAGGCAAGTCGTGGTGTGACAGCCAACACCCCGGAAGCTCCCTCAGCGAGCGGTCTCTTCCAGAAGGCGGCACCATTGCTGAGATTGATGCAATGGAGATTCCGGTTGTTCTCGCCGGGCCGTCCATCGCAAACGAATACGCGCTCATCGATCAAAGCGGGTGACACGTGCACGCCGTTGTTGGTGTCGTAGAACCACTGCTGCTCGGGCGATCCAGTCTCTGCTTCGCCCCCGCGCAGGCATGCCAATCCCGAACGGGCGGGGGCCGACAGGGGGATCAATAGGCGCCCGTCCACGGAAGCGGGCGGAGCAGTTACGAGCACATCACCGTCCCGGCCCTGCTGGTCTTCGGGATAGGACCACTGGTATGCGCCGAATTCAGGCAGCGGCGCGGTGTCGGCCTTGCCGCCGCTACCGGGCTTTCCCAGGTAT
Source organism: uncultured Pirellulales bacterium (assembly GCA_964526785.1). Classification (GTDB taxonomy): domain Bacteria; phylum Planctomycetota; class Phycisphaerae; order Sedimentisphaerales; family Anaerobacaceae; genus CAZGMJ01. The sequence goes on from CAZGMJ010000047.1 coordinate 29,659, forward strand.
CCTTGCCACAGTCTGTGCGCGGCCACATCGCCCCGCCCACCGATGCATACAAATCCGTCGTGTTCGGTTCCGACGTACACGTGTCCCCGGGCCACCGCGGGGGAACTGATGCACATGGGCTGCGTGCTGACGGTCGTCTCCCAGACAGGCTCAAGCAGTCGTCGGCGCAGCGCACAAAGCGTACCGTGATTTGTCATCACGTACACCAGTTGTCCGGATATGGCGACAGAGCCAATTATGGGTCCGTGCATGTCGCGTTTTGCGACCAGTTGCCCCCTGCGATTCAGACAATAGAGCGTACCGCCGCGAGTGCCGAAGTAGAGATCGTCGTCTGCAACGGCAACCGCGCCGAGCACGGTTCTGTCCGTCGCGAATCGCCACATCACATCGAGCGTGTCAACGTCGAGGCACCAGACTTCACCGGCGGGTTTCAATTGACTGTTTGCCGCTTCCAACTGCGTTTTTTCTGCGCCGGCCTTCTGCATGCGAGCGATTTCAACCTGGCGTACCTCTTCGGCGGTATTAACGTAATTGCCGTTGCCCATACCCACGTAGAGTCGGCCGCCAACAATTGCAGGCGGTCCGAAGACCGGATACGGCGTATTCAAGCGGGCGGTTTCCTCTCCCGTCTCGGCGTCGAGCACGCATATCGCCCTGCCGCCCTGGCCGAGTCCGGCGAAGACTTTGCCGTCGTGAACGGCCAGCGAGGTCTCGGCGTCCTGATATTGCGGTCCGCCTTCGACGTGCCAGAGCACTTTGGCCCGGCGATTCTCATCCGGTTCGAGTTGCAGGCAGTAGTAGCCGTCGTCACCTGCGCCGACATAAACGCGGCCTTCGTATATAACCGGCGTGCATTCGACGTGACTGGCCGTCCTGTGGACCCACAGAACCTGTCCCTGGCGCCCGGGGCGTAAATCGAGACAGATGATCCTCGCGTCGTCCGTGAGGTGCAGTCCCTCGCCGCACACCAGATAGCGGCCCGAGATAACCGGGGAGGAGAATGTCGGGCGGTAACGCTTTGGAGCCGCACGCCAGACGACGGCGCCGGTGTCCGCGTCAAAGCAATAGATCGATCCGCTCTGGTTGAAGACTTTCATGGTTGCGGAGGCCACATAGACGCGATTGCCGACAATCGCCGGAGACGAGAAGAAGGCTTCGCGGTCCTGCTTCCATGTCCATACCGGTTCAGCGGTCATCGGCTCATTGGCATCGGATACGGCGCCGCGCCGGGCCAGTCCGCCCCGGAACGCGGGCCAATCCCGACCATCGGTTTCGGCTCGTGCGATCGAGCTATCGGGCCTGGCACCACCGAGGAGATTGGCAAGCAGCAAGATGCACAGCGCGAGTATTGCTACCGCAGCTTTCTGCCTCCACAGCAGGAGGACGATGGTCTTGAGGACACGGGGCTTGAAGAGCGAAACGAGAATCGCCAGCAACGACAGGAGAATGGCGGGCAGCAGCGTGAGCAGTACCTGGATGGGGCCGATCAGGACCGGCACAACACCCAGCGTGGGTTGTTCGCAGATTGCGCGGGTTATCTGCAACATATTCCTGCACTATTTGGGATTCAGCGGCAATTCGACAGTCATCGGCTTGAGCACGATAGACCGGTGGCTTCGTTCGGTCCCGTCAGCATCCCGCCATTCGAGCAGAAGCGGTCCTTTGTTCACCTTGCCGAAGAGGGCAGCAGCGCCCGGCGTTACGAGACGGGCGCCAAGACAGCGTTTGCCGTCGTAGCCGGTTACTTTGACGGGAGCAACGATGGAAGCGGGCAGGACTACAGATACGGACAGAGTAGCAGGTCGTACAGGCTCGGTCCACAGGACTGCGAGTTCGCCGTCGGCTGAAAGCACGATCATCTCCTGAATGCCGTCTGCGTTGAGATCGGCTATAGTTCCGCCCTTTTGTCCTTTCATGACCGAGGGGAGGCTCTTGACGCCGGCATCTCCCATGTCGAGCTCCACCGCGTAGCCGAAGCAACGAAAACCACGGTTGAAAAATATCTGCGGCCCCATATCGGAATAAAAAAGGGCCAGATCCTGTCGGCCGTCAGCATTTATATCACATGCGGATGCGTCCATGATGTTAGGCTTTGCTATATACGCCAGTTCGCCGGTCTGGTAGTTCACCACGGTGAACCTCGCATTGCCGTCATTGCTCAGCAATACAATGCCGTATTCTCCCCCGACCACCACATCCAGCGAACCGTCGGCATCGAAATCACCCGCGCGAGCTACCCGGGGATTGCTTGTCAGAGGCCTCTGGCAAGTCGGTCTGCCAGATGCAAAGCCGTCGTTTGTTCCTTTGTAAAAGTGGGCACCCTTGGAGGATACCTGCAATACATCGCAGCGTCCATCGTCGTCGAAATCGGCGGCGATACACGGTCCGGTCATAACATCCTCCTGCACGCCGGTATGCTCCAGTTCGCTCATGGCGAACTTTCCAGTGCCGTCCAACTCGACATGAACAACCCCATGTTCTGTGCCGACTACGACACCAGCTTTGGTCTTGCTTTGTCGGCAAGGCGCTGCGCACAGACTTACTATTCCTGCATCAATTCGCACAACTGGACCCGGCGGAGAAAAGCCAGCATCCTTTTCCGTCATGACGAACGTTATGGACTCGCCATCTGACGACGCCAGGTCAAGCATGCCATCGCCATTAAAATCGCCCCAGCAGGCATGCCTGGAACGTGTAGTCGAGTCAAACTCGTCGGTGACATCTACTACCTGTCGATCGGCATGGCTTATGTCAAAGAGGCGATCGCCGGTGCCGGACGCAACGACGAGGAGCGGTTTGGGCGGATTTCCAAGGAAAATGACAGAACAATGGCCGGCCTGGCCCGCTATTTGGGCGACAGGAGAGACGTCCTTCCATCGGACGCCCACCTTTGTGGGTACGGTTGCACGCGGGTCGTCAATTGCATGGCGGACCAGGCGCTCGAGCATTTCGCTGCCGCCCGCCCAGACAGCCCGCAAGTCAAAGGGATCTTCAGCGAGAAGGAACCGCCGGTCGCTTTCATGCTGCAACGCGAACCAGTTCGTCCCGATCAGGATCGCACCGACGGGCTCGTCGGGTCCGCCGGCTCCGCCCACCATGGATGCATCGCTGAAACTGCCCGTGAACATGATCGCATGCGATTGTTTCAAACCCCCGAAAGCCTCGCCCACACCCAGTGAGTCGCCAAATGATGAGACCGGAGCGGTCAATTCCAGATCGACCGGGTTCTCGCCTCGGATCGGATCCGCCTGTGCCATTCGAATCCGGCCGGTATCATCCGGCACCATCAGCCTTAATGCAATAATCGTATCGGACTGGTACACAAGGTCGACAGGTGTATAGCTCGGGTTGATGAGCGCCGGCAGGCGGCCGGCAGGTATTAACAGCGCAATGACGACAATCAGACCGACGCGCCTCATTCGATGATGCACGCTTTCGTTTGTATATCCAATCATATAGTGCAAACCTCGCATAAGATCACCGGCTATCGGCTCGGCCGGCACGTATTTCCATACCACAAATCACGGGCGAGCCCTTCCCGGCATCGAAATGAATTGTCAACTCGTCCTCCCAGTCAGCAACGCGGAACTCCCTCACAACGGCGCGCGACGGCCCTCCGGCAACCTCGACGATGTCAAAGTCGTGCAAAGTCGTCCTGCCTTCGATGCGTACATCGAATATCCGCTGCCCTTCGGCGGCTGCTTCGTGCTCGGCGAAATGCAGAAACACGGTGATCGGGCCGGCCCTGAAGCGGGTCTCTGACAGATCGATAGATATCTTCTCCACCCCTTCGACGCCGGAAGAGGCCACCCACTTGGGGCCGCCCGTCTTGATCCGCGAACTGTGACGATAGAACCATTCGAGTCCCGCTCCGGAGACGTTTATGGGGATGTCAAAGCCCTGCCCGCCAACCTGCGGGTATTCCATCCATAGTGCTCCACCGGCCGTCTTTCGGTCGCCCGGGGCACCGAAATTTATACCGATACCATCGGACGACGGGATACCCCCATAGGTCCAGTATTCAACTTCTTCGGCTGTCACCATTCCCAGCGAGGAGCGGTTCTGGTACTCACACGTGCAGGTGCGCGTGTAATCCGGAGCGCACAGCACGCCATTGGCCACGATCAAGTTCGAAGTGCAGCCCGAACGAAAGCCCCCGAAATTGCCGGTCCCGCCGTCGCGTGCAAGATCATAGAAGCCTGCGCAACCGGAGCGGAACGTCAGCAGGTGCGAACTGCCCGCCACTGGTCCGCAGCCGTGACTCCGGGGAAAACTCCATGTTTCGCGGTTGCCATCATGATTCAGCCACTCCTTCGGCTTTCCCGTTTGCAGATCAAAGGCCTGATTCGTCTGGCTGATAATCGTGTCGCCGCAAAGGATCAGGCCCCATTTACCCGCCCACAGGGGCTCTTCGAGGGCGCTGTTGTGCCAGAGCACGCGGCCATCACTTCCGCGAAAGGCAGCGTGCGAGAGCAGAATGTCGCGCTCGGCTGCATAGGAGAGCTTTCTGCCGACATACTCATCTTTTTCCCATAGAAGGTCACCGCAGAGCGCATCGAAGACAACGATCCGCGAATCGTCCGTCTCACTGTCGGCATGCCCGGATTGCCTGAACTGCTCAATCGGAACGCGGTCAATGCAGTATATCCTCCCGTTGCCGGCGACAATGCCATAGTGGGCAAAGCTGTGTCTCGCCTTCTGCCGCCAGAGAATATCGCCGGTTGTGCGTTTGATAACGACAATCGATTGGCTCGATGTCGGACTATAGACCCGCCGCGGCGACTGCGTCCGGTCTACGATCGGATGGCGGCCGGCGATAAGCAGATCCTGGTATACCAGCAGAAAATGCCAGGCGGATTCATCGTCGAATCTGAGCGTCCGCTGCGTCTTGCCGGTGGCCGGATCAAGGGCTTCACATCTGTCCTCCAACGCCACGTAAACCGCGTCGTCAACGGCGTAGAAGTTGCTTCCCGTCGAGTGTGCACCAAGTTGATGTTTGGTCGAAGTGAACAGTTTGCCGACTTCGGGAAATCGCCGAGTCCAAAGCAATCGTCCCGTGTACACGTCAACGGCACTGATGGAGTCCGGCCCTTCCACGAACATCCTGCCGCCGGCCACCTGTTGGACCGGCCCCTCGCCGTGGCGCGGCAGGACCAGTTCGTTGGACAATGCATTGCCGAACCACAGGACACCCAGCGGGGCTTTGACCAGTTGGTCGCGACTGCACCGCGTGTTGCCCGCGTCGGCATTCTGGCCGGACCAGTCGGCCGCATCCGGCAGCGCACCCATTCGCCGCAGCAGTACATGCGAGTGATGCGTTTCGGCTTGTGCACCAGACAGATCCATACGGCCTACCTGCCGCGCAAACGCCTCGGCGAGGTCTCCATCGGTCTGAAACCACGCAGTTCCGCCGTATGGTCGGAGAAGTGTAAAAACATTTCTGATAGCAGTCGCATCGCCTGACAGTTCCTTAGCGTGGTCCCCGCTCACAATAATGAGATTCGCCAAGTACGGAACAAAGGTCGTCTCGGCAAGCCGTCCCACTATCGCTGTGCAGCGAGGTCCGTACAGGTCAATCGAGTCAAGCCGCTTGCGCAGGGCGTTAACGGATTCGGCATCGCTGTCGATCACAATCACGTAGTGGCGACTTTGCCTTATAAGCCCTTCGATGAAGGCCGCATCGCCCGCTCCTGACACGATGCAACAACCTTCCAAGATCTTCGTACGCTCGAGTATTCGCCGGGCTTCGTCGTTTTGTGAATACTCTTGGTTATTGACTCCCCTGCATTCATAACGCCTCGGCTCTGCTTTGTCGGGCGCGAAACAGTACAGGTCCCCCTGAAGTGTTATGACGATGAGCCTGCTGTTTGCGGAAACAGCCGAAGCTATATCGCCATCGATCGTGGTATTCCATAGCTTCGCAGGCCGGACGGATTTTTCCGACACATCCAGAAGTTCAAGATTCCGGCCATTTGCCACGAGGAGTCTGTCGGCGGCCAGCAACAATGGTGTTCCGCGATACGTGGCAACTTCCTTGATCCGGCCGCTCATCAGGCGGTACTTCTCTTGTGTCGAACTGTCCTCGGCGGTCATCTCTTGCAGCGTCATACTCGCCGGGTCCACAGCAACATTGCGGGTGTACCACCTGTCACGAGCAAGTACCGGGGCGGATATTCGCTTATGTTCCCTGAGTTTGACTGAGTAGTCCTGATCGGCTCGAAATATACGTCCGCCCGCGAAGGCGTAGCGACCCCGGCCCACAACGACGGGCGATCCGGCACGGCCGAAGTACTCCAGTTTGCCGGAATTGCGATCGAGGACGGCAGGCCTGAACCGACTGCCCGGCACGATGAGTTTGTCTCCCACGACGGACAGGTATCCCTGTGGCGAAAGGCCGGAAAAACCCTCGGCGCCCGGATGAGGCAGTTTGCGATAGGTGAAACTCAGGCTGTCATTGCTCCAGACGACGTCACCTGTCTCAGCATTCAGCGCATAGATGAATGTTCCCATGAACGGCCAGACACCTGCGGCAAGGAACACTTTGCCGTCCGCCACGACAGGGCCTCCCCGCACGGGCCATGTAGAGACGAGGCGTTCGTTACCGAGAAGCCAGCGATCCGAAGGACCCGCCCGGAACTTCCATCGCAATCGTCCATTGTTTACGTTGAGGCAATACAGAAATCCGTCGTCGCTGGCGAGGTAAACTTTCCCTTTCCACGCCGCCGGGGCCAAGCGAATTGGACCTTCCGTGTAGAAGCGCCACGCCTCGACGCCGCTATCGAGCCTATATGCAGTGAGCCGTCCGTTCACGGTAGAGCCGACCAGCAGCAGTCCGTCCACGATAATGGGCTCGTAACTGCGGTCGAACTGCATTGAGGTTTCGTCTTTCCAGGCCGGGATCTGGGGCGGGAGTTTGCGATGCCAGTGCAGATGCAATTCGCCCGGCAGTTCAGCGGAGCATACGGCGGTGCGACCTGCATCATATCGCCACATCGGCCAATCGGCGGCCCGCAGACCGGAACCGCACAGCATGAAACCGAGCAAGTAGAAGGAGCACAGCGACTTTGCGCCAACCAACGACTTTGCTGAATGTGACAACCTGCTTTGGACCGGCATACGCACAAACCCTATTTCGTCTCGATCGCGGCCGCCAATTCGGCGGTCACTTCGTACAGATGCTCAACATGCCTGTGCACATCGCCCCCGCCCTGTGGACTGTAGCGAAGTCCGGTCTCGAGCAGGCACAGCAATCGTTCCATCGCCTCTTCACATCGCCGGACGAGATCATCATCGATCGCGCGCCGGGTTTTCTCGTCGTGCAAAGCCCGGCGTATGAAGAGCATCGCCTCGGTCTCCTGCAATCCCTGGCGAAGCATCTCGAACTGTACTGTGGCAACCGGTCCGTTCGGTCCGGGGGCGGCCATCGTTCGCGGATCGCCGCCGACGATATTGCCGAAATGTACGTAGGTATTCAGCGCCTTACGAGTCTCTCTGGTGGGCAGCGTATATTGCCAGTAGTCCAGGCCCTTCCAGCAAATTCCATCGAAGTTTGCGCTGATCGTGTTAGTGCCCGGCAGCGAACGGTAGCCGAACGGATTGATCCGCACACAATCGCGGGCGTTGCAGGCGACCGGACACAGTTCGACCTTTTCGCGCATGTTGGTGATGCGTCTGGCAAGTTCGAGACAGCCAACAACCATACCGTTGGGCTGGGTTCGCTCGGCGGGCGTTCCGCCCCATTGCGGGGCGCCGCTGCCGTGGGTTATGGCTCGCCAACGTGCGTACGGCGCGATCTTTTTGAAGAAACTCACGGTAATCGGCGAGGGCCACGCGTCACCGGAGGTGCCAAGCAGAATGCAGTCTTTGCCCCACCCCAGGGCTTCCACGCGCCGAGCCAACCCGTCCATAACCGCCGCCCACAACTGCTCGGTGCCCGGCTCGCCGTATATGGGAATCTCGATGCCGGCCAATTCGTCGTTCCGCAGTTGCACGACCGGGATGGTCTCGGCTCGTTTCTCAACTTTGCCACCATCCCGTCCGGCCCCTCGCTGATACATTCCATAACTCCAGACCTGAAGCGACAGAAACGTGGGCGGCCCTGCAATCTCATCGTACAGTTTCAGATAACGATCCAGAAACTTGAACTCCGGTACGAGCCTGCCGTCCTGCTCGCGAAATACGATTAACGGATCGTCGCCGAATACGTTCCTGCCAACCGCAGAAATACCGAGCAAGTCGTTGCCCGCCTCCGCCATCAGCTTGAACGAACGGGCCATAAGGTCGAAATGACGGTCCGACCATAGCGGTACTCCGTAGTAGCCCGCCACCGACTCGGGTGACTGCATTAGGTTGACCCATGTTCGCCAATCCTTCGGATCAGCCACCTGCCAGTTATATACCATCAGTTCGACGGGAACGGCAGCGGTTCCTGTATTCGTCTCAATGTGCAGATTGGCCTTATATGAGCCCGGGGCGGCGTCCGGCGGCACATGGACAGTCAGCCACACAGGCTGCAGGCGCGCACTGCCAAGCGGTTCTTCCAGCAGGGGAACAAAACTCGGTTCCGGATCGTCCTGGTGACTTCGCCCGGCTTCGGGCCAGCTTTGGCGAAAGACGTCCGCGAATCGAAGCCGCACATTTGATGCGGCAATCACAGAACCGCTTGGGCTTTCCAGATCAGTCATTCTCGCAGAGAGTTGCTTGCAAGGCAACGGCGAATTGATGACCGCCTGTCCCGAAGCGAAACCATTGCGAGGGGCCACCAGCTTGATGTCCATCTGCGAATCGAAAGGATCGCCGTAATCCGCGTCGAAACCGACCCGCAGCATGGGGTCGGCCGTCCAGACGTGAAACTTCTCCGGCCCGGCGATGTTTGGTCGCACGGTCCGGCTTGAATCGGCGGTAAGCTCGACGCCGCACATACCAACGGTGTCCCAGTTCAACCTGCTCAGATCCGGCAAGTCATCCGGCAGAGGCGCACGATGGAAACCCAAAGCGAGGACATTCGTACCCTTTCGCAGCAACTTCGGAGGTATCTCAACCGCATATCGGCGAATGCGCGCGTCCAGCCGGTCCCGCACATCTTCGGGCGGTTCCCGCCGCCCGTAATCCCTGAGCATTGTACCATCCGACGTAACGAATGCTTGGCGCCGATACGCTTCGGCATGGGTCAGCGGCTGGATTTCACCTGCAGGCATGTGCGCCCGCGCGAGCTCAACACCATTGAGGTACACGACCACGCCCCCGCGATAACGTATCTGCAGTCGAAGGCCTTCAACCTCTGACGGCGAGCTAACACCGAATTTGCCTCGCAAACAGATCAGGGCCGCACCCGGTCGCTTCGTTGCGCCATAACCGCCAAGAAACGGGCCTTTTCGACGGGGCCATCCTGAATCGTCAAACAGGCGTTGATACCAGTCAGTCTCAGGCAGCGGTCCGGCCAGTTGCTCGCCCCACCGGACCCAGCGAAACTTGACCGGTTCGGCAGCCCTTTGACGCTCACCGTAGTCGCGTCGATACGTCATATGAAAACGCCAGATTGTATCGGCCCCAAGCACCTCCGTTGAGGTCTCTTCGGCACCGCCTGCCGTCGGGATTGACAAGGAAAGGAATGAGACCGACAGGAGAAGCAGGCACACGCTGCTGCGACGAACATATACACTCATTGCATGCTCCAAATGCGACATTGTGACAGTCGGGCCGTCGAACCTTCGAGGCGGCAATCCAGTTTAGCAGACAACCGTTGGATTGCAAGTGCGGCATGAGACGGATAGCGGCCAGGGTGGAATGCCTATCGAACGATCCGCTGCCTTGGTCAGCCACTGCAGGGGCGGGAGATCCCGGCCAATCGATACACCCTCTTGCTTTTGCGGCCCGGCATAAAGTATGATGACAATGTCGAAAGTACATCATCCAGCCTGTTTCGACGACAGACACGGATGATGAAGAAGTTGCCGGAAATGACATTAAGTACAGGAGACAGGTAATGCCACGCACGACGGCTTGTTTATCAGCGATTCTGGCCGTATCGCTGTTTATTACGACATCGCGGGCGGCCGATCAGGAGCGGCCCTGGCCAGATGCGGTCGACGGGTGGACAAAGCCTGCGGCAACGGAACATCCACGTCTGTTCTTTCGCAAACCGGACCTGCCTGAATTGCGCCGGCGTGCCGAAACGCGGGAGGGCAAAGCAATCGTCGAACGGCTCAAAGTGCTCCTGGGCGGCGGAGAGGCTATGCCCCTGCATAAGAGAACAGATGAGACCGGCAAGGACGAACTGCCTGTCGGGGCGTACACGATGTCGCACGCCGCGGGGTTCGGCCTGCTCTACCAGATTACGGGCAAAAAGAAGTATGCCGAACTCGGCAAAGAGTGCTTCGAATGGGCGTTGGAAGGAATACGCGACCGCGATGCAGGAGGCCGCTATTCCTTTAAATCACCCAACGGCGCCCTGCGGGCGGGTCCGTCGCTCGGCTGGTACGCCGTCGGATATGACCTTTGCTACGATGGCTGGGATGAGGCATATCGTCGCAAGATCAGTGAGGCGATCTACAACTACGACGAGGGCAAGTATATGAGCCTGGCCGAATTGGTTCGCGGCTCCAGACACATGCCGGCCAGCAACCACTGGGGCATGCAGGTCGGGGGCGGAGCGCTTGCAGTTCTGGCGATCATGGGCGAGCCCGGCGTCGATTCTGCGAAGATAAGAAAGCTGCTGGAGGAGAGCTCCAGAGCCATGGTACGGAACCTCACAGAGGGCTTCGGCGACCACGGCTGGTTCCCCGAAGGCGACGGTACGGGTTCGATGTCCTCACACATCGCCTTCGCTTCGGCGCTGAAGGCATGGAAAGTCGCGGGCGGGCGGGACTTCATTTCGCCGCGGCCGAATGCTCCGTGGATGACCCTTAAGTGGATCTTCCTGACGATTCCGCGCGATGGACGCATGGACTTTCCCAAACGAGGCGCCTATCCACACAACGTGTGGGATCGCGACGGGCTCAGCGGAGCGGGTTACTTTGCGCAGGGATTCGGTGCGGTTGCCGAGGCGCATAAACGCGCACTACTGTGGTTCTACAATCATCATCTAAGGGATGCCGACGCCAAAGCGGGCACGCCATTGGACACGCCGAGTGTTTACCCGCACAACGCTGTTCTGGCCTTTATCAACTGGCCTGTGGACCTGGCGGAGCAGAACCCCGGTGATATTCTGCCGAATGCAGTGATGGACAGCAAGTGGGGCTTTTTCATGTGCCGTAACCGCTGGCGGGATGAAGGCGACATCGTAATCTCGATACAGACTCGCAACACGCGCGGCTGGCACAAAGCCAATACAAAGGGAGACGTCACCATATGGGGGCTGGGCGAGAAGACCAAATGGGGCCGGATGAAGACGGACATTGAGCATTTCGTGCACGCGGAAGACGGTTCCTCCATCCTTCGCGGCGCCGACGGCACCCATCTTGCCATCGACTTCTCGAGGGCATCCGGCGCCGAGGCAATGCTCGTGATGTGCGGCCCCGGGGCTCCATCTGAGCGCGTACTCTCCGCAGGAGGCGTTGCATTCGCGTTCAAGTTCCTGACCAGGGATTGCGAGCCGGAGCCGAGAATCGAAGGCGACACAATCGTGGTCGGCAAGCAGAAGGTCTCATTCGACGGCAAAAAGATTGTTCTCGATACAATGCCGTAGAATGCAGTTCTAAATGCAAATCAAAGCAAGGAAATGACGTTGAGTTTCTCTTTTATGCTCTTAAGCGACAATACAACAACCCTCGCCATTGTACCGATCTTTGTTAATACCGGCGCCGCTTTGCTGCCCACCA